>NZ_CANLZM010000007.1 GCF_947495565.1 uncultured Pontibacter sp.
AGTCATAAGTCTGCAAACTTTTCTTACCTGAACAACCGGCACCTGCTTTTTTATTCAATCAAATCAAAACAGCCTCTAAGAATGTCGCCCTTTTGATGAATCAGAAAAATGCGTAGGTTTAGTAGTGCTTTTGGTAGCAGCAAATATTGAGCTAATTAGGGGCGAGGCACAGCAGCCGTGCACACCATTGAGGAGAACATATACGTTATAAGTTCATGCCGCTGCTTAATCTCATTTTTGAGAGGGAATCCTTTACCATAAGCAACCAATTGATAAACATACACACCTATGAGCAGCAGCAAAAACACCTGGCTGAACTGGCTATTATACTTTGTTGTTTTTGAGCTAGCAGTATACCTTGGGCTGCAATGGCTGCTATCGGGTATGGGCATGAGCAACCAGTTTCAGGCTGAAAATACAATTGTGCCTAACTGGGTAAAAGCAGTTACGTTTATACTTCTGTACTTGCTCTGTCTGCTGGCCGCCGTTTTGGTGATAAGCAGTTCCGTGCCTGGCAAGCACCGCCCCCACCTGATGCGCTGGGTATACCTGGCTTTGTTAGGAATGGTGGTCATGCTGTTTCTGATATTTTAAATTAATGCAAGATTCTATACATTCTGGTATGCTAAAGACAAGAAACCTACTAACCACAGTGCTCTGCCTCCTGCTGGGCTATACCGCCTTTGGCCAGACAGACAACGGACAGGGCCGCTACTTTTTACAACTGCAGGACGGCCGAACCTTCTACGGCAACAAGCTGCAGTATAAATCACCGCTTTTCAAATCAAACCACTTCCTTCTCGACGACTCCCTAAAGTTTAACCCGAGCATGGTGAATGTTTACCAAAACGATGATGGCTTTTTTGCTCGTGTTGATGCCGGAAGCAGGTATGACTCTTTTGCCAAGCGCCTGACCGATGGGCCGCGCATAGACAGATTTTATACTACCCGCACCTATTATGACGGCGGTTATGGCTACTCGCCTTACGGCTACGGGTATGGCATGCCGCGCACCAACCGTAAGCGCATCTACTTTTTCTCAAAAGACAACGGACCGCTCTATGTTATGGATTTTGATAACCTGGAGACAGCCCTTGCAGACAATGCCTCTAGTATGGCGCTGCTGCAGCGTTATAAGAGAGACAAGTTAATCAATACCGGAGTGTCTATTGTGGGAGCCGGCTTATTGGCTGTAGGCGCAGTTAAGTCTATCAGCAACTCGCAGGAGGTAAACGGCAGCACAAACCTGAGAATCAACCCGCTGATGTATGCCGGAGCGGGCGTACTGGGCGCGCAGCTGATTATAAACCTTTTCCAGAAGGACAAGCTCACGCAGGCTATGGAAGTATATAATTACCAGCTACAGCAATAGCAACAGAGGCCGGGGCTAACAGTTCCGGCCTTTTTTATACTTCTATCCCCAACTCTTTCTGCACTTTCTTCGGCAGCTTACCAGCCACTAAATAATACGACTCCCGCACATACTTTTCCCACTCCTGCGGCTGCAGATAATTTAGATCACCTAAGGCAACCCACTTATGCCTTGCCATGTAAGGTGCCGGGCAAAAACCGGGTCTGCTGCTCATCTCCTCAAATTCTTCTGGGTTAACTTTAAATGATGCCGAAACAGGTGTTTTATCAAGCCCCACAACCAGAAACATTTTCTCGGCTACGCAAAAGCACAGGTCGTGCTCCCACTTTATACTTTCAGTTACGCCTGGTAGCTGCCGGCAAATTTCCTGTAGGTCTTCTATCTTCATAAGTTTAAATTGTGTGAGCCCGAAAGCAGCAATTTATACTTTTGGGCTGAATGGCAAAGCTGATTTTTGTAGCTTTGGCTAAAACACCTCCATCACCGAACCGCAAACTTCTATGGAAAACGTACTGCTGCTACACGGCGCGCTTGGGTCTGCTGCTATGCTGAAACCGCTTAAAGAGGCACTGCAGGACACGTACAGCGTTTTTACGATGGACTTTTCTGGCCATGGCGATAAAGCGCTGCCGCAGGAGCCGTTTGCTATGCAGCTTTTTGTAAAGGACATACTCCGGTTTTTGGATCAGGAAAGTATAGAAAGCACGCACATCTTCGGATATAGCATGGGCGGGTATGCAGCCCTGAGCCTTGGTTTGCAGCACCCGCAGCGCATACGCAGTATTTATACTTTAGCTACCAAGTTTGCGTGGTCAGAGGAGACGGCAGAGAAAGAAACCAAGCTGCTGAACCCGGAGAGGGTAGAGGAGAAAGTGCCTGCTTTTGCTGCAAGGCTGGCACTCCGGCATTCCTCCCAAGACTGGCGGCAGGTAATGCGCTCTACAGCAGGCATGATGCAGAAGCTCGGCAAAAGCCCCATCCTCACAACAGAAACCTTACCCAAGCTGACGCTACCTGTGCAGTTAGCCGTAGGCGACCACGATAGTATGGTAAGCATAGATGAGACGCTCTGGGCGTACCGACTGCTGCCAAACGCCTACCTGCAGGTGCTTCCTGACACCCGTCATCCATTCGAAACGTTGTCTGTGCAGAATTTAAGCGAACAGATCAGGCAATTCATCCAGAGAGCTGCCGTTAACCCTACAGTAAAATTTAGCTTATGATTACTTTTCTACCCGCATTGCCAAACAGCATTTCTCGAACAATAAAAAGTATACTTATAGCCGCCTCTGTGGCATTATGCCTCAGCTCCTGCGCCACCACTGCCCCAGGCTTCGGCGAGAAAGGCTATACAGAAGAAGGAAAAGCCTCGTACTACGGCCGCAAGTTTCAGGGCCGGAAAATGGCTAACGGTGAGCGCTACCGACGCAGCAAACTAACCGCAGCACACAAAAAACTGCCTTTCGGAACCCAGGTGGTCGTAACGAACCTGCAAAACAATAAAACTGTAAAGGTAAAAATAACTGACCGTGGCCCATTTGTGCGAGGCCGTATTGTAGATTTGTCTGAAGCCGCAGCAAAGCGTGTGGACATGATGGATGATGGCGTAGTACCCGTCCGGGTGAAGGTAATAAAGACGCCGCGTATAAAGTAAACAGCGGGGCTGCCTAATTATTTTTAAGCTACACTAGGCCAATCACATACGTTCACCCTATATTACAAGAGTTTCTCTAAAACTCCGCCCGTTATAGTTGCCTTTTACTTGTTTTGTATATAAATTTGTGCATGACCGAAACTTGGGTAAAAGTGCGAGATTACTTGCCTATGGTAGCTGTTCTGCTGCTATGCATGCTGGTTATGCCTGCCACCCAAGCTCATGCAGAAAACAGCAACAACGGCTCTTCTGCCACCACCATACAACAGCAGCACGTGCAGCCAACTACAGAACAAAAGGCTGCTGCAAACAATCCAAAACCTAAAGCTACCTCCGTTAAGCCCCGCGAAAAATCTGCACTGGATGCGGAGGTACTTGAAAGCCCGTTGGCTTACTTCCGGGATGCTTTTACCTCTGGAGAGGACGAATCGGACACAGCCTCAGGAGCAGGCGTTGTAATCATCACGTTAAAAGCCCTTGTCGCTACGCTGCTATCTACAGTTCTATAGTTTCTTTTTGATCACGATACTTTAGGCCAAGGCTGGCTTCTATACTATAATAGCCATTGGAGGCTAGATAAAGTCGCTCAACAATGCCAGCACAAGCCCTAGTAGCGTAGCCACCAGTTTATTGCGGTTAAAGTGGTGATCGGGACTTGTTTCGAAGAGGATAGTAGTGGAGATATGCAGAAAATTGCCTGCCACCAAACCGGTAAGTGCTGTAAAAACCAATCCGCCCGCTGCCTCCTCTGATAGTATCGTGTTACTTACTACAATACCCAACGGAGATCCTACGGCAAATATCAACAACCATAGAAATGCCTTCCTAAAATTCTCTAACCTCGACAACAGCACCGACATAAGCGCAAAGGCTGCCGGAATATGATGCAGCGCAATGCCGAGCAGCACCAGGTAAAAGTTATCCGAGCCGTGTGTATGCCCGCTGCCATGGTTATGCCCTTGCTCTACAAGTATACTTCCTTCCAGAAAAGAGTGCACAAACAAGGACCCGAGCAGCAGAAACGGCATAGAATCAGTACGCCCATCATGATGGTGGTGAATATGGCCGTGCTCCACCCCGTGTGAGAAAAGCTCCAGCACCAGCTGCAGAAAAAAACCGGCCAGTACCCAATAACCCACACGATAAGGGCTGTTACTGCTATTTAACAGCACATCGGGCAACAGGTGTATAATGGTGATGGTAAACAGGTAGGAGCCACTGAAAGCCAGAGCCATCTTAAGCCATTTGGTTTTGTTAGGCGGAAAAACCTTCACCAAAAAGCCTGAGAGCACTACTGTAAAGAAAAGCGCAAGTATAGCTATGATCATGCAGGGGCTTTATTTTTTTAGCACAAATATCATCCTGTCGCTGGCGGCTTGGTTATACGGGTTCAGCTTATAATCGCCGAAGGTCTCTACCAGGCGCAGCTGCGTCATGCCGAAGTACTCCAGAAAATCCTCCTCCCGAAGCGCCCGCACGCGTTCTTCAAAACTATAGTCTGTGCCTTTATCCCGGAACCTAATGTTTTTCACAATAAAGCCATTCTCTACGCTACGGGTTATTTTAAAGTTTATCCCCTGCACCTCCTTCTCTTCCTCGGCCACCAGGTTGTTTATCACTTTATCGGTATTCATAAAGTCGATCACCAGCTTGCCCCCGTGCTTCAGGCTCTCAGCTGTGGCACATAGCGCTACAACATTTTCGGTTTCCGTTTCAAAGTAGCCAAAGCTGGTAAACAGGTTTACTATAAAATCAAAGTGCGCCGGCCTGAACACCTCACGCATATCGTGGCGAAAAAAATGCAGCCGCTCATACTCAAACTGCTTGGCGTAGTTTATACTTCTCTCCGACAGATCAATGCCGGTTACATCATAACCTTTCTGGCTGAGGTAGCGGGAGTGGCGGCCTTTGCCGCAAGCCAGATCCAGAATCGTATCGTGTGGCTTGGGGTGCAGGTGCGTAAGCAGCGTATCCATGAAGTGCTGCGCCTCCTGCATATCGCGGTGCTGGTAAAGTATATGGTAGTACGGGGAGTCAAACCAAGTACTAAACCATGTTGCTGTTTCCTTTTGTGCTGCCATGCGAGGGGGCTAAAAGCAATTATGTTGCAAATATAGGCGAATTATCCGGACTTGGGCAATTTGCCGATCAATATGCACTATAGTTTACTGCCCTTGCCATCAGGGCAAAAAAAAGCCTGCCGCTGCTATTTACCAGCAGTGGCAGGCTTATAACTGATAGAGCTTTATTCTTTTGTAGCGCCAGCTCTAGTGTTTGTTTCTGCTTCCTCGCGCAGGCTATCACCTACCTCAATAGTGTTGGCACCCGGGTCGTGGTTAGGCAATACTTCTTTGTGATCAACATGATCCTGCACGATATTTTCTGTAGCCTCTAAAGTGCCTGCATCCGACACGTTAAAAGTTTTACGGGTACCTGGCTCAACAGTATCCGTAGACACCTTTTCGCCTGGTCTAAGGTCTGACGGAGTACCGCAGGAAAACATAAACAAACCGCACACGGCGGCAACTACTGCTGTTACGTTCTTATTCATTTTAATGTGTTTTTATACTTTTTATGTAGAGGCTGTGGCTGACACCAACCAAACAAAGCCTTGGTTATTATTATTTTACGAAAACAAGCCTTTGGCAGGTTGTGGTGCTACTGAGCAATCAGGTTTTTGCGGCGCAGGTAGCTCTCCATCAGCTTCAGGTCGTTAGGGCTGTTGAAGATACGAAACGGCATAAAGATAAACACCGGCACCTGAAAGGTACGCGCCACCCAGCCTTTCCAGCCACCTGGCAACTGTGCAGCGGTTGGCGGCTGCAGCCACAGCATGTAACCGCTGTCTTTCTTCTGGGCACGCTCAATCATATCCCAAGTCAAGGCCATACCTTCGCGCTCGTTACGCTTCAGCAGGATTTGGCGCTGGTCTACCTCATAGTTTAGCTTCTCGAACAGCGGGCTGCCCTGTTCTACCTGCGTTACACTCATAACCTGTGCTGAGCGCAGCAGCACAAACAGCAGCGTTATGATAATGGCACCGGCCACCCACCACCACGAAAAGCTGAACACGGCAGGCAGCAGGAACAGCACCAGCGGAATAAGCGCCTGCCACCAGCTTTTGCTCCATACCTGGCCCAGCGCCATTCGGGTATAATCGTTTTTGTCTAACTGGTACTTCTTGGTACGGATAGCTAGCGGGTTAGCGCCGCCCTGCGCCATCCGGCGACCTCTTTGGTTTGGTTGCTGCATAAAATATTATAATGTAAAATCTTTCTTTGTCTTCTTCACCAGCCCCTCCGGCCAAGCCTGCAGAGCAAAATCAGGTTTAAAAACCCTTAAACCTAGGGCAGTTTAAATATTAGAAAGCCTTCAGGCTCAAATCTATACTTCTGTTGGAGTGCGTAAGCGCGCCTACCGAGATAAAGTCAACACCACACTCAGCCACAGCACGTATGGTTTCCTCGGTTATACCACCAGAGGCCTCTACTTCATACTTGCCTCCGATCATGGACACCGCCTCACGCATCATATCCGTACTCATGTTATCGAGCATAATCCGATGAATGCCTCCTGTACCCAGCGCCTCCTGCACCTCCTGCAGGTTTCGAGTCTCCACCTCAATTCTAAGGTCTTTGCCTTTCTCCTGCAGGTATTTCTGCGTAGCGGTTATGGCTTTGCGTACACCGCCGGCGTAATCTACGTGATTATCCTTCAGCATCACCATGTCGTACAGTCCGAAGCGGTGGTTGTGGCCTCCACCTATCACCACGGCCCATTTTTCCATTATCCGGAAGTTGGGAGTGGTTTTGCGGGTATCCAGCAATTTAGTATTAGTGCCCGCTATTAAGCTTGCCATGTAATTGGTGTAGGTGGCTATGCCGCTCATGCGCTGCATGCAGTTTAACACCAGGCGCTCGGCAGTAAGTATACTTTGGGCTTTGCCTTTTACGGTAAATGCCACATCACCATACTTCATTCGGTCGCCATCGCGCATCAACACATCCAGCTGCAGGTCAGGGTCTACGGCCTTAAAGATATAGCCGGCCAGCTCCACACCTGCCAATATTCCATCGCCCTTCACCAGCAGGCGCGCCTGGTTCTGCGCATCGGCAGGTATGGAGGCAAGCGAGGAGTGGTCTCCGTCGCCTACATCCTCGGTTAGCGCCCTAACGATAAACTCGTTTATACTTTTTTTGGTCAGATATGTTAGTTTCACGGTGCAAAAATAAAAAAAGGCTCGGTATAAACTCCGAGCCTTTGTAAAAATCTCATTTGTATTGTCTTAATCTTTGATAAAGTTCATCGAATGGATCAGGTATTTGTCCCCGGAAGACTTCATCCGGATCAGCACAGTGTAAGAGCCGCCCTTAGAAGAATAAGTACCGATGGCGTAAAGCTGCCCCTTGTCAGAAGTACCGTTATGGTTCACGCTGAAGTCTACAGGAGCGTTTTTAGAGAAAAAATTCTTCATTACAAACTCTGCCTGCGTACTGCTGTAGCTGGTAGCCTCGGCACCATCCAGCGTAATTTCCACCATGTTACCAAAATTCTTAGAAAGTTCTTTGGCTGAGCCGGCTTTCATAGCCTGCTTCACACTGCTCATTGCATCGCCTTGCGCCACAGCCTGCCCTGCTGTTAGAAGAATAGCTACTAATAACATTGAGAAGGCAACTGCAAAGTGTTTAAAGTTTTTCATAAATGCTGTTTGTATTACTTGCTCTAGTATGAGCCAAAACTATGCCAAGTACTGGTGGTTGATTGGCGTCTCTAATATAACACGATTATACTGATAAAGAAAGAACCCAACCCCTGCCACACGTATACTTTCAATAGCTGCCCGGGCAAATCAGAATACGTTTATACAGTAGCAGCGGCAGCACGATAAGCCCCTTTAGCAACTGCTGCTTCGAAGAATATAGTTATATTTGCGCCATGGATAAGAAGGTACTCTTAGTGATTTTAGATGGGTGGGGAATTGCCACCGACTTGGCGGTTTCGGCCATACATAAAGCCAACACCCCTTTTGTTGATTCTATTTTCGAAAAATACCCTACCACCACGCTGCAAGCCTCCGGCGAGGCTGTAGGTCTGCCAGAGGGCCAGATGGGCAACTCAGAGGTAGGGCACATGAACATTGGCGCAGGCCGTGTAGTGTATCAAGATCTGGTGCGCATCAACAAAGCCATCGCGGAGCGAAAACTGGCTTCTATGCCAGCCCTTGCCAATGCCTATTCTTATGCCAAAGAAAATAAAAAGGCTGTTCACCTGATCGGGCTTCTGTCGGATGGGGGCGTACACTCGCACATTGACCACCTGAAAGCGCTTTGCTCCGTCGCCAACGACCAGGAGCTGCACGAAGTATATATCCATGCTTTTACCGATGGCCGCGACACGGACCCAAAAGGCGGTGTAAAGTATATTAATGAGCTGGAAGAGCACCTGGAGAACACAACCGGCACTATCGCCTCTATTGTTGGCCGCTACTACGCCATGGACCGCGACAACCGTTGGGAGCGTGTAAAGCTTGCTTACGACCTGATGGTGAAAGGAGAGGGGGAGCCATCTCAGAACCTGATCAAGTCTATGCTCGACTCTTACAATGCTGGGGTTACGGATGAGTTTATTAAGCCAATCGTGAAGGTGAACGACCGCCAGGAGCCTATCGCCACAATCAAAAACGGTGATGTTGTTATCTGCTTTAACTTCCGCACCGACCGCGGCCGCGAGATTACCCAAGCCCTGACGCAGCGCGACTTCCCGGAGCAGAACATGTATAAGCTGGATTTGCGTTATGTGATGATGACCAACTACGATGAGAGCTTTCTGAACACTGAGGCCATCTTCGACAAGGATAACCTGAATAACACGCTAGGCGAAGTACTGGCAAATGCCGGCAAAAAGCAGATCCGTATTGCCGAGACAGAGAAATATCCGCACGTTACCTTCTTCTTCTCCGGTGGCCGCGAAACTCAATTTGAGGGCGAAAGCCGCCTGATGTGCCCGTCTCCGAAAGTTGCCACATACGACCTGATGCCGGAAATGAGCGCTTATGACATCCGTGATTCCATTGTGCCGGAGCTGGAGAAAAAGTCAGCTGATTTTATTTGCCTTAACTTTGCCAACCCGGATATGGTGGGCCACACCGGTGTGTTTGAAGCCGCTGTAAAAGCCTGCGAGGTAGTAGACGAGTGCGCTGCCAAGGTAATCACGACCGCCCTGGAAAACGGCTACGACACCATTGTAATTGCCGACCACGGTAACGCTGACATGATGATCAACCCGGACGGGTCGCCTAATACAGCTCATACCACTAACCTGGTGCCGTGCGTGTTGGTAAGCGATGATTTTAAAGGCACGCTGCACACCGGCAAGCTTGGAGATATTGCACCAACCATACTAGAGCTGATGCACCTGCAGAAGCCGGAGGAAATGACCGGAGAATCACTGATTAACCATTAATTCATACCCTGTGGCCAAGTACAAACCTCTCTTGCTGATAGGCCTTTTACTGGCCCTGGCTGCCTGCGAGCGGCCTGCTCCGCCTGCTACCAATGAGGCGGGGCAGGCCGCTTTTAACCTGACTTCTTACCTGCAGGAGCAACGGCAAAAACTGGAGGCTGAACAGCCGATGGTGCTAAAATCGGTAGCTGCCCAAGGGCAGGAGCCGGAGGTGGTGGAGACATCAACCATCAACTGGGAGGATGAGCTGGCCGTATTTGAGCAAGCCGACTTAAGCCGCCCGTCGTTACAGGAGTACTATACGCGCCAGGAGCAGGTGCTGGAGGATGGCTCAGTGGCCGTGGAGTTCACGAAGCTGGAAGACGCCGAATCTATGGTGCACTACCTGCGCCTCATCATGACGCCCGACGGCAAGCTGAAGCAACTCAACGCCCGCCTGCAGGACAAGAACATCATCTTTTTCTCTCGCCGAGCCATTGAGCTTAGTACTGATTCTCAAACTGGCGATATTTCCGATTATCATGTGGAGGGGGTGCAGAAAATGATTTTCGGAGACTCGCTGCGCTACGAAGTACAGGCCAATTTATAATAACCTAACACATAGGCTGTACAAAAGCGCCAGCGCCTTGCCATACACTGCCGATTTTCCTTATCTTGCGTAGCTACAGGCACATAAGCTGTCTGTCAGTTTTGCTGACCCTTTACTCTTATTGCTCCATGCGTACGCTTGCTCTCACGGCTGTTCTTTGCCTTGGCCTAGCCTTTTCCTGCTTTGCCCAGGGGCTAACGAGCAACCGCAGCTGCGCCACCACTACTTACATAGAGGCGATGAGAGCCCAGCACCCCTCTCTGGCGCAGCAGCAACAGCAAGTGCAGCAGGCCGTGAAGGAGAAACTACAGCAGCAGCGCCAATGGCAAAGCTTGCGTGCTGTTACCACTATCACCATTCCGGTTGTTTTTCATGTGCTGTATAGCGATGAGGTCGAAAACATTTCGGATGAGCAGATCAAATCGCAGCTGGAGGTACTGAACGCTGATTTCAGGAGGCGCAACTCGGACGCAGTAAACACACCATCATACTTTGCCCCTTACGCCGCCGATACGCGCATTGAGTTCTGCCTCGCTTCCTTGAACATGAAAGGCGACTCCACTACCGGTATCACCCGCACCCAGACCTATCGCACCGAGTTTAATTTCGTGAATGACTACATTAAGAAAGCTGACAGCGGCGGCGCAGCCTCCTGGGATACTGATCGCTACCTGAACATCTGGGTAGGAAACATCAAAGACAACGTATTGGGTTATGCCTCTAAGCCGGGGACCACGCTGCCGCACCTGGATGGCGTGGTGCTGCACTATACTGCCGTGGGAGCTGCACCGGCCAACAAGTTTGATTCGGTATACAACCTGGGGCGCACTGCCACGCATGAGGTGGGCCACTGGCTGGGCCTAGAGCATATCTGGGGAGGCGATGATGCCAGCTGTTCGGATTCTGACGGCATCAGCGATACACCAAATCAAGAGACCTATACCACCGACTGTACCGGCGGCATCGAAATTTCCTGCGACAACAGCCCATACGGCAACATGTACCAGAACTACATGGACTATAGCAACGATGCCTGCATGAACCTGTTTACCCAAGGCCAGGCCGCTTATATGAATGCCATACTTAGCACCAGCCGCAACCAGTTGCTTTATTCGCTTGCCTGCGCCAATGCTATCCGCTCCGGTTTTGGCCTGGCTCAGGAGAGCGATACCTTAGCTGTGGCCGGACAAAGTATACAATTTGCCGCCACTCCGGAAGGTGTACGGGCAACTGAGTGGTTTTGGGAGTTTGAAGGAGGCGTACCGGCAACGTCTACGCAGCAGAACCCTGTGGTTACCTATCCACAGCCCGGCCAGTATGATGTGAAGCTAACGGTGAGCAATGGCACAGTAAGCGATACCGAAGTATGGGAGGATTTTGTATACATCACGGTAAATGACCTGATCGTGTACCCGAACCCAACTGCAGATTATCTATACATAGAGCAGCCTGCGCGTGTACTTGTGCGGCAGGTGGAGTTAATAAACAGCATAGGCAAAACCGTACTCACTGCCGAAGCCCGGAACCGCACCCTTCAACTGGACTTACAGCGCCTGCCACCCGGCATCTACTTCCTACGCTTAACCAGCACCAACGGCACCGAAATCAAAAGAGTAAGTATAACCAGATAAGAACTGTGTTATTGGGTCAAGCCAAAGTATAACGCTGTTACTACAGGCGCAGAAACAATCTCCTTTCTTGATGAACGCCATGAGAATGCACAGGTAGAGTATGATCTTTGCAGCTAACGAATAGAGGCTGCTTTCTTATAAAATCCTTTAGAAATGGATAGTAAGAAGATCATTACTCAAGCACATGATATATTCACTCTCCCTGCAGCGTTACCACCACAGTGCGTTTAGAGGCGTGGTCGCGGTGTTCGCAGAGGTAGATACCTTGCCAGGTGCCTAAATTCAACTTGCCGTTGCGGATAGGTATGGTAACGGAAGTGCCAAGCATAGCAGCTTTCAGGTGCGCGGGCATATCATCAGGGCCTTCTAATGTATGGCGGTAATAAGGCTGGTTTTCAGGCACCATCTGATTGAAGTGGCTCTCGAAGTCCTGCCGCACAGTAGGATCGGCGTTTTCGTTAATGGTAAGGCTGGCCGAGGTATGCTTGATGAAAATGTGCGCCAGGCCAACATTTATACTTTCGAGTTCCGGCAGCTGCGCCTCCAGTAAATCTGTTATCAAATGAAAGCCGCGCTTTACAGCCGGCAGCCTTATCTCTTTCTGAAACCACATAGTCTGTTCTGTACGATTGTTAATCTATGGTACGCTCATACGCACCTGCGTCGGGTTGGGTAGTGCTACGGGTGTTGCCTTTTATATCCTGAAGTATGTTTGGCAGCATTTTAGCCGCACCGTTGGCAGGGGAGAGGGTATCGAGGCTGAAGTTATACTTGGCAGGCGCCTTAAATTTCGGTTCGATGTTCAGAATGTTACCGTTGCCTTCAAACTGTGCCTTGTACCTTTCGGTGCGCAGCAGGCTATTGCTAACCTCCGTAGCTGCGCTTGCCGGCTCTACCAGTACCTCATCCATCATACTGTAGTCATCAGAATAAACTATGGAGTTTACCAGCCGCAACAAAGTAGGTTGGTTTTCAATTTCAGTTTCAGGTATAAAATCAGTTACGGCGAGCAGCGGCGCGGCGCGTTCCAGCGGGTTCTGGTAACTAACGATGGTAGAATACAGCACCTCATACTTACCGCCGCCAGAGCCCAGAAAGCCGTGGTTGCCGCAGTTGTAGATAAGCGTGCTTACCAGTTGCACCTCAGATGTAAAGGCGATCACACCTCCCAACTTAGCATGCGCAATAGTGCTGCCCTCTATTAAAGTACCCGCTTTACCCGGATTGCCAATGTGTACACCATATAAGGTATTTGTGATGTCTGCATACTTTATGCTGCTGCCCCCGCTGGTTGCCAGCACCCGGATACCTTCCCACTGGCCAGGTGCCGTGCGATAATCTTCTTCGCGGCGGTAACCACTAAACACCACCCGCTCCTGCGGCGTGCCCTGCACCTGCAGCTGGCCTGCCACCAGCAACACCGCCTTATTGTAGCCATAGATGCGGGCTCCTTTCTCAATGGTAAGTATGGCACCCTCACGCACCAGCACCGAATCGAGCAGCACGTGCGGCTTATCATTCGCCCATGTGGTAGTGCCGATGCTGCCTTTGCCATGAAAATAGGCGTTTTGGCCATAGGCTACCAACTTTACGTTCTGCTGTTGCCCGTTGGTGGTAAAAAGTATAGAATCTGCTACCAGAAACGGCTGGTTCTGGTCTGTTGGGTTGATATTGGCTTTAACGAGCACATACAGGCTATCGCCTCCGCGCAGCTCCAGGTTATTCATCAGTGGCGCCTGCACACCGTTTATTGTAAGCTTATAAGGAGAGCCTCCGGCACCTGCCAATGTTATTTCGCTGATGCGAACTGCCTTTTCGTTGCGGTTGTATACTTTCAGGCGTTTGGTTATACTGCCCCGGCTCACAAATACAGTGTCAAACAGTACCGTATCAGCCGAAAACTGTAGCACTGCATTCGGGTCAGAAGTAATTACCTCGTCCTTTGGCTCACAGCCGAATACCGACAGCAGCAGCAAGAGGGGCAGTATGGCAAACAGGTATTTCAAGTTCTGTGGCTGATAGTTAATTGCTGTAAAGTAAATTTAGCTGAGGATAGCTGCTTATACTATTGGCAGCTCCTTTGTTTGTTGCTAACAAGTTAGTAATTAAAAAGAAAAGGATGCAGCGACGCTTTATTTGCTTCACTACATCCCTTTCATTTATACTTTAGCGATTGCTTATTCTGCTGTGGCGCCCTCTTTCAGTCGCTCAGCGTTTTCAGCAATACGAAGCTCCTCTACAAAGTCATCAATGCCACCGTCCATTACGTTTGGCAGGTTGTAAACCGTATAGCCAATGCGGTGATCGGTTACGCGCCCCTGCGGGTAGTTATACGTACGGATTTTATCGGAACGGTCGCCGCCGCCCACCATAGACTTACGCTGTGCGCCCTCAGCCTCGTTTTTCTTGGCGAGTTCCTGCTCGTAAATACGCGAACGAAGTACCGCAAGAGCTTTATCAAAGTTTTTCAACTGCGATTTCTGGTCTTGGCACTGTGCTACTAAGCCAGTAGGAAGGTGCGTCAGGCGAACGGCTGAATACGTCGTGTTTACCGACTGGCCACCCGGACCGGAAGAACAGAATAGGTCTTTACGGATATCGTTCATGTCGATCTCCACATCAAATTCCTCTGCCTCCGGCAGCACCACCACCGAAGCCACGGAAGTATGGATACGTCCCTGCGTTTCAGTGGCTGGCACACGCTGCACGCGGTGCACACCTGACTCAAACTTTAGCTTGCCATATACATCCTCGCCCGATACGCCTATAATAATTTCTTTATAACCACCAGATGTGCCTTCAGTCGCATCCACCAATTCCATTTTCCAGCCTTGCTTCTCAGCAAAACGGCTGTACATGCGGTAAAGGTCACCGGCAAAGATAGAGGCTTCGTCGCCGCCAGCGCCAGCACGTATCTCCATCAGAATGTCCTTACTGTCGTTCGGATCTTTCGGGATCAGCAACTCCTTCAGGTGATCCTCCATCTCATCGCGCTGCGGCAGCAGCTCGTCCAGCTCCTCTTTGGCCATCTCCCTGAAATCCTCATCCTTCTCTGTGGCAATCACTTGCTTAGCGTTGTCTATGTTGCTCAGGATGTTGAGGTACTTTTTATATTCTACAACGATCTTATCCAGATCCTTATACTCTTTATTCAGCGACTTATACTTCTTCATGTCGCTAACCACATCCGGCTGAATAAGAAGTTGGCTTACTTCTTCAAAACGCTGATTAATGGCTTCTAACTTATCTAACATCGTGCTTCTCTGGTTTTAGGCTGCAAAGATACAAAATTGGCCTATAGATTTTGTTATCCATTTTTGCCGCTTCTGCTAATATTCTCCAGCCTTAATTGATTCTATGCTATAACTTTAAAGAGAGAGGTATAGTTTCAGAGGCAAGTGCCATATATATCGAAGCCTTTAATATAGCTTTTATCTATAAACTGATAAATTAAATCTATCTGTGCTATTGCCTTATTATTGATTGAAACATTTACTTTTGACTTTAGTTAAATAGGATAGAATCTGATCAAGTAAATCACAAAAAGAAATAATATGGCTGTTATAGTAGCAACTGACAACGATTTTAACCAAGTACTGAACTCAAACCAGAAAGTAGTGGTAAAATACTACGCCGACTGGTGTGGCAGCTGCCGCCTGTTCTCGCCTAAGTTCAAGCGTATGTCTGACGACGAGGCTTTTGCCAACGTGGCTTTTGTGGATGTGAACGCTGAAACCAGCCCTGAAGCGCGTAAGCTGGCTAACGTAACAAACCTGCCTACTTTCGCTATCTTCAAGAACGGCCAACTGGTTGACTCTGTAGCTGCCAGCAAAGAAGACGCCGTTCGTGAACTGATACATAAACTAGACGCCTAAGCATAATGAAGATACCCGCTATTAAAAAACTGGTAGAGAATCATAAACTGGACGAGCTAATGGCCGCCGAAGCCGCTATTGTGGACGAGCAGCAGCCTGCCATTGAGGTGGGCGGCGATGACGAAGGCGAGCAACTGACGCACGTGCTGGCCGCTGTCTGGATTCTGAACGAGATGGAGGATAACGGCACAGACTTTAAGTCTGCGCTGCGTATGTACACGCAGAAAGTACGCGTATCTATTAGCTAACATCGGTTTTAGCAACCGTAAAAAAGCGCTGCCGCCAAGGATCTATACTTTGGCGGCAGCGCTTTTTCTTTTGCTGAGCAGCTTCTTAAATATTGTTTTTAGCAAAGTATGCTTCTGCTAGTTTAACGCCTTTTTCGGTGCACAGGCCGCGCACATAGTATAAATATATGCTCCGGAATACCTCTCCTAAGTCAAAGTGATCTGGCGGAAAAATAACAGGATTTATAAGCATGTTAAACTGTTCCAGAATAATTCTGGTAACTAGCTGCAGGTTAATATCTTTCCGTAAATAACCTTGCACTATACCTTTGTTGACAATACCAAAGTTAAGATCGTAGTTATACGTACCCAGATGGCCCAGAACCATTTGCCACGCCTGCGGGAAGTGCTGCTGTAGATCTAAAATATAAGCCGGATTGATTGTATTCAACTCCTTGATACCGTTCTGCAGCAGCAGAATAATCTCCTCTACAGGGTTTTGGGCATAGCTTAGCAGTACCCTGTCCCGCTCCTCCTGCACCTGAAAGTCATGCTGCACTACCTGCTGCACCAAGTCTTCCATACTTGAAAACATAGCATTAAACTCGTGTTCCGGTATTCTTAGCCGCTCTATCAGTTCCTGCTCAGAGTTGCGCATTATCCCCTCAGTTCTAAACACCTGAAGCAGCTGCCCTAAAATTGTTTCCGATAATGTCATCTACTTAAGTTTTATTGCTGTAGTGGCACAGCCTGCAGTGGCGGTAAGAGCCTAATTGTGGCTAAACTCCCGCCTTACCGACCAATACTTCCTTCAAAAGTAAGCATTTTTTCTTTATGCTGATAACTCCCAATATTATAGCAGGATGAAAATGCCGATAAAGAACAGCAGCTGCACCACATACACGTAAGGCGCCAGTTTATTGTTTTTATAGATGGCTGCCTGCTGAAAGTATACCTGCAGCGCCAGGGCCACTAAAAACCAGCCTATAAAGTTTGATAAGGGAATGTGGCCTCCATGCCAGCTCCAGAAGTCAAAGGCCATAGCCACGGGCTCTATAAAGTAATCGAGCAGCACCATTAGTGTTGCGCCAAGTATGGCTTTGGCGAACCACGGCAGAGGCGTATAGTTACTCAGGTGGCCGGTAGTATAGACCAGCATCAGCCAGTTCAGACCGATCAGCAGGGGCACATCCCATATTTTTGTTCCCAGCGCTTGCCCGTAATTATAATCGCCGAACAGCAGCCCGGTGTGCACTCCCAGCACCTCTGAGAAAAAGCCAACAGCAAACACTACTGCGGCAAAAAGTATAAACCCGACATTCCAGCGCCTATGGAAAGCAAAAAGCAGTGTATTGGTAAGCAGCAGGTTCATGGGGGTGAGTTTCTGGAAGTACTCCGGCCTGCCACTGAAAAGCAAACCCCAGAACCCGACGGTATGAAAGATAACAAGTACAGCCACCGCAAGCGGCAGAGCGTATTTTTTATATTTACCTACAACAGGTGTTATAGCGGGTAAGGCTTTAGTGTCGGGCATTTTGTTTAGATGGTTTAGCGGAAGAGGGAGCAACAGCAGGGGCCAGTTCGCCTACAATTTTGGCTGATAGCAGGCACAGCGGAATACCACCGCCCGGGTGCACGCTGCCGCCGCAAAAGTATAAACCCTGCAGTTTGGAGCTGAAGTTTGGGTGGCGCAGAAAGGCAGCCATGCGGTTGTTAGAGCTGCTGCCGTACAAAGCGCCGCCAAACGACGAGGTGCGGCTCTCGATCAGCAGCGGGTCCAGCACCTGCTCCTGCTCTATCAGCGCCTCCACATCAGTCTGCAGCATACTGCTTAGCTTCTGTAGCACCGCCTGCCGGGTAGATATGGTTAGCTGCTGCCAATCCTGCCCCTGGTTATGCGGCACGTTTACCATCACAAACCAGTTTTCGCTGCCTTCGGGCGCGTCCTGCTCATCTGCTTTGGAGGTGATATTGATGTACACAGTCGGGTCCGGGCTAACGGTTTTATACTTGAAGATGTGCTCAAACTCAGCTTTATAATCCTGGCTGAAGAAGATGTTGTGCACATGCAGCTGCGGAAACTCCCGTTTAATGCCCCAGTAAAAGATAAGCGCCGAGCTGGAACGCGGCTGCTGCAGCGTTTTCTCCGGTGCCGGCTGGTTGGGCAAGAGCCTGCGGTAAGTCGGTACCACGTCCATATTGCTCACCACCACATCGGCTTTATACTTACGCCTGCTGGTTTCTACTCCAACAGCTTTGTTGTTTTCGGTGATGATGCGTTCTACTGGCTCGTTATATTTGAACTCTACGCCCAATTCTTCGGCTAGTTTAATTAGGCTCGCCACTATACTATAAATGCCACCCTCCGGGTAAAAAGCTCCTATGTTGTGCTCGAGGTGCGGAATGATATTAAGTGTGCCGGGAGCCTGGTAGGGGTCAGAACCGTTGTAGGTGGCAAACCGATCGAGCAGCTGCACAAAGCGCGGGTCGGAGAACTGGCTGGCGTTGGCCTGGTGCATGGAGGTAGTCAGGCCAAGGTCGGAGAGGCAGCTCAGCGCCTTCAGCACATCGGGGCTCAGGTATGTATCCAGCTTGTGCAGCGACTTCTGCAAAAAAGTATCCGCTGTGCCTTTGTAGAGCCGTGCGCTTTTCTGCAGCGCCTCCTGCACCGCCTGCTTCGGCACGCCCAGCTGCTGCTCTGCCTCCTGCGCAAATTTACCGGCATCGGCGTAAGCTTTTACGTGGCTGCCGTCTGGCCAAAAATAGTGTGTGATCGGGTCGAGGCGGGTGTAGCGGAAGTAGTCGGAGGGGGTGCGGCCGGCCAGGGTAAACAGCTCATCCACGAGGTGCGGCAGCGTAAACAGCGACGGGCCGGCATCAAACCTGTACTTGCCCAGCCAGAACTCGTGCATCTTGCCGCCAAACGTATGGTTAGCCTCCAGCACCGTTACCTCGTAGCCCTTCACGGCCAAACGCACGGCTGCGGCAATGCCTCCTATACCTGCCCCTATGATGGCTGCTTTCCTCATACCCCAATATACGGTTTTATACTTTTTGTGCTGTAAACTGATGGAGCAGGGCAAAGGTTTTTATACTTTACCGAACTCCCGCTGGTAAATTTGCTTACGCATACCGAACTGCAGCTTCATGGCCGGGTAAAGCAGCAGATCCAGCGGTTTAAAGTCCGTGCTGTAGGTAATAATATCATGAATGACTGCGCCGCTGCCGTTTTTGGTTACCAGGTGCTTGTGGTGCCAGTGCCGTAGGGGAGGAGGCAGTTCCTGGCCTTGGTCTACAAAGTATGCCTGCGTATCAGTTATACTTCTCTCGGTAATCAAGCTAGTCCAGCGGAAAGATTTCAGACCGGTTTGCAGCGCTATCTCCACCACATCGCTGGGCTCGGATCCATCAAAACGCAGCAGCTTCAGCCGGGGGTAGGCCGGAGAAAGCTTCCGGAACAGCTGCTCATCGAAAGCATTAAACACTTTCAGGTAATTCTGGCTGACGTAGGTTCTAAGGTGGAGTTGCATGGGTTTGATTGTTGAGTTGTTGATGGTCGAATTGTTGATTTTTAAAATTGCCGGGTCCAACCACCCCTTCCCCTCCTTGTCAAAGGAGGGGAGTTATTTAATACTTATTCCTTTAAACCTCTTTCAAAAACAAATGTTATACTTGCTAAAAGTATAAACGCCGCTGCATTTATACCTGCAGCGGCGTTTATCATACTTTCTGCTGAACAACAACTATTGATTAACAACCAACAATCAATTCCTAACTTAACAGGTTGTCAATATCATCTTTTGTGAGGCTCTTGATAACGGTTTCATCGGTGCTGATGAGATCGGTAACGAGCTGTATTTTGCGGTTCTGCAGGGCCAGTATCTTCTCCTCCACAGAATCCTTAGTGATGAACTTGTAGGTAAACACGGTGTTCTGCTGCCCGATGCGGTGCGCGCGGTCTACTGCCTGTGCCTCCACAGCCGGGTTCCACCACGGGTCAAGTATAAACACGTAGTCTGCAGCAGTCAGATTTAGGCCTACACCACCGGCTTTCAGCGAGATCAGGAACACTTGTATACTTTCGTCTGTCTGGAACCGCTCCACCTGCTCGTGCCGGTTTTTCGTGTTTCCGTCTAGGTAAGTATAACTGACCTCCCGTTTATCCAGCACTTTTCGGATTATCTCCAGGTGCTTTACAAACTGACTAAATATCAAAACCTTATGCCCTTCGCGCACTACATTTTTGGTCATGTGCAGCACTTCCTTCAGCTTTCCGGAATCGCCCTCATACCCCGGATCAGTCATCAGAGGGTGGTTGGCGATCTGCCGCAGTTTGGTAAGGCCCTGCAAGAGCATGAACTGGGTATTGCCCGGCCCGTTTTCTTCCAGGTTAGTCAGGATCTTGTTTCTGTAGTATGATTTGGTTTCTTCGTAAGCGTGCTCCTGCTCCTCCGTCATTTCACAGAAAATGGTCTGCTCAATTTTCTCGGGCAGCTCTTTGGCCACCTGCGATTTGTGCCTGCGAAGTATAAACGGCTTGATAAGCGCATGCAGCCGCCGTGTTTTCTGCTCGTCCTTCTCCTTCTCAATCGGCTTCAGAAACTCGTTCCGGAAGAAGTGCTGCGTACCCAGCAAACCGGGGTTAATAAACGACATCTGCGACCACAGGTCCATCGTGCTGTTCTCGACAGGAGTGCCTGTAAGTATAAGCCGGTGCCGCGACTTAAGCGCGCGTACCGAGCGGGAGGTATTAGAGTCAGGGTTCTTGATAGCCTGCGACTCATCCAGTATGATATAATCAAAATAGTAGCTCTGCAGCAGTTCGGCATCCAACCGTACAATGCCATAAGAAGTCAGCACTACATCGTAATCAGAGAACTGCTCTACGTTCTTCTCGCGGTAGGTGCCTGTGTAGCTAAGCACGCGCAGGTTAGGGGTAAACTTCTGGGCTTCGTTCATCCAGTTGTATACCAGTGAGGTCGGCATGACAAGCAGCGTGGCAGACTCGGCACCGTTTTCCTTTCGGTGTTGCAGCATGGCCAGCGTCTGTACCGTTTTACCCAAACCCATGTCGTCGGCCAGACAACCGCCAAACTTGTAATTCTGCACAAAGTGAAGCCAGTTATAGCCAGCCTTTTGGTATGGGCGCAGCTCACCCTTAAAACCGGCTGGCAGCGGCTGGTCCTCGATGGTCTCAAACTCGCGCAGCTTCTCCAGCTTGCGGCTCATGGTTACGGTGGCTAGGTTGCCGTTTTGCAGGTCGTTTACCAAGGCCATGTGGTGCTTTTTGAGCGTTAGCTGCTCCTCGCCCTCGGCAAAGGCAAACAACTCGATGTATTGTGTAAACCACTCTTCGGGTATAATGGCCACCTGCCCGTTAGGCAGCATGTACTCGTTATTTTTTGTCAGGATGTGGTTTTTGAGTTTGATGAAAGGCACCGTGAACTCCCCGAAGCGCACAGTTCCGTAAATATCAAACCAATCATTTTTTTCCGTAATGCCCACATCCAGCGTTATATCGCCGATAAAGTAGTTTTTGCCGTTTCGCTGGCTTTGCTGCACTGTAAAACCCAGCTCCTCCAGCCCCTGCAGGTTACTGTTAAGCCACGCAAAGGCCGTGCTTTTCTCCAACACGGCATGTCCGTTCTTCACCTCCAGCGCACGCTTATTCAGCTCTTTTACAAATTTTTTCTCCGTGTTTACATCCCTGATCAGCTTATGGAAAACATATGAATCAGCGGTTTTCTCCATACTTACGCTGACTCTCTTAGCCTCCCGCGTCTGCACCAGGTAGTCGCCATACTTAAACGACAGGTCGAAAAGAATCTTGCCGTTTTCCTGCCCTACATCTTGCTTGCTTGCTACGGTGGCAGGCGCTTCCGCAGCGGCTATCTCCGAAAAGGTAAGGTAAGGTCTTGGCATATACTTCTCGGTCCGAATGTCGAAGCCTTTGGCATACACATCAAACTGCTCCACCAGCGGTGCTACAAATTTGCTGTAGTAGTTTTCCTCCACTGAGCGTGGCACTACTATAAACTTCTTGTTCAGGAAAGGCTGTAGCTTTTTACCGTCCACGTTTTTTTCAAAGCTGTACACGTTATCATTCAGCATGAGCCAGGCAGGTTCATGGCAAATTAAGGCGGCATTTTTGTACTGAAACTCCAGCTTCTCGCCGGCATACTTTACAGTTGGGAAGTAGTGGGTATTATCCTCGTTACGCCTGAAGTGAAACAGTACTGTCGCCTTCTCCGGCGCAATATGGATCTCTTTCCAGGTCGGCTCCCCGTCCTTGCCCATAATAAAAGTCATTTTACCCGGGCGCAGCAGCTCCAGTACCTTGCCCATGTGGCTTTGCACATAATGGCTGATGGTTTCCTGCAGCGCCTTGTCGCCCTTTTCAGAGTCGTATACTTTCAGGAAGAAATCAGCGGGCGAGAGCTTTTTTTTAGGCGAGAATTTTTTGAGCACAGCGTCCTGCTGTATCTGATCGATGAGCTGGATCAGCTTAAAATCTTCTGCATCGAGACGTGCGGCGAACTCGTCAGCGTTTTTTGCTGAAATGTTCTGATGCTGCAGGGTGAGTTGCCCTTTGGAGTTTACCTGTACCACAAATGACTCAAACAGGTAACCCAGGTATTCGTGCTCAAAAAGCGAATAGATTACCTGAAAAGGCTGCGTGGTATAAACATTCATGCCAAAGACATTTTAAGGACTTCAAATTTAGCCAATTTGGCGCTTATTTCCTACTAAAAAGGCTGCGTTTGGCTTGTACTTTAGGAAGGCTGCCTAATTTTTCAAGCTGAAACAGATGCGGGCCTCAGATGTTTCTGAAGTATAGAAATTGTACTGTGGCAGGGGGTGTTATATGTTATCGGTAACAGACATGGCAGCCGCTTTGTTAGCAGGCCGGATCGACACCAGCAGGGTGATAACAACAATTGCCAAGCCCGTGAGCGCGAAGTCCTCAATCTCCATTTTTACTGGGTAAGCCTCTACCACCGAGGTCGCCATGCCCATACTTACCAGCCCAAAAGTCTGCTGCAGGTTGCAGATGAGCATGCCAAGCGTAAGCCCGTAAGCAGCTCCGATACAGGCTACCAACGCCCCTTCCATCAGAAATATGTTACGGATAGTTTTAGCCGTGGCTCCCATAGAGGCAAGTATGGCAATGTCCTTCTTCTTGTCGATTACGAGCATCGAGAGGGAGAAGAAGATGTTAAGGGATGCGATGCCAAGTATAAACGCGAAGGTGATGAACACGAAAAGCTTTTCCACTTTTACGGCGCGTAGCAGGCTGGTATGCTGCTCATCAGAGTTCTGCACTTTAAAATTTTGGCCCAGCACCTGCAGCAGTTCGCGCTTTACCTGCTCTATGCGGTAACCTTGCTCCACTTTTATCTCTAAGGCTGTCCGGCGGCGGCCATAGTCTAGTAGTTCCTCGGCAAAGTTAAGCGGCACAAATACATACGCATCATCATACTGCCGCTCTATGGCAAATATGCCTCCCGGCAAAATGCTCAGGTTGTTGAAGGACCCCTCAGGGTTAAGCGGGTTAAACTTTACATTGCGCGGGTACAGGAACTGCAAGGGCTCAAACTGGTTGCCTGGCCGGATGGACAACTGGTACTGCACACCACGGCCTACCAAGGCGCGGTAAGCTTTGTTGAAGTATAAATTACTGCTGCCCTCTACTACAGAAGAGTCAATATCGTTCTGATCAAAGAAATTTTCGCTTACTCCTTTTACCTTCACCACCATCTGCCGCTCGTTGTAGCGGAGCAGCGCATTATCCTCAATCACTTCCGAAACCACTGCCACACCCGGCGTACGGCGGATACGGTTCATGAATTCGGTGTCTGTCTCAAAAGATTTGCCCTCAACAGCCGTAATCTTCAGGTCCGGGTCAAAGCTTGAGTAAATCTCACGGATCAGATCCTCCAGGCCGTTAAAAACTGATAGCACGATAATGAGCGCGGCAGAACCTACCGCCACTCCAATCATGGCAATGTTGGAGATAATACTAATAATGTTCCTCTTCTTTCTAGAGAAAAAATATCGCTTCGCTATCAGAAAAGGTACGTTCATTCTTAATCGCTAAATTGTTTACTTGTTAAATGGTTGTTTCTTGGTCATTTTCAGAGTCAGTAATTTAACCACCAACAATATAACAATTAACTATTTCCATGCTTTTACAATCAGGCCGGTACCCGATGGGTGACTTCCTTTTACATCCATCCAGTTCAGCACCATACTTACCGGGAAGGTTACCAGGTAATAGAACGGCAGCAGCACAAAGAAAATTTTAGAGGCGTTTAGCATCAGCAGCGGGTACTTCATGGAAAGGCGCCACGAAATCTGACCCGGCTTGCCATATGAGTAACGAGCCTGCACTTTGCTAAAGCCCGCTATTCTGAGTTTATCCTCAATCTCTTTGATGTTATACCCATCCCGTACGTGCTCCTCAATAAATGAGGTTTCATCATCTCCGTGCACATCTGAACCACCTTGGTCGGAAGGTGTGGAGATCAGCAGCATGCCACCCGGGCGCAGCGATGCATTGAAGTTACGGAAAACCTCCACATCCTCCAGTATATGCTCCATCACATCCACTGAAAGTATAAGGTCATAGGTTTCGGGCTCACGGTATTTAACCAGATCGGCGATCTTGAACAAAATGTTCTGCCGGCCTATGGCACGCATAAAGCGATTGCAGTCCGACACCTGTTCCTCCTTTACATCAACGGCCAGTATACGCCACTTGCTGCTCATCCCCGACAGGTGGTAGGTATACTGCCCGAAGCCTGAGCCGGCGTCCAGTATGTGCTGCTCTTCGTTTCGGCGGTTATCAGACCACTCGCGAAGCTCCTTTTTAACGTGCCAGGCACGAAGCAACAGCAAGTCTAGCAGATTATAGAATACGCGGCGCAGGAAAGGTGTCTTGTTGAACACGTCTCCAAGCACCCGTTTAATTGGGTCGTACTGCATAAGGGTGATGTGCGGCTAAGGCCTACTTGTTAGGGTATGTTTCATCGTCCTCGTCATCCTCGCTGGCAGGCGGAATGTCGATGTTTTCAAACAGTTTATCAATCTTGGCTGCATATTCGGCCGTATCATCCAGGTAAAAGATGAGCTCCGGGATGATGCGCGCCTGGTTTTTAATGCGCTGTGCCAGTTGGTGGCGAATAGTTTTGGCGTTGATACGCACCTCCTGCAGCACAGCCTCGTTGTTTTGGGCCATCATGATGCTCAGGTATACTTTAGCCACACCCAAATCAGGCGACATGCGTACCACACTCACTGATATATAGGCGCCTCCGAACAAGTGCGGCACTTCTCTTTGGAAGATATCCGCCAGCTCTTTCTGAATCAGGCGCGAGAATTTCTGTTGTCTTTTACTTTCCATACGAAGATGCAAATATCATATTAATTTCGCATTTTTACCCCAAAAGTGCCTTACTCATTTCGTGTAGGACACGTAAAGCAGGCACCGCTGAGATAAAGCTTTTTGCTGTTTTGGCTAGCACTACATGCTGTAGCGCTGTGTGCAGGGCCGATTTTATACTTGCCGCGGGTGCTTTTATATTTTACTACCGTTTCCTCTAACTCTGTCTTTCCTTGATAAGTTACTTCCGTAGCATACTGCCTTCCCGCCTTTTTATGTTGATTGTGCTGTTTATTGGGATACAGCTGCCTCTGGTACTGCTTGGCATCCGGCCAACGGCGCCTGAGCTGCTGCACATGCTGGTGGGGGAGCGGCTGGCAGACGGGCAAAGCATGTACCGCGAAATCTACGATAACACAGCTCCGATTTCTGCGCTGGTTTTCTGGCTGCTGGACCTGATGGCCGGGCGGTCTTTTCTTGCTTACCGGTTAGCGGCCATGGGCCTGATTCTGCTGCAAGCCCTGTTGCTCAACAGTACCCTTAACCGCCATAACGTATATGCCAGCAAAAATTACCTGCCCGCCCTCCTGTACCTGATCATCGGCAGCCTCTCTTTTGAGTATAACATGCTTACACCGCTGCTCATTGGCAACACGTTTTTGATTCTTTCGCTGCCGTACATTATTACGTTAAACCGCGAAGGGTACGAGAACAACAGGTTGTTTGTAGGCGGATTTATGCTGGGGCTTGCAGCCATGAGCTTTCTGCCGCTGGCGGTGTTCCTGCTGGTAGGCGTGTTTGCTGTTATCTTTTTTGCATCCAATACCTTCCGCAGCACGATGCTTATGCTTTGCGGCTTTGCCTTTCCGTATGCGGTGCTGATGACGTATTATTTGTATACCAACACCAACCAGGAGTTTCTGCAGCTGCACCTGCTACGCCCGTGGCAATTACAAGTAGCCTTCTTACGCCCTCCTGCCGATGTGGCTAAACTGATGATCATTCCGGGGCTTATCCTTGTGCTGTCGCTGCTCAGCGCCGCCTCCTTGCCTCAGCGCCTGGTATTTCAGGTTAAGTTTCAGCAACTGATGTGGGTGTGGCTGGTGGCAAGCCTGCTGGTTATTTTTACCAGAGATGAGATTTCGGTGGCAACGTTCGTGATCGTGCTGCCGCCGGTAGCTTATTTCGGCCAGTTCTTTTTTACCTCCAACCGCAAAGGCTGGATTTTGAACGCTGTGTTTTTGGTGATGCTTGTAAGCGTGCTGGTGCTTCGCTATCGCATTGTATTGGGCATTAACGAGTTTATGCAAATGGATGAATCTCCGCTGCTGCTGCCGGAGCAGGCTGAAGTGCCCATGCAGAACAGCACCGTACTTGTGTTGGGCAATGACATCAGCTATTATATGCAAAACAAGCCGGCAACACCCTACATTAACTGGAACCTTGCCCAACGACACTTTGGTAAGTTAAATGAGTATAATGCCGTTTTCCAGCTGCACGAAAATTTTAGTGATGAGATGCCGCAATACTTAGTAGACAAAGCCGGTCTTATGCCAGAGCTAACTTATAAGCTGCCCGATATCTTTGGCAAGTATGAGCAAACGGAGCATACTGGAGTTTACAAGTTGAAATAATTCTTCAACCTATTTTCTGCTCGCACCGCAGCTACTGATTCGGAGTTTATACTTGCTTGTCTGGCATCATCTCCAATTTTATAAGCAGCCTGTTGCAAAGCTGGTTCTGGCACTGCTAACAGTTTTCCAGAGTAGGAGGGAGCATTGCAAACTATAATTTTAAATTCCTGAAAGCATATGATCGCAAGTATGGTAATCTACAAAAAGCTGTACTTAGCCTGTCGCTTCTTCACTTTACCACAAGCTTTAACAGTTAGTTAAAACAGCGACAGCCGCCCTAAATAGGAGCGGCTGTCGCTTTGATTTTATACTTGATACTCCTTAGCAGGAAGTAATCTTGTTTACTCTGTTTTGGTGGCGGCCCCCTTCAAAGTCTGTGTTCAGAAACACCCGCACCATCTCTTTTGCCTCCTCTTCAGATACAAACCTTGCCGGGATACACAAAACGTTTGCATTGTTATGTTCGCGGGCAAGTTTGGCAAGCTCCGGAAGCCAGCACAGGGCCGCACGAATTTCCTGGTACTTGTTTGCCGTTATAGCCACACCGTTACCGCTGCCGCAGATCAAGATGCCGAAATCAGCCTCTTTATTTACGACGGCCTTAGCCAGTGGGTGCACGTGGTCAGGATAATCCACTGAAGCTTCGGAGTCTGGTCCAAAATCCTGGATTTCGCAGTTTAGCTGCGCCAGCACCTCCTTTAACATGCTTTTATAAGTATATCCGGCATGGTCGCCGCCAATCGCTATCTTAAGTGCCATCAGAGTCTATGAGTTTTGTTCGTTAAGTCGTTTCAGATCTTTTTTACGAATAGATTCCGAAATACGGATACTTGCTTCGTAAAGCAGCATCAGGGGCATCGATATAAGGATCTGGCTAATCACGTCTGGTGGCGTTATGATAGCGCCCACTACAAGTATTACCACCAAGGCATGACGGCGGTACAGCTTCATCGTCTCCGGGGTAATTAAACCCGCTTTGGTCAGGAAGAACACGATCACCGGCATCTCAAACATAAATGCACAGGCCAGGCAAAGCGTGGTAAGCGTCGAGATGTAAGACGAAAGGTCAAACTCATTCACAATGCTCGGGTCTACCTGATAGCCAGCCAAAAAGTTAATGGAGATCGGCGACACCACATAGTACCCGAACATCAGGCCAAGCGCAAAAAGTATAGACACGAAGAACACCGCCCCTTGAGAGTTTTTGCGCTCCTGCGGGTATAGCCCCGGCCTTACAAAGCGCCAGATTTCCCAGAAAGCATACGGGAAAGCACAGGCCAGACCTAGCACAGCCGATACCAGCAGGTGCATGGTAAACTGACCGCTCATTTGCCGGCTTTGTATGGTAAAGCCCATCTCGTCAAAGCATAGCGCATCTGAACCAAGAGATTGCCCCACCTGGCACATCACTCTATAACTTAGAAAATCTGTGCGGGAAGGGGCAAGTATAATATCATGAAACACAAAGCCCTTCGCTAGAAAAGCTATGGTTGCAAAAATGAAGATAGAACCTAATGCCCTTATAATATGCCATCTTAACTCTTCAAGATGGTCCACGAAGGACATCTCCTGCGGTTCTTCTTCCTTCAGAAATGGTTGATCCATCAAAAGCGGGCTCCTCCTTTACTTTCTATTTTATTAATATGCGAAAAGCGGATAATCTTGCATCCAGCCATTGATGTCTGTGCGCACGCTGCTGATCTTACTTTCGTTGTCGTGGTTCATCAGCACCTGGTCTATATATTCCACGATGCGTGCCATATCCTGTTCCTTCAGGCCTCGTGTGGTAATGGCAGCTGTGCCTACACGCATTCCTGAGGTTACAAACGGCGATTTATCATCGAAAGGCACCATGTTTTTATTGATGGTGATATCGGCTTTTACGAGCGTGTTTTCTGCCAGCTTGCCTGTTATACCTTTCGAGCGCAGGTCAATCAGCATCATGTGGTTGTCTGTGCCACCGGAAATAATTTTATAACCGCGCTCTATAAATGCTTTAGCCATTGCCTGTGCGTTTTGCTGCACCTGCTTTACATAACCTAGATAATCATCTGAAAGCGCCTCAAAGTATGCTACTGCTTTCGCCGCGATTACGTGCTCCAACGGGCCACCCTGCGTACCCGGGAAAACTGCTCCATCCAACACCGATGACATCATGCGTGTTTCGCCTTTTGGTGTCTTCAGCCCAAATGGGTTTTCAAAATCTTTGCCCATCATAATCATACCGCCGCGAGGGCCACGTAGTGTTTTATGCGTAGTAGTTGTTACGATATGGCAGTGCTCAAACGGGCTATTTAACAATCCGCGCGCTATTAGGCCCGACGGGTGAGAAATATCAGCTAAAAGCAGAGCTCCAACCTCATCGGCCGCCTGACGCAGCTTCTTGTAATCCCAGTCGCGGCTGTAGGCAGACGCGCCACAGATGATAAGCTTTGGTTGCTCACGTCGTGCCGTCTCCACTATTTTATCAAAATCAATAAGGCCGGTTTCCTGCTCTACCCCATAAAAAGTAGGGTTGTATAGTTTTCCAGAGAAGTTAACAGGCGAGCCATGCGTCAGGTGCCCTCCGTGCGACAAGTCGAATCCTAGGATTTTATCTCCGGGCTGCAGCACCGCCAGCATAACCGCTGCGTTAGCTTGTGCGCCTGAGTGAGGCTGTACGTTTGCCCACTCTATTCCAAAAAGTTCTTTTGCACGGTCAATAGCCAATTGCTCCGATTGGTCTACTATTTCGCAACCGCCATAGTAGCGTTTGCCTGGTAGCCCTTCTGCATACTTGTTTGTCATGACACTGCCCATGGCCTGCATTACCTGCTCCGAAACAAAGTTCTCAGAGGCTATCAGTTCTATACCATGCGTTTGGCGTATCTTTTCTTTCGCTATAAGGTCAAATATGGCTGTGTCTTTTTGCATCAGTTTTAATTCGGTTTAGTGAGCAGTCAAAATTAAAGTATGCGCCGGAATAAACCAATGTTTCAGAAGTTTATATACGAGGCTCTGCTGCTCCCCAGATTTAGCTACGCGAAATTTTTACAAGAAGAAAGGCCTGGTGCAATTGCACCAGGCCTTTTAAGTATAGCTAAGTCTGATTAGGCTATTCTTTCATTAATTTAATCTGAGAAACCTGTTCGTTCAGCTCCACGCTCAGCACATACATGCCTTTAGAAAGTTTATCGTATACCGGAAGCTGCACCTCATTTTGGCCCTGCTCCAGTTCTACAACTTTAGCGTATACTTTCTTGCCTGTCATGCTATGCAGTGTCAGTTTCGCTTTACCGCTTACCTCAGCTGTTACAAACAGTTTAGAGTTGTAGTTGATCGGGTTAGGAGCAACAAGCAGTTGCTGCACCAGCTCGCGAGCCTTCACGTTTACGGCCACTACTTTGCTATAATCTACTGTACCGTCTGTATCTACCTGCTTCAGGCGGTAGTAAACTGCACCAGTTATGTTGCCCAGCTTGTGAGTGAACTCGTAATCCAGCTTGATTGAGCTATTAGTAGCTTTGCTGTCTACGTGTCCTATCTTCTCAAAACCATCCTTTGCATCTCTAGACATTTCCACTTCAAAGTGAGAGTTGTTCTCCTCAGAAGCAGTTGCCCATGTAAGCAGTACATTGTTGTTCTGCAGCGCTGCCTTAAAGGATATAAGCTCAACCGGCAGCGGCGTTACCGAGTTGCCTGTTACTGACACATTTCTTGTAACAGCATTAGGAGACACGTTTGCTATAGTTGCTGAATGATAGTCTATCTCCGTTGGCGCATACCTTACAAAGATTGGCGTTTGCGTAAGAGTTCCATCAGTTGCAGCCAATACTAGCGGTCCTGCAGAGTAATCAACACCATCCAGAGATATCTGGAATTGGTTTGATCTTGTAACAGAAATTGTAACACCTTCTCCAGGCTCTAGGTTAACAGCGCTCACATTGTATTGCTGTGGCGCAGAAAGCGTATTTTCCTCAGCCCCGAATGTAGCAAGAGAAGCTGGCGTTACAGTAATGGTCGGTTCAACAATTGTCAGGTTGTCAACACTTGTAGCTGACCCTCCTAGCGCGTTTACTGTAACCTTTCCTGTTCTGGCTCCGCGAGGCACTTTAACCTCAAGAGTATTTTCATCAAGCTCCAAGAACTGAGAGGTAGTAAAGCCGGTAAACTGAACTGTACTTACATCTGACAGTTTGTAGCCTTTGATCTTGATCGTTTCGTTTACTCTTGCAGAAGTGATCGGCCCTGAGTTGTTCTCAAAGCCTGTAATGAGTGGGCTTGTTACATCAAATGCGTCTACAGTAGTAGTTTGGCCTGCTGTGTTCACCACTCTTATCACACCGGATATCGCTCTTACCGGAACCGTTACTGTTATGCTTGTTCCTATAAAGTTGTCAAAATCGGTTACCGTTGCCTGCTCTTCTGTATTGTTGTGACCTCTGAAGTATACCTGGATCACATCAACATCTGTCAGGTTCTCACCTGTGATGGTTACAGAAGAATTGCTCGGGCCGGATTCAGGAGAGAAGCCTTCTACAATAGGGGCCTTAACTACTCTGAATCTGTTAGCGCTAACGCCTGTATCATTTGTAGCATTAAGGTTAGTTACGGCTAATTTACCAGTGTTTGCACCTACAGGTACTCTTACTTGTATGCTTGAGTTAGTAGCCGATACAAAGTCTTCTTTCGCTATAACTTTGTCATCAGAGGCATCTCCTTCCGCACCTAGGAATGTAACTTTAGTAGCCTCATCAAAGAAAGTACCGTTTATCGTTACTGTACCTTCTTCAATATCAGCAGCAGGAGAGAAGCTAGAGATTGTAGGCGTGCCAATGATAGTTAAGCTGCCACTTTGCCCGATGCCGCTTCCACTTTCTACTGTTATCGCGCCTGTTGTAGCACCAGCTGGTACTACTGCAACAATTTCAGAGTCTGTAGAACTTATCAGGCTTGCAGGGCTGGTATTTCCTGTAAACCTAACAATTGGATCTTTTTCTACAACATCAGTTCCATTGTAGTACTTCTCGAAGTTTGAGCCAGTTAACGTTACTGTTCTGCTTAAACCTGCATACTGTCTTGTTGGGTTGATGCCTGTTATTTCTGGTTTGATAACTGTGAAATTGTTTGTAGTAGAACTTGAGCCACTCTTAGTTGTAACCCTTAAGGTACCTAAACCTGCTCCTGTGTTACTAACAAACGGCGCTTTAAATGTTATCTTACCGCCTTTTGCACCTTCTGTTGCTGTAAAATCTGTGATAGCGATTCCTTTGAAGGAAAGACCAGTAACATCAATAAAGTTGTCGCCAGTGATAGTTACTGTTTGGCCAGCATAAGCCGTGGTAGGCGTAATATTAGTAATAACCGGAGCTAAGATGTAGAATATCTCACTCTCACCAATACCACTGCCTGACTCTACTCTGATTCTTCCTGTTGTAGCACTTTCCGGCACAAGAACCTCAATAGAAGTATCAGAGTACTTATTGTCATCTACTGTTGCTACTGCTCCAGCAAAAGTTACTACTGGTTTTTTTTCAGACTCCTGGCCTGATGTGCTATCAAAGTACTTGGTAAAATTTTCGCCTGTGATGGTTAACTGAGTATAACCTGCGTAACCGTTGACAGCCGTTATACCTGATATGCTTGGCTCAATCACAGCATACTCGGCCACGCTGCTACCTGGTCCAGCTGGGGTAGTAACTGTTACCACTCCTGTTCCTGCATCAAAAGGCGCTGGTATAGTAATGGTTTCGAACTCACCGTCTGTTCCAAATACTGCAGCTGCTAAATCAGCGGCCTCACCATTAAAAGTAATTTCTTCAACATTCTTAAAATTCTTGCCTCGGATTACTACGGCTTGGTAGGCATAGCTTGTTGTTGGCGTAAAAGTAATTTCGGTTGGAGTAGGCACTGTAAAGATTGCTTCGCTAGTACCTGTGCCACCTGCAGCTGTTATACTTACTTTGCCAGTCGTAGCATTTCTTGGCACCTCCACAGATAGCAACTGATATCCCGTCGGAACTCCGTCTAGCTCTTGCTCTACAATGGCAGCACCAGAGATATCTGCCGCCACACCGTTAAAGGCAACTTCTGTAAACCCGTCGAAGCTCTTGCCTCTAATTGTTACTAGTGTTTCAGCCAAGCCAGAGGCTGGGTTAAATGTGATCTCGTAAGGCACTGGTATAACAACGAAGTCTCCCTCGCTGCTTACAGGGCCTGATGCTGTTTCAACAGTGATTTCACCTGTTGTTGCATTTGCAGGCACTGTGGTTGTAATTGTCTTTCCGTCTGTGCTTACAGTAAATGCTCCGTCTGCAACAGCCACACCGTTAAATGCTACTGAGGTGGCGCTTCCCAACAACCAACCTTCTATGGCTACGGGATCACCAACCTTGCCTTCTGCAGGGCTGAATCTCACGATTTCTGGTGCAGTAATAACTCTGAATGATTCCGTGTTGGCAAAACCAGCGCGGTTTGTTACAGTAAGTACACCTGTAACAGCATTTGCCGGAACGGCTACTTTAATTTCTGTTCCGCTAGCAGATACGAAGTCAGCAGAATCAACTGCTACTACAGTTGGGTTACCCTCTCCATCAGCCGCACCTACAAATGCTACACGCTCAACACCAGCAAAAAACTGGCCGCTGATTGTTACTACATCGCCAACAATACCCTCCAGAGGAGAGATGGCAGAAACAACCGGCTGCTGAATGATTACAAAGTCATTCTCGCTTGCGCCGGTGCCGTTTTCAGATGTTACAGTAATCTTACCAGTCACAGCTGAAGCTGGAACAGCAGCAGTGATGGTCTCAGCATCAACTACAGTGAAGCCTTCCACTCCTTCTGAGGCTGGCTGCAACGCCACTCCGCCGAAGGTCACCTCTGTTGCTCCAGTAAAGTTAAAGCCACTGATAGTAACCAGGTCGCTGGCCAAACCTAGAGTCGGGTTAAAGCTGTTAACAATAGGCCTGATGATAACTGCGAATGTTTGTTCCGTAACAACAGGATTAAAGCGGCTGTTTACCTGCAGCTCGCCTGTTACAGCGCCAGCCGGTACGGCTACTCTTATTTGTGTGTCGTTTATAGAAACAAAATTGGCCGCGTCAACTGTTACATCATCGCTCGACTCACTGCCTTCTACAGCAGCACCTAAGAAAGTTACGCTAGTCACGCCAGTTAAGTACTGGCCGCTAATCGTTACGACATCACCGATGATGCCCTCCGTAGGAGAGATGGTAGAGACAACTGGCTGCTGGATGATCAAGAAGTCATCTTCGCTTGTGCCAGAACCACCTTCTACAGTAGTTACTGTAACTTTAGCTGTCATAGCTCCTTCAGGAACAATTGTGCTAATTTCTGTACCTTCTGCATTTACAGTAAAGCCTGGATTTCCTTCTGCTGTGTTCGGAACAACTATATTTCCAAATCTAACTTCTGTAGTATTGGTAAAATACTGTCCGGAGATAACAACAGCATCTCCTGGCAAACCAAAAGTTGGCTGCAGACTAGCAACCACAGGAGCAGGGATAAATGTAAATGCGCCTATAGTAGTTACTGATTTATTATCAGCTGTAGTTAGTTTAATCTTACCTGTGGCAGCTCCTGCCGGCACTATTACTACTAATTGTGTATCGCTGGTGTATGGCAACTTAACAGCACCTTCCTTATCATCTTCTGTAGTGGCTTCGTTTCCAAGGAAAGTAACCTTGGAAACGCTAGAGAGATTAGAACCAAATATAGTTACCTCTTTTCCGGCTCCGCCTACAGTTGGGGCAAATTCAGTACCTGTTGCTATTTTTGGAGCAGGCACTGTAAAATCTGCTATGCTTGTGCTGCTTCCGGCAGGGCTGGATACCGTTATCTTGCCTGTGCTTGCGCCAAAAGGAACAACAGCTCTGATTTCTGTATCACTTATAACATTAATTTCAGTGGCAGGGACTTTATTGAAAGTAACTGCGTCTACGCCTGTAAAGAATTTACCTTTGATACTAACTGTTATTCCTGCGTTACCAGTGGTTGGCGTAAATGCGTTTGTAAAGGCAATTGCCGGAGCCGGAACAGTAAACTCTGTTGCGCTTACCACAGTGCCAGAGGGTGTTTCAACTTCTATATTGCCAGTACTTGCACCAAGTGGCACTTGAGTGGCTATGGAAGTACCTTCTGGATTTACAGTGAAGGCTACATCCACACCGCCGATACTTACTCTTGTAGCTCCTGAAAACAAGTAGCCTGAAATTGTAATGGGTGTTGTCGGCACTCCTGAAGCCGGAGCGAAAGCGGTGATTTCCGGAGCCGCAGTAAGTTCTAATGCATCAAGCAGCAGGTAAGCGTTAGAAATGCTCTTTAGAGAGAATTTCACAAATCTTGCATTAGCTGAAATTAGGTCATTATACCTGGTTGGGCTTGCCGTCTCCGGCTTAAGATCTTCGCCGACTACTGTATAGGTCGCACCATCTACAGAGTAGGCTACATCAAATGCAACAGCATAGTCTGCTCTTGTTGTTGCCGTTCTTAAGGAATAGCTTAGCCGTAGCGGCAAATTCCCACCATTATCATACTGAATAATGATAGAGGCTCCTGGCTGTCTGAATTGCGCAGATCCTCCGGCTGTACTTGGAGCCAAGTCAGCACCATCAACGCTTAACGCATTTAACGTCCAACCTGGTAGGCTACTGCCTCTCCAAGGGCCGTTATGAGATACAGGCAGCGTCGCCTGGGCCATACTTATGGATATTATTCCTAGCAGGAAGACCCACTGCAGCAGCAGCGGCCTGAGAAGTCGTTTAATAGGGGGGGTGTAGATTTGTGCCATAGCTTGAACTATAAGTATATAATGAAATTTTCTTGTGCTATTTTTAACAAAGCATAATTGCCACAAAATAAGATAATTTATTAATCATATAGGCAATGTAATGCTGTATTTTTTTATGGAGTTAATAAAATTCTTATAAACGGGTGTAAACTGCTAAGACAGGTAAATAACCATTAGCTAACCTATTATGCTTTATAACTCACACAAGAGCCTATCTCAGTAAAAAACAGTGTCTGCACTTTAAATTTCAGCATTTTAAGCGCTATGAAACTAATCCTATTTATTAAAAAAAGCTAATTTTTAGCCTTTCTTGGCATAATGCAATAAGTTATATCCAATTTTTTAACCAAAACAGCAGATACAGTAGAATTATAATGCAAAATTGCTACATGATAATGTCGCAACATATTGCTTATGAGAGCAAAACAGATTTGTCACCCAAGATTTCAGCCTTTGCGCGCCACAGGGTAAGGCCTATCTATATTTGATTGAATGAAAAGTTGGTATGTGTCTAAGTCTAACGCGATGAGGTTGCCATAGGCGGCATTTTTGTAATAGACACAACCGGCATCCAGGTTTAGCTTCTGGTCTTTATGGGAGGTGGATTTTTTGATGGAGTGGAGTGGGGTAGGTGTATGGCCATGCAGCAGTTTCTTATAACCGAGTCGCTCCCATTCAGGTTTATAGTCCCTGATGTTCAGCATTGCCTCTTTGTCTGAGAAAATGTCGTCTTGCTTAAAATCAAAGCCTGCGTGCACCAGGAAGTAATCGGGCAGTTCTAAGTAATAAGGCAGGCTGCACAGGAAATCAGTATACTTATCAGGCAAGTGTTCAAAACCAGTAATTCCGAAGCTCTGCAGCACCAGCTCCTGCTCTATAGATGTCAGGTTAAGCGCTTTTTTACCCTTTTTCACTGATTTCAGCAGCATCTGGTCGTGGTTGCCGCGCAGGCAATGCACCTGGTAATGCTGCTTTTGAAGGTGAAGCACAAAATCTATTACGCCTTTAGAGTCTGGGCCTTTATTTACCAGATCGCCAAGCAAATAAAGCTCATCATTTTTATTGAGTTGGAGTTGATCTTGCACCAGGGCTTTTAAGGTTCGGGCACAACCGTGAATGTCTGTTATGGCGTAGCGGGGCATATCATTCGTTTTTGCTTGACCTTGGCGGCCGGCAAAGATAATACAGAAATAGCACCCGTTGTGCAGGTGCTATTTCTGATAAAACAATGTTAGGTATGTTAATTATACTTGTTGTTGTCAATCTCAGGCTTATTCGTGTTGCGGTTTGGGTTATTTGTCAAAGTGTTTTCCCCAGCCGCCTGGTCAGGCCCTTCAGTGTGTTTTTTCTTCAGCTCTTCATGCTCGGCGCGGGTTTGGTTTGGATCAACGGGTTTGCCGCCTGCTGCCTTGTCCTGTCCGCGTCCGGTTGGCTTTCCTTTATTTTCCCCTCCGGGCTGTGTGTGCTTATATGATGGCATGATTTCCTCCTTTTTTTAAGTTTAAAGTATGGCCGGAGCAGTTTATACTTGCCGGCCATACTTTGCAATCAATTTTATACTTAGGTTTTATACTTTAAGAGCCTCGCCCCTCGTCTTCAGTACGCATGTTGTCTGGCGGCTGGATGCCATCGTCGGCAAAGTCGTTTACACCGGTGGCGCTTGGGCCTTCCGAGGCAGTATCACTGCCATAGCCCTCTTTGCCGTCGCGGTTACCAAAGCCGCCGCGTTGGTGCTCATTCTTAGGCGGGTCAGCGCCTGGAATAATGTGCCCGGCACGCATTTCTTCGTTACCCGTATCTTCGTCTATCTCTCGGAAGCCTCGCTTGTTTGGAAGCTGGTTCTTCACTTTACTATCTTCTTTATCTTCAGCCATAATTGTATTCTTTTAATTAAACTGGCACCCCTTTTAGAAGGCGTGTATAGTTGGGTTTACTCTTTTCAGGCTGCTTTGGTTTAGGTTGTTACCATCTCACCGCCATTTATATGCATAATCTCACCTATGGTAAAGGCCGAATCCTCGGAGGCCAGATATACGTAAGCCGGGGCCACCTCAGATGGTTGTCCGGCACGTTTCAGAAGGGTTTTCTGTCCGAACTCCGCTACCTTATCCTCATCAAAAGAGGCAGGGATGAGCGGTGTCCAGATAGGGCCTGGCGCCACACCGTTCACACGGATTTTTTTATCGGCTACCATTTGCGCTAAAGTACGGGTAAAAGTAAGTATGGCTCCCTTGGTGGAGGAGTAGTCGAGCAGCAGCTTGTTGCCATGGTAGGCGGTCACGGAGGTGGTATTGATGATAGTGCTGCCTTCTTTCATGTGGTTCAGGGCCTCTTTCACAAAGTAGAACATCGAGAAGATATTGGTGTCGAAAGTGCGTTTCAGCTGCTCCTCGGTAATATCCCGGATGTCTTCTTTGGCGTGCTGCTCCCCAGCATTGTTCACCAGCGTGTCCAAGCGGCCAAGTTCCTTTACGGTTTGCTGCACGGCCTCGCGGCAGAAAGCCTCTTTGCCCACGTCACCTGAGATCAGCAGGCACTTGCGGCCCTCTTTCTCCACCATCTGCCTGGTGTCTTGGGCATCTTTGTCCTCGTTGAGGTAAACAATGGCGATATCGGCTCCCTCGCGGGCGAAATGCACCGCTACGGCACGGCCAATTCCGCTGTCGCCGCCGGTAATGAGGGCTACTTTGCCCTTTAGTTTATCACTGCCTTTGTAGCCATCGCGTATTATCTCCGGTTCTGGTGTCATTTTATGCTCTTTGCCCGGCTGCTCCATCTCCTGCGGCGGAAAAGATTTTGGTTTGTTTTCCATAGATTTTATAGGTTTATAGAATTGTTCACTCGTAAATAAACTTTTAAACTATACGCCTGCTCTGCCTTCATGTTTCTGCAAGAATAGGCACAGAGGTAATACTACACGTACCGATATGTGGAAAGATGAAGATAACAAGTTAGTTTGCAGCCTTACTTTTAAAGACTTTAAACAGGCGCTGGCCTTTATGAACGCGGTAGGCGAGGTGGCCGAGGAAATGGACCATCACCCGTGGTGGAGCAACGTGTACAACAGAGTGGAGATAGAGCTCACCACCCACGACGCAGGCAACATCGTCACCGAGAAAGACCATAAGCTGGCCAGCCGCATAGACGAAATTTACGACAGGATAAAGGCGGAGAACCGTTGATTATTAGCTGTTGGTTGTTAGTTGATGTTGAGCTGTATTGGCTTACTTCCTGCTTGAAAGCTTTCGCTGTGCCGGAGACGATTGTTATACTTTAAGTCAAGCAATCGGCAATTTAACAACCAACAATTAAGTAGTATCTTTGCGCCATGCAGGAACAGGAAAAAACAAGTTTATACCTCGTGCCGACACCCATCGGCAACCTGGAGGATATTACGCTGCGGGCCATCCGCGTGCTGAAGGAGGTGGATGTTATACTTGCCGAGGATACACGCACCAGCGGAAAGCTGCTGCAGCACTTGGGTATTGAGAAGCGCATGCATAGCCACCACCTGCACAACGAACACAAGGCCACCGCCCATCTGGTAGATCGCTTGAAGGCCGGAGAGGTAATGGCCCTGATATCGGATGCCGGCACGCCTGGCATATCTGACCCTGGTTTTTACCTGGTGCGGGAGTGCCTGAAGAACGATATAAAAATCGAATGCCTGCCGGGTGCCACGGCTTTTGTGCCTGCCCTGGTAAAATCCGGCTTCAGCTCTGATCGCTTTACTTTTGAAGGCTTCCTGCCTGTAAAAAAAGGAAGACAAACGCGCCTGCAGAACCTGGCAGAGGAGGAGCGCACCATGATTTTTTATGAGTCGCCGCACCGCCTGCTCAAGACGCTCACACAGTTTAAAGAGTACTTCGGTGGAGAACGCGAGGCATCTGTTTCACGTGAAATCTCTAAAATGTTTGAAGAAACCATCAATGGCACTCTGGATGAGCTGATCGAAATCTTCAGCAACAAGGCCATTAAGGGGGAGTTTGTACTAGTGGTGTCCGGGGCCGCCAAAGGTGGCAAAGCCGATAAAGAATAAGATGAAGAACTACGTAAAAAAACTAACACTACTGCTGCTGCTCAGCATCTTTACCCTGCCTGCCTGGGCGCAATTTGAAGGATTGGAGCTGTCGCCGAATGCCAAGATCAGCCTAATCACCTGCTCACCTGGGCCGGACCTTTACGCTATTTTCGGGCATAGTGCCGTGCGGGTGCACGACCCTGCCAATGGCACGGATGTAGTGTTTAACTACGGCACCTTTGATTTTGACGAACCGAATTTCTACCTCAAGTTCGCGCAGGGAAAGCTCAACTATAAGCTGTCGGTGGCGCATTTCCGCGACTTCGTGTACAGCTATACCATGGATAACCGCTCGGTATATGAGCAGCAGCTAAACCTGACGGAGGAGCAAAAGCAGCAGTACTGGGCTTTCCTGACGCACAACTACCTGCCAGAGAACCGGTTTTACCTCTACGACTTCTTCTTTGATAACTGCGCTACCCGCATCCGCGACGGTCTGGAGGCTACCTTCCCGAACCAGATCGCTTTTAACATCAGCCACTTCGACAAAGACTACAGCTTCCGTAACCTAATTGATTTATACTTAGGCCCTCAGCCCTGGGGCGATTTCGGAATCGATATAGCGCTTGGTGCACGCATAGATGAGGAAGCCACTCCTTATCAGTACATGTTTTTGCCTGATTACCTATCTAAAGGACTTGGCAGCGCCACCCTCTCACAAAACGGCCAGACTGCCCCGCTTGCACTAGAGCAGCAGGTAATATTTGAGCGCGACCCTTCTGTACCTTTAGAGGCCGGCTGGTTTACGCCGCAGCTGCTTTTCTGGGTTTTCCTGCTACTTGTGGTAGCTCTAACGGTTCTGGATTTTATAAAGCACCGCCGCAGCCGTGTGTTTGATATGGTGTTTTTCCTGATGCTAGGTCTGCTGGGCATTGTGGTACTGCTGCTTTGGTTTGCCACCGATCATCAGGCTACGGCCTACAACTTTAACCTGCTGTGGGCTATTCCGTCGCACGTAGTGGTGGCATTTTTCCTGGGCAGCAACATACTCCCGGACTGGGTGCGCAAGTATATGCTTTACACGGCGATAGTTACCGCTGTGGCAATTTTAGGCTGGCCGCTGTGGCCGCAAATGTATCATGCCGCTTTCCTGCCGATTATGCTGGCAGCCGTACTTAGAGCGGCTTATGCCGTATGGTTCTCTAAAAAGGCGCAAGCCCTTGCTCACTTTCAAAGTATAGCGCAAAAGATATGAACCTGAACCAACTGGCCAATAAGCTGAACATACTTTGCCGCAGCGTCGGCGCATTTATAAAACACGAGGGAGAAAGCTTCGACCGCTCCAAGATAGAGCAGAAAGGTTTTAACGACTTAGTTTCTTACGTGGATAAGGAAGCGGAGCAGAAACTGGTTGACGGTTTGCGCAAGCTGTTGCCCGAGGCTGGCTTTATCACTGAAGAAGGCACCGACACCACCAGGGGCGAGCGCTTTAACTGGGTAATAGACCCGTTAGACGGCACCACCAACTTTACCCACGGGTTACCTGCTTACTGTGTTAGCGTAGGCCTACTGGATGGCGATGATATTGTACTAGGTACCGTGTACGACCCCAACCGCGACGAATGCTTCTGGGCCTACAAAGGCGGCGGTGCCTTCTGCAACGACTCTCCTATAAAAGTATCTGACGCCCCTGCGCTGAAAGACGGCCTTATTGCCACCGGCTTTCCATACTATGATTTTGGCCTTACGCAGCAGTACCTGCAGGTGCTTGGTTCCTTTATGTCTAAATCTCACGGTATCCGGCGTATTGGTTCTGCAGCCTTGGATTTGGTGTATGTGGCCTGTGGCCGATGCGAAGGGTTTTTTGAGTATAACCTGAACCCTTGGGATGTGGCCGGAGGCTCTATCATTGTACAAGAGGCAGGCGGCAAGCTCAGCAAGTTTACCGAAGACGGAGATTATATTTTCGGGCGGGAGATTGTGGCCAGCAACGGCAACGTACATTCTGAAATGCAGCAGGTCATCGCTGAATTTTGGAAAAAGCCTCAGTCTTAAACTTTTTATACTTCCCAAAGGTTAGTATAGCATGATACAGCAAGTCCTTATTCTGCTTATGTTTCTGGCGGCGGTAGCTTACATGCTGCGCATGGTTTATCAGGTATTTGTGGCCAAAAGCGGTTGCGCCAAAAGCTGCGGCGCCTGCTCCACCATCGACTTTAAGAAAATTCAGCAGGACCTGGAGAAGCAACAGGCCAAGGCCTAATAAGCTCCTTTAACACCTCATCTTATACTATTTTTTAAAGGGCATTTATGCCCTTTTTTATTGTCTGCTATACATTAATGTTTCTTCGGTCTGTATCTAAACTTCGTTTTTTCGTATAGTTCTATACTTAGGAGTAGAATCATTTTAAAACGATAAGTTATGCAAGATAAAGTTGAAGAAAGATCTTTAGTGAACGTGCTAAACCGCCTGCGTAAGGATGGTTATAAGTATGATTTTAAAGTAGGGCAGGATGGCAGGCTCTGCACAATGGAAGATAAAGAGCAGTTTAACCCGGATCAGGTTCGTATTGTAGACCATTACCGTTTTGAGGGCGAAAGCGACCCAGACGATATGTCTATACTTTATGCGCTGGAAACCACTACCGGCTTAAAAGGCACTATCTCTAATTCTTACGGCCCTTACGCCGATGAGAATGTAGACACATTTTTGAAGCAAGTAGAGGACTTGGGTAAGAACCTCGATAAAAACGACAAATAAAAAACAGCAAGGGCCGATAATTAATCGGCCCTTGCTGTTGTAGTATAAAGTATAAATTTAATCTTGATGGCCATTGCCGCCTAGGCGCTGGCCATTTTTCATGGATGCGCTTAATGTTTGCAACTCCTCGCTTAGCTTTTCGCCTCCCTTTATACCGAAATCCAGTGTGCGGATAGGGAAAGGAATCAGGATATCGTTCGCATCAAAGGCTTTCTTTATTTTGATGATAGCATCACTTTTAGCCGACACATAATCTACTTGCCTACTGTAGCTTACCCAAAAGCGGGCTTTAAAATTGATGGAGCTGTCGCCGAAGGCATCAAACATCACCTCAATATCACGTGTCTTCACGCGGTTTTTTACGTCCTGCAGCGCCTCAATTACCACCTGTTGCACCTGCTCCAGGTCCTCTGCGTAAGACACGCCTACTTCCAGATCTATGCGGCGGGTGCCGTAGATAGAAAAGTTGGTGAGCGGATTCTCAAACACCATTTTGTTCGGCAGCCTAACCAGTTCGCCAGTTGTCTGACGGATATCTATTGTGCGGAGCGTGATGCGTTCGATATTACCAAAATAATCGTTTGTTTCGATCATATCGCCTACACCAAACGGCTTCTGCACGGCAATGATGACCCCGGATATGAAGTTGGCGGCAATATCCTGAAAGGCAAAACCTAAGGCCAAACCAATGATACCGACACCGGCAAGCAGCGAGATTACTACTCTATCCAGGTTCAGCACGCTCAACACAAAGAAGAAGCCTATCATCAGCATACCAATGTGCAGCAGCGTGAGCACCAGGTTATTAAGCGCTGCGCTGTGAGAGAACTTGTTGATAAACTTGCCAAGCCAATCCCGCACGAAGCCAGCTACATAAAATGTAACGATAAGCAGAACAAGGGCGACAAAAATGTTCGGAAGCATCAAGACAATCTGTGCCCCCCAAGCCTCCAGCTTGCTCCAAAGCAGCTCTACAGCATTGTTTAAGTCTTTCATATATGTGTTAAAACTAATGTTCAGGCCAATTGTTTGTCTCATCATGTTAGTTTGGTCAGGCCCATACTTTTGTACCTTCGGTGCAGTTGCGGCACATTTCCACTTCTGTGCGAGAGCGCAGCAGCTTCTGCCTAAATGAGTTATACTTATCGCCGCGCCATACTTGGGCAAAGCTCTGCTGCTGCAGGTCGCCTTGTCGATACTCCGCATCCTTATCAAAACAGCAGGGCACTACCAACCCATCCCAAGTTATTACGCAGGAATGCCACATTTTCCAGCAGTGGTTTAGCAGTTTGTTTTTGATGCTGTAGCTGCCGTCGCCGTTGTTGTTATACCTGGAGTAGTAATCTATAGTTGGGATAAGCGGCGAGCCGTTCTCGTAGTCATAGATTTGGGCGGTTTTGAACACCACCTCATCCACACCCAGTTCCTTTGCCAGCTCTTTTACGTCCTGCAGCTGATGCTCGTTTGGGCGCACCACCAGATACTGAAACATTATATGCGGCGTTTTCGATTTCAGCTCCTTTTTCCACTTGACAATATTGCGTGTGCCCTCCAGCACCTTCTCCAGCTTACCGCCTACCCGATAAGCTTCATACGTCTCCTGCGTGGTGCCGTCAATAGATACGATGAGGCGGTCCAGCCCGGATTCAACTGTTTTGCGCGCAGTGGCGTCATCCAGAAAGTGTGCGTTGGTAGAGGTGGCCGTGTAAATGCCGCGGTCTGAGGCATACTTTACGAGCTCCAGAAAGCTTTTGTGCAAGTATGGCTCCCCCTGAAAATAAAAGATAAGGTACAGCAACCGGCGGTGCAGTTGGTTTATAGTGTTTTTGAAAAGCTCGTTCTGCAGCATGCCGGTGGGCCGGGAGAAGGAGCGAAGGCCACTGGGGCACTCCGGGCAACGCAGGTTGCAGGAGGTAGTCGGCTCCAGCGATATGCTAAGCGGATACCCCCAATGTGTAGCTTTGCCGGTGAGTTTTGAATACAGGTAACTGCCTACCACCTGCAGCGCATTAAGCGTTCGCAGCGGCGTCAGTTTAGAAAGAAAATTAAACCCATCGGCCAGTTGAAGTGCCATAGAAATTTGCAGGTGCTGTGGCAGCAGCCGATTAAGCTCTCTACCAAAATAAAGGGGCAGCCGCTCTGGCTGCCCCACTAATTTATACTTTCTGCCGCTAACGGCCAAAAAAGCGACGGTTTAGTATCTGAAGAGCGCTTTCACGCTGGCACCTCCCTCAGTAGCCTCTGCAAGGCCGTTGTAGTTGCTAACAAACACTTTACCGCCCTGCGCCAATGTTTTAATTGCCGCCAGATTGATGAGGTCGTCATCACCGCGCATGTACTCGTTATGTATCTCGGCAGTGGCGCTTTTAGAGTCATAAACGCCCCATACCGGCTTGCTTGGCGTAATAAACAGTGTATCTATACGGCCGTGTACAGCCTCTGCCGCCACCGTAGCGATATCTTCTGAGGTAACGCCTGTGCCAGCCACATTTTGGTAGCGTGACAGCGAGTCGTTATGGCCCTGCTGCATCATAGGTTTTACAACGCCCAGCGCCTTCTCATGCATTGTATTCATGTCAGCCACATCGCTGTTTTCGTTGATGTTGATGTTCTGCGGCACGACGTTTTTATACTTGCTTATGTTGCGGTAGATGCCACAATAATGATCCACACCGGCCAGCACCAGCGGCTCTGTGGCATCGTGCAGTATCTTCTGTAGGCTGTTGTCTATCTCCAGCATAAACTCGCGCACGCGCTCGTGCTCTTCATCGCCTTTCGTGCTGCCTGGGCCGTGTACTATGTTAGAGCCGTTTACAGTGGTGGTAGAGTTTGTGAAATCCTGATCATTACCTTTCACATCAAACTTCAGCGCTTTGCTCATGGTTTCCGGCACAAAAGAACTGATATCGATCGGCCTGATTTTCTCTATGGTAGCCTCGTAAAACGCCACCTTCTCACGGTACAGACTCAAGATGAAGAACCGGCCGTTCTGGCTCAAAATCGGCAGCATTGGGGTCAGGTAAAACTGGTCCAGCACATATACTACATCAGGCATTGTAATAGGCAGGGTATAATGCGCTGAGAAGCCTTTGGTAATAAACACAGCCAAACCTTCTGCCTGGTGGCGCCAGAAGCCGTTGTCGTTCAGGAGGTCTTCGGCAGGCTTCAGGTACTGCTCAATCTCTGCGTCAGGCACATCATGCCTTTGCAGCAGCGCTCGGGTTTCTTTCAGTTTGTTTTTGAAAAGGATGTGGTCCTGGCCGTTAAGTGTTTCGTGGCCAGCACGGTGCGTAGGTATATAGAGAGAAATACACAGTGCATTTTGCGTATTGTTCTGCACATTTAGCAGCTTCTCAATGTCATTCTTATTAATTAATGCCATATTTTTTGGGGTTAAAAAGTAGAGTATCTGTTACTTCTAAATTTCTAAATAACGTTTGCCGCCTCTGTAGCTTGCAGAGGTGTAGGATTTAAGTACGCAGCAAAACAAACAACGGTTATTTAGGCACCATACCTCCGGTTATACCTTTATGGCAGCGACACAAAAAAGCCCGACTCTCTGCTGAGAGCCGGGCCAAGTATGAGCTATACTAGATGAGCATTAAGAAAGGCTTACCCAAACAAGCTTGAGAAGACCTCTTCTAAACGACCATAGGCATGTATGTTGATAGAGAACTTGCTCAGGTCAACGCCTTTTTTATTATACTTTGAGATGTAAATATCGGTGAAGCCCAGCTTTTCGGCCTCCGTAATGCGGTTCTCCACGCGGTTTACGGCACGCACCTCGCCACCCAAGCCAACCTCGGCAGCAAAGCAGGCCGTGTTCGGAATTGAAATATCCTCGAAAGACGAAAGTATGGAGGCACAAATTGCCAGATCCAGCGCTGGATCCTCGACTTTCAGGCCGCCGGCAATGTTCAGGAACACGTCTTGAGCACCCAGGCGGTAGCCACCGCGTTTTTCCAGCACGGCCAGCAGCATGTTCAGGCGCTTGGCATCAAAGCCGGTGCTGGAGCGCTGTGGCGTGCCATAGGTAGCGGGGCTAACCAGGCTCTGCACCTCAATCAGCAGCGGGCGGTTACCCTCCAGCGTAGCTCCAATGGAAATGCCGCTAAACGCATCCTCGCGCTGCGTAATCAAAATCTCAGACGGGTTGCTGACCTCACGCAGCCCAGAGCCCATCATTTCGTAAATCCCTAACTCGGAGGTAGAGCCGAAGCGGTTTTTGGTGGTGCGCAAAATGCGGTAGGTCATGTGGCGGTCGCCTTCGAAAGTAAGCACCGTATCTACCATGTGTTCCAGAATCTTTGGCCCGGCCAGGTTTCCCTCTTTAGTAATATGGCCTATCAGAAATACCGGCGTACCGCTCTCTTTGGCGAACTTCAGCAACTCCGCCGTACACTCGCGCACCTGGCTCACGCTACCCGCGCCCGCCTCGATAAAAGAGGAATGCAGCGTTTGGATAGAGTCGATGATGAGCACCTGCGGCCGCACCAACTCTATTTGCTTAAAGATGTTCTGTGTGCCGGTTTCTGTAAGTATAAAGCAATCGGAGGTTTGAGCTGCGAGGCGCTCGGCACGCATTTTTATCTGCTGCTCGCTTTCCTCACCGCTTACGTACAGCACTTTAAGGCCGCGCAGACTCAGAGCAATTTGCAGCATCAGCGTACTTTTACCTATGCCCGGCTCCCCGCCGATTAGCACCATAGAGCCCGGCACAATGCCGCCGCCAAGTACGCGGTTCAGCTCCTGGTCCTGGGTTACGATGCGCTGCTGCTCCTGGTAGCTGATGTCGGCAATGGGTTTGGGCTTGTTGGCAACTTGCGCTGTGCTGCTGCCTACTTTCCAGGCGGTGGTAGGGGTAACCTCCTCGCGCTGCACTACCTCCTCTACATAAGTGTTCCACTCGCCGCATGCCGGGCACTTGCCAATCCATTTGGCAGATTGCGCGCCGCAGTTCTGGCAGAAGTAGGATGTTTTTATCTTAGCCATTAATGTCGTTCGTGATGTTTTGTTGATCAGGTTCTGGCTGAAGTTATACAGCTAATCAGAACAAATTTCAGGAGCAGAAGGATCAAATTTTATACTTACAGCACCGTTATTTTTACCTGATGCAAAGTATGATTCTGGCTAACCATACTTTGTATGCTTCTCCCGGAATCTACACCGCCTGCTCTACCGGCAGTTGCTGAAAGTATACTTTAAAAGTAGTGCCCTTTCCGAGTTTGCTGCTTACCTCTATCTTGCCTCCGTTGTTCTCGATAATACGCTTTATGATGTACAGACCGATACCTGTACCCTCCACGTGCGTGTGCAGGCGCTTAAACATTGTAAACAGCTTATGCTGCTGCTCCTTTTTGATTCCCAAACCGTTATCCTGCACCTCCAGCACCACATACTGATCCTCTTCGTAAGTTTTTAAGCTAACTTCAGGCTTACGGTCCGGAGCTTTATACTTGACGGCGTTGCTAACCAGGTTATAGATGATGCTGCGTAGGTTTTTACGAGCATAGATAATGTTTTCTACCTGCAAATCTATCGTTACTGTTGCTTCCGCCTCGTTTATGGCAACATCAAGGTCTAAGAGTATATCCTGAAGCATGCTATTGAACGAGAGCGGCTCTAAAGACGACTGCAGCTCTTTCTGCACCTTGGTGATCTCCGCCAAGTCAGCAATGGTGCCTTTAAGTTTGTTGATGGAGTGCTGCACCATGTCCAGCACCTTCATGTCTTCCTCCTCCAACTTACCCTGCAGGATATCGCGCAGCAGCGTTGCCAAACCTTCCATATTAGCGATGGGAGATTTAAGGTCGTGGGAGGCGGTGTATACAAAGCTGTCGAGGTCGTTGTTAATGCGCAGCAGCTCATTGTTTTTGCCGCTCAGCTCATCGTTGGTTATCAAGAGTGCTTTCCGGGCGTTTACCAGTTCCGTCACCTCTACGGCAAACAGCAGCACTGCCTCAATTTTCCCATTCGCATCTATTAAAGGCTGGTATACCAGGTTGAAGTACCCGTGCACAATCTCCCCGTCTTTGTCTAGTTCTATGGCTGTAGGGACCTCGTTGCCCACAAAAGGTTCGCCTGTCTCAAAAACCTTCTCCAGGCGTTTAAAGAAGCCGCGACCTTCTTCCTCTGAGTGGGCCTCGTACACTGTTTTCCCTACCAACGGGCGGTTGCCATACAGCTTACGGTACTGCGGGTTTGCCAGCACGTACTGGTAATCAGGATAGCGGACCAAGCCTACCACTGCAGGCACTTCCAGAAACAGCTTCTGCAGTAATTCGGCGTTCTGCTTTACTTTACGCTCTGCATCCTTTATCTCTGTTATATCAATCACAGAACCGATAAAACCCTGAAAATCGTCGTTAGCCCCGAAGCGCGGCGTATTGGTAGCTACCACCCAACGGTACTCCCCATCGAAGCGGCGCATTCTAAACTCTACTCTAAAGGCGCTATGCTCACTGATCGCTTGTTTCGTTAACTTTTCTTTCCTCTCTATATCATCCGGGTGCACCACTTCTTTCCAGCTCATGTTAATGGTATCTTCAAAGTTGATACCTGTAAAATCAAGCCACTGCTTGTTTACGTACATGAAGTTGGTGGCATCATCTGTGATTTTGATCATCACGGGTGCATTGTCGGCCATGGTACGGAAACGGGCCTCACTCTCGATGATCGCCTGCTGTGCCTGCCTCTCATCAGTGATATCGCGTACCTCAATAATAGCATAGCTCTCGCTGCCGCTTTCTTCTATTGGCTGCACCGTGCAGGATACGTTAAAAAAGCTGCCGTCTTTCCGGATAAACATATCTTCATAGCCGCGCAGCGGTTTTGTGGTGGATATGGCTATTTGCATCGGGCATTTATCGGCCGGAAAGGCAGAGCCGTCCAGGTGCTTGTGATGCACCATTTCATGCAGTGTTTTCTTCTGCATTTCCTCAAGCGTATAACCGGTCATGGCTTCGGCAGCCGGATTCATAAATGTACAATAGCCTTTGGAGTCTAGTATAAAAAGTGCTGCTGTGGCATTATCGGTAATGGTTTGCTTCAGGCGGTTAGAACGGCGTGTGTTAGAGAGCGACCAAATGATAAAGAACATGAGCAGACCTATAATTAAGCCGCCCGTAAGTATAAAGTATGGTAGCTCCGAATCGGCTGATTTGCCGAAGGTATCTTTTGCCGAAACATACAAGCGCCAGGTATGGTTGCCAACCGTAATGGTGCTTAGGTTACTGTGCTCCCTCTTGCCACTGCCGTAGAAGGGTGTAGGGCTGGTACTAAAGAGCAGGTTGTCCGCTGATGGCTCAGCACCGTCGTACACCTCTATATCAATGTCATTGAAATCTTTTGTGAGAACGGCCCGCATAAGGTCCTTGGCCCGGAAGGGGCTGTACACAAAGCCTTTTATAAGCCGCTGCCGCTCCTTGATGGACTCTGGCTCTGCGTTGTTATAATATATAGGCAAGTATATCAGAAAGCCGGACTGTTCGTCCTGACCAGTCTCCTGCACAAGCCGCAGCTTACCCGACAGCGTAGGCTGCCTGGTATCGCGGGCAATGCGCATAGCCGACTGCCGCACCGAGTCACTGAACATATCATACCCGAAGGCGCGAAGATTGCGGCCAGTAAAAGGCTCCAGGTAAATAATTGCGGTATAAATGCTCCTTTTGCCTGCCGGGGTTATGCTGTAGTCTGTAAAGCCCTCATTTCTGATCTGCTGCACGTGCTGCTTCACCTGGTTTGGCCGCACCACATGTGTGTAGCCGAAGCCTTGAAGGCCAGGGTAGCTCTCTTCCAGCTTCAGGGTTTTATAGTAGCTATTCCAGTCGCGGCGAGTTACCGTGTCAGAGGCAATGAACATGGCTTTGCCTCCGGCCAGAATCTGGATATAATCGCGCATGCGCTTGTCTATCGCTTCTGTAACCTGCTGCGTGCGCATAGAGAATAATTTGGCGCTCCTTTCCTCTGCTTTCTTTTTAGTTTCAGAATAAATAAAGAGGGTAAGCAAGAAAATAAGCAGGAAAGAGAAAATCGCGATAAAATAATCTCTTATAAAAGAAGCCAGCTTGGCAAGTTTCATGTGTTGTTAGTTAGTACCGGCAGGTGGTTAGCGAGTTGATCTCTGCAAAACCTAACCAAAACAGTATATCCTTCTTCAAATGTAAATAAAACAAAGCCATCTGCCAACACAATTAGTTCATTAGCTCGCAGTAAAAGGCATTTATACTTTATTCAAAAGCAAAACTTCATTAAGGCAAAATTTAGCAGTAAAGTTATACTTGCCGCTTTTGTACCGATAGTTAACTGTGAAACAGACAAGGTGGTTTATAAAAAGCTGCTTTGTAATGCCAAATACCTAAAAACCAACATTATACTATTGACACAAAATACACATATCAGGTTTTACAATTGTTATATTCAGCTTAAACTAAAGTAAAATTTATAAGAACGATGCAGCATTGGCTTGATTCTTACGGAGATATCCAACAGCAGCACCATACAAACAAGCTTATGTATAACATCTGCGTTCTGCTAAATGCCATTCTATATTTGCAGAAGTATAGGACGGGCAGCTTTACGGGTATAAGGTAGAGAGCAAAACCTTTCCGTCTGAAGGATCTGGCGTACCTGCTTGTTGGGCCAGCCTGGTTACTAGGTTTTATCTATCGGAAATTGGAGATACCGTATTAACTTTGAGGCATAATTGCTTACCCTATGCTGGAGATACTTAAAAGCTTACTGATTGCCTTTTTTGCTGTAGCCGTGCTGCTGCCGATTGTTCGTTACGCACTGCGCCGCCTTTCGCCGTCCCCGCACGTGGAAGCCATGACAGCCGTAGAGGTGAAATACATGCAGAAACAGGACCTGAAGCTGACGATAGCTTATTTTGTTTTCGCCACTGTTCTGGCCGTGTTCTGCTCGGGTGTGCTGGCCATGCTATCAAGCATTATCCATGCCTCCAAAGAGCACCTGCACGTGCTTACGCCTAATTTTAGGGCGCTTTTTGCACCGGGGTTGCTGCTGGGCTTAACACTAGCCATTCTACCGCTGCGTCTTGCGCAAGGCGCGCTGCTGGGCCACGATTACGAAATGTATAAAACCTATTTGGCCCGCCTGGAAGGCCATAACTCAAACCGCATTTATAACTTACTGCTGGCGGTGATGCTGCTGGTGTCGGGGGTGGTGGCCTGGTACAGTATGCGCTGGCACGTTGATATTAGCGAAACTAATATTGAGGTAACTAACCTGCTGCTGGAGAACCGCTCTTATACCATGGAAGAAATAGAAAGTATACATTACCTGGGTGCGGAGGGCGAGTACCTGATTTCCTTTAAAGACCAAACCAACCTGAACACCACTTACCTGAAGCCGGTGCAACTGGAGATGATCGCGTTGCTGTCGGAGAAGTCGGGGCACCGGGTACTCAGGTAATGGCTGCTATACTTTAAGCTAAACCTCAAGTATAACGCTGTACGTAAGTATATTTTTTTTGTAGTTTTGCTGCAGACAAACTGAACCGTTAAACCTAAGTATAAACCATATGCAAGTTCGCGTAGAGAAAGACACGATGGGCCCAATTGAGGTGCCTGCAGACAAATACTGGGGCGCGCAGACACAGCGTTCAAGAGAAAACTTTACTATCGGTGGCCAGCGCATGCCGCAGGAGGTAATCGAAGCTTTTGCTATACTTAAGAAATCTGCCGCGCAGGCTAACGCGCAGCTGGGTGTTTTGGCACAGGATAAAGCTGATATCATCTCTAAAGTATGCGATGAGATTTTGGAAGGCAAACTGAACGACGAGTTTCCGCTGGTAGTATGGCAGACCGGCTCAGGTACGCAGTCTAACATGAACGTGAACGAAGTGGTTGCCAACCGTGCGCACGTGCTATTAGGCGGCCAGTTATCTGACGAGAAAAAGCAGATCCACCCGAACGACGACGTAAACAAGTCGCAGTCATCTAACGATACCTTCCCGACAGCCATGCACATTGCCGCTTACAAGAAAGTGGTGGAGCACACGCTGCCAATGGTGAAGAAACTGCACGACACGCTGAAGGCGAAATCAGAGGAGTTTATGGATGTGGTGAAGATCGGCCGCACGCACCTGATGGACGCTACACCGCTGACGCTTGGCCAGGAGCTTTCTGGCTACGTGAAGCAGCTGGAGTACGGCATGAAGGCGCTGAACAATACGCTGGACCACCTGAAAGATTTAGCACTGGGAGGTTCTGCAGTAGGTACAGGCCTGAACACACCGGAAGGTTACGCAGAGCTTGTGGCTGATAAAATCTCTCAGTACGCTGGACATGAGTTCCGCACGGCCCCTAATAAATTTGAGGCGCTTGCCGCACACGATGCCATGGTAGAAACCTCAGGCGCCCTGAAGCAGCTGGCAGTAAGCCTGATGAAGATTGCCAACGATATTCGTTTGCTGGCTTCCGGCCCTCGCTCTGGTATTGCGGAAATCCTGATCCCTGAAAATGAGCCGGGCTCTTCTATCATGCCGGGTAAAGTAAACCCAACGCAGGCTGAGGCGATGACAATGGTTTGTGCGCAGGTAATCGGCAACGACGTAGCTATCTCGGTAGGGGGCATGAACGGCCATTTTGAGCTGAATGTGTTTAAGCCGGTAATGATTTACAACCTGCTGATGAGCGCCCAGCTAATCGGCGACGCCTGTGATTCTTTTGACAAGCACTGCGCTGTAGGTATTGAGCCAAACACGGCCCGCATCAAAGAAAACCTGGAGAACTCACTGATGCTGGTAACGGCCCTGAACCCGCACATTGGCTACGACAACGCAGCTAAAATCGCGAAAAAGGCGCATAAAGAAGGAACCACCCTTCGCCAGGCAGCTATTGAGCTTGGCCTGCTCACCAACGAGCAGTACGACGAGTGGGTACGCCCAGAGGATATGATCGGCAGCCTGAAGAAGTAAGTTTTATACTTTAACAGATAAAGGAAAAGCAGCTCCGTAAGGGGCTGCTTTTTTGGTTTTATTTCGTTTTTGACGCTTTGCTAGCCTTTGCGTCTGCACGGTCCATACTTTGTTTCTCAAGCCAATCACCAATAGTTTTCAATGTCTCCGTCGAAAATGTTTCTTCTAAAGTATAAGGTTCATCATAAGCGCCGGTAATTGAATTTTGCATAAAATGATTAAGCTCTGGAAGTATTACTCCTGTAAAGTTATTATTGCCACCTGCAAGTAATCCTGCTTTTAAGGCTGCAAAGTTTGGTTTTGCGGGAGTTTGCAAGTCATTCTCTCCTGTGATAGCCAGCACAGGGGCTTTAATTTTATGCTGATAGGGCGTGGGGTCGAAGTGCAGCGAGTGGAAACGCCAGGGATTCATGACGGGTGCAATGAACATCGCTCTGTACTGCGGATCTACTTCAGCTTCATTAAACCATGTATGCAGGTTTGCTACTGCTGTGATACTGTCTGCCGAGGCCGCTACAATATCATAAGTCTTGAACATGATCTGTGTCTCCTGACTCTCTTCTGACTTCCCTCTGGCCTTTAGCAGCGCGAGATCCTGAGCTTTGTTAAACTCTGGGCCTGGTAGTCCGGCTGCAGCCAAAAGTACAACACCTGCTACCGATGAATCCTGCGCCGCCACTATCTGTGCCATCAATGTTCCTTCGCTGTGCCCGATGACATAGACATCTTTTACTTTTATCCTTTTATCAGCCCTCAAAGCTTTAACTGCGGCGTCGGCATCCCGTGCAAAGTCTTCGGTAAAGTTACCGGTGTACTTACCTGACGATTCTCCAACCCCACGTTCATCGTAGCGGAGCACGGCAAAGCCTCGCTTTGTAAGCTCATCGGCTAGCACCAGAAACGTTTTATGGAAGAACTGTTCCCCATCTCGGTTATGCGGGCCGGAGCCGGAGATCAGCACTACCCCGGGAACCTCCTTCTTACCTTTGGGAGCAGTAATGGTGCCGCTAATAGTTATGCTCTCATCTCCTCCCGAGAACGCTGTAGGCAAAACAGTATAGGGAAAAGGAGCCTGTGGTGTTTGTGGCCGGTTCGGGCGAATATTGTTTATACTTTCAGGCTTAAGTACCAGAGGTACTTTTATACCTGCCGCCGCCACAGCCAATGTACCCGTAATCTCCTCATCACGTTTGCGATATAGACCAGCATACGTATAGCTCATCATGTGATCCCGGAAACTCACCCATAGGCTATCTCCCTCCATTTCTACTCGCCCCGCCTGCAAATCATGCATCCCCGAAGAAGGCATTGATACAAGCACTTTACCCTTAGATCCGTCTGTACTGAAACTGAAGATACTTATGTGCGATGTAGCTCCTCCAAAGTTTAACTCTCCGGCCCAATTGCCCGCTGGATACTCTTGCGCAAGCGTTTTATAGGAAGTGAGCACAAAAGCTGCAGATGCTAGAAAAAAAGTATAAATAGTTCTTAATTGTACGGAAGGTGTTTTCATAGAAGTAGGATAGAATAAATCATTTATCTAATATATAAATTCCTGTAGAAATTCAGCAGAAAATTCATAGATTCATTCACCCCACAAATCTAAACATCTCGCAACTTTGTATTTCTTGCTACTCTACTTCTCAATAAACTACCACCCCGGCAGAGCAAGCAGCTAACCCAACCATAGATTTCCTAAAACTTTACCTGCGCTTTCGCTGTTCCTAAAACCACACGTATAAAAGCATCAACACAAAGTATAAACCTATGAAAATAGCGAAAGCCCCCTCTGAGTACAACAAGCTTACCCCGGAAGAAGAGCGCATTATCGAGCACAAGGGCACTGAGTACCCGGGCACAGGAGAGTATGAGCACAACAAAGCAGAGGGCGTGTACCTTTGCAAGCGCTGCAACGCGCCGCTTTATACCTCAGAATATAAATTTGAGTCGCACTGCGGCTGGCCAAGCTTTGACGACGAGATAACCGGAGCGGTAAAACGCGTGCCGGACGCAGACGGACGCCGTATAGAAATTGTTTGCGCCAACTGCGGCGCGCACCTGGGCCACGTGTTTGAGGGAGAGTACCTGACGGCCAAAAACATTCGCCACTGTGTAAATTCGTTGTCGATGAAGTTTGTGGCAGTGGATGACCTGGAGAAATAAGGCACAAAAGGTTTAGCCGCTTTTCAGGAGCATGTTTAAGCACAGAGGCAAGGTAAATGAAAGCGGGCAGGAGGGAGTTTATACTTGCTCTGCCTGCGGTTATTTGCTTTTTGAAGCCAGCAAGAAGTTTGAGGTAGGCTCCGGCTTCCCGAGTTTCTGGGCGCAGGTGGCGGATCATGTGCGGCATCGCTCTTTAGATACCTATGGGCAGCAACGGGTTCAGCTGCTCTGCCTGCAGTGCGAGCAGCACCTCGGCCACCTCTTCGAGGACTCCCGAACGCCAACCAATGTGCGCTACTGCATTAATGCCAGTTCCATTAACTTTGTGCCGGAGAAGCAGCCGTAAACAGGGCAGCTGCATACATTATAAGTATAATCCGTACAAACTCCTGCTCTTATACTTCGCTGATAAACTGTTTTATACTTGCGCACATACTTTAAAAAACGCTACAACAGCTTCCGGTTTGCCTTCCGGGGGATAAATGCTGCCGTCCGGTCAGAGCCGCACATGCGGTTGCACGTACTGTCGGCAATAGTAGTGCTGCTGCTGGGGGCAACCTTTGGCGTTTCTAAAACGGAGTGGTGTTTACTGGCGGCAAGTATAGGGTTTGTTATAACGGCAGAGATTATAAACACCGCTATAGAGACAGTGGTAAACCTGGTGTCGCCGCACTACAACCCCTTAGCCGGCAAAGCCAAGGATCTGGCTGCTGGCGCTGTACTGATGGCAGCCGTTACAGCCGCTGTAGTAGGCACTATTATTTTTCTGCCATACTTTCTGGAGTTTGCCGAAGTATACTTTTAGACTTTTAACCATAAGTTTACTACACCCTGCTACAGTATCTGCCGCACAAAACAATGTCGCGACATTCACCGCTTCCGTAAAATTCCATAAATTGCGCTCCGATGAGGAAAAACCATCTCAGAACATTTTTAAGAGGCAGCCTGTGGGCTGTAGCTTTTGCCGCCGCGATGGCCATTACTTCCTGTAAACCGGGAGGCGCTTCAGCTGGTACGGCAACGCATGAAAACCCCAGCTGGCTCACAAAACTAATTGGGGAGCTAAAGCTAGAGGCACCAGCCAACCCACCTGCTAAAATTTACCGTTATACTTACTTAGGGCAGGAAGTATACTACCTCACCGGCCGCTGTTGCGATGTGCCCAGTCAGCTGTTCGACGCTGACGGAAACTTACTGTGTGAGCCCGACGGAGGCATAACTGGGAAGGGAGACGGCCGATGCACCGACTTTATGGAGCAGCGACAAAACGAAACAATAGTTTGGGAAGATAAAAGAGAAAGTTAATTACCATGACCGGAAACGACGTACTGAAAAACCTATCAGAATATAACATTTGGGCCAACAAAACCATGTTGGATGTATTCAGCAGCCTGCCTGAAGTGCCAGCTAACTCACTGCGCCTGCAGAGCCACGCTCTAAACGCACAGGCTATCTGGGTTGCCAGAATTACCGGCACCGAAAGCCCGGTAAAAGTTTGGCAGGAGCACACGCTGGAGGAGCTGAAAAATTTGCACGACTATGCTTCTTATAAGATAAAGGAGTTGGTAGACAATGCCGACGAAGCCGAATTCAACCGCCTCATCGACTATACCAACAGCCAGGGCCACAAGTATAGCACCCGTGTATTAGACATTCTGACGCATGCGTTTAACCACGCTACCTATCACCGCGCTCAGGTTGCCACCGACCTACGCAAAAATGGCCATACACCACCTAATACCGACTACGTAACTTACGTACGCGAGCTGATGGGGCAGGTGTACTAGAACTTTGACAAAGAATTTTTAGAGAAAAGTATAAACTTGCCACTCTTTTAAGTGGTTGATAGTATAAAAGAAAAGGAGCCTCCCGAATAGAGAAGCTCCTTTTCTTTTACCATTAAATCTTTTGCATCAAGCTTACTCCTGCGGCAGCTCTACCACGCCCAAATCCTTAATCTGGTTCTGAGATATGCTTACATTCTCGATGGTGGCATTGTGCTGACCATACTCCGTAATAAACTCTACCCTGTAAATACCTGACTGAACGCCTTTAATCAAGAAATCGCCGTTATCGTTGGCGTATCCGCCTATCGTATCGTTTGCTGCGGATATTACATAAATGGCCGGCTTATACTCAGCTGGTGTTACCGAACCTTTGATACCGCCGGCAATGGCCTGGGTAATTGTACGGATGACAGGTTTTAGGTTGAAGCCCCCGTTACCTTTGGCTACTACTGATTTGGCGGCATCAAAGTCAAGCAGCACCATGTAAGTCACGTCATCCTGCAGGTCAGCATTTAGCTGTAGTTTTACGCCAGATGTTTGGCCGCTTGGAGTCTTCAAATTAACAACGCTACCGTTTTTCAATTTCACGGTGTTATTATCCCCAAGTATAAGCCTGATCTGAGAGATCCTGCCAACAGGTAACTCTGCGCTAGCTAGAAGCGTGTCGCGGCCGTTTGCAAAATCCAGCAGGTTGTAAACCCCCGGATGAATCTCGTCTAGCGTAACCCAGCCTTCTTCTGCATCACTGTCTTCTCTGTGCACCTGCACCGACTCAATCTCAATATTAACCTCTTCATAATCGCCGGGTGCGTCGGTCATACGTACTTCCATACGGGCAGTGCCCGTGCCGTTATCGTCGTTGCTATCGCATGAGCTGAATCCAATAAGCCCGCTGAGCAGCAAAGGGAGAAATAATTTCTTTTTGATCATTAGAATTGCATTAGCATAGAACACTATGCTTTCAGAAAAGCTCCTTTCACACACCATAACGAATGAAAGTTGCAACCTTATATTCAGCTATAAAAAAATAAAACCAGCAGAAACCTCTTGCTCCGCTGGTTTTATCCTAAATCTCTACTGTTGCAAAGATTTATACTTTGAAGCTGTTATTGTTTTTTTGTAGTGTCGGGCTGTGTAGTCGGTTTAGTTAGTCCCTTCAAAAAGCCGCCCACTTTATCTGTCGCCTGCTTCTTAATCTGCTGCTCTGCTTCGAGGCGTTTTTTCTCTAACTCAGCTTGTGCCTTGCGTTCTACTTCCTGTCTTTTGCGGGCAAGTTCGGCATTTACACTGTCCTGAAGTTGCTGCTTACGCTGTTCTGCCTGCTGCTTGGCGTTATCCAGCTTATCCTGCACCACGCTTTTTACCACATCGGTTGCTTTCTCTTTTACAGAGCCGCCAGCCAGGGCCACACGAGGGTTATTATAAGTGCCGCCTATGTTCAGGTTCAGGGTAACACGCTCTGTATTAACCAGGTTTTGGTTACTGCCCAGCAGGCCGGCCAAGCTAGAGCTAAGTTGCTGCCCCACTTTGCCGGTCGGCACATTAAGAGCGGTTGTGTAATCGATATTGCCGTCTGCTCCTGTGCTGCCGCCTACCGACATATTGATATCGCCCAATTTTAAATCAAATGGCTGAACCACCAGTTTACCATCAACAATTTGAGCATTAATTTTCTTGTTTTCGATAACAAAGCTACGTAGCTCCTCAAAGCGGGTAAGGCTGCTGATTTTCTCCACAATAGGTACGTTACGGACTGCTGCACGAAGTACGTTGATTACGCCTGTGCCATCCAGCGTCTGGAAAATCGGAATCATATCCTGACCAAGCTCGCCGGCAAAGGCAAAGTTGGTAGAGAATTTTCCTTCCAGCAACTTTGCGATAGGAGCAAAGGTTTGCACCGTATTAAAAGCATTGAAAGCCTCTTTAAAACCAAGGTTCTGGATATCCAGTTTCATGTCGAAAAGGGGCTTCTGCAGGTTTTGGGTGTTGTAGCTACCGCTGGTTGCAAAAGTACCGCCCAACGTATTAAAAGTAACTTTATTCAGCCTAGCCACCTGGTCTTTCACCTGCACCTGGCCGCTTACGTTGTTTAACTTCAGGTTAGAGTAGAGCACCTGCTTTGCATCTATATTCAGGGCCAGGTCTAAATTAGCTGGCACTTCCACCACACCTTCTGCTGTTTCTTCGGTAGGGGCTCCGGCTTCGTCTACCATCCACTCGTTTACATCAAACACATTAGAGCTTAGGTTAAAATTGCCACGCAGCGACTGGTTATCGGCCAAAGCATAGCCGATATAGTTTGATACTGTTCCGCTTGCCTGAAAATCACTTTTACCTAACTGCCCGCTCATGTTCTGCAGGTTAACGCGCTCGTTGTTGAAGTTGGCGTTGGCTTTTGAGATTTTTATACCCTGCGGCATATCAGTGCTCACAAAGCTAAGGTTGCTGATAGCCATAGTGCCGTTAGCTGTTACGTTATTATACTTTTCAGCCTCAATATCACTGAGTTTACCTTTAGCCGCCACGTCAGCATTAATACGACCGGATACGGTCATGCCTTCCTGCGGGAAGATCTTGGTAAGCTTCGCCAAGTCAAGTATACCTTTGATGCGGCCGTCAAACGCTGGCTTGTCTATACCTGTAATCAGCATCTGGCCTTCCAGTGGTTCGCCATCTAGGCTCATGTTAAAGCGTTCTATGTTGATACGGGTATCGTCGGTGTTGCCGGTGGTGTTGCGCACATTCGTCACCATGTTCAGGTTCTGGATAGGCGCCGGAAAGTCTGCAGATTTGATATAGCCGTTGGTCAGGTTCAGGTCGGCATCAATCACCGGCATACTTGTTTCGGAGTAGGTGCCTTTTGCGTCGGCATCTACTTTCAGTAAGCCGCGCAGTGTCATACCTTCTACAGGGTATACTTTAGTAAGTTCGGCCAGATCTACGTTGGCCTTTACGTTGCCGTCCACCTTCATCGTCTCCAGGCCGTTTATCACCACACGGGCATCAATTGGGTTTTTACCTAAGTCCATATGGAACTGGCGGATGTTAATGTCAGTGTTCTGGGGCGTTCCGTCTTTGCTGGCCACGCTCATATCAACGTTTATGTTACGGGCGGCTTCCGGCAGGTCAGGGTATTTAAACATACCTTCTATTACTTTCAGATCCACGCCATAACCCGGCATCAGTGTGTCTATCATGCGGCCTTTAAAGTAGCCATCAAAGCTTAGCTTACCTTCTGTTTTGATGTTCTCAAACTGCTCAGAGTACATACCCGGCACCACCGACAGCACATTCCGGAAATCAGTTTCAGTAGCGTTGAAGGTCAGGTCGAAGTCTATGGCTTCCGCTGGCATCAGGATAGTACCATCAAACTTAAACGGCATTTCATTTACCCTGATGTTGTTATCCTTAAAAGTATAAAGCGACTGGTTCAGGTCCATTGCCATGGTTACGTCGGCGTTCAGGCGGGCATTTTCCAGGTAGTTCACGCCATCATAGGTCATCACCACGCGCTCAGCTGTTGTCTGCGACTCCATGTCAAATACATCCTTCTCAAAATCGCCACTGCCGCTGTGCTGCATATTGTAAGCCGCAAAGCCAAACGGAATACTCAGGTCGTCGTAGTAAATGGTGCCGTTGTTAACTTGCCAGCCTTTTATGGCCATATTGAAGTCTGAGGCTACGGTATCGGTTTCTGTGGTGGCTGCGGTATCTTCTATCATGATGTCCCAGTTGGCTTTGCCGCTCTTGAGCACCAGCAGGCGTATAACCGGTTCATCCAGGGTGATAGAGTTTACCTTCAGCTCATCACCAAAAACGCTGAACAGGTTAAGCCCCATCCGGAAGGAAGGAATACGGGCCAGGGTATCAGTAGCGAAAGAGTCTTTGCCTATAACAGAAAGGTTCTCCACGCCAAGCGACAGGTTTGGGAAATCACGCAACAGCGAAAGGCTCACGTCATCTGTTTCATATAGAACCTGTGCATTAATATTCTTGGCAATCTCCTGGTCCAGCGTCAGTTTTATTTTATCCTTGAAGATAACGGGCACTAAAACGGCTGCAACAAGCAGCAGGGCCAGAAAGATAGAAAAGCCAATGGCTACTTTTTTCATGAGTTATAGTAGTTTTGGTGTTTTACGGATGTAATAGCTAAGCTATAGAATTTATAGCTAAAACCGTGCTGTTTTTATACTTCGGTTCTATTTGTAGCTAATTAACAATAACAGTAACAGTTAAATTGCAAGGTATGGGTTCTGGGTTAAAAAAAACATTGCTGATGTGCATATCCATACTTTGGGTAAGCAGTGCCATGGCCCAGGATGTGCAGCACACGCAGCAATACGCAAACCGCCTGTACCTGAACCCCGCTTTTGCTGGCATCAACTATAGCTGGAGCGTAGGGCTTTCGCACCGCAAGCAGTGGCCCGCGCTTAACGGCTCCTTCGTTACCAACTCGTTTGCCGCTGACCTGCGCCTCCCTGATTCGAAAAGTGCAATTAGCCTGCTGCTGCAGCAAGACCGCGCCGGCGTAGGCGGCCTGAAGAAACGGCAAGGAAGTATAGGGTACGCTTACCATACCAACATCAGCAGCAATTGGGCCATGTCTGCCGGCCTGCAGGCAAGTATAGCTTCCCTGCGCCTGGACTTCGACAACCTGGTTTTTGGTGACCAGCTTTCCGACAACGGCATGGTGGCAGTACGATCGGCAGAGGTAAACCAATTTGACCCAAATACTTACATTGACTTTACTGTTGGCGGCCTTCTCTACTCTGATCAGGCTTGGGTTGGGCTTACAGCGGCACATCTTAACCAACCCACTTATGAGCTGGGCCAGGAAACAGAACTCCCGCTTCGGTTTACAGCTATAGCAGGCTATAAATTTTACGCGCGCTCTTACCAGGAGCAGGGGCAGCTATTTGAACTAAGCTTTACACCTACGGTTACTTTTATACATCAGCAAAGTTCTAAAAGACTAGATTTAGGTGTATATACTAAATATACTCCCCTGACGTTAGGATTTATATATAAAGGAGTACCTGTTACCGGTGGAACTAACCATGACCAATCCTTGTCAGTTATAGCAGGGCTGGAGTTAGGTTTGATTAAAGTCGGTTTTAGCCACGATGTTGGCCTAGCTGGGCTGAGCAGGGAAGTAGGTGGCACAAACGAAGTTTCGCTTGTTTTTGAACGTGCTGATATTAACAATTTGTTTAGGAGCCGCTTAAAGAATAAAATTAACAGAAGCATTGTTTGTCCGGCATTCTAATATTATTTATAATTGCACATTAATCTACGTTACAAGAACCTTTTCTTAATTAGGTACTATTTTATGAAGTTAATCAAGTATTTATCGGCTGCGGTTGTGGGAGGCATGTTGCTTACTGCCTGTGGTAAGGGCGGCCAGCCAACCAGCACAAACCCAGGCGGTTACAGCTCTGCTACGGGCGCCGAGTATGGCGAAGAAGAAGATGCTTTTGATGTGGCCGATTATGCGGAGTTCCCACAGGGGCCCGGCCTTATCTTTATTGAAGGCGGCCGTACCGTACTTGGCTCTATGGAAGAGGATATCGCTATGACGCGTGACAACGTGGAGCGCACAGTAACAGTAGCCTCTTTTTATATGGACGAAACGGAGGTAGCTAATATTCACTGGTTAGAGTACCTGCACGACCTGAAACGCGATTCTTTGCCGGAGGTATACCAAGCAGCTCTTCCAGACACAACTGTTTGGTCTCAGCAGCTTTCCTTCAACGACCCATACGTAACTTATTATCTGCGTTACCCAGGTTTCCGCTTCTTCCCGGTTGTGGGTGTAAGCTGGTTACAGGCTAACGACTTCTGCGTATGGCGCACAAATAAAGTTAACAACATTCTTGCCCAGCAGGCCAGTGGCGGCGGCGGCAGAAGAGGCTTGTTTGGCCGTGGTGGTAACGAGGAGGCTGTAGAAGGGGAGAGACCGTCTATTGAATCTGGCTATGTATTGCCAAACTACCGTCTCCCAACAGAGGCAGAGTGGGAATACGCTGCACAAGCTATGATCGGCACGCAGTACACTGAAGACGAAAACCAGAACAACCGCCGCTTGTATCCATGGGACGGCCACCAGGTGCGTAACCCGTATGGCAAAGAGATGGGCAAGTTTATGGCCAACTTCAAGCGTGGCCGCGGTGACTATGCTGGTATTGCTGGCTCACTAAATGATGGCGCCATGATCACTGACTACATCTATGCATATCCGCCAAACGATTTCGGCCTTTACAACATGGCTGGCAACGTAAACGAGTGGGTGCAGGATGTGTACCGTCCACTTTCTTTCCAGGATGTGGAAGACCTGAACCCTTTCCGTCGCGACGGTTTCCTGGATGAGTCTACCAACTATGACTCTAGCGAAGGTTACCACTCTCTTGTAAGCGACGAGGTTCGTGTTTACAAAGGAGGCTCTTGGAAAGACGTAGCTTACTGGCTGTCTCCGGGTACTCGCCGCTTTATGGCTCAGGATTCTTCAACAGCCACTATCGGTTTCCGTTGCGCCATGATTAATGCTGGCTCTAACAAGTAAGACTAATTAATACTTACATACTAAAAAGCCCGGGCTCACGCTTCGGGCTTTTTATTTTTATACTTTATAATGAGCAAGAATAACCAAACCTATAAGATCATTTTCCGCTTTTACAGTGATGTTTTTGAGCAGGAAATGGTAGAGACACTGTGGGCAAAGAAAATAGAAGAAGAACAGGACCTCTACAAAATCGATAGCATCCCTTCATTTGTGCCGCTTATCGCTACGGATGATATAGTGCGCGCCACCTATAATGCGATGGAGGAGGGCCTGGTTTACCAGGAGACAGTAACGCCATCCGGCAATTCTACCATTCAGGTTATACGCCAAAATGAGGAGACGCCACTGCTCACGATACGTAAAAAGTTTGCTGAACTGGGTTGTATATCAGAAGAGGTAAACGAGGATTTTTTTGTACTGGAAGTGCCTCTCACTATAAATTATGCTGTGGTTAAAGAGCTGCTTGATGACCTGGAGGCAGAGGAGGAGATAGAGTACGCAGAGCCTGCTTTATCTGACGTGCACCGGGAGCAGACAAGCAGTTGATTTATACTTAGTAATAAGTTAAAATGTCGGCAGGAAATCTCAAATAGAATTTCCTGCCGACATTTTAACTTATACTTTATACTATAGCTGCTATTTTTTCTCCACTGCGGGTACTAACCCCAGCACTTCACTGGTATAGCTTCTTACACGGTCAAGCAGGGCAGGGTCGTCGGCAAGGGATTGACCGTAAGACGGGATCATCTCTTTAAGCTTTTCCTGCCACTCCTCTGTGTTGATGCGATGCATAAAGCAGCGCTCCAGCAGCCCCAGCATAATAGATACAGCCGTAGAAGCACCTGGCGATGCACCAAGAAGCGCCGCCAAGGTACAGTTTGCCCCGCTCACTACTTCTGTTCCAAACTCCAGCACACCACCTTTATCCGGATCGTTTTTAATGATCTGCACCCGCTGGCCTGCCACCTCCAATTTCCAATCTTCCGGCTTAGCATCCGGAAAATAATCTTTCAGCGCTTCTACCCGCTCCAAAGGAGATTGCCGCACCTGATCGATCAGGTATTTGGTGAGCGCCATGTTTTTCATACCTGCCGATAGCATCGGGCGCAGGTTAGTGGGTTTTATAGACTTCGGCAAATCCATGAAAGAGCCTTTCTTCAGGAATTTTGTGGAGAAGCCTGCGTAGGGCCCAAACAGGAGTTCGCGCTTGCCATTGATGTAACGGGTATCGAGGTGCGGCACAGACATAGGCGGAGAGCCCACTGCAGCTTTACCGTATACTTTTGCCTCGTGCTGCTCTATAACTTCGCGGTTTACACACCTCAACCATTGGCCGCTTACTGGGAAGCCACCGTAGCCTTTCCCTTCCGGTATATCCGATTTCTCCAACAGCGGCAGGGCGCCTCCGCCGGCACCTATAAATACATAGCGGGCATAGATATCACGTTTGTCTCCGGTCTGTAAATCCTTCACTTTAATTCTCCAGCGCCCGTTCTCCATCTGCCGCAGCTTACGCACTTCGTGGCCAAAGTGCATTTTCACACCGCTCTCTTCTTGTAGGTGGCTAAACATGCTTTGTGTAAGGGCTCCAAAGTTAACATCCGTGCCTAAATCCATTCGGGTGGCGGCTACAGGCTCCTTGCTGTCTCTCCCTTTCATCACAAGCGGTATCCAATCCTGCAGCTCGTCATGGTTTTCAGAATATACCATATCATCAAACAGATGGCACTTCACCATAGCTTCATAGCGCTTGCGCAGGAAGTTCACATTATCATTGCCCCATACAAAGCTGATGTGCGGTAAATTTTTGATAAAAGAGGTTGGCAGCTCAATGATATTATTTTTAATAAGATAAGCCCAGAATTGCTTCGAAACCTCAAACGACTCCGCAATTTTGATTGCTTTAGAAATATCGATGGAGCCGTCAGGTTTTTCAGGCGTGTAATTAAGTTCACAGAAAGCCGAATGGCCTGTTCCTGCGTTGTTCCAGGCATCGGAGCTTTCGGCAGCTGCCACATCCAGCCGCTCTAATACTTCAATTTTCAGGTCGGGCTGCAGTTCTTTCAGCATCATACCCAGGGTGGCACTCATGATGCCTGCGCCAATTAATACAATATCCGGCCCTTGTTTATCTGTAGCGTCTTTGTTCATCATCATAGTCAATCATCTTTTCTTTTAGTTTGCTGCAACATTGGCAAAAACTTCAGTTAATCTGACTACGAAAAAAATCAGCAGATGGTAAAATCCCATTTGCCATCCGCTGCAATTGCCGCACTTTATGCGGCCGCAATGGTGGCTATACTTACCTCTGCGGCGCCAGCCGCTAATAAGGCGCGAGCGCAGGCTTCTAAAGTGGCTCCTGTTGTCAGCACATCGTCTACCAGCAGGATATGTTTTTTCTGCACCTGCTCCGGCTTAGCCACCTGAAACACCTCCTCTACGTTTTGCCAGCGGTCGAGACGGCTTTTGCTGGTTTGGGTACTGGTGTCAGTGGTGCGCAGCAGCGCTTTGCCGTGGTAAGGCAGGCTCATACTTTCAGCCAATCCTTTGGCAAAGCACTCGGCTTGGTTATAGCCTCTACGGCGCAATTTATACTTGTGCAGCGGCACAGGCACTATCAAATTAAACTGTTGGCTATACTGATGGTCGGAGAGGAGAGAGCCGTAGCGGTGCCCCAGATGCTCGCCCAGTTCCTGCGCCCCTTTATACTTTAGCCGGTGCAACAGCCGCTGCACCCGTCCCTTTGGCATAAAGTATAAATAGGAAAAAGCGAAGCGCACCGGCACTTTACCCCAAAACCTGCGTTGCAGCGGGTTTAACTCTGTTGCCCCATGTATATGAAAATCGGTGTAGGGTAGTTTTATGCTGCAGCCGGTGCAGATATACTGCTCGCCACGCGCCAAGGCGCCGTTGCAGGCATAACAGCTTTCCGGAAACAGCAGGCTCAGCAGGTCGTCGAACATTTACAGGCAAGTATGGTTTTAAGGTATTCTGATGATTTTGCAGTAACTTTATACTTAGACTAAATGAAAAGTCATCCTTAATTAAGAACACTTAACAATGAGCTTAGTAGAAGAATTCAATGACTACCGCACGCGCATGAATGAGCGCATCATGTCATACGACAACAAAGTGATCAAGCGTTTCTTTAACCTCGACACCAATACTTATATGGATGGTGCCCTGGATGTAAAAACCAAGGAAATGCTGGGGTTAGTGGCCTCTATGGTGCTGCGTTGCGATGATTGCATTAAATACCACGTGGGCAAGTGCTACGAAGAAGGCGTTACCGATGAGCAGTTTATGGAGGTATCCTCTATCGCTAATTTAGTGGGCGGCTCTATCGTTATCCCGCACTTCCGCCGAGCTGTGGAGTATTGGGAGGAACTGAAGGAGCGCGGTTCTGCCGAGTAAATAATTGCTGATTGTTGATTATACATTGTTTGTAAGAGAAGTAATTAGCAATCAGCAACTAACAACCAAACTATGTACGATTCCGAAAACCTAGAGCACAACTGGACGCAACTGCGGGCCGACCTGATGAAGCGTTTCGGTAAAAAGCCGGACATGAACGCTATTCTGTTTCTGATAGGCATTCAGGAACTGGGAATGGGCATTCGGGAGTTTACCAAGGAAGAGAAACAGGACCTGATGCACATCGCTACTTGCCGTGTCTTTGCCGAATCGGGCTACTATGAGTTTGCTGGCCGCGACGAGGAAGGCTGGCCGCATTTTAAGGCAGTAAAGGCCATACCTTTTGCAAACCTTAAAGAGCAGGAGAAAATGCTTAAATGGCATGTGATTGAATATTTCAATCGCGCCGATGATATCCGTAAACCTTAGCGCATAGCACGTACTTCGTACCACGTAGCACAACTTTTGTCATTTACCCGAGTCTTTTGTAAGAAGTAAGAGAGATGAGAGAAGTATAAATTTCAGAGTCTTATTTTTCATGTAGTATAACCGAAGCTCGTGATGCTTGATACGTGCTACATGATGCGGAGTACGTGATACGCTACCATATTCACCCATGAAAATTATTACCTACAACGTTAACGGCATTCGTGCCGCACTTACCAAGGGCTTCGGCGATTGGCTGCAAGCTGCTAACCCGGACGTACTTTGCCTACAGGAAATTAAAGCTGACGAATCTAAATTTGATAAAGCTTTGTTTGAGGATATGGGGTACCACGTGTACCTGCACCCGGCTATTAAAAAAGGCTACAGCGGCGTGGCCATACTTTCTAAAGACAAGCCAAAGTATGTAGAAGTAGGCTGCGGCATAGATTGCTATGATGCTGAAGGGCGCGTGTTGCGAGCTGATTACGGCGATGTATCGGTAATGAGTGTTTACATGCCATCAGGCTCAAGCGGGGAGGAGCGTCAGAAGTTTAAGTTTCAGTGGATGGATGATTTCTACGGTTATGTGGGCGATCTAAGGCAAACGTTGCCGGGGCTAGTGGTAAGTGGCGATTATAATATTTGCCACAAGCCAATTGATATCCACAACCCAAAGTCTAACGCTAAAAGCTCTGGTTTTTTGCCGGAGGAGCGGGAATGGATGAGCAATTTAGTGGAGAGCGGCTTTATTGATACGTTCCGCCACTTCAACCAAGAGCCTCACAACTATACTTGGTGGAGTTATCGTGCCGGCGCACGCAACAAAAATCTGGGCTGGCGTATTGATTATAACATGGCAACCGAAAATTTACGCGACCGTCTGAAGCGCTCTGCTATACTTACTGAGGCCAAGCACTCTGACCATTGCCCGGTCATGCTGGAGCTAGAGTAGGAAATGCATACTAAAACACGCTTTCGCGCTGTTATACTTTAAACATTTATACCCTGAAGTATAGAACGTTAGATTGATTTAGTTAACTTACAACTATAGCCGGCATGCCTTAACTTTGTAACAGCAAGACATGAAAAATACCGATGCACTCGATCAGTTGCTGCATCAATTGCAGGAGTTCAAACACAAATTCTACCTTAACATGCTATTGCGGGGCGGGATTTTTGCGGCTGGGCTCCTGCTTTCTGTTTTTATAGTATATAGCCTGCTGGAGTACATGTTCTATTTCCCGGAGTATGTACGAGCTTTCCTGCTGTTCTCCTTTGTGGCAGTTGTGCTGTATGTTTTTGTCCGATGGATTGTATTGCCTGCATCTGCGCTTGTGCGGCTGCGGCGCGTTCTTTCTGATGAACAGGCGGCACAGCAGGTAGGAGCTTATTTCCCCGAAATTCGTGACAAGCTGCTCAACGCCATTCAGCTGCAGCAGCAGGACCGGACAAACGATTTAATTAGAGCAAGTATAGCGCAGCGCAGCCAGCAGCTTCTTTCCTTTAAGTTTAAGGAGGCTGTCTCTTACCGCGAAAACAAGCCGCTGCTCAAGTATATTGCCCTGCCAGTATTAGTTGTACTGCTTATTATGCTGGTTTACCCCGCCATTCTGGTTCAAGGCACCGAGCGGATCATCAATTATAAAACACACTATACTCCGCAGGCGCCTTTCTCTTTTGTAGTCCAGCACCAGGGGCTGCAGACATACCGTGGAGAGGATTTCCAACTAAATGTAGGTATAGAAGGCAAAACAGTTCCTAGCGAAGTATACATTAACTATAACAGCCGCCGCCAAAAGCTAAGCCAAAACGCTGACGGCAGCTATACTTATACTTTCAAGCAGCTACAGCGGCCCGTGAATTTTCAGCTAGAAGGCTCCGGTTTTTTCTCCGACAACTATACATTAGACTTACTCTCACGGCCTAACCTGAAGGACTTCCGGATGCTGGTGCAGTACCCCGCTTACCTTAACCGCAAGCCTGAGGAGATACAGAATACCGGCAACGCAACCGTTCCTGAGGGCAGCACCATCACCTGGAACTTCTCTACATCTGAAACTGACAGTATAAACCTAATTTTTGAAGAACCTGCTGAAAGCATCAGCGCCAACAAAAACGGTAGCACCTTTGCCGCCAGCAAAGATTTTAACCAGAGCCAGAACTATAGTATAAATCTGCGCAACGAGCATAGTATAAACAAAGAGCAGATCAATTACCAAATCACCACCATCCCTGACCGTAACCCGCAGATTAGTTTGGAGCAATACCAGGATACAGCGCTGTATTCTTACCTGGTGCTTGGCGGCGATGTGTCTGATGATTATGGACTGACGCGACTGGCTCTGATTTACCGTATCAGCAGCAGCAATAGCCCGCAGGCAAAGTATAAAAGCCAGGCTTTGCCATTAAACAAGCAGCAGCTCAGCCAAACATACTTCTACCAATGGAACACTGCTGCTTTAAACCTGCAGCCAGGCGATAAGCTGGAGTACTTTGTGCAGGTTTGGGATAACGATGGCATACATGGGCCTAAAAGCGCCCGCACCCGCAATTTTGAACTGAAACTGCCAGATAAACGCGAACTGCAGAAAGAACTCGATAGTAACTCGCAATCTGTGGCCAGCCAGATGAGCAAAACCTTAGAGCGGGCAAACCAGTTGGAGCGGGAGCTATCTAAATCTGAAGAAAAGATGAAGACTAAGCGCGACCTGAACTGGCAGGATAAAAAGCAGCTTGAAGATTTGGCGGCAAAGAAAAAGCAACTGGAGCAGGACATCAATTCAATGAAAGAGCTTTTCGAAGAACTCAACAAGAAGCAGAACATGCTCCAGGAGCCGAGCGAGCAGCTTGCCGAGAAGGCGCAGGAGCTGCAAAAGCTCATGAACGATTTGCTTGACCCTGCAACAAAGAAGCTTTATGAGGAGCTGGAGAAGCTATTGCAACAGCAGCAGCCTAACGACCAGGAACTGCAGCAGCTCCTGAGCAAACTCGATAACCGCGAGAAGAACCTGGAGCGCGAGCTGGAACGGGCGCTGGAGCTGTTTAAGCAACTGCAGTTTGAGCAGAAACTCGACAACATTGCCAACAAGCTGGAGGAGATGGGAGAGAAGGAGCAGCAGCTTGCCCAGAAAACCGAACAAAAGCAACAGGACAACCAGCAACTGCAGGAGCAGCAAAAAGAGTTGCAGGAGGAGTTTGAGGATGTAAAGGAGCAGATGGAAGAGCTGAAGGAGCTGAATAAAAATCTAAACAACCCAAACCAGCTTAATGAGGAGCAACAGCAGCAGGAGCAGCAAAACATAGAGCAGCAGATGGAGCAGAGCCAGGAGCAGCTCCAGAAAAACCAAAACAAAAAGGCCAGCGAATCGCAGCAGAAAGCAGGGGAGCAAATGAAGAAGATGGCACAGCAGATGGAGGAGATGAAAAGCAGCATGAGTATGGCCGGCATGCAGCAAAACCTGGACAACCTGCGCGACATCCTCGAAAACCTTCTCACGCTTTCTTTCGACCAGGAGGGACTGATGAAGCAGTTCCGCAGCGTCAATCAAAGCGACCCGCGTTTTATTGAACTATCGCAGCAGCAGCTGAACCTGCGCGACAATGCTCAGGTTATAGAAGACAGCCTTTTCGCTTTGGCCAAAAAGGTTTTTCAGCTTGAGTCTTTTGTTACGCGTGAGGTTGCCGCCATGAACCAAAGTATGGATAACAGCATGCAGCAGCTCCGCGACCGTAATTTGGGCAAAGCAACTGGCCAGCAGCAACTCGCTATGACCAGCATGAACAATCTAGCCTTGATGCTGAATGATGCGCTGAAGCAAATGCAGCAGGCCATGCAGCAAATGCAAGGCAGTATGGCCGGAAAACAGAAGGGTAACAAGCCAATGCCCGGTAATATGGGAGAATTGCAGCAGCAATTGAACAAAAAAATCGAAGATCTTAAAAAAGGTGGCAAATCGGGTAAGGCACTTTCTGAAGAATTAGCTAAATTGGCTGCGGAGCAGGAGGCTCTCCGGAACGCGATCAAAGAACTTGAGAAACAGGGTGCAAATCCTAGCAAAAAAGGACTAAATGGCGATCTGGGAAATATTAGCAAGATGATGGAACAAAGCGAAACTGATCTCGTTAATAAACGTTTGACCGAGCAGACCATACAGCGGCAGCGCGAAATCCTTACGCGTTTGCTTGAGGCAGAGAAATCTGCCAAAGAGCGTGAGTTAGACAACAAACGTGAAGCAAAGACAGCTCAGGAAGTAGCGCGGAATATTCCTCCCTCATTCGAGAAATATTTAAAAGCAAAAGAAAAACAAACGGAGCTACTCAAGACTATACCACCCGCTTTGTCTCCGTACTATAAGCAGAAGGTAAACGAGTACTTCCAGAACATAAGCAAATAACAAGCACCCATTTTTATACTTAACGATTAATATGAATCAGGTTAAAATTCAGATTCCTTCCCTAATCGAAAACATCAGAGTAATAGAAAGCTTTATCGACAACTCTAAAGATGAGTTTGAGTTTGAAGATGACATTTATGGCAACATCATGGTAGCCGTAACGGAATCTGTAAACAATGCCATACGCCACGGCAACAAGTTTGATAAAGACAAAAATGTTTTCTTGACGTTGCAGGTAGAGGACAACAAATTACTTTTCGAAGTGGCCGATGAAGGCCCAGGTTTTGATTACGGAAATTTACCAGACCCAACCGCACCTGAAAACCTGGAGAACCCAGGTGGCAGAGGCATTTTCTTAATGCGGAACCTTTGCGACGAGGTGAATTTTTTAGACGAAGGAAAAAAAGTACAGTTAATATTTAATATCCCTATACCTCAGAATGGATCAACCAATTGAGTTCTTTAGCGAAGACATAGATTTCGAGCTAAACAACCCAGAGCAAGTGTCGGAGTGGATTGCCAATGTTATTGAGCACCACGATCAAGAATTAGGAAGTCTCACCTACATCTTCTGCTCCGACAATTACCTTCATCAGATTAATGTTGAGTATCTCGATCACGACACACTCACAGACATCATCACCTTCAATAATGCCGACGAAGAGGGCATCGTTGAAGGTGATATTTTTATAAGCGTAGACCGAGTGCGAGATAATGCGCAAGACCACGGTACTACTTTTGAGGATGAACTACATCGTGTAGTCATACATGGAGTGCTGCACTTGCTTGGCTTTAAAGATAAGTCTGTAGAGGAAGAGACACTTATGCGTAAAGAAGAAGATTCTTCACTATCTTTGAGAAATTTTTAATCTCAAAACGGAATTACCAGCCCTCTGCAGATGTTTCACGTGAAACATCTCTAAAATCAGAATACATGTTTCCAGAATACGATATAATAGTTGTTGGAGCCGGACACGCAGGATGTGAAGCCGCAGCTGCCGGAGCAAAGATGGGATCAAAGGTGCTACTGGCAACCATGAACATGAACACCATTGCACAAATGTCTTGCAACCCGGCTATGGGTGGCGTGGCAAAAGGCCAGATTGTTCGTGAGGTCGATGCCTTAGGTGGAATGAGCGGTATAATTACTGACCAGACTATGATTCAGTTCCGCATGTTGAACAAGTCTAAAGGCCCAGCCATGTGGAGCCCAAGAGCGCAAAGCGACCGTATGCGATTTGCCGAAGCTTGGCGCTTGACATTGGAGCAAACAGACAATGTTGACTTCTGGCAGGAGATGGTTACAGGTATAGAAGTAGAGGCAGGAAAAGCCGTCGGCATCAGAACTAGTCTGGGGATAACTATACGTGGAAAGTCAGTTATACTAACGAACGGCACGTTTTTGAATGGCATTATCCACATAGGAGAGAAGCAAATGGGTGGCGGCCGGTCAGCCGAAAAATCAGCGAAAGGCCTAACTGAACAATTGATAGAATTGGGCTTTGAAGCAGGCCGCATGAAAACCGGAACACCTCCAAGGGTAGATGGCCGCTCCCTGGACTATACTAAAATGGAGGAGCAGTTCGGAGATGAAAATCCAAGTAAATTCTCTTACACCGATACAGAACCTTTAGCAACACAACGCAGCTGCTATATCACCTACACAAATCCTGAAGTGCATGAGATTCTAAAAACGGGATTCGAAAAGTCTCCGATGTTTCAGGGACGCATTCAAGGATTAGGGCCACGTTATTGCCCAAGTATAGAAGACAAAATTAACAGGTTTGCTGACCGTACCCGCCACCAGATATTTGTGGAACCGGAAGGTTGGAACACGGTGGAAGTATACGTGAATGGATTTTCGAGTTCATTGCCAGAGCATGTACAGTTTGAGGCGCTGCGCAAAATTGAAGGTTTTGAAAATGCAAAGATGTTTAGGCCAGGTTATGCCATCGAGTATGACTTCTTCCCGCCAACGCAGCTTAACTTAACTCTTGAAACTAAACTGGTGGAGAACCTATACTTTGCTGGGCAAATAAACGGCACTACTGGTTATGAAGAAGCAGCCTGCCAAGGTTTAATGGCGGCTATAAACGCGCACAATAAGATCAACAGCAAAGAGCCGTTTATACTTAAAAGATCTGAAGCGTACATTGGTGTATTAATTGACGATTTGGTAAACAAAGGTACAGATGAGCCATATCGTATGTTTACATCTCGTGCTGAGCACCGTATTCTGCTGCGCCAGGACAATGCTGATATTCGCTTAACAAAACTCGGTTATGAACTAGGATTGGCTGATGAAAACCGTATGAAAGCTGTGGAAAAGAAGATAGCTGAAACAGCAGAAATCATCGCATACTTAAATAATAAGCCAATAGAGCCTGGAGATATCAACAATATGCTGGTTGAACTTTGCTCTGCGCCAATAGCAGAAAAACAACGAGCTGGGCAGCTTATAAAAAGACCAAACGTAGAAATTGAGGATATAGCGAAGGCAGTCCCGGCTATAGGTGAATACCTCAGCAAGTTTAAAAAAGATAGCGTAGAGCAAGCCGGCATACAGGTGAAGTATGAAACGTATATTGAAAAAGAATATGCTATGGCCGCCAAAATGAGTGAGCTGGAGAACTATACAATCAAAGGCAAAATAAACTACAGCGACATACCTGCGTTATCTAAAGAGGCGAAGGAAAAGCTACTAAAAGTAGAGCCGGAAACAATCGGCCAAGCCTCCAGAATAAGTGGCGTGTCGCCGGCAGACATATCGGTTTTAATGGTATACCTAGGAAAATAAATGAGCTACGAAAGACTGGAACAATGCCCGATCTGCGGCAAAGAAGCCTTCAAAAACTTTTTAGTAGTAAACGACAAAGCTGTATCGAAGGAGAGCTTCGTGATTGTGGAATGTGAGAACTGTTCATTCAAATTTACGAACCCTAGGCCCGATGTCAACAGCATAGGTCAGTATTATGAATCAGAAGATTACATTTCTCATTCAAATACAACATCCGGAATTATCAACAGAGCCTACCATGTGGTAAGATCAATTACCACCAAGCAAAAAGTAGAGCTTATCAACAAGTATGCTCCAATAAAAGGAAGCATACTTGATTACGGATGTGGCACCGGCACCTTTCTGTCTGCTTGTAAAAAAGATGACTGGGAAATAAGGGGGGTTGAGCCAAACACTAAAGCGCGTACTGTAGCTACACAGGAAACAGGCGAAATAATTGCTGAGAGCCTGGAAGACATAGAGGGTGAGAAATACGAGGTAATAACTTTGTGGCATGTGCTGGAGCATATTCATGCGCTGAACGAAACAATAGAGCAGCTGCTGGAGCACCTGCAGGATGACGGAACAATGGTCATCGCAGTTCCGAATGCTGACTCTCATGACGCGCAGGAATACAAAGAAAACTGGGCTGCTTACGATGTGCCACGCCACTTATACCATTTCACGCAACCGACTATGAAGCGCTTCCTGAAGAAGCATAAAATGGTACTGGAAGAGGTGCTGCCGATGAAATTTGATGCCTATTATGTAAGTATGTTAAGTGAAAAGCATAAGCAAGGCAAAACGAAAATGATCAGCAGCGTAATGAATGGATATCGCTCCAACAGCTACGCAGAGAAAAATGGCAATGATTACTCAAGCCTTATTTTTGTAGCTAAAAGAAAATAAAAGCACCAGACAAGCAAGAAGAATGAAATAGGCAGGCGAGAGTTTGCCTATTTTGATTTGAAGACCATAAAACACATGAAGCTATTAAAAGCACTCCTATACGCAGGTATTTTAACAACGCTGGCATCCTGCGCCTCACAAAGTCCGCCAGAAGGAGGACCAAGGGATCAGACGGCACCAAAGCTGCTGAACAGTACTCCAAAAGATCAGCAGTTAAATGTGGATACCCGCACTATCACGTTGGAGTTTGATGAAGAGGTTCAGCAGAATACACTTAATAAAGAACTGCTCATCACACCAAATATCAACAACCCTTACAAGGTCATTTCGAATAGAAACGTGATGACTCTGGAGTTCGAAAAGCCGCTGCAGGACAGCACAACATATACCTTCAACTTCAGGGAGGGAATTACAGATATCACTGAGAAGAACAAGGCCCAAGGGGTGAAACTGTCTTTCAGCACTGGCTCATTCATAGACTCAAGCCGAGTAAGTGGGCAGGTAGTAAACCTGATGAAACAGACTCCAGAGAAAGAGGCATTGGTGGTATTATATCAAGCAGATGATACATTGAGCGTCCGGAAAAACAGGCCTTACTATCTGACAGCTGCTGATGAACAAGGGAACTTCAGCTTGCAAAACGTGAAAGAAGGAAGCTACCGGATGTATGCGCTGGTAGATAAGAATAACAATAGTTACTACGACTCAGAAGAAGAAAGAATAGCTTATCTAGCAAATCCAATAAACATCACCCCTACCACAGATAGTGTAACGTTGCAGACTGTTCGGCTGGATACAAAGAAGCCGATCCTGATGAGCCGCACAAAAAACAACGATAGATTTGTAGCAACTTACAACGAAGGAATTGAGAAATATACAATAAAACCAGTTGCGGGTAAAGATAGCTTGATAAGCAAGATAACTACAGATGGGAAAGCAATTGAGCTATTTAAGACAGAGCAATTCGGTGGTGGAAAAGCCATACTAGCAGCAGTAGATTCATCAGGCAATATAGCCACTGACACGCTTGAAATAGCGTTTGATGGTAAACCATCCACACGTATACAAGGCGCAGGATTAAAAGTTATCAACAAAGGCCAAGCAGGAAGTTACAGGGTAGGCCAGGAAATTATGGTAGAGTTACAGACACCTGTAAGGATAGTAGGAAAATCGCCAATCCGGTTAATGTCAGACACTGTGGTGGTGCAAGAAATACAATATCCGGAACAGGTTAGCCTGGACAGAACGAATACAGAACTGCGCTTCAATCTCCCAAGCATCAGTAATAATATAAAGCAGCTTCTACTGGTACTAGACAGCACAGCAATACAGCCATTGCAAGGTCAGCCGCTATCTTTCCCGCAACTACAGTTGGCGGTAGCAGAAGGCAGAGGCACAGGAAGTATAAGCGGCAGCATTAAAACTGATTTTGAAGCTTATACTTTACAACTGCTGAACAGCGACTACTTAGTAATAGAAGAACGCAGCGCAGGCAAAAATTTCCGATTCAAAAATATTGCGCCTGGTAATTATTATTTAAGAGTACTGGTTGATGAAAACAAGAACGGCAAATGGGATCGGGCAGATCCGGAATTCAAGCGACCGCCAGAGCCAGTGATCCTGCACCCGAACATGATCGAAGTAAGGGCAAACTGGGAAGTTGAAAATTTGAATCTTGAATTCTAGTATCGTTTAGAAGAATTGAAAGGAGAAGCTTTGCTTCTCCTTTTTTTATGCCTGACAAAACCTAACAAGTAAATCAAAAGCTAACAGCCCTCAAGTCGGCCAGAAGGTAAATCTGAATCTTTGAGTCAAACTCAGAATGAAGATTGCGAATAGTAGCTCTAGCAGGAAAGTTGCAAAGCGGCATTCCAATGATTTCTTCATGCTGCTATAAAGTACACCTCCATCAATAAGCTTGGCGTACTTCGTTTGATCCCTCCTACTGCCAAAGAATCTCCTGATAAAATTTGCTTCTGAATTTCTCTTAAACTAAAGTGAATGAGAAACTGACGATTATTCATTACACTAAACACAAACATTGAATTCAATCTCAAAAGAGCTAAATGCGTAAAAGCAAAACTCATTGCGCATGTGTAAATGATGTCTTGATGAGTGACAAATAGAAAGCGAAATCTAGAGCAGCAGGCAAAAGGTTTGCAAAAAGCAAAAGCCAAAAAAGAGAGGTTGGGGGAAAAAGTTTACTAATCCACAAAGTTGTGGTAAACCTTGTGGAAAAGGATGGGTAAGCATCGGGATAACTTACATGGACATAAATTACACAGGTGTGAAACCGTTACACAGAGGGTAAAAAGTGGATAGCGGTGTATAAATATCCCCGCAAAAAGCCCTTTTCCACGTTTATGTTTCCAGTTGAAAAAGAAATACACATAAAAGGGCAAAAAGTGGAAAACCAACTTAACCGTCTGATCTAAAAGAAAATGATATTAACAAGAACCTAAGGAAAATGTGAAAAACTGAAGAGCTGTAGACAAATTATAAGCAATACACAATTTTGGGTAAAGTTGTCCACTTATGAACACCCCTAACAATGAAAGAAGATTCTTTTTAAAAAATCATTTTATAAAAATTATTAAGGATCGTAAAGTGTGGAAAGCTCAGGAAAAAGCCTGTGTAAGGCCCCCTAAAGCTTACACAAGAGAAGTACACATGCAGAAAATCTGTATATTTAAATCGCGGAAAGCAAAAAGCTACACACAACAAGAGAAAGTATGCTATTAAATATAGACCTCGCACTCCCCTTCCATGAGCCAGTACTGATATTTACGCTGGTGCTTCTGGTTATATTGGTAGTGCCATTTATACTGAGCAAGTTCAGAATACCAGGAATAGTAGGGCTGATATTAGCAGGTGTAGTACTGGGACCAAACGGAGTTCATATACTGGAGAGAGATGCAAGTATAGTATTGTTCGGGACGGTGGGTTTGCTATACATCATGTTCCAGGCCGGGCTTGAAATCGATATGATAGATTTTAAGCGGTACAAAGTACGCAGCTTGATATTCGGAACACTGACATTCATCATACCTATATCAGTGGGTACGTTTGTGTTTCTGTACCTGCACGACTACGAACTAAAGCCAGCTATACTTCTGGCAAGCATGTTTGCCCCTCATACATTGTTGGCTTATCCCATCATCAGTAGATTGGGCTTGAGTAAAAATGAGGCAGTAACCTTAACCATTGGTGGTACGCTGATCACGGATACAGCTGTACTTTTTGTATTAGCCATCATCATTAACTCAACGCAGGGAGAAACAGATGCCACCTTCTGGATATTCATGATCACGGGGATGATTCTTTTTGTAGGGCTGGTGCTATGGGTGTTTCCAAAGATAGCGTCTTACATGTTTAAGCAGTTAGAGGGCGAGAAGGGAGCACAGTACATTTTTGTGCTGACCATGGTCTTTGCGGCAGCCTTTCTTTCAGAGGTAGCAGGTATGGAGGCAATCATTGGAGCTTTCCTGGCAGGACTGGCACTCAACCCACTCATTCCGCATACATCAGCCCTGATGAACAGGATAGAATTTGTAGGCAACAACATCTTTATTCCCTTCTTCCTTATAAGCACAGGTATGCTGGTAGACCTGAAGGTACTGTTTACCGATACCAACGCCATGCTGATAGCGGGCACCATTATCATACTTGCGCCATTAACAAAGTATGCAGCGGCATACTTAACGCAAAAGATATTTAAGTTCAGTGTACTGCAACGGAACCTGATATTCGGGTTAAGCAGCGCGCATGCAGCGGCAACATTAGCAGTAGTATTAGCAGGCTTCGAGATTGGGCTAATAGGGGAGAGTGCACTGAACGGCGCAGTAGTACTCATATTGGTGTCCAGTATGGTAAGTTCATTCTCCACTGAAAAGGTAGGCAGAGCACTGGCAATATTAGAAAGCAGAAGAAAGCCGGATGTAAGCCAGAAGCCAGACAGAATTCTGGTGCCAATCGGTAACCCGAAGACAATAGAGAGGCTGATAGATCTATCGGTGATGCTGAAGAATCCAACGCACAATGAGCCTATTTATCCATTGGCTGTGGTGATAGACAACGAGCACGCGGAAGAAGAAATCTATAAGAAAAATAAAATGCTGCAGGAGGCAATCACACATGCCTCAGCCACAGACAACGATGTGCAGCTGGTTTCAAAAATAGATGTGAATGTGGCCAGTGGAATTCTGCGGGCGATAAAAGAATTGATGATAACCGAGGTGGTGCTAGGCTGGAATGCAAAGATAACCACCCGCGACAGGATCTTCGGGAGTGTATTGGATAGCCTGCTGGATAATACCGATGAGATGATTCTGGTGTGCAAGATCATTCAGCCGCTGAACACCACCGGCCGCATAGTAGTGATAGCCCCTACAAACGCAGAACTGGAAAGAGGCTTTATAAGATGGATCAGGAGCGTGAAACTGCTTTCGCAGCAACTGGGAGCACCGGTGGTATTCAGAGGCCGTAAGCGCACGCTAAATAAGGTTAGAGCAGCAGTAAAAGAAACAAAGCCAACCATAGAAGCAGAGTACAGCTCATACAAGAGCCTGAACGAGTTTGCCTCCATGAAATCAGAGCTGCAGAAAGATGATATGGTAATTGTGATTTCGGCGAGAAGAGGAACAGTGTCGTATAACAGCAACCTGGATTATGTGCCGCGCGTGCTTTCCAGGGACTATAAAGAAAACAGCTTTATCGTACTGTACCCGGAGCAATATCCGCTGCACCACACAGTGCCACTGAAAGGAGTACCCATAACGTATGGACAAGAAGGGGAAAACAACGAAATTTAATTACGATCTCGATTTTAAAAGTATAAATTTCAGAGAGCAACCTGAGCTATACCGCGTAGGCAAAGGGGAACAGGGCGTGCTGCTAGTGGAGCCGTACAAATCAGAAATACTGCCTCACTGGAGATTTAAGACACCGGAAATAGCCAAAGAGTCGTCGGAGAAGATACATGAACTGTTCCTAAATTACCTGGAGAAGGATGATTTTGTAGGGGCGGACATGGCGCGTAAATTTCTGCAGATGGGCTACACACGCAGCAGGCGTTACGCCAACCACCGTACCGGCCAAAAGTATAAAGGTCCTGTTCCGGATGATAAAAAAGGGCAGAGCGGCGCGCACGGCAGACCAGAGCTCCCTCGCGACCCTGATCCGGTAAAAGCAGAATCCGCAGCGATTTTTAAAGAAAAGTGGGATCAGGCAAAGCAAAACGAAAAGTATAAAAGTATGATGGCTGATTTCAAGGCTCAGTATGAAAAATGAAGAAGCCATACATAATAGCTACAGCATTGCTGGCACTCAGTACATTAGTGGTATGGAACCAAAACGTAAAGCGAAGGGGACAGCAAGAGTCAGAAAAATTTTATTCAGCTACGATAAATAGCAGGATCACATATTGATCAGCAAACGTAGGCGCGGTATACTTTAAAGTGGCAGACAGCGAAGTAAAGTATGGATTGATACCTACAGCTACTTCAGGAAAAGCAGAGGAAAGATTTTCGGCTTTCGCTGCAGTAGGAGATAGCATTAGTAAACCTGCAAATACGGCTATACTAAAGCTTTATAAGAATAAACGAGAGTACAAGTACAGGGCTAAAATTTTACACGAGCAGCCACAACAAAGTGAAAAGTAAAACCTAAGAAAAGGTAAAAAACGTATCTTTGCACATATAAAACCACTAAAAAACATGATCAATAAAGACATCAGGTTAGGCAAGGGGCTTGGCAAGATCAAGTTTGGCCTGTCAATGGAAGAAGTAGAGGAGTTGTTAGGTGAGCCTGAAGAAGTAGAGGAATCTGATGAAGAGGATGAGTTTGAGCATCAGGCCTGGAATTACTGGGAAGATGGCTACTCGTTGTACTTCGACAAAGAGGACGACTACCGCCTGAGCTGCATCGAAACGGCAAACCGTGAAGTACTGATATTCGGGGAGAGGGTGTTTGAAATGAGCAGAGAGCAGATCATGCAGCTGTTCACTGACAATGATATTACAAACCCGGAAGAGGAAGAAGCCGAAACCGGAGAAACACGCATCTCCTTCGAGAAAGAAATGATTGATTTATACTTTGATGAAGACCAGCTGATAGCTGTTAACTTCGGCGTATTTATCAACGATGATCTGGAAGTAGTTTGGCCAGAGAAATAAGCCACAAATAACCATAGGTTATGTAAACGCAGCCCCGACTAAAGTATAGCCGGGGCTGTGTTTTTATAGTTAAACCAAAGTATAAACTAGCAGCTGAGCTTGTGGATAAATATTAAGAAAAGCTTTGCCTCTTACTGTAAAGGCACATTTAGTAAGTTATCAAAAGGTCAGAATAGAAAACTGCAGTAATCAAAAAAGCCTGGCAATAATGCCAGGCTTTTTTGATCTGGAACTAATAACTTTTAGTTAAAGAAGAAGTTCATCAGCTCTTCCTGGATAACCGGATTGATGGCTACAGCAAGTATGACAGAAATAATCAAACCAATGGTAACAGAAACAATATCTTTACCGATCAAATTGAAAGTCTTGGCGAACTTAACCGGCGAGTCGTGGGCACGCAGGCGCATACCTAATTCACGACCGGCAAGCAAACCAACAAACACCCAAGTGGTACTCATCGGGATGTTGTTCACCTCCTTAAAGAAGTAAAGGATAATAGCATAAACAAGGTCAATGATCGTGGCGCTGCGCACATCGCGTACATCAGATTTCTCATTAATGATACCCTGAATCTTATCACCTTTATTATAAAATAGAAAACCGAGACCCAGGAAGATAAAACCGGCAAAGGCTGCAAACTCCCAAACACCTAGTGAGCGTGGCAGGTAAACCGCTACGTTAGCTAAATCCTGAGCCAACCAAGTATGCCATAAAAAGCCGCTGATCACCCACTGTGCTATAATCCAGGATCCATGCGCTTCGCCTTTAACCATTTTTTTGATCACCTTGCTAAGTATGAGGTAGATGACAAAGGCAGCCACAAAGGCAGCAGCATAACCCATCAAGCTTTTGCTAACCATGCTGATAATGGCCCCGGAGCTAACCGTGAACACGCTCAGAAGCATGAATGTAGTAGACACCGGAATACGGAGGCGTGTTAAAAGCAACAGGATAATTGGGGCAGCCAGCTGCAGGTACACAAAGTTATCGATGGTCTGGTCGAAGCCTTTAGACGAGAGGCGCTGATAAGTTACGTCGCCGTCAAAAACATACCAGCTGTAGAATACCGTTCCCAGGAAAATAGAACCCATGAACAGCCACTGCCAGTACCACTTCTTGTCCTCATTAGACACAATGAACGTACCGATGGTCTGAATGCTATCGTTAGCGATAGCGGAATAGCCGGCGAAGGCAAAGCCCACCCACATCGCTATAGAAGCGTAAGGGTAAACAACTCCGGCCAGAATAAGTGCGAAGGCAATAAAATAAAGGAATTTCTTCTCTTTACGGATTACAATGTCGAGGGTGCTGTAGCGTTTCCTGAACTTATAAGGGGCTACAGGAGCCACTACATGCTTTTTCCCTTTTTTGACTTTAGCCATTAGTTAAAATTGTAGAGAAAGTATAAAATCGGCGCAAAGTTACTTTAAATTAAAGTTAAGCTGGTGGGCCTAATGTTAAGAAATTGTTAACACACGGAGTGGGCAGCCGGCTATACCTTTGGGCTTAAATACATTGTAGGTTAGGCTAAGAGTTAAAATCAACCTAATGATGGTAAAACTATGCATTATGACATAGCAGAATCAAACACGAAAAACTTATCTTTGCGACATGGCGACACAAGAAAAAACACCTGTAGAAAACGCTCAGCTGAAAGATATCATCTCGCATGCGAAGGAGTATGGCTTCATATTCCCGTCCAGCGAGATTTACGACGGCCTGCAAGCCGTATACGATTACGGCCAGATGGGCGTGGAGCTGAAGAACAACATCAAAAACCTGTGGTGGAAAAGCATGACCCAGCTAAACCAAAATGTGGTTGGCCTGGATGCAGCTATCTTTATGCACCCGCAGGTTTGGAAGGCATCCGGACACGTGGATAGCTTTAACGATCCGATGATCGATAACAAAGACTCCAAAAAACGTTACCGTGCCGATGTACTGATAGAAGACAAAGCCGCGCAATACGAAAAGGATGGCCACTACGAGAAAGCCAGCGAGCTGCTCGTGGAAATGGGCAAGCTGCTCGGCGCCGAGGATCTGGACGGCGTGCGAGAGCTGATCATCCGTGAAGAGATTAAATGTCCTGTATCCGGCACCGCTAACTGGACAGAGGTTCGTCAGTTTAACCTGATGTTCTCGACGCAAGTGGGTTCAGTGGCTGAAGATTCGCAGACAATTTACCTGCGCCCGGAAACGGCCCAGGGTATATTCGTGAACTTCCTGAACGTGCAGAAAACCGGCCGCATGAAGATACCTTTCGGTATTGCACAGATTGGTAAGGCCTTCCGTAACGAGATTGTGGCGCGCCAGTTCATCTTCCGTATGCGTGAGTTCGAGCAGATGGAGATGCAGTTCTTCGTGCGCCCTGGCACCGAGATGGAGTGGTACGAGCAGTGGAGGGACAACCGCCGCAAGTGGCACGAGGCTATTGGCGTTCCTGCAGATAAGCTGCGCTTCCACAACCATGAGAAGCTGGCCCACTACGCAAACGCTGCCCTGGATATTGAGTTCGAGTTCCCGTTCGGCTTTAAGGAGGTAGAAGGTATCCACTCCCGCACCGACTTTGACCTGACGCAGCACCAGGAGCTGAGCCGCAAGAAAATGCAGTATTTTGACAATGATCTGAACGAGGAGGGCAAGCCATACGGAAACTACGTGCCATACGTGGTGGAGACATCCGTAGGTGCCGACCGCCTGTTCCTGATGGTGCTTTGTAGCGCCTTTACCGAAGAGGAAATCACCGAAGGAGACAGCACCAAGAGCCGCACCTTCCTGAAGCTGCACCCGGCACTGGCCCCGGTGAAAGCCGCCATACTTCCGCTGACCAAAAAAGATGGCCTGCCGGAGAAAGCGAACGAGATCTTCGAAGAGCTGAAGTATGACTTCAACATGATCTACGAAGAGCGTGACAGCATCGGCAAGCGCTACACCCGCCAGGACCTGATCGGAACGCCGTTCTGTATTGCTGTAGACCACCAGACGCTGGAGGACAACACCGTGACCGTTCGTGACCGCGACACGCGTGAGCAGGTGCGTATGCCGATCAGCGAGCTACACGGTTACATTAACAAAGCCGTTAGCTACAAGAGCATATTCGAGAAACTGGCTTAAGTATAAATTCATACTTATCAGGCAAAAGGCAGTGTGGTTAAACCGCGCTGCCTTTTGCTTTTTATGCCCTGTGGAAAGAGCAGCTGCCTGAGTGGTATGAGAGAACCATAACAGCTTCACCATCTATATTTTATACTTCCGGTTGCATCATAGAACAGGCTACTTTTAAACATCAGGCTTTATACCTGGTTAAGCTAAGCATAGCAGCTGTCCTAGCTGTTTTATGCTATTTTTTTAGTAGTTTAAGAGGATAATCCACATTTCAAGCGATGAATTTCTTAAAGTTGATGCTGTGCCTGATGTCATTTTTCACCATCGGTAGCACGGTGGCGCAGGAACAGCCGGTTGTGCAGCAGGAACTGGAGCAACCAGTAGGGGCGCCTGTGGTGCTGCACCGCGACACGCTGTTTTACATGTATAACCCCGTTGGCTCGTTCAGCAAGCAGGAGCGCGCGGCGGCTATTAGTAAACGGGTAAAAAAGCTGTCGGAAGAGCGTTTCCTGCAGGCCGATTCGGTAAAGGTGGTGGAGAATGTCATGACTACGGACATCCTATACCTCGACCGCGTGCTGATGAGCGTGACGGAGGCAGACGCTGAAGTGGCAGAAAAGCCGCGCCAGGAGCTCGCCACCTTATATGCCGCCAAGATAAAGGAGAGTGCCGTGAAGTCGGCGGAGCAGTACAGCCTGCGCAGCATCATGATAGAGATAGGGCTGGCCCTGCTCGTGCTGCTGGTTTTCTTTTTACTGGTAAAGTACGTCAACAAGTTCTTCCATTTCATATTCCGGAAAATAGAGGAGCAGAAGGATAAGCGGCTGAAGGGGCTGAAGGTAAAAGACTACGAAATGCTGACGCCGGACCGGGAGGTGGCTGTGGTACTGACGGTGGCTAAGTTCATTCGCCTCATCACGCTTTTTGTGATGGTGTACATCCTGCTTCCCGTCCTGTTTAGTATCTTCCCCTGGACGGAAGGCTACGCCGATACGCTGCTGCAGTACATCCTAAACCCGCTCCGCAACATAGGCCTGGGCCTGATCAACTATATCCCTAACCTACTCACCATACTGGTAATAGTAGTGGTGACACATTACGTGGTGCGCTTCCTGCACTTTTTGGCTTCTGAGATTGAAAGCGGCAAGCTGGAGGTATCGGGATTTTATAAAGACTGGGCGAAACCGACCTATAACATTGTGCGCTTCCTGCTCTATGCGTTTATGTTTGTGGTGATCTGGCCATACTTGCCAGGCTCCGATTCAGCGGTGTTTCAGGGTGTGTCGGTGTTCTTAGGTATACTTTTCTCGCTGGGTTCGTCATCGGCTATCGCAAACATGGTGGCAGGCTTGGTGCTTACGTACATGCGCTCCTTTAAACTCGGCGATAGGATTAAGATAGGGGAGATTTCGGGCGATGTGATTGAGAAAACGCTGCTGGTAACGCGGGTGCGAACCACCAAAAACGAGGACATCACTATCCCGAACGCCATGATTTTAAATAACCACACGACAAACTTTACCACCTGCAGCGAGCAGAGCGAGAAAGGGCTAGTGTTGCATACCACCGTTACCATCGGCTACGACGTGCCTTGGCCTAAGGTGCACCAGGCTCTGATAGATGCCGCGCTAGCCTCGGGCAACGTAGAGAAAACGCCACAGCCATTCGTACTGCAAACCAGCCTCGATGATTTTTATGTAAGCTATCAGCTTAACGCCTATACTTTTGCCGCTGGTAAAATGGCCGCCACTTACTCAAACATCCATCAAAACATACAAGATAAATTTAACGAAGCGGGCATTGAGATTCTGTCGCCACATTACCGTGCCCAGCGCGATGGCAACATGGTAACCATACCGGCACATTATTTACCCGAAGATTATCAGGTGCCAAGCTTCAGAGTGGAAACAACTAAGGAAGTGCCAACTATCAAGAATATGTCGAATCAGAATTAATCCAATTTTCAATCATAAATAAATAATTTTATACTTAAAGTGCGTAAGTTATGTTAAGTATAGAATATGCCTGTTGCTGAAAAATTGTATCGTGATCAGTAATAAGTGAAGGTAAAACAGTAGAGGTTCACAAATGAAAATCTTAACAATCAGTGCAATTTAGCTTGTGCCGCTACTGGTTTTAAAAAGAGGTTGGCATGTCTTTAAAGCGCGCTTACGGAAGTATAAAGCCTTTACACCAAAGTATAAATTACTGTTTTGGAATCATCCGTATACGTAACAGAACCAAGCGAAAACAGATATGTCCAAATCAGATAACAGCAGCAAGCATAGTTTGAAAGATGAGAACCCGTGCTGGAAAGGTTATGAACCAGTAGGGACAAAAGAAAAAGACGGTAAAACAGTGCCCAACTGTGTTCCGAAAAACAAATCCTCAAGTAGCTCCTCATCAAAAAAGAAAAGCTAAAGGTGTGTAAAGTAAAATGCACTGAACCCCGGCCAAGGTCGGGGTTATTTTTTTGCTTGGCAGATCGGATAGCAGGATTAGCGGCTGATGCTCTGCAGCGTGCGCAAAAAATCCGTACCTTTGCTGAATTGTAGCCGGACCATGTGGAATAAGATTGCCATTTTTATTATCAAATACAGGCTGAGGCTGATTATAGTCTTAGCTGCGCTTACTGCTTTTATGGCCTACCACGCCAGAAACGCAGAAATGTCTTATGATTTTGCCAACGTCGTGTCTCAGGATGACGTGGATATGCAGTATTTCCAGCGCTTTAAACAAACCTTTGGCGAAGACGGAAACATACTGGTAGTCGGCATGCAGGACAACAAAGCCTACAAACTGCAGAACTTCCTGGAGCTGAAAACCCTTTCGGAGGAGCTGAGTGAGGTAGAGGGCGTAAAAGCTGTAATTTCCTTGCCAAACCTGGTGCAGGTAGTAAAAGATACCGCTGAGCGGAAGTTTACCACAGCTGCCATCTTTCCTGAAGCGCCACAAACACAGCCCGAGCTCGATAGTCTGCTTCAGGTGGTGCGCAACCAAGGCTTTTACGACGGACAGATCATCAATAACAAGACAGGCGCTACCCTGTTGGCTGTTACTTTAGAACCGGCTTACCTAAACTCCGCACGCCGCATGGAGGTAATGGACAACGTGATGCGCCATACGGAGGCCTTCTCCAAAACTACAGGTATAAAGTTGCACTATGCCGGGCTTCCCTTTGTGCGTGCCGTCATGACCACCAAGGTGGCCGACGAGATGAAAATGTTTCTGCTGCTGGCCTTGCTGGTAACAGGCGTCACACTTTTCATCTTCTTCCGCTCCTTCTACGCTGTTATTTTCCCGCTGCTCGTGATCAGTGTGGTGGTGGTGTGGGTGATGGGCACTATTGCGCTGCTGGACTTTAAGATCTCGCTGCTCACAGGCCTGATTCCGGCTATACTTGTGGTCATCGGGATCCCGAACTCTACTTACCTGCTCACGCGCTACCACTACGACTACCGCAAGCACGGCAATAAAATTATGGCCCTTGCCCGAGTGATCAGCAAGATTGGCGTAGTAAACCTCGTAACAAACACCACCACCGCTATTGGCTTTATCGTGTTCACGTTTACGCACGTGGCCATACTATATGAGTTTGGTGTAGTGGCCGGCATCAATATCTTCGTAACATTTATTGTGAGCCTGGTGCTGATACCGGTTGTGTTCTCATACCTGCCGCCTCCAAGCCGCCGCCAGCTGCGCCACCTTGATGCGCGCCCGCTGAACAAGCTGCTGGAGTTCTTCGATTATATCGTGCACCGCAAGCGCCACCTGGTATACTTTTTTACTATTCTGGCTGTGGGCGTATCGCTGCTGGGTATCTATAAGATAAAGACGGTATCCTACATGGTAGATGACCTGCCGGAGGAGAGCAGCGTGAATGCCGACTTGGCTTTCTTCGAGAACCACTTTAATGGGGTAATGCCACTGGAGATTATTGTGGACACCGGTATAAAACAAGGTGTTATGCGCCTGCCGAACCTGAAAAAGCTGGATCAACTGGAAGATTTTCTGCGCACGCAGCCTATACTTTCAGCGCCTATCTCTGTGGTAGGTTTAGTAAAGACAGCGACACAGGCATTTTACGAGGGAGACCCGAATTCGTACCGCTTGCCAGATAACACGGAGCGCAACTTTATCTTTAGCTACCTGGCCAAGCAGAATGATGGTGCCAACCAGCGCCTGCTCCGGTCATTTGTAGACAGTACTGGCCAAAGCGCCCGCATCTCCCTGAAAGTAGCGGATGCTGGATCAAGAGAGCTTGATACGCTGATCATTAATAAAATTAAGCCGGAGCTGCGCGAAATTTATGGAGGCGAAGGCGTAGCTGTAACCGAGCAAGGCAATACCATGACCTTCACCCGCGACGATTCCAGGGCGCAGACAACGGTGAGTTTAACAGGAACCACGCTGCTGTTCATCAAAGGTAACGAGTATCTTATCAACAACCTGCGCTCCAGCCTTATATTGGCTTTTGTGTTGGTAACTTTAGTGATAGCCTTGTTGTTTAAGTCGGCGAGGGTGGTGGTTATATCGCTGATACCAAATATGATACCGTTGCTAATTGCTGGCGGGCTGATGGGTTTTTTCAACATTCCGCTGAAGCCAAGCACAGCTCTTATTTTTAGCATCGCACTCGGAATCGCCATTGATGACTCTATTCACTTTCTGGCCAAGTATAGAAGTGAGTTACTTTCGAATGGTTTTAATGTGAGCCGGGCGATCACGACCAGTTTAACAGAAGCAGGTACAAGTATGATTTATACCTCTATCATCTTGTTCTTCGGGTTCGTGATTTTCGCCTTCTCGGAGTTCGGTGGTACCAAGGCTTTGGGCGTGCTGATGTCGGTGAGTTTGCTGATTGCATTATTCACAAACCTGATTATATTGCCAACTTTGCTGATGAGCTTCGACAGCGGTAAGTTTGAGCGCGACCCTTATGCCCTGATAGAGCACTATGATGAGTTTTACCTGGAGCACGAGGACGAGGAGCTAGACCTGAGCCAGCTAAAGTTGAAATTAGAAGAAGAAGTAAATCTTGAGGAAGACAATAAACCAGAAAATGGTAAAGTACAACGAGTATAAAAACCTGAACTACGCCAAAGTAGGCGAGGATGTACTGGAGTTCTGGAAGCAGAACAACATCTTCGAAAGATCGGTGGCTACCCGCGAGGGCAACACGCCATTTGTGTTTTACGAGGGCCCGCCTTCAGCCAACGGCACACCGGGCATTCACCACGTGATGGCCCGTGCCGTGAAAGATATTTTCTGCCGCTACAAAACCCTGAAAGGCTTTCAGGTAAACCGCAAAGGCGGCTGGGATACGCACGGCCTTCCCGTGGAGCTGCAGGTAGAAAAAGAACTGGGCATCACAAAAGAGGATATTGGCAAGAAGATTACGGTTGAAGAGTATAACCAGCGCTGTCGCGAAACGGTAATGCGTTTCAAGTCGCAGTGGGATACCCTGACCGAGCAGATGGGCTACTGGGTAGATCTGAACAACCCATACATAACCTTCGAGAACGAGTATATCGAATCGTGCTGGGCGCTGCTGCGCAAGCTGTACGATAAGGGCTACCTATACAAGGGCTATACCATCCAACCGTTCTCGCCGGCTGCCGGTACTGGCCTTAGCTCGCATGAGCTGAACCAGCCAGGCTGCTACAAAATGGTGAAGGATACCACTATCGTGGCGCAGTTTGAGGTGAGGAAGATCACCCGCAACATGTTCCTGTTCGAGCATGAGGAGGAGAAAGTATACTTCCTGGCCTGGACGACAACCCCATGGACGTTGCCTGCCAATACAGGCCTGGCCGTGGGCAAGAACATCAAGTATGTTAAAGTACAAAGCTATAACCCGTATACTTTCGAGCCGATATCGGTTATACTTGCCAAGGACCTGGTAGGCCGCTACTTCAACCAGAAAGCTGCAGACCTGGCCCTAACCGACTATAGCTCCGGTGATAAACTGATTCCTTTTAAAGTTGTAGAGGAATTTGTAGGCAGCGATCTGGCAGGCGTGGAGTATCACCAGCTGATGCCGTACGTGCAGCCTGAGAAGCCGGCCTTCCGTGTGATTATCGGGGATTATGTAACTACAGAGGATGGTACCGGCATCGTGCACATCTCGCCAACATTTGGTGCCGATGACGCCCGCGTAGCTGCCCAAAACGACATTCCGGCGCTGCTGGTAATGGACGAAAACGGCAAGCCAGGCCCAATCGTGGACCGCCAGGGCCGCTTTGTACCGGAGATCACAGACTTTGCCGGCATGTATGTGAAGAACTACGACGGCCAGGACGAATCTGCTGCGGATTACAAGCCAACCGACGTGTTAATCGCTATCAAACTGAAAGAAGAGGGCAAAGCCTTTAAAGTAGAGAAATACGAGCACACCTACCCGCACTGCTGGCGTACTGATAAACCGGTTCTATACTATCCACTGGATAGCTGGTTCATCAAAACCACAGCTGTAAAAGATAGGCTGATCGAACTGAATAAAACCATCAACTGGAAACCGGAGTCTACGGGTACAGGCCGTTTTGGTAACTGGCTCGAGAACCTGGTGGACTGGAACCTGTCGCGCTCGCGCTACTGGGGCACACCGCTGCCTATCTGGCGTACCGAAGACGGCGAAGAGGAAATCTGCATCGGCTCTATAGCGGAGCTGACAGAAGAGATTGGCAGAGCCGTAGATGCTGGCGTAATGGACGAAGCCGTAGAGGTGAAAGACCTACACCGCCCATATGTGGACAACATCATCTTGCTAAGCAAGTCTGGCAAGCCAATGTACAGAGAGCCAGACCTTATCGACGTGTGGTTCGACTCTGGCGCCATGCCTTATGCACAGTGGCACTACCCGCTGGAGAACGAGGAGCAGTTCCAGAAAAACTTCCCGGCAGACTTTATCGCTGAAGGCGTTGACCAGACGCGTGGCTGGTTCTTTACCCTACATGCCCTGGCCGTAATGCTGGAAGACAGCGTGGCCTACAAAAACGTAATCGCTAACGGCCTGGTGCTCGACAAGAATGGAAACAAGATGAGCAAGCGCCTCGGCAATGCCATCGACCCGTTCGAGATGATCGGCCAGTACGGTCCGGATGCCGTGCGCTGGTACATGATCGCGAATGCACCGCCTTGGGATAACCTGAAGTTTAACCCGGATGGCGTGGTAGAAACGCAGCGGCGCTTCTTCGGCACCTTGCAGAACACCTACTCATTCTTCGCGCTGTACGCCAACCTGGATAACTTTACCTATTCAGAAGCTGATGTGCCGATGGCGCAGCGCACCGAGTCAGACCGCTGGATCATCTCTAAACTGAACACCCTGATTCAGGATGTGGATGCGAACTACGCGGATTACGACCCAACGCGTGCCGCGCGCGCCATTCAGGATTTTGTGGTTGACGACCTGAGCAACTGGTACGTGCGCCTGAACCGCAAGCGTTTCTGGAAAGGCGAGTACAACACTGATAAAATTGCCGCTTACCAGACGCTTTATACTTGCCTAGAGGTGATCGCGAAACTGGCCGCGCCAATCGCGCCATTCTACACCGAGCAGCTTTACCGCGACCTGAACGCCGTGAGCAACAAACATACGGAAGAATCGGTGCACCTGGCATACTACCCCGAGGTAAACCACGAAGACATCAACAAAGACCTGGAAGAGCGCATGCAGCTGGCCCAAACTATTTCCTCTCTGGTGCACTCGCTGCGCAAGAAGGAGATGATTAAGGTGCGCCAGCCACTGCAACGCATACTTATACCTGTGCTAAACGATAGAATGCGTGCGCAGATAGATGCCGTAGCCGACCTGATTCTGAGCGAGGTAAACGTGAAGACGATCGAGTATATCGACGATACTTCCGGCATTCTGGTGAAGAAGATCAAGCCGAACTTTAAAAAGCTAGGCCAGGTTTTCGGGCCGAAGATGAAGCTAGTGGCCGCCGCCGTGCAGCGCATGGACCAGAACGATATTGCCCACCTGGAGCGCGAAGGAGGTTTCGAGATCATGTTGAATGAAGAAGAGACCGCCGTGCTAACGCCTGAAGATGTAGAGATCTCGTCGGAGGACATACCGGGTTGGCTAGTAGCCAACGAAGGCAAGCTGACCGTGGCCCTGGATATTACGCTAACCGAGGAGCTGAAGCAGGAGGGTATCGCCCGCGACCTGGTAAACCGCATCCAGAACCTGCGTAAAGACAGCAACCTGGAGGTGCAGGACAAGATCCATATCCTGCTGCAGCGCACAGAGCCTGCGGTAATGCAAGCCGTAGAAAACTACAGCAGCTACATTTGTGCCGAAACGCAGGCCCTTAGTCTGGATACAGTAGACGAGCTGGAAAATGCCACGTTGCTCGATATTGATGATTACAAAGTGTACATCCATATCCAGACGGAACGGAGCACGATCATCTAAACCAAAAGCACCAGGAAACTAAAAGTGTTCCTGGTGCTTTTATGCTTTTAAAAAGTATATTGCGGCGGTTAAAGTATAAAGCGCCTGCTGCTTAATATTCAAATATGAAATACGGAAAATATTACCTGGCTGCTCTTGCCGTGATTATTCTAGATCAGGTAGTGAAGCTGATCGTACATTATAATATGGAGATGGGCCTGCCAGGTGAGATCCATTTAATTGGAGATTGGCTGAAGCTACACTATACCTTAAATCCGGGTATGGCCTTTGGCGTGGAGCTGGGTTCAGATTACGGTAAGCTTATCCTGACACTCTTCCGCCTAGTCGCCATGTTTGGTATCGGCTACTATCTATATTACTTGGTTAAGCATAAAGCTCCCAAAGGGCTAATCTGGTGTATATCGCTTATACTTGGCGGAGCCATCGGAAACCTGATTGATAGTACCTTTTACGGCGTATGGTTCGATAATGCACCTTATGGCGCAGTTACACCTTGGTTTCATGGGCAGGTAATCGATATGTTTTATGTGGATATCTGGGAAGGCATCGTACCGAACTGGATTCCGATCTTTGGAGGCAAACCAATGTCTTTGTGGCCAATCTTTAACGTAGCGGATTCAGCCATTTTTGTTGGTGTGCTGCTGATCCTTTTTAACCAGAAACGTTTCTTCGGTGAGCACCACGAAGAGCATCAGCACAAAATTGTAGAGCAGCAGGGGCTGTAATCCAAAGTATAAAGTATAAAAGAGAAGGCTGTTCCATGTGGGGCAGCCTTTTTGTTTTGCCCCGCTCTGATTATCTTTAGCAGGATGATAAAAGACTTGAACAAGCTCAACCTGATGATAGCCGCGCTATACTTGTTCTACAGGAGAAGCAATGACCATTTCCTAAGCGCATTCTGGACGAAGTGCTTCTTTGGTTTATTAGGTCTGCTTTTGCTCTGGATAATTTCTGAGTGGGCAAGTTTTATACTTGGTGTCACCATTCCGAAAATAGAAAACCCGCTATACTTTTTAGGAATTTTTTTTATAGTTTGGGCTTCATGTGGATTTGTCATTCACAAATTCACCTTGTCTTTTGAAGAGTTAACAACTATAGATCTTTTTCCTGAAGAATATATCAGAGGCTATAAAATGGCTTTTTACTTCACAATCCTTACTATCTGCTTTTTATTTTCTCTTTTGTTGATAGATAAACAGTAAGGAATCTAAATTTTGTCATTCTAAAAGAATCTTGGTAGAAGGGAGGTTAAGCCATTGCTACTAGCCCACAAGATCCTTTCAGGATGACAAAGAATATAGCAGCCCTGTTTCAGATGCAGAGAATTTATATACTTTTCTTGAATGGCACTACACCTCCTTCTCTCATTAAACTTAGTTTTACCTAAAGTAAATTAATCTCACCCTTGCCAACCGCCACTCCCATACTTCAGGTTAGAAAACTGCAAACCATATTTGCAACGCAGCGCGGCACAACCAAGGCAGTGGACGGTGTGTCTTTTGAGGTGTATGCAGGCGAGATAGTGGCCATCGTGGGCGAGTCTGGGTCAGGTAAATCGGTAACGGCACTCTCGCTGATGCAGCTGATTGATGTTGCAGGCGCAGCAACTGGTGGAGAGGCTTGCTTTAAGTCAGGGAAGTATGGCGAGGTAGACCTGCTGAACCTGCCGGAGAAGCAGATGCAGCGCATCAGAGGCAATGAGATTAGTATGATTTTTCAGGAGCCTATGTCGTCTTTAAACCCGGTTTATACTTGTGGAAAACAAGTGGCTGAGGCTTTGCTTTTACATACTGGCATTTCTAAAAAAGACGCTAAAAAACGCACTATACAGCTTTTTGAGCAGGCAAAGCTACCCCGGCCGGAAAATATTTTCGATGCTTATCCACATGAAATTTCTGGTGGGCAGAAGCAGCGGGTGATGATTGCCATGGCTATGGCTTGCAAACCAAGTCTACTTATTGCCGATGAGCCAACCACCGCCTTGGATGTAACCGTGCAGGCCCGGATGCTGCAGTTGATAGACGAGCTGCGGGTAAAGGAAAATACCGCCGTACTTTTCATCACGCACGATTTAGGAGTAGTAGCCGAGATAGCAGATCGGATTTTGGTAATGTATAAAGGCAAGGTAGTGGAACAGGGCAAGGTGTTAGATATCTTCACTAATCCGCAGCACCCTTACACCAAAGGCCTGCTTGCCTGCCGCCCAAAGCTATCTGCCAAACCGCAAGTCATACTTCCCACCGTGTGGGATTTTATGCAGGAGGATGAGTTCGGAAACATCATTGAAAAGAAAAAACAAGTACATGAGCCCTCCTTAGCCGATGTGGTTGCCTATAGCTTTGAAACTAACATAAAACAGCATGTTAACCAAAAGACCCCGTTGCTGCAGGTGGAAAACCTGAAAGTATACTTCCCGGTTAGCACAGGAATTTTTAGCCGAACCACTGATTACATAAAGGCGGTGGATGGGGTGAGCTTTGAGGCAAAACCTGCCGAAACCGTAGGCTTGGTAGGAGAGTCGGGGTGTGGTAAAACCACCTTAGGCAGAGCACTGCTAAGGCTGGTAAAACCCACTGAAGGCAGAGTGTTTTTAAATGGTATTGATATGGGCGAACTTAACCAAGAGGATCTCCGCAAAAGCCGCCGTGACATCCAAATGGTATTTCAGGACCCGTACGCTTCATTAAACCCGATGCACACAGTAGGGAATGCTATTATGGAGCCGATGCAGGTGCATAACCTGTATGGCAGCAACAAAGAACAGCAAACGAAAACTCTTGAACTTCTTGATATGGTGGGTCTTACGTCTGATCATTTCCAGCGTTATCCACATGAGTTTTCAGGAGGTCAGCGGCAGCGTATAAGTATAGCCCGAGCATTGGCGCTGCAGCCAAAGTGCATTATCTGCGATGAGTCCGTGTCGTCGTTGGATGTGTCGGTGCAGGCCCAGGTGCTTAATCTGCTTAACAAACTCAAGCAGGAGCTTCACATAACCTTCATCTTTATTACCCACGATTTATCAGTAGCAAAATATATGTCTGACCGTATACTAGTGATGAGCAAGGGACAGATAGTAGAAAGTGGTACACCGGAGCAACTCTACCGTCAACCGCAGCAGGAGTATACCCGTACTCTAATCAACGCAATTCCAAAGGGCGAGCCGGAAGATATCATAGCCGCACAACAGAAACGAGAAGCTTTCAGGACAGGGTAGAAAAGGCCGCTTCCTCAGCTGTAGCCCAGGCAGCGAATACATTAATTCAGTACAGCATGGAACAAACATATTATGAACCGGATTGGGAGTTTCATTTCAGGAGCGTGGACTATAAGCCTGGCTCCATAGCGGTAGACTTGGGTTTGGCGAAGATTGCCCCGGTGGCCGATCTGCCTAATCTGCTGGAAGTGTCTGTCAAAATTGTGGACCCGCGGCCTGACGGCCTTTCATCTTTACAGGAAACCATTGTGCTGCAGAGCCTGGAGGACGACCTGGAAGAAGCGCTGCGTACATCCTGCAAAGCCACCTATGCCGGGCGCCTTACCTCCAACGGGCATCGCAAAGTATACTTCTATGTGGGCGAGGCAAACGGTTACGCCGACCACATACAGCACGTGATGAAAAACTACAGCGGCCACAACTATAGTTTTAAAATGGTAAAGGATGCCGACTGGAGCCGGTATTTTAATTTTCTGTACCCTGAGCCGGATCAGCTGCAAAGCATCCAAAACCGGAAGGTGCTGGAGGAAATGGAGGAAAACGGCGACGACCTGAGCAAAGAGAGGCCGGTAGACCATTGGATATACTTTAAAACAGAGGCAGACAGAACCGCTTTCCTGGAAAGTATAGCCAAAGAGAATTATGATGTGGTAACATGCGATTACCTGGCCTCATCAGAGGATTTTCCGCACCGCCTGCACATTAGCCGAACTGATAAGGTAGATCAGTTAAACATAGACAAAGTTGTGCTCCGCCTGCGCCGCCTCGCTCTAAAGCACAATGGCGATTATGATGGTTGGGAAACTTCCATTGAAGTATAAATTGTGCATTTCATCTTAAGTGCACTTTCTAAATCCCCTCGTCACACTTCTTATATAGAAAATTCTCTATAAATTGAACTCGAATTGCATTGCGCTTTAGCCAAAGAGCCTTAACAGGCGTATAGTAAAAAATTAATAGAGCTAAAGTATGTACATGGGTACGTAGCCATACAGGCAGCAGCCCATAGACACCAAATTTTATACATGAGAAGTAAAAAAGACAACAAAGGCGGCAAAAGCAACGAAGGCCGCACCGACAGCCGCCGTTCCGGTAAAGGAAGAGGCGAGTCAGCATCTAACCATAAAGCATCAGCGCGCGAGGCATACGCCCGCAAAGAGCCCTCCAACCGCAAAGGTGCTCCAAAATCAGCCAAAGCTGTAGTACTGGAAGTATTCTCGAATAGCCCGGATGCCGTGTTTACCATGCGCCAGGTTACCCGCCGCCTCGGCGCAACTGATAAAAGTGGCCGTGAGCAGATACAGAACCTGGTAAAAGCTCTTGTGCGCGAAAATAAACTGCTTGCCGTAGACGACGACAAGTACATGATGAATCTCAAAGTGGACATCATTACAGGCCGCGTAGACCTGGCAAACAGTAAGTATGCCTATATCGTTTCTGAGGATCGCGAGGAAGATGTACGGGTTCACACAGAGCACCTGCAGTACGCCATGGACGGCGACCTGGTAAAGGTAGAGGTGCTACCATCGGTAAGAGGCGGCCGCAAGGAAGGCGTAGTGGTAGAAGTGCTGCAACGCTCCCGCACCGAGATGGTGGGCCTGATGGAACTCTCCAAAAATTTCGGCTTTGTAGTGCCGGACTTTAAGCGCACATACTTTGATATTTTTGTAGGCGAGCGCCACCTTAACGAGGCGCAGTCCGGCGACAAGGTGCTGGTGCGCATTATTGAGTGGCCTGATAAGCCGGGCAAGAACCCAACCGGCGAGGTGATTCGGGTGTTTGGCCCTGCCGGCGAGCACGAGGCCGAGATACACTCCATTATGGCCGAGTTTGGCTTGCCATTCGAATTCCCGGAAGCCGTGGAGGAAGAGGCAGAAAGAATCTCCGAGAAGATACCAGCCGGAGAAATTGCCAAGCGCCGCGACTTCCGTGAGGTAACCACCTTCACCATAGACCCTGCTGATGCCAAAGACTTCGATGACGCACTATCTATTCAGAAACTGGAGAACGGCAACTGGGAGATAGGCGTGCACATTGCCGATGTAACGCATTACGTGCACCCAAGAAGCATACTCGAGAAAGAGGCTTTCCACCGGGCCACCTCTGTATACTTGGTAGATAGAACCATACCGATGCTGCCAGAGCGCCTGTCCAACGGCCTTTGCTCGCTCAGGCCAAACGAGGAAAAGCTAACTTTCTCGGTGGTATTTGAGCTGGATGAGAACGGAAAACTATACGATACATGGTATGGCCGCACGATCATTTACTCTGATCGCCGCTTCAGCTATGAGGAAGCCCAGGAGCGCATCGAAACCGGCGAGGGCGACTTTGCCGAAGAAGTGAACATCCTAAACGGCATCGCTAAAAAACTGCAGGCCAAACGCTTTAAGAACGGCGCTATTTCTTTTGAAACGGTAGAAGTTAAGTTTAACCTGGATGAGAACGGCAAGCCACTTTCAGTATATGTAAAAGAGCGCAAGGACGCGCATAAGCTGATTGAGGAGTTTATGCTGCTGGCCAACAAGAAGGTGGCTGAGTTTGTGTATGGCCTAGGCAAGGGCAAAAAGCGCCCAACTATGGTATACCGCACGCACGGCAACCCCGACCCCGACAGGCTGACCACCTTTGCGCTGTTTGCCCGCAAGTTTGGCTACAAAGTAGATCCGGAAGGCGATATATCGGAAGAGCTGAACCACCTGACAGCCGAGATAGAAGGAAAGCCGGAGCAGAGCGTGCTTCAGAACCTGGCTATCCGCACCATGGCCAAAGCAAAGTATAGCACCGAGCCGGAAGGCCACTTCGGACTTGCCTTTGCGCATTACTCGCACTTTACATCGCCTATTCGCCGCTACCCCGATATGATGGCGCATCGCCTGCTGCAGCATTATCTGGACGAAGGGAAATCCGAGGATAAAGAAGAATACGAAGAACGTTGCCGCCACTCTTCCGAAATGGAAAAACGCGCCGCCGATGCCGAGCGTGCCTCTATCAAGTATAAGCAGGTTGAGTTTATGAAAGACACAATCGGCAATCAGTACAAGGGTATTGTTTCCGGTGTCACAGAATGGGGTATCTTTGTAGAGATCGAGGAGAACAAGTGCGAAGGCATGGTACGTCTGGCCGACATTAACGACGATTATTACGAACTGGATGCCGATAATTACCGCATCATCGGGCGGCAGACCAAGCGTATTATTTCGTTCGGAGATGAAGTGCTGGTAGAGGTGAAAAGCGCTAACATGGCCGACCGCACCATCGACCTCGACTTAATCGAAACACTAAAACAACATTAAGCACCCTGTGGATAGCAGCATCCTTTCTGAAAAGATAAACCATACGTTATCAACGCTCCGTTACGGTGAAAACCCGGCGGAGCTTTACGAGCCGATCCGCTACATTATGGCGCTGGGCGGCAAAAGAATACGCCCTTTGCTGGTGTTGCTAAGTGCTAAAATGTTTAATGAGGATGTGGAGAAGGCTCTTTTGCCCGCAGCGGCAGTAGAGGTTTTCCACAACTTCACGCTCATGCACGACGATATCATGGACCGCGCGCCACTGCGCCGCGGGCAGCAAACCGTGCACGAAAAGTGGGATGCCAACACGGCCATACTTTCGGGGGATGTAATGCTAGTGCGTGCTTACGAACTGCTGTTGGGTGTAGAGCCCGACAAGCTGGCGCTGGTGCTGCGCCTGTTTAGCCGCACTGCCGCCGAAGTTTGCGAGGGCCAGCAATTGGACATGAACTTCGAACGCCGCGAGCAGGTAAGCATACAGGAGTACATCCATATGATTACCCTGAAAACTGCCGTGCTGCTAGGCTTTAGCCTGGAGCTGGGCGCCATACTTCAGGGAGCGCCCGAGGCAGACGCAGAGCACTTGAAAGCCTTTGGCGTTAACGTAGGCATTGCCTTTCAGCTACGCGATGATTTGCTGGATGTGTATGGCGACAAAGCTAAGTTCGGTAAGCAGGTGGGCGGCGATATTCTGTCGGATAAAAAAACGTTCCTGATGCTGACGGCGCTGGATCAGGCCAACGAGCAGCAGCGGCAAACCATCATCAGCTGGCGCGATAAGACCGATGAAAGTATAGCTGAAGCCAAGGTACAAGCCGTAACCGCCGTGTATGACCAACTCAACATCCGCCACCAAACCGAGCAGCATATAGACTTATACTTCCAGAAAGCCCTGCACCACCTAGATGCCATTCAGCTACCAGAAGCACACAAAAGCAGCATACGTGGGCTGGCCATGCAACTCATGGAAAGGGATAGCTAATTGTTAAATTGCTGGATTGTTAAATTGTTGGCTCGCACGTGTAAGGTAGAATTCAGCATCGTTAACAACCACAAAGTATAAGCTGCATAAAAACTAAGAAGGCTAGAACAGTAACTCTTTAACTCTCTAACCTTCTAACTTCAAAACTTTCTAATTTAAAACATGAGCGTTACCATCATCCTTATCATCATCACTGTAGGTATATCCTTATACGCATGGCAAAACCACGACCTGACGCACAAGTGGATCTTCCAGCCTTATGCCATACTGCGTGATAACTCCTGGTACCGCTTCCTGACTTCCGGCTTTCTGCACGCGGATTTCACGCACTTGCTGTTTAACATGTTTACGCTGTTTTTCTTCGGCGATGTGGTAGAGTATGTATTCAAAACGGCTTACGGGCCTACCACTGGTATACTTTTATACTTACTGGTATACTTGGGCGGCATTATTGTATCAGATATTCCTACCTTCTTTAAGCACCGCAACGACCCGCCTTATCGTGCACTGGGCGCTTCGGGTGGTGTGGCAAGTATCGTGTTTGCTAGCATCCTTTTCTACCCGACCTTGGATATCTGCCTGTTTGCCTTCCTATGCTTGCCAGGTTTTATCTTCGGTATACTTTACATGATGTACTCATACTTTTCGGGTAAGCGCATGGGCGACAACATTAACCACGATGCACACTTTTATGGTGCCTTGTTTGGTTTTGCGCTGAGCCTAGCATTGGTGCCGAGTTCACTTCCAAACTTTTTCCAGCAGATAGCTAATTGGCGGTTATTTTAAAACTTAACCTGTAAAATTGCACTTTTAAAGGGATGAAAGTTTGAGTTAAGTATGGCTGTTGTGGAGTGTTCTGCGTATATTAAAACGTAGTGCAATCCCTAACCCATGAAAACATCGCATAAAAAATTATACTTTAGACTGCTGCTGATTGTACTGTTTGTGGTATTCAGCCAGGCGGGGCAGGCGCAGAGCAATCGCTCTATCATGGAGTATGTTATACAGGAGCGCCCTGTGTTAGCCGGCCTTCTGACTAAAGCCGGTTTCACGCCGCTTTTATCCGGCAATACGCCTATAACTCTTTTTGCACCGCCAGAAAGCTCTCTCCAAAGTATAAGCAAAGAATCGCCGGAGCGACTGCGGGCTATACTTTCAAGCCATATTCTAAAAGGGGTTTACCTGGAGAAAGACCTGAAAGACGGCAAGACACTACAATCAGCCTGCGACACAAGTATAACCATTTACCGCAAAAGCGGAAAAACGCTTGTGAATGGCATAAGTATAGAACGGGCTGACATACAGCTTAAAAATAGTGTGATACATGAGCTGAGCAGCACGATCCGTATTTAAAAGATAAGGCATTTATTGACGTTTAGTTAATCAGTACCAAGGGTATCCTCTTATTTAACCTAACTACAATCATTTGCTTTGAATAAGTCCAATTTAACTCCTTAATAATCTAAAGCGTTAGGTGCTGCCTTACGTAAGTTGTTAGAATGACTATGTACAGCACCAACAATCCTAAGCCAGAGTTAAACTCTACCATACCAGTAGCAAAGAACAAGTGCTACGAATTGCTGTATATGCCTGCCAAAAACAGGGTTTACCTAAGTATTTATGGCTTCTGGAAGAGCAAATCTATAGTATCTGAGTACCTACCTGACCTGCAAAAGGTGCTGCACTTGGTTAAACCCGGCTTCACGCTGCTCGTAGATACGCGTACCATGATCACGCACCCGCAGCCTGTCATGAAACTGCATATAGAAGCCCAGATGCTGCTACAGGATGCCGGAATGGCAAAAGGAGCCTGTGTAGACCCCACTGATCGCATTGCCACCCTGCAGGTAGAAGACACGCTTGGAGCAAGCCACCTTTCTCTCACCCGCTTTAACTCTTTCGCTGAAGCAGAAAGCTGGTTAGAGCAATAACAACGCATAACTTTCACATTGCCAAACCGATAAACAGTTACTGTGCTGTAACCGTACGCCCTCAAATCAAGTTATAGTATCCAAAAAATGTGCATGTATGTGGCATGCGCACACTCCTATTGAGTTAACTCAACCTGCAGCACTATAACTTATGACCGTTGAGATCGGAATTGTGCTAGGGATCATCCTGCTAGCGGTTATACTTTTTGTAACCGAACGGCTTTCTATTGACACAGTTGCCATCCTGACTATGGTGCTTTTTATGGTGACCGGCACACTTACCCCTGCAGAGGGCTTTGCCGGTTTCAGCAACCCGGCTACTATCACGGTAGCCTCAATGTTTATCATAAGTTCGGCCATCTTTAAATCCGGTGCTCTTAACAGCGTAGGTACGGGGCTCACCCGGATCGGCAGAAACAGTTACCTGCTGTGCCTGCTGGCACTCATGCTAATTGCCGGAGCGCTCTCTGCCTTCATCAACGATACAGCCGTGGTGGCCCTGCTGATGCCTGTGGTGATACAGGTGAGCAAGGATATTCGCGTTAGCCCTGCTAAGCTGCTTATTCCGCTGAGTTTCGGGGCTTTGCTTGGCGGAGTCTGTACCTTGATCGGCACTTCAACAAATATTCTGGTTAGCGGCATAGCGCAGGCGCAGGGCGTGGAGCCGCTCAGGATGTTCGAGTTTTTACCGGCCGGTATTGTATTTCTGGTGACGGGTATACTTTACATGTTCTTTATTGGCCGCCATCTGCTTCCAGACCGGAAAATGGCTAAAAATTTTTCAGAGGAGTTTGACTTAGGCGACTACCTGACAGAGATCGTGCTGCTGCCGGAATCCCCGATGGTGGGGGTGTCGCTGCAGCATTCCAGCCTTGTGCGCGACTTAGAGATTGAGGTGATGCAGGTGATGCGCGAAAAAGAGAAACTGCAAATATTCCCATCGCTTATTCTGAGAGCGAATGATGTTTTGAAAGTACGCATAGGCGTGGAGAAGCTGAAAAAGCTAAAGCAGGAGCAGGGGGTAAAGCTGAAATCTGAGCGCAAGTTTCGGGATGAGGATGTAAGTATGTATGATAGCATGCTGTACGAGGCTATTGTTACTCCAAATTCTTATATAGAAGGGAAATCACTGAAAGAACTCAATTTCAGGGCCTACAACTATGGAGCATCTGTACTGGCTATTCGCCACCGCGACGAAATTGTGCATGATAAGCTGGCGCACGTACAGCTTTCCGCTGGCGATGTGCTGCTAATTGCCGCTAACAGCGAACAGGCCGAAAAGCTGCGGCAAAACGATGACATCCTGATCATTTCTCAAACTGTTCGGAGCAATTTCAACTATGGCAAAATCGTGCCTGTGCTGCTTATAACTATGGCTGTTGTGCTGGCGGCGGCCACAGGGGTAGTGCCTATTGTGCTGAGTGCGATAGTGGGTGTGGTGGTGCTGGTTCTGTTTGGATGTATAAAGCTTGATGAAGCCTACAATGCTATAGACTGGAAAGTGATTTTCATGCTTGGCGGGGTGCTCTCGATGGGGGCTGCGCTGGAGAAAACCGGGGCCGCCAAGCTACTTGCCGATTACCTGATAATTGGCGTTGGGGAGTATGGGCCACGTGCGCTCCTATCCATATTTTTCTTCATCACGTTTATGGCTACCAACTTTATGTCGAATAATGCTACGGCAGCGCTGTTGGCGCCTATTGCCATTGTTACGGCGCAGGAGCTGGGTGTAAGTGAGCGCCCTTTTATTATGGCAGTGGCTTATGCCGCATCCCTCAGTTTTATGACGCCTATGGGCTACCAGACCAACACCATGATCTACAGCCCCGGCAATTACCGCTTTTCAGATTACCTGAAGGTTGGCACCCCACTCAACCTGCTGTTCTGGATTCTGGCTTCTATTATTATTCCGATTTTCTTTCCGATGTAGAAAGGCATGTTCCACGTGAATATATAGGATTGGCTGATTATTTAAACTGCAATGGGAAGTATGAAATACAATCATTCACTCACTCAATACTACAAATAGCCTCTTGCCTGAAGCTGAAACAGCTCTGCATAGTTACCGTTTTGGGCCAGCAGTTCTTCGTGCGAGCCAAGTTCCTTTAGCTGCCCCTGCTCCAGAAACAGGATTCTATCAGCCATGCGCACAGTGGAGAAGCGGTGCGAGATAAGTACGGCCGTACGCCCCTCTATCAACTCTGAAAAACGCAGAAACACCTCATGCTCGGCGCGGGCATCAAGGGCGGAGGTAGGCTCATCCAGTATCAGCAGCTGTGCATCGCGCATGTAGGCACGAGCCAGCGCCACCTTCTGCCACTCCCCACCTGAAAGCTCCACACCTTTGTTAAAGCGCTTGCCGAGCACTTGCTCATACTTATCCGGGAGGCGCTGGATTACCAAGTCAGCCAGGCTTTTCTGTGCTGAGCCCTGAATCCGTTCTTTATCCCGGATGTTGCTGATCTGGCCAATGGCGATATTGTCAGAAGCTGTCATCTGGAAACGCACGTAATCCTGAAAAATAATGCCTACCTGGTGGCGCAGATCAGTCAGGTCATACTCGCGCAGGTCCACGCCATCTAAAAGTATACGCCCTTCTGTCGGCTCGTAAAGCCTGGCCAGCAGCTTGACGAGTGTGGTTTTACCAGCACCGTTCTCACCAACCAAAGCCAGTTTCTCGCCTGCCCGTAAATGGAAAGACAGATACCGCACCGCCCACTTATCGGAGTTATGGTATTTAAAGCCCACATTCTCGAAAGTGAAGCCCTGTTGGATAGGCTGTGGCAAAGGCAGCGGATTATCGGGCGGTGTAATCTGCGGCTGCAGCTCCAGAAAGTCGAATAAGTCCTGCAGGTATAAAGCGCTCTCCGCAATCTGCGAGAAACGTGTCATGATGCCCTGCAAAAGGCTGCGCATGTTGCTGAAGGATCCGGCTAAAAACGTAAGGCTACCTACCGTAATGATTCCGGCCACTGTCTCGAAAAGTATAAAAACATAGGCGCCGTAGTAGGCCAGCGTGCCGAGGGCGGAGAGGGCGCTGCCCCAAAAAGCGCGCTTCATGGTGATGCCTTTGTTAAGCAGGTAATACTTGTCAGACAGCTCTTTAAAGCGCCCAGCCAGAAAACCGGCCAGATTAAAAGTCTTGATTTCCTTGGCTGTTTCGTCGGATGCGCCAATGTAGCGGAGGTAGTCCAGCTCGCGGCGCTCGGGCGTCCAGGAGCGGGAGAGGGAGTAGCTGCGCTCGTTAAAATGCGTTTCGCCAAGAAAAGAAGGAATTACCGCCACCAAAAGTATAAGTATAAGCCACGGGTTAAAGGTAATCAAACCAACGGCCAGAAAAGCAATCGTGACGATATCCTGCAACTGCGAGAGCACCTGCGACATGAGCACAACCCTGGTTACAGTTTGCCGCCGTGCCCGCTCCAGCTTATCGTAAAAGGTAGCATCCTCGAACTGCGCCAGGTCCAGCTTGGCGGCGTGCTCTATCAGCGCAACAGAAGTTCGGTTAGAGAACAAGTCGCCCAGCAGGCTATCCACTAGCGTAATGCCACGGTTAATCAAATCAGACAGCACGGCTAACGCCAGTTCCGTGGCTACGAGTGTCCAGAGGTAAGTCAGGTTTTGCTCGCCTGTCACGTCTATCAGCCTGATCACCTCATCAATAATCAGCTTGCCCACATACAGCATGGCCAGCGGCAGCGAAGCTTTGATCAGGCGAAGAAGCAGGTTAATAATGGTTAGGCGCGGACTAGTGTCCCAGATCAGGCGGAAAAACTTGGGAAGGTTCTTTAGCGCGCCCATCTGCTCGCGTAGGCTTTTTTTCTCCTGTTGGTTAGGTGTTTCTCTTGTTCCTTTTCTCGCTTTACTCATACTTTAACTTATACTTTTCGGCAAAGGCCTTATAGCTATACAATTGGCTACGCGTTTTGTTTGAGCCTGGCTGCTTTGCTAGTGGCAAATTTAACCGGGTGCGTTTATCTGTATAACATAATTTGTACTATATTTAATAGTTTAAATTATTAATGCTTAGAATGATGCACGTTTACACACAAAACAAACTTAAAACGCTTTCGCTTCTTCTCCTTTTGGTAGGCTGTATATGGCACGGTGTTGCTGAGGCCGCCTCTAAAAGCGTAACTGTAACACCTGAGCCTGCATGGGTTAAAAAACTGCCGCTGCGCACCTCCACCAATATTGACCCTAATACCGTAAACGGCGGTTTCCATTACCTGCTCCAGAACATGCAGCACGAAGTGGCCCGCCAGGAATACTACCGCCAGTTCACATACAAGCTCCTGACAGAGGAGGGGGTGCAGAACTCATCCGAAATAAGGTTGAGCTACGACCCGAGCTTTGAGCAGCTGCAGCTGCATAAGGTACAAGTATGGCGCAACGGCAAACCAATTGATAAACTAAACCTGAGCAAGGTAAAGGTTATTCAGCGCGAGGAAAGTATGGACCAGGGTATTTACGACGAAAGCCTGACAGCTGTGCTGGTGCTGGACGATATACGGGTAGGCGATGTGGTAGATTACGCCTTCACCATAAAAGGCCGAAACCCAATTTTCGGAGGAAAATTCTTCACTTCCTTTAACCTGCAGCAGTACGACCCGGTGGATGAACTGCTGGTGAACATTGTGGCTCCTCAGGATAAAAAACTGAATTTTAAATACCACCTCAACGCAAGCAAGCCTCAGGTAGTTTCTTCCAACGGGGCGAAAAGCTATACCTGGCACCTAAAAGATGTGCTAGGTACTGATGTAGATAATAATACCCCTGCCTGGTTCGACCCATACCCTGGCGTATATATTTCTGAGTACAATAGCTGGCAGGAGGTGGCAAAATGGTCGCTGCCACTCTATGATGTGAAGGAAAAGCCGAGTCAGGGGCTTCAGGTTAAGATAGACAGCATTAAAAAAGTAGTGGGCAGCGACGAAGGCCGTGTGGTAGCGTCGCTTCGCTTTGTGCAGGATGAGGTGCGTTACCTGGGTTTTGAGGCGGGTATAGGTGGTTTTAAACCGCACACCCCAAACCAGGTTTTTCAGAATCGCTTCGGAGACTGCAAAGATAAAGCGCTGCTGCTGACCTACATGCTGCGGCAAATGAACATCAAGGCAAGTCCTGCGCTCGTCAACACCACACTTCAGGGGCACATTCAGGATTTGCCGCCTTCGCCGTTTGCCTTTAACCATTGCATTGTGCGTGTAGAGCTTTTAGGCGGAAACGCCTTTTGGTATGACCCCACTATCAGCAAACAGCGCGGTGATTTTGGCAATACCTACGTGCCGGCTTACGGGCAGGCGCTTGTGCTGGAGCCAAGCACCGCTGCGCTTGCTGCTGTTAAACAGCCAGTGGCCAGAGAGGCAGCCGTTAAAGTGCGCGAGATCTATTACATCGATAATGTGGAGGACGATGTGGTGCTGGAGGTGCGCACAGAGTATACGGGTGCCGAGGCTGACCGCCAGCGAAGCAGTTTTGCTACTACCAGCATGCAGGACATCAGGAAAAACTACCTGAACTTTTACGCCAACGATTATCCGGAAATTGAGCTGAAGGAGGATCCTTCTTTTGAAGACAATGAGTACAGCAACAAGTTTACAGTTACCGAAAAGTATACTATACCGGGTTTCTGGCTGCCGCAGCACAACAACGATCAAGTGCTCGAGGGCTGGTTCTCGTCGCTGGCAATCGGGAGCTACATCAGTCAGTTGCAAACCAGCAAGCGCACCATGCCAATGGCCCTTAGCCACCCCGTGCATGTAGAGCAAAGTATAAAAGTGCTGCTGCCGAGAGCCTGGCCCGTAGATAATACCACGCAGGAGGTAGATGATGATGCTTTCAGGTACACCAGAAAAGTTATCTACAGCCCGAGCGGCACCGAGCTGAACATAGACCTGAGTTATCAGTCAAAAAAAGACCATGTGGCTTCCGAGGCTACCTCTGCTTACCTGCGCAACCAAAAGGCCATGCTTGATAACATTACCTACGGACTAACCTATAACAAAGGCTTAATTACCAGTTTAAATGATTTTCAGTTCAGTTGGAGTGTGTTTGCGATTTTACTGTTGCTGCTGGCCGGCTTTAGCTTTGGAGCCTACAAACTATACTTCTGGAACCCACTGCCGATAGCCGGTGAGTCGATGTACGCAGGCGAGAGCATTGGCGGTTGGGCTGTTTTGCCGCTGCTGGGACTTATTTTCACACCGTTTTCAGTTGTTTTCACTTTCATTTCGGGAGGCTACTTTAACGCCAATTTGTGGCAGGGAATTTCCGATAACGGGCTAAGTCAGTTAATTATCGGCTCGGAAATAACCTTTAACCTGGCCTTGTTGGTGTTTAGCGGGCTTTTGATCGTGCTGTACCTGAAGCGGCGCTCCAGTGTGCCAAAGCTCATGATTGCCTTTTACGTGAGCAGGCTGGTTTTCATGGTTTTCGAACTCGCACTCACATCCGCCTGGGGTGTCGGTGTAACCAATGAAAAGTTCGGCTCCAACCTGCTGAGCACCTTTGCCGGCGTCGCGATTTGGGTGCCATACTTCCTGCTATCATCCAGGGTGAAATCAACATTTGTGGAGCGCTTGCATCCGCAAGAAGAGCTAATTTATACCCAGGAAGAGGATCAGGCAGCAGTCCATTAAGCCATTTTACACATATCAAATTATCTCATACAAGTATGAATCTCATCCATAAACAGCACAGCAAACTCGCGCTGCTGTTGCTTGTATGCTTTATCTTTTGCCTGTTACTACCTGCCCATGCCCAAGAGCGGCAGGTAAGATACCTCAGCGAAACCCAACGGGAAGTACCGGCTTCAGAAGCCTATTTTATAGATGTAAAGGAAAATAACGAAGCAGGAGGCGGCACCTGGATGCGCTTTCTGGCCAAGGACAGTACAAAGGTGCGGCAGCTCACCTACAGCGACTTTGAGGGTGATAAAGAGAAACCCGGCATGCTAAACGGACCTTACTCGGAGTGGCATGAAAGTGGGCATTACAAGATTAAAGCCAGTTACGTAAATAACAAACTCAACGGCGAGTATAGCGCGTGGTATGACAGCGGCCAGTTGCAGTATACATGTAAGTATAAAGACAACATGGTTCAGGATACGCTGATAGGCTATTTTGAATCAGGGAAAGTGCGCCGCGTGGAGGTTTATGATCAAGGCAAGGTAGTGTCCGGTAAAGTATACAACGAGGCTGGTACCGAGCTAAGTTATTTCCCGATGCGGGAAATGCCGGTGTTCCCAGGCGGTGAGCAAGTGATGCTGCGTTGGCTGGCCACCAATATCAAGTATCCCAAAAGTACCCGCAAGGCAAAAGTGCAGGGTTTGGTTTTGGCAAGCTACGTGGTAAATGTAGATGGGCAGCTAGAGAATATCGAGCTTGTCAGAGGCATACACCCGGATGCTGACGCCGAGGCTTTACGTGTAATTCGTGCCATGCCGGTATGGGTAGCCGGAACATATGAGGGCGAGGCAGTTCCGGTACACTATACCTTGCCCATTCGGTTTAGCCTTTAGCCTCCGTTTTATACTTTAAAAGTATCCGAAACCACCTGTATTCAGTATGATACCCTAATATGACACGGTATCTGTTGTTTTTCCTGACGGGAGTTGCTACGGCAACAGTAATATTATTCTTTAGAGGCTATGTATCGGTGCCGCACAATGTGTACTCGGATGTGGCGCTTCGTTCTGGCATGGTTCTTTTTAGCTTAACCTCCTGGCTTACGCTGTTCCGGATAAAGACTGGCGCGCTGCTGGCGCTGTTATGTTCGCTGGCTATAGCGCCCTGGCTGGTGCGTGTGGGGCTGCGGGTTTGGGATGCAAGTATAAATGCGCCGCAGGTAGTGCAGTTTGTGCACTTGGGTGTGTCGGTGCTGGTGTTTTTCTCGCTGGTGGTTAGTGTGCGGTATGTTTTTAGCCGCGGCTCCTGGCGCTCGGGCACAAGTGCGCCGGGCTTTGTGCTAAAACTTTTACTTGCCGCTATACCGCTGGCCATACTTATAACCTGGTTTTTAGTGATGGACAAAGTATAAGCTACTAAATGAGAAAAGCCCCGCCATTTAATGACGGGGCTTTCTCTCACCTTAAAACAAACTAAACTAATCTAAACTTTATCTAACCTTATCTTTAGTAATAATACTTCGCGTTTGGGGCGGCAGTTCAGCTTTTAAGCCTTATCTGCCTTTGAATTGATGGTGCACTACTGAAAAAATACTTAAACTTTTCTCGCTTCGGCTTGCGTGTTAATTTAGTGTTAACTATATTAGCCTTCCGATATAGTGTCTCCCTTAATTCGGGTGCAAAATTACCCGAATGATTTGATTTCCAAAAGAAAAATCTCAAAAGATTTTTCTCCTTTCCCCATTTCTTGTATCTTAAGTTTTGTAACTATTTAAAATACAATTACTTAACCTATATTTTCTGCTAAAAATATTTTTAAAAAATATATAAATAAGGGCGTTCAGGGGCTTTTGTCAGCGCCTAAAAGGCTGTTTAGGTCAGCTTTGAGGTTGAGCACTTGCAGAGGGAAAGAAAAAAGCAGGGTGGAGGCCCTGCTTTTAAAGTATAAAAACTGCTGCGGCACTAAATCATAGCTACAGTCTTGTTATTAATCTGGGCATCATAGGTTTTTTTATAATGCACTTTTCGCTCCAGGGCGGCGATAATAGGCTCAGAAAAATCAACTCCTTCCAGTGTGCTGGCATCAGACAGTCCGCCGGGGCTAAATACGTTAATCTCCATCAGTTTATCGCCCACAATATCGAGGCCTACCAGAAACATGCCGTCTTGTATCAGTTTAGGCCTTACAAGCTCTACCAGATCCAGCATGGTTTGGGTGATTTTGGCTGCCTGCGAGGAGCCGCCGGCATGCAGGTTACTACGGATATCATCTTTGCCGGTAACCCGGTGAATAGCGCAGTACTTGCCCTTGTGCTGCAAGGCCTCGCCGTTCATCACAATCAGGCGGACATCGCCTTCAGTGGCCTGCGGCAGGTACTCCTGTGCAATAACATAACCATCGCGGCTGATGGCCTCCACAATCTGGTTCAGGTTGGTGGTATCATTCTTCTTCACCATAAATACACCCGAGCCTCCCGAGCCCTGCAGTGGTTTTAAAATGATGTTGTTCTTCTGCTGATTGAAGAAGTCCTTTATCTCATCCTTATCACGGGTAATGAGCGTGCGCGGGCGAACAGCCTCCGGGAAGTGCTGGAAGTACATCTTGTTCACCGCATCCGAAAGCTTAGTCGGGTCGTTGAGTACGATCACGCCGTGGCGAATGGCCAGCTGCCCAAAGATAATGCCTGCGTTTTGCGCCCACCCGCGCCCTTCACCTTCCGACGAAGGATCATTGCGGAGCATCAGCACGTCCAGTTCAGGAGCCGTAACGCGCACTTTATTGGCTTTCTCGCCCTGAATAGCCTCCAGGTAAGTAGCCGGCGATTTATACTTGTGTTTCGGGTCTGCTTGCACAGCTTCGGCGCCCATGTAGCCATCAGGGTAATAAGCCAGGTCGCCAACTCCCATCAGGTATACTTGGTGTCCTTTGTTGTGCATGCGCTGCGCCAGGAAAATGGTGGTGTATCCGGGTTTTTCTGTTTCTATGTTGTTTACTACAAATCCTATCGTCATGGGTGTTTTTTTATACTTAGGTTGATATTGCGGTTGGAAGATTATAGTAAGTTAAATACTGAAATGCCTGCTTTTAGTTGTTCCAGCTTTGGTTTGATGCTGCTGTCGAGGAGATAGCGCGGTTTAATGGGCATTGGGCGCAGCACGTTCCGGTAAATCAGCTCCTGCACAATGGGTATGTAGTCCTGCCGGATCTTGCCAATCAGCAGCGGCTCCAGCTCGTTTCCCTCTTTCAGGTAATTAAGCAGGTGCACCAGGCCCCGCAAGTATACGGCATCTTTGGTGAGGCCACCGCCCCGGTGCACGCGCATGGTTACATCCCAGGCTGTCTCGGCCTCAAAGTGGTACTCGTCCTTCAGTCGCCGGAAGTTATCTATAAAGCTGCAGCCTTTGGTAAGGTGGTAAACAGCCACTACACGAGCAGCCAGAATGCGCATGCGTGCGTGGTCCAGGCCGCCCACCAGCCACTCGCTCAGCACGGCTAAGCCTTCCTGAAGCTCCTCATAGCCGGGGCTGCCCACATACAGCTGGTGCAGCGGCTGCGCCTTGCCGTTATAGTATGTTAGAATGTGGGTACCAACTTCATGTTGAATCAAAGCCTCGGCACGGTGGCGCGGTATTCTGGCATCAGACCCTACGTTTAAGCGGCCTTTCGATACAATCAGCCCCACCACGTCATCCCGAACATCCACGCCTGAGTCTAAGCCCGGGTACTGCTCCTTCAGGAAAGCAATCTCCTGCTCGGCCTGCGCCACGAATTCAGGTACAGGTATAATGTCTATCTCCTTTCGATGAACTGGCTCCGGAATGGCGGCCAATATGCCTTCAGCCACTTTCAGCAGCTGGTCGTCTACGGTGCCATAGAGCTGCATGCTGCTGTACAGGAAATCCGGTGTGTTGCGGTCTGCAAGCATGGTTAGCATCTTGTCCAGTTCGTGGCGCTTATCCCGGAAAAGGTAGCCGAGCGTGGGGTCGTCTACTTTCTCTATCGAGATGTTGTACAGTTTGCGCTTAAGCTGGTCGGCATCCACGGGCATGAGGCGGTAATGAAACGTAGGCGTCTTTTCATACTTGGCTTTCTTAAATTCTGCCCAGGCCTCGTTATTATTGACAGGCGTTACCAGCAGCAAAAACCGAAACTGGTCGCTTATACTTGTCAGTTGCTTGTCAATGCGCCAAACAATACGGTTTACTGCCTGCCGCCCCAATGCCTGAAAGTGTACCGGGTGGTGTGTTGTTTGCACACTCACAAAGTCGAAAACAGTTTTTTTGATGGCGTTGGCTACTTTCCCGCGAAGGGTGCGCAGCAGCAAAGGATAAATTTTACCGGTAGATCTATTTCTGTAGATGGGGTTCAGTTGCAGCCCCAGCATCAGTATACTATGTTTTTTCAGGTCTTGCTCCGATAGCAGGGAAAGCGGCTCCTGCAGCAGCGGGTGGTTGCTCTCCACCTCTACGGAAGTATGGATGCGAGGCAGTTTTATACTTTGCAGCTCCTTTACAATGGTTTGAGTAGTGGTAGGCAACTGCTCCTCCGGCCCCAGTACCTTAAACAGCGGCAAGTCCGTGGCATTGGCAGGCGCAGCCATCAGCTCAATTATCATAAAGGCGCCAAACTTGTCGGCCATGGCCTGGGCTATACTTTGTACTAGCGGGCGCAGTTCTTCTGTGCGTTCCTCATGAGAGATGATGTATGCCGCATTAGCTTTCAGAAAGTCGGCAGTGGGGTGGTCGGGCTGGTTGGCCGGGTGCCGGAAAAGTATAAGGAAGGGCAGGGGGCGGTCTATATACAGCAACCCGCCATCAGGCAGGCGGCGGTGAACCTGCTTTCCCCGCTTCAGGCTCCGGGTAATCTTCTTAACAAAGCTATCAGTTATACTTTCTATCATTGCATATTTAAGTGGATAGACAAAGAACAGGCTGGCAACGGGCAGAAGGTTTTTAGAGCGTCTCCGGATGCCCTACATGTTATTTTACAGCCTGTGTTTTGCCCAAAACTATATTTAACACACCTGCTCCAAAGCTTTGAGTACGGGATGTGTACTCTGCTGCAGCGCCTGCCGTATCTCCTGCACCTGCGCCTGGTCGGGCTCCCCGGTCCACTCATCCATAAAGAATTTTTTAAACTCGATGCTCATCACGCATACGCTGTCGCCAAAGGTGTCGTGGATCCAGCGCATAAAATGCCCTCCCTTAAACTTCACGTTCTCGCGCACATCCAGCTGGCGACCTTGGTAGTTATAACTGCTGAGGCTGTTTATGAAAGCATCCACCACCGGTGCCCACTTTTCGCGGTTCATGTTGCCGGTGCCAATGTTCACTTCCGGGTTTTCGTCTGGGTTGGCAGCTGGCCCGGACTGCCCTTCGCGGCGGTGGTTGTAAGTATGAAGGTCGTAGATAACCAGGCAATCGTGCTTTTCCAGAAGTCCGGTCAGCATTCGCTTTACTTCTTTATAAAATTGGTCATAGCGCTTCATCGATTCCTGCGCCAGTTCCTCCGGAAGTTCGTCCTTCCACACCTGCAGCCCCCAGGCATCCTCTGGCTTGCGGTAAATGGCTTTTTCAGGCGAGCGGTTCAGGTCAAGTTCAAAGCGGGAGTAGTGGCCTACAATCTGGTTATCGGTTACGGCCACCCAATCGGCTGTGAAGGGATCCTCTTCGCGCAGCCGCTCCTCGGCAGTCAGGTTGTACAGGCCTTTAAGGTTGGGGCGCACCTCATGGCCGTTGTGTATGGCAGTGGCTACTAAAGGGCTTTCGCCAGGGGTAATGGTATAGTATGCAGTATCTGTTTTTGTCTGGGTCATAGCTAATATTATTGTGTACCGTTTTACCCTTTCCGGCTGCTGAAGGTTATAAACAAGTAGCATGTGCAGGTTGGGTTTTGCGTATGGCTGCTGCTTTTCTATTTTTGTTGCTCATAAACCATAACACATGAAAACAGACTATGCCGCACAGGCCGAGGCGCTAAGCACAGAAGAACTTCAGAGCCTTTTACTACAGTACAAGGAATATGACGCAGAGGCAGTACTGGCCGTGCTTGATGAGCTGGAGCGCCGCCAGGTGGAGGTGCCGAACAGCGAGCAGCTGAAACACGAACTGCTACAGGCCCAGGAGCCTCCACAACCCGAAACGCTGGCGCAGAAAGCCAAAAACTTCCTGCAGCTCTTTGTGCCGCAGCCCCACTACTTTGTAACGCCTATTTTGCTTAACCTAAACCTGCTGGTATTTGTAGTGGGAGCTCTGCTGGGGCTGCACGTGCTAGACCCTGATGCGGAACGCCTGGTGGACATGGGCGCCAACTTTGGCCCTTACACGCTTACCGGCGAATGGTGGCGACTGTTTACAAGTATGTTTCTGCACGGCGGCCTGCTGCACCTGCTCTTTAATATGCTGGCGCTCGTGAACATCGGTACGCAACTAGAGGCGCTGGTGGGAAAGGTGCAGTATACTATCGCTTATGTATTAACCGGCCTGGCAGGCAGTATTGCCAGCCTCTGGTGGACCAGCCCTGAGATTACAGTATCCGTAGGAGCCTCCGGAGCTATTTTTGGTTTGTTTGGTATGTTGCTGATGGTGTTTCTGCTGGAGCGCGAGATGGACTGGAAAAGCAAGCGCGGTATTTTGGCCAACATGGTTTTCGTGATCGGTATAAACCTGGCTTACGGTATGCGCGGCGGCATCGATAATGCTGCGCATATTGGAGGGCTGGTGGCTGGCTTGCTTTACGGTGGGGTGCTGCTGCTGCGGTCTGGCCGCTACATCACGCAAACGTATGGCACGGTAGGCAATGCCGTTACCGTGGCGGTAGGTGTGCTGGTGCTTTTTATTGGGTTCAGTCAGATCTCGTTTACGGGCACGGCGCGCTATGTGTATACCTGGGAGGTGATCGGGGAGAATGAGCAACAGGCGCTGAAGGCAATGTTTGCCATGGATAAAGCCGGCGACAACCCGGACGTAGAAGAAATAGTGCCGCTCCTGGAGAATGGCATACAGCTGTGGGAGGAGAGCGAAACCTTACTGGAAAGTATAGATGATGCCCCGGAAAGCGAGCAAGCCAGGGTAACCGCTGTGCTGGATTACGTGCGCCTGCGAAAGCTGTCTTACCAGATGCTGCGCGATGATTTACAGGCCGGTCGTCCGCTGCTGCACGAGAAGCAGCAGCAAATGCTAAGCGCTATAAACCATTACGCCGTGCAACTGCAGAAAAATGATTTCTCTGATCCGGCCAGTGCTCCCGTAGATGCTGAAATAGAAAAATCGATGCGGGAGTTTGAGGAAATGGCCCCAGACTCAGCAGCTATGGCGCAGGTGTTTGTTGTGTTAGACGGTGTGGAGGTAGGGAAAATGTCTGAGGATGAGGTGAAGCACAAAATGCAGCAAATCTCGCCTTATTTAATTAAAAGCGTAAAAGTTCTAAAAGGGCCGGAGGCTGTTGCAATTTATGGAGCAAAAGCCGCCGCAGGTGCTATTTTAGTATCCACACAAAAGTAAACCAAGTATAACGGAAAAAGGTGCTTGCACATATGCTTCAACGCTTATCATGCTGAATTTGAGGTATATGTGCAAACATCATTTGTGTGAGATGATTGGATTTGTGTAACTTGTTAGTAGATAATAAAGTATAGGTATTTTATTATACTTGATTTGCCTATGACTAGACTATACAAATCTATACTGTATGCTTTTGGAGTGTTTTTACTTGGGCTGCTGATGTATTGCCTGCGACACGATACCGTAGAAATTTCAGCGATGCAGCTGCTATCGTTGGTGCTACTGTATGCTACAGGGCTGGTGGTGGGCTTGCTTAGCAAGCCTGTGGTAGAGTAAAAAAACGGCTTTTTTTACTTCAGACGCGTATCTTTGTAGCATGGCTACTCCCGAAACCCCTACAACCAAGGTCTGCCCCAACTGCGGAGCTACAGTGCCGCGCAAAACAAAGCAATGCCCCGAGTGCGGACAGCTGCTCGCTACCCCTAAGCCCGAATGGTTTAAAAACCTCACACCTGTCGAAATTTTCCTGCTGGTGCTGGGCGGCATTATGCTGGCAATAGGGTTTGTGGCGCTCTAGCGGCTAAAAGCTCATCAGTTCCTTAAACCGCTGCGCCTGCCGTCTGGAAACTTCTACTTCTTCACCCTCCTGCAGGTATAGCTTCAAGCTGCCGCTGAACCAGGGCTCAATGCGCGATACCTTCTTCAGGTTAACCATGTGCTGCCGGCTAGCCCGGAAAAAAACTTTTGGGTCCAGGCGCTGCTCCATGTAGTTGAGCGTGCGCTGAATCAATGGCTTTTCGGCATCAAAATATACCCGTGTATAGTTGCCGCATACCTCCAGCAGGCGTATCTCCGAAAGCTTTACAAACCAACATTTCTCCCCATCTTTCACAAACACCTGATCGTGCTCTTGCAGGTAATCACGTGGTTGTTCCTGAACGCTTTTACTGTTGGTTTGCTGCTCTTCCAGCTTAGACAAGGCAACTTGCAGGCGCTGGGGCTGTACAGGCTTTAGCAGGTAATCAAGTGCGTTATATTCAAAGGCTTTAATGGCATACGTATCGTAGGCGGTGGTAAAGATAACCTGCGGCACCTGTTCCAGCTGCTCCAGCAGTTCAAAACCGCTTTTGCCAGGCATCTGTATGTCCAGAAAAAGCACGTCAGGCTGTAGCTGCTCTGTTAGCTGCAAAGCTTCTTCGGCATTTTGAGCTTCGCCTACCACCGTCAGGTGCGGGTGCTCCTGCAACAGGCGGCGCAGTTCGTTGCGGGCCAATCGCGAATCATCAACAATAAGAGCTCTCATACTTATACTTGTAGGGCTAAGGGTACAGCAAACGAAGCAGAGACAGTATCCGGGGTTTTGTTAAGGAGCTGCAGGGTGGAGCGGCCAAACAGCAGGCGCAGCCTTTCCGAAGCATTGCGCAGCCCGATACCTATATCCGGCTTCTGTACGGCTGCTAGCTGTCCGGTATTGGTAACCTCTACCTGCAGCTGCCCTTCCTGCACATAGGCTTTTATGTGGATGGTGCCACCTTGTGGCAGCTGTGAGATACCGTGTTTGATCGCGTTCTCTACCAATAGCTGCACCGACATAGGCGGAATCTCCACCTGCAGGGCCTCCTCATCCACCTCAAACGTATACTGCAGCCGCTCCTCCAGTTGTATCGACTCCAGCAGTAAATAACTTTGCACCACCTCCAGCTCACGCTCCAGCGGCACGCGTTCCTGTTGGGTATACTGCAGGCCATAGCGCAGCAGTTCTGACAGGTTGGTGATCATTTGCCGCGCCCTTTCCGGATCTTCGCATACCAGCGAGCGAATGTTGTTGAGGCTATTGAACATGAAGTGTGGGTTAATCTGAGTGCGCAGCGCCTGCAGCTCGGTATCTTTTAAAGATGCCTCTAGTTTCCAACGGTCTACCTCCTGCTGCTGCCGCTGCCTGAACAAAGTTACCGACACATAGAGCGAGGCCCAGAGCAGCAGGATAATGTAACAGTAGAACACATAGCCCCAGTAAGCCACAAAGCTGGTTTGTGCCAGCGTATACAGGTGTACCACATAAACCATAGCCAGCCACATAACCAGCTGCGATGCCATAGCCAGGAGCAGCAGGGAAGGCAGCAAACGTAGCAACAGACCCGATAACGGTAGTGAAAGCCACTGTCGCCGCTTTAATTGGAGGCGCAAGAGGTGCGTGAACAAGATCATCAGGCCAATAAAAATCATGTTAAATAGCAGCAGCTTTAAGTTTAAGGTGCTTGTACCCTGAAATATCCGAGAGATAGTCAGGCTAAATAACCCGTAAAGGCCCCAGCCCGAAAGCTGGCAAATCCAATATACTTTAGTGTTTCTCATGATATGTGGTGTGGCCTGCTGTGCGCTTACTAAAATAAGTATAAAATGTGTATTTATGCAGCCCTGCTACAAACTAAAAGCCTATTTTTGTTGTGGTACCGGATGCCTGAAGAGGAGATGCGCAAAGCAGAGGGCGAAAATCAGGTAAAGTATACTCAGGCACAAAATGGCAACAGACGTGGTGGAGAAGGCTACTTTTAAAAGTATAGCCGCGCCACTAAAGAAATGTGCCAGGTTGCCGATAACGATGGGGCGGTTGTAGATGCCGCCAACCAGGCTGCCCTTGGCCATCCAGTTGGTGGCTGCGGCTGCAAAGTATAAAGCACCCATCAGCTGTAAAACCAGTGCAAGTATGGCCGTCGGAGAAGTATGGAAACAAGCCTGGATTTCCTGCGGAAGGAAAAGCAGGCTTACTCCTGCAGCGGCCATACCTAAGGCGCTGGCCATCATGACAGCTCTGGTAAACATGTATTGCTTTTATTTACCCGTTTTTGCCATAAAACCATCAAGAGCTGAGAAGAAACCTTCCTGGTCATCCCACATGATAAAGTGCTTGGCTTTGTCGTTGATGACCAACTCATAGTTCGGTAGCTTAGCGAGCTGTGCGGTATAGTTAGCTTTAGTGGTCTCGTGCGTGGTGCCGTAGTCTTTATAGGCTACCCAGGCAGCTACAAACATGGCAGGTGTCTTTATATTGGCCATTTCCGGGCGCAGGTCAGTGGTGTAAAGTTCATACATGGCTTTTGCCACAGTGGGTGCGTCAGAGGCAAGGTTCCACTCCAGGGCCTGTGCTATTCTGGCCTCGTCTGAGATCATCATCTTAAGCACTTGTGGCTGAGACTGGCGCAGTTGCTCTGGTGTTTGGCTAAGTATGCCTTGGCGCATTTGTGCAGCCATAGGCTTCATGGTTTCTGGGGTAGCCACAGGCGAGATAAGCGCAGGCAGAAACGGGGCGGCATCTACTACCACCAGCGAGCCAATTAAATCAGGCTCCTTTGCACTGAGCCAAATACCTAAGAATCCACCTAGGCTATGACCTATGACCATCGGTTTTTTGATGTTGTTCTCACGGATGTACTTGGCCAGGTCCAGGCGAACGGTTTCGAGGAAATTATCTGCCTTGATAGCAGGTTGTCCTGCAAAACCTGCCAGCGTGAGCACGTGCAGTTCGTGGTTCTTTTTGTAGCGGTCTACCGTTTCCTGCCACACATCGCCTGAGCAGGAGAGGCCGGGAATCAAAATAATAGGGCTGCCTTTGCCGATAATTTCCACCTTAAAGGCGGTAGGCGTATACTTTGGAGTTGCCTGTGTTTGCAAAAGTACCAGCAGGAGCAGCAGTATACTTGTGGCGGAGGTTTTGATCATACTTCTCATAATTCTAAATTGGCTCATGGTTTTATACTTGTTGTTGATGTACAGTACAAGTATACCATAGCTTTAGGCCCTTGGCCAGGGAATTATGACGAGTGGTAAAAGCGGAGGGCGAGCGGCACATGCAGTCTTATACCAGCTGGCTTTGCGATAATTATATGACAGCCGCGGACGTAAATTCTGAAAAATGCAGACATTCCGAAACCCTGTTTTTATACTTTGCCTCCTGCTGGCCGTTGGCAATCAGGCACTGGAGCTAAGCAAAGTATACATTTGGCCGCTGCACACGCACCTGGATGATCTGCTGGCACTGCCCCTGACACTTACTGTTGCCCTTGCCGCCGAGCGGTTATACTTTAAAAACCCATACTTTGTGCTGCCGAAGCAGTATACTTTGCTGGCGCTGCTGCTGTTTAGTGTGGTGTTTGAGGGCCTGCTGCCCCGGCTGCACAACAAATACACCGCCGATGCGTGGGACGTGCTCGCTTACATGGTTGGCGCATTGATCTTTCAGGTTTGGCTGAATAAACCTTTAGCAAGGCAGCATGTGTAGCAGCAGTTGTTCAGCAGCTTTTGTAAGGTTGAGGATGAACGGAATTGCGCACCTAAAAAGATTTTTGCTTCCTCAGGCAACCTTTCTGAGAAATCGGCATCTTTTGTGTATATCCACAAAAAGTCACTAACTAAAAACTTATACTATGAAGATCAAGAATTTACACACAGCTGCTTTTGGTATTCTGTATTTTGCTTTTCTGCTGATGAATGTATCGGTGGCTGAGGCGCAGAACCTGCGGGGCAACGGCAAAATTACAACACAGAATAGAAGTGTGTCTAACATAAAAGGCATTGATGTGAGTGGTGGTTTTGTAGTAGAACTAACCCAAGGCAGCAACGAAGGCGTGCGCCTGGAGGTAGAGGAAAACCTGATAGACTACGTGAAGACGGAAGTTCGAAACGGCGTGCTGCACATCTATAACGAGAAAAGCATCAGCACAAGCAAAGGAATGAAGGCCTACGTAACGCTGCAGGACCTGGAGAGTATTGACGTGAGCGGTGGCGTAAAAGTGGTAGGCAATTCAACATTCAAGCCTGCTACGCTTAAGATGGATATGAGTGGAGGCTCTAGCATTAAGCTCTCCGTTAACACGAAGCAAGTAAAAGGAGACATGAGCGGCGCCAGCAAAATTGAACTGGTGGGTAAGGCTGATGAAGTGATTATAGATATGTCTGGAGCTTCTAGAGTAGATGCCTCAGGCTTGGAGGCTAACGAGGTAAAGGTGCAGGCGAGCGGTGCCAGCAGCGTAAAAGTGTTTGCCCAGAAGTCGCTGGATATTAATGCTTCCGGTGCCTCAGTGGTGTACTACAAAGGTAGCCCAAGCATTACTTCCGATGTGTCAGCGGCGGCCCGTGTTGGCAAACTTTAGCAGAGAGAATACAACCTAATTTATAGTGAAAAAGCAGCCTCACGATGGGGCTGCTTTTTTGTTGCTTATCCTTAAGGCAAAGCAGCCCGTATAGGTATACTTCAGAAAACAAACCTAAAAGTAAAGCTATGAGCGAATCCAAGAAAACAACAAACCATAAAGAGATACAGGAATGGGCCGAAAAGCATGGCGGCGTGCCCAGCGTGATTAAAGGCACCGAGAACGACGGCAGCGGCGAAGGCGTACTGCGCATCCACTTCCCGAAGAAAAGCGACGATAACGGCAGCTTTGATGAAATCAGTTGGGAAGAGTTTTTCGATGAGTTTGACAACAATAAGTTAGCCTTGCTCCACGATCCGAACGGCAATTTTAACAAGCTCGTTAAAAGAGACTAACAAAAAGCCCTGTACGTTTACGCACAGGGCTTTTTTGTGTATCAAGTATTCTTATGGCTGCTTTTGCTCCTGTGCCAGCAAAGTATAGGCAGGCAAGAGGAGCAGCAATGGCCACAGAAGTCTTTTCATCATCCGCTAAATGGAATTAACGCACCGGCGTTGGCAATACAGGCAAGCTGGCGTGCCCATCCTTATCCACTGATTGTACTGCAAAGAAGTAATTGTCTTTGGAGTAAGGCAGTGTCGCTTTGGTGTCGGTTACGTAGAAGCGTTTCTCCCAGTTAGAGCTATTCGTTTCACGCATCAGTACATAATAGCCAGCTGGTTTGGCTCCTTTAGCGGGAGCGTTCCACTGCAAGTCAGTTTTATTGGTAAGGTTAGAGGTAAGCACACCCACTTTCTCAGGGGCCGCAGGTGCCCAGCCAAGGCTTGCCATACTTGCCAGGTTAACGCCGGTGTTCTTGCGCAGGTACTCAAAATCCATGAACTCGGGTAAATCGCCGTACTGCTTGCCATCTTCTTTGCGCACATCCTGGTGCTGGTGGTCAAAGTCCTCGTTCATCTCGCTCATGCGCACAGCCGTAAAGCCCTGCCTGTTAAATGGCGTATGGTCGCCGCCACGTAGAAAGCGGTCGGTGCGGTGCACGAGTATCACATCAATCTGATCTACATACTTTTCGCCTACCAGCTCCATGTAGCGGGCCAGGTTACGGCTTGGGCTATCGTTTTCGGTGCCAAGGAGCTTACGCATACGCGCCTGCTCCTCGGTTTCGTTGGCAGGCGTGCCTTCGCTGAAGATGCGTACTTTCGTATTATCATGCAGGCCGGTTTCGGCGGAATAAGAGTTGCCTACAATGTCGTTGTTTTGCATGGCAATAAGGTTCCAGCCTTCTTTCTTGGCGCGCTCGGCTAAGTATGTTGAGCCGTACAAGCCTTGTTCCTCACCCTGGAAAGCTACAAATATCAGCGTAGCCGGAAATTGCTTTGGCGCCATTACGCGAGCCATTTCCATCACCATCGCTACGCCAGAGGCATCATCGTTAGCGCCCGGAGCTTTACTTTTAGCGTCCATCACGTCGGTGGCGCGGGAGTCGAGGTGGCCGCCCACAATAATCACGCGGTTGTCGTTCGGGTCAGTGCCTTTCAAGATAGCCATCACGTTTGCCATTTCGGTATCCTGAGGCACGCGGCGGCCGTCGGCTTTTATCACAAAGCGGTCCATTTCCACAGTCATGCGGCCACCGGAAGCTTGGGCATACTTTTCGAATTCAGATTTCACCCACTCGCGGGCCGCGCCAATGCCTTCTTTTTTGCTGGTGGTTGTGCTTAAAGTATGGCGCGTGCCGAAGCTTACCATTTTGCGAACCAGTTGCTCCAGGTTCTCCGCTGAGATCTGGTTTACCATTTTCTTGATATCGTCGTCCTGGCGTACAGTTTCCTGAGCTATACTTTGGGTAGGCGTAAGTATGGGTGCTCCGGCCAGCAGAAACAGCGCCAGCAGGGCTTTAAGGTTAGGTTTGATGGTCATAAGTATGTTTAAGGTATAAAAACGATGTTACAAGTTACAAAGGAAATGGCGGAAATGGGAATTGCGGGTTTCCATAATGCTTCTTTAGCCTCTGCTTTCTTTAGTTGACACAGGCGATACTTTCTAGCTCCAGTTCATCCCTCGCCTTACATTCAGCTTGTTTCATTTCTGGCTTTGGCTCCCTCAAGGCGGGGGTAGGGGCCCTCTTTAAGGGAGGCCTCGTCTTCCCGCATCGCGCTGGGAGCTTTTCCTGCAGGGGTAGGGGCCCTCTCCTCGTGCCTCGGGTTGCCTCACTGCGTTTGTCACCGGAAAAACTCCATAGGCGCTCAACGGAAAGACTGAAAATTATTTTGATAGCTTCCGCTGACGGAGCTTCAACAGAATTCCCCGCCTTGGACTAGTGAGAACGAGAGTTCGAAACTAGCGAGCGTAGCTCTAAGGGGTGGTTGGATGATACAGTTGACAAAGCTTGAACCGAATTTCCTCCCCTGTTTTGGGAATAGGGCCTTGGATAAAAGGGGAGGGCCGGGGTAAATCAGGGGCAGTTAGACCCGGCACTGCAGAAAATCCTGTACATCCACTAATCCTGCAAATCCTGATTCAGGCAATTTAAAAAGCCACCTTGCAACGCTCCTGCTGCAACTGATGGAGTTCCTGCTCTACCTGAAGTATGGTTTTGGAATTGGCGAGTTCGGTTTCGTAACGGCGTGAGAGCTCCCGGCGCCTGATGGCCTCCAGAAAGCGTCGTCCGTCTTCGCGGGTTTCCAGTATTAGGCCTGGCACTTGGGCGGGTTTGTCGTCATCGCCTTTGGCAACCATCGTGATGTAAGAGGTGTTGGTATGCTTTACAAGGCCGGTTTTCACATTTTCGGCAATAACCCGGATGCCCACCATTAAGGAAGTGTTACCCACATAGTTTATCGAAGCCTTCAGGGATACCAGATCGCCCACATCCACGGGTTGCAAAAAGTGAACGCCCTCCACCGAAACCGTCACGCAGTAATTTCCTGCATGCTTGGAGGCGCAGGCATAGGCCACCTTATCCATCAAGGAAAGAAGTATGCCGCCGTGTATTTTACCCCCAAAGTTGGCGTAACTCGGGATCATGAGTTCTGTGAGGGTGGTGCGGGAGTAGGAAACGGGGCGGAAGTTCTGATTATCGGTCATGAGCAAATATAGCTATTCAAGAAAAACTATACTTGTTTTCGGGCCATGCCGTTGCTTTACAGGAAAATGATGTCCTTCACCACATCGGTGCCAGCCTCGGTGTTCAGGATCTCAACCACCTTGCTTTTAGACATGTTAAGCTCATGCTTGAGCGGGGCTGAGGTCAGTTTCACAAACAGTTTTCCGTCCTTAAAGTATAACTGCTGCGTTTTCAGGGCGATGGGTTTGCCCATGATTTTCTCCCAGTTCTGTACTAGTTGCACCTCGCTCAGCTTGCCGTCCAGGCGGTAAGCCTGCATCAGCGCCTTCAGGCTCTCCCCAATGGGTTGAATGTCTGCCTTGCGTTTATCAATCGCCTCTTTCTTCTTGTAATAGCGCATGGGATTTTTTTTGGGTGAGTGGGTGGATTAGTCCGCGTAATAAATAGTACTTAAGCTATCCTATTAGCTACGCTTTATTCTTTTTAATAAGTCTTCAGATTCAAATATTTTATCATATTTTTCCTTTCGTACTTCTTGGCTTGTAATATCAACTCTGATTCTTTTTAGGAAATCCTCAAAGTCCTTATTCATTGCCAACTTATTAATAGTTTCCCAATCTAAACTTTCTTTAAACTTGGCAGGAAGAATTATTTGAGTTGAATTCGGATCATCTAAATTCAAATGAATAACTCCAATACCAAAAGCTGATGATAGCCTTGTTAACTCATTTATGAAATCTTCATCTTTAGAGATTTCTGCAGCAACTAAATAGCCTTCGTTAGCCCATGAGGAATTTGAAACTGTTTGAAAAAAGCTTTCTCTCAAATTTGAAAAGTTTAGTTGCCTTTTAAGCTCAAACGAAAGTATTCTAATGGAAATGTTGCCAATTGCGGAGCTAAGCTCTAAAACGTTGCTCTTCCATTCATCTATTGGGAAATAACATCCAACAATGTCCGGGTGTACCCATTCTCCAAACTCTTTCTTCCCTGATTTTGAATGATTAATAGTCGTAGTATAGCACCTTAAAAAGAAAAAAGCATAATAAGTCAGAAAAGCATGAAGGTCTTTTTCTAAATATTCTTTCTTTTTAGATTGGATGTTTTCTGTATCCTCTGATCCGTCTTCATATTGTTTTAAATCAATAGCTTTCTTGAGCTTCTTTAAGTAGAACCGTTTAGGTCTAGCACCAACCACACCAAAAGGTGTTTTGTTATTATCTCTTGCATTTACATAAATTTGGGCACCTAAAGTAGCCCATGGTGTTTTACCTTCACTATTAAGAAGCTTATCTAAACCCTTATCCGTTGCGAATTTCCAAATTTCATTGGCAGTTAAGGGTGATTTTTGCTCATTAAGAACTTGTTCAGCTAGCTCAAGAAACGTCATAAGGCCTTCGTGTCAAAAGGATTAATATTTAAGTGTTAGAGTACCTACAACTCCCCAATCACCTTCACCTCCCCCTCCCTCACTTCAAATCTACGGATACTTTCTGAGAGGCCTTCGAGTATTTTGTCGGTGCGCTCCAGGTGGGTGTCGGTCAGGAAGATCTGGCCAAACGTATGGGCGGCTACCATTTGCATGAGCTTGGTGATGCGCTTCTCGTCAAGGCGATCGAAAATATCGTCGAGCAGGAGCAGGGGCTTGTGGTGCTGCCGCTGGTCCATTACCTCAAAGTGCGCCAGCTTCAGGGCGATGACGTAGCTTTTCTGCTGCCCCTGCGAGCCGAAACTTTTCACGGGGTTGCCATCCATCAGAAACACAAAATCATCCTTGTGCGGGCCCACGGTGGTGCGCTGCAGGGCCAGGTCCTTGCGCTCGGCCTGCTGCAGTTTGTAGGAAAAGTCGCTGCCCTCCAGCTGGCTTTTGTAGGTAAGCGATACTTCTTCGTGGCTGTCGGAGATGTGGTGGTAGTGCTTCTGGAAGATCGGCACGAAATCCTGCAGGAAACGCTGCCGCGCCTGCACCAACTCCTCACCGAAAGGCACCAGCTGCTCGTTCAGGATCTGCAGGTAATCGCGGTCGTAGTAATGGCGTTCGGCAAACTGCTTTAGCAGGGAGTTGCGCTGCTTTAGCAGGTAGTTATACTGTATAAGCTGCTCCAGGTACACGTGGTCGAGCTGCGACATCAGGCTGTCGAAGTACTTGCGGCGCTCCTCGCTGCCCTCGCGTATCAGGTCGGTGTCGTAAGGCGAGATAAGCACCACCGGGAAGCGGCCGATGTGGTCGCTGATTTTCTCGTAAGGCGCCTTGTTGTGCGTCACGGTCTTTTTCTGGCCGGGCTTCAGGCTTACCTGCACCGTGTGGTTATTGGCGGCCACGTCAAAGCGGCCCTTCACCATGAAAAAATCCTCGCCCTGTTTTATACTTTGCACATCGGTGCCCGGAAAGGCGCTTTTGGTCATGGAGAGGTAATGGATGGCATCCAGCAGGTTTGTCTTTCCGCTGCCGTTATCGCCTATAAAGCAGTTGATATGCTCCGAAAAGCTAAGCGCGGCTTCTTCGTAGTTTTTGAAAAACAACAAACTGAGATTTTCGAGGAGCATTTAATTTCTACTTTGATATCTTTTTCCTTAATTTCGCATGCTAAACCGTTTGTGGCTTATATATTTGCCGCAGCGCTAAGTGGTTAAAGCCGCTAAGTATAAAAAACGGACATCTAAACAAACGCACATAGACTATTACTCATGGCTGATACGAAAGATAAGGCAAAAGCGAAGTCGGCGACAGCAAAGGTACAGGCTGAACCAAAGTTTTCAAAGGAAACATACATGTGGTGGTATGAGTCGATGAAACTCATGCGCCGCTTCGAAGAGAAGTCTGGCCAGTTATATGGCCAGCAGAAAATCAAAGGCTTCTGCCACCTTTACATCGGCCAGGAGGCTTGTGCTGCCGGTGCTGCCTCTGCCCTTGAAAAAGGAGATAAGTGGATCACCGCTTACCGCGACCACGCACACCCGCTGGCATTGGGTACTAGCCCGAACGCTATTATGGCCGAGCTTTTTGCTAAAGCAACAGGTTGCTCTAAAGGCAAGGGCGGCTCTATGCACATTTTCGATAAGGAAGTGGGCTTTATGGGTGGCCACGGCATTGTGGGTGCGCAGGTGCCAATGGGCGCAGGTATTGCCTTTGCCGAGAAGTATAACAAGACCGGCAAAGTATGTATTTGCTACATGGGCGATGGTGCGGTGCGCCAGGGTGCTTTCCACGAGGCCCTGAACATGGCCATGACCTGGAAGCTACCAGTAATTTTTGTGATCGAGAACAACGGCTACGCTATGGGTACCTCAGTACAGCGTACTTCTAACGTGGTGGAGCTTTATACATTGGGCGAGAGCTACGATATTCCTTCTGAGCCGGTTGACGCGATGGAAGTAGAAAGCGTGCACGAAGCTGTGGCAAGAGCCGCTGAGCGCGCCCGTGCAGGTGAGGGACCAACTTTGCTTGAGTTCAGAACTTACCGCTACAAAGGCCACTCCATGTCGGACCCTGCCAAGTATAGAACTAAAGAGGAGCTGGAAGATTACAAGGGCCGCGATTCTATTGAGTCTGTAAAAGCAACTATCCTCAAAAATGGCTGGGCAACAGAAGAAGAACTCGACCAGATAGACGATAAGATTAAGCAGCAGGTAGCAGAGTCGGTGAAATTTGCCGAAGAATCTCCGTATCCGGAGCCGGAAGAGCTGTACACAGACATTTATATTGAGCAGGACTATCCATTTATAATGGACTAAGTCGCATTTTATCAGCAAATTAGGAATTAAAACCGCTAAATTTGATGTTCAGCATCTAGAAGTATTGATTCTAATTGCTTTTAATTCCTACTTTTGAGATTATAATTTATTAACACACTGATGGCAAAAGAAACAGTTAAGAACCACAGCGAGTTTGAAGAGCTGGTTGAGAACCCTGATGCACTGGCAGACCGCCTGTACGGATCAGAGGACTTTGTGAAGAAAAACAAATCAAAGCTGCTGGGAGTATTTATTGCCATCGCTGCTGTTATTGTGGGTGGTTTCCTGTACTATAACTACCGCAGCACACAAAACGTGGAGGCGCAAAACGCCATGTTCCAGGCTGTGTATTACTTTGAGGCTGATTCTCTTGGTAAAGCCCTTAACGGCGACGGCCAGAGCCTTGGCTTGTTAGAGATAGCGGATGATTACAGCGGTACAGATGCCGGAAATCTGGCCAACTTCTATGCTGGCGTAGCTTTACTGAAGCAGGGCCAGTTTGCAGAAGCTGCAGATCGCCTGGAAAATTTTGAGTCTGAGGATTACCTGTTGCAGGCCCGCGCTCATAGCCTTACCGGCGATGCGCTGCTGGAGCAGGGCAAGCACAGCGAGGCTGCCGATATGTATAAGCAAGCTGCTAACCACAACGCAAATCCGTTTTTCTCTCCGCAGTACCTCATGAAGGCAGGCATTGCTTACGAGGCCGAAAACAATTACAGCGCTGCGGCTGAAGTATACGATCAGATCATCAAGGATTATGTGGCTTCTGCGGAGGTTACAGATGCCAAGAAGTTTAAGGCGCGTGCCGAGTTACTGGCAGGTGCTGCTAACTAAAGTATAAAGAGGCTATGCCTAAAGTATAAAAAAGCGCTTTTGCCTATGGCAGGAGCGCTTTTTTGTTGATATTGTATAACAATCGTGAGGCTAGAGTTGGCAGCCTGAAGCAGCTGCTGTCGCCAGAGTATCACGTATAAAAATGAAGAGCAGAAATTAAAGTATGGCTACAGCATTAAAGAACCTGAGCGAGTACAGCCAGGAAAAATTTACAGATATTTCCGAGAAGACATTTGGCATAGTGGTGGCAGAGTGGCACGATGATATTACCAGTGTGCTATGCCAGGGAGCTATAGATACGCTTCTGAAGCACGGTGCTAAAAAAGAGAACATCTACATCAATACAGTGCCCGGCAGCTTTGAGCTGACACTGGGGGCGCAGTTTTTGGCCCTGCAGGAGGAGATAGATGCAGTGATTTGCATTGGAGTAGTCATAAAAGGTGATACAAAGCATGACGACTACATTAACAATGCCGTTGCAAACGGTCTTACAAACGTGGCTCTGAAGTTCAACAAACCTGTGTCGTTTGGGCTGGTAACTACTAACACGTTAGAGCAGGCACTGGACAGAGCAGGAGGCAAACACGGCAATAAAGGCGTAGAGGCCGCCGCAGCTGCTATCGGCATGTTAAGTTTCTAAAGTATAAACTGTATAAAACACAAGCCCCGTGCTATACTTAAATAGCACGGGGCTTGTGTTTTATATGGGAGGATTAAAAACTATAACCAACCGTAATGCCCGGCCTAAAACGCACGCCACTCCCAACCAGGTTCAGGAAACCAAGGTCAAAATCCTCTTCAGAGCCGGAGTTTACTTTCAGGCTGCCCCCGTTCACGCCAAGACCCATAAACAGGTCCAGTGAAATACCGCTGTTAAAGATCCATTGGTTACCGGCGGCCAGACCTGCTCCAATTGGAGCGTAGGTGGCCTCATAAGTTTTGCCTTCTTCTTTATCTTCTACGGTCAGTTTGTAATTCAGTATGCGGCCGTAACCGGCTACATACACACCCCTTGGCGCCTCTTTGGTGTCAGAGAGATAATAGCGTACTTCGGGCGTAAAGCCATAGCCGCTGAACTCCACATCTTTATAAGAAGCCCCTGTCGTGAACGCGCCAAACTGAGCGCTCATGTGCGGTGCAAGCGCAAATTCAACAAAGCCGGAAGCCGTTAAAACAAAGGGACTCAGTACATTGGCCTTTAGCACAACACTAGGGGAATTTTCAGTCTGGCGACGCACCTGCGCAGAGGCCGTAGATGCTGCAGCTACTAAAAGTATAGCAGAGAGTAACAAGGTAAATTTCTTCATAAGTAAATATATAGGCTCATTATAGTATAGCCAACCGGCTGTAGCTGCGAACTGCAACTATTGTTCCAATTGCGGACCGCTAAAATGAAAGTGGTTACGGTTGAGAAAAAAAGGTTAAATAATAGTCATCAATAGTAAAGTATAAAGAATACTCTTATTTTTGCAGCAATTTTAGCAGCTTACTTAATTGAAACAAAGGTTTTTGGCTAAGATTTTGTAAGAACAAACAAAGTTAAACTATATATGTGCATCTGATGTTATGACACAAATGACGTATTTAGTCTTTAACACAAAGATACTCCTGAAACTAAGAGGTTAAAACTATATCACAGTTCTAAAACAGCGTAATGAATACAAACGAAGAGAGACAGCGTTATTCCAAAGAGGATCTGGCTGAGTTTGAAGAGATCATCCAGGAAAAGCTGACAAATGCACGTAAGGAGGTAACTTTTATCAAGGAGACCCTGAGCCGCCGTAACGATTCCGGAACGGATAACACTGCTTCGCAATCCAAAATGCTGGAAGACGGTGCTGACACAGCCGAAAAGGAAAGCCTGAACCAGTTAGCCTCACGGCAGATGAAGTTTATCCAGCAGTTAGAAAATGCTCTGATCCGGATCAAAAACGGTACTTACGGTGTTTGCATCGTAACAGGCAAGCTGATACCTAAAGAAAGACTGCGTGCGGTACCGCACACACAGCACTCTATCGAAGCAAAACTTCAGCGTAACGATTAGTACTTTTACTTTTGGATATACTTCAAAACCATATTCAGGCACTGGTTTTCTGTGCCCAGTCACCTATTAGTATAGAAGAGGTCCAGCGTTGCCTTCAGGAATCGCTCGGTATGGAAGAGATACTGGTAAGCGACGTGCTGGAGGCCGTGGAGGCTATTAACGAACGGTTGCAGGAGCAGAGCTTCGCTTTCCAGATCTACGCGATCGGAGGCGGCTACCAGTTCCTGACCAAGCCCGAGTACCAGGATACGGTAAGCACTTATCTGAAACACAAATCAAAGAAAAAACTGTCGGCGTCTGCACTGGAGACGCTGGCAATAATTGCCTATAAGCAACCTGTTACCAGAAGCCAGATGGAGCAGATTCGTGGTGTTGGCTGCGATTATGCCGTGCATAAGCTTCTGGAGAAAGAACTCATCGAGATAAAAGGCAAAGCCGAAACCATTGGGCGGCCGGTGCTTTACGGCACGTCGCAAAAGTTTATGGACTACTTCGGTATCAACCACATCAAAGACCTTCCGCAGCTTAAAGATTTCGCCATCGAAGAAAACACCATTGGCGAAGCCGCCGATTAGCCCGCTGGGCATCAGCATTACATTGAACTATAGTTTTAGCAATTCCATTATTACTGCACAACCAAGGTACAGTAGCGATACTGCATCGATAAATATTTAGCAATGGCAAAATTTAACGAAAGGCCTGACCGCGATGACGCTGGCGCAGGCAGAAGAGGTGCTGACAGAGACCGCTCTGACAGACCAAGTAATGACCGCGAAGGCAAAAAAATCTTTAACAGAAGAGATAAATACGACAAATCTGACGAAAGAGGAGAAGGACGCGGAGAGGGCCGCTCGTTCGGAGACAGACAAGATAGAAGAGATAACGACCGCAAACCGTTTAACAACGACCGTCGCGATGATCGCCGTGGAGGAGAAAGACGCGAGGACGGAGAAAGGCGCTCGTTTGGTGGCGATAGAAGAGAAGGCGGAGAGCGCCGCTCTTTCAACTCTGACAGAAGAGAAGGCGGCGAACGCCGTAGCTTTGGCGACAGACGCGAAGGCGGTGAAAGACGCAGCTTCAACAGCGACCGATCAAACCGTGAAGGTGGGGAGCGCAAGCCTTTTGGCGACAGAAGAGAGGGCGGAGAAGGCCGCTCGTTTAACTCAGACAGGCCAGAAAGACGCGATAGCGACAGAAGAAGCTTTAATACTGACAGACGTGACGACCGCCGTGGAGGTGATCGCCGCGAAGGTGGAGAAAGACGCACGTTCGGTGGCGATAGAAGAGAAGGCGGAGAGCGCCGTTCTTTCAACACTGACCGTCCGAGCCGTGAAGGTGACGAGCGCCGCAGCTTTAACCCGGATCGCCGTGATGACCGCAGAGGCGGAGAAGGTAGAGACAATGACCGTCGCTTCAGCCGGGACGCTAAGCCAGCGTTTGGCGACAAGCGTGGCCCACGCGAGGACAGAGGCGCCGGAAGAGGTAAAGACTTTAGCCCAAGAGGCCGTTCCAACGACCGCTTTCGAGGCAACGAGGAAGAGCCGAAAACACCAGATTACAACCTGAGCCGCTACAAGAACAACCCGCGTGTCAAGAAAAGCAACCGTGAAGAAGAGGAAAACGACGGCACAGTTCGTTTGAACCGCTACATCGCGAATGCAGGCGTATGCTCACGCCGAGAGGCTGATGTGCTGATCGAATCAGGGGAGATAAAGGTAAACGGCGAGGTTGTAACAGAAATGGGCTACAAAGTGCAGCCTACTGACAATGTATACTACGGCAAGAAACTACTTAGCCGCGAAAAGATGGTGTACGTGTTGCTAAACAAGCCGAAGGACTTCCTGACGACAACGGATGACCCGGAAGGACGCAAAACGGTAATGAGCCTAGTAGCTAATGCCTCGAAAGAGCGTATTTTTCCGGTAGGCCGCCTGGACCGCAACACAACTGGCCTGCTGCTGTTCACTAACGATGGCGAGCTGGCGCAGAAGCTGACGCACCCATCAAACAACATCAAAAAAATCTACCAGGTAGAGCTGGATAAGCCAATCACCAAAGCGGACTATGTAAAGGTTGCAGAAGGTGTGGAGTTAGAAGATGGCAAAGCCGTAGTGGATGATGTAGCTATACTTGGTGAGTCTAATAAGTTCCTGGGGCTGGAGATCCATATTGGCCGTAACCGTATTGTGCGCCGGATTTTCGAGCACCTAGGCTATGATGTGGTATCGCTGGACCGCGTGCAGTATGCCGGCCTTACCAAGAAGGACGTGCCGCGTAGCGAGTGGCGCTACCTGACCGAAAAAGAAGTGATCCAGCTGAAATACTTCATGTAAAAAATGCGCAACGTCGCCATCGACATCGGTAATACCGGCACAAAGTATGGCATCTTCGAGGAAGGTGCTTTAGTAGAGCATCGTTATTTTGAAGGGCAGGACAAACTGCCGCCAACGCTGCTAAACCATACTTTTGACAATGCCATAGTTGCCTCGGTAGGCGTAAGTGCACAAAGTATAAAGGAGAGGCTGTCTGTGACAGGTAAGCTAATGGAGCTTACCCCGCAGGCAGCCTTGCCTGTTATTAACCTTTACAAGACCCCACACACCCTTGGGGCCGACCGGATAGCCGCAGCCGTGGGAGCCAATTACCTGTTTTCAGGCAGGAGTTGCCTCATATTTGATGCCGGCACCTGCATTACGCACGATTTTGTGGATGCGCAGGGGCAGTACCATGGGGGAGGCATAGCGCCTGGGCTACAGATGAAATTCAAGGCCTTGCATACTTTTACAAAGCGACTACCGTTAGTACAGCAAACTGAAGTAAATTTTCCGCTGACGGGGCAAAGTACGCAGGAGTCTATACTGAGCGGCGTATTGGCTGGCAGTGTAGCCGAGCTCAACGGTTTTATCCAGTCTTACACAGAAAAAGCAGCAGATTTAGTGGTTATACTTTGCGGGGGCGATGCAGGATTTTTTGAAAGTAAGTTAAAAGGACGCATCTTTGTAATTCCTGAATTGGTCTTGATCGGGCTTCACAGAATATTGACACATAATGTATAAGACACTCCAAGTACTGATAGGCTTCGCAGCGCTATGCCTGGCGCATACTGCTCAGGCGCAGCTTATTGGCAATACACCCTATTCCCGCTACGGTATGGGAGAGATCAACGAGAATTACGGCAGCATCCGTGGGGCTGGTATGGCAGGTGCAGGCATCAGTGCCGGCAACAGCTTTCAGCCAAACACGGCTAACCCTGCGCTGCTATACTATAATAGCATCACCAACTTCGATTTCAGCGGAGCGGGGCAGTTTAAAAACGTAAAGAGCCAGCAGGCATCGCAGCTGGATGGCAACGCTAACCTGTACAACCTGTCGCTGGCGCTGCCAATTTCTAAGCGCTGGAGTACTGCTGTGGGGCTACGGCCATTTTCAACAGTAAGCTACGAAATCAATGCTTCTTCTGAGGTAGAAGGCAATCCGCAGGCAAACATCCTGCGCCGCTATACTGGCGAGGGAGGGCTTTCAGAAGCTTACTTTGCACACGGCATCAGGCTGTTTGGCGGGCTTACCATAGGTGGTAGTGCCTCCTACGTGTTCGGTAATACCATTACCGAAACGAGCAGCACTGTGCAAGATCCGGAGCAGGCGAGTGCTAGCCTGGTAAGCGTAACGCAGATTAACCGCACTACTTACAGAGACTTTATGTACCGTGCGGGCATCAACTACAGGCAGCAGCTAAAGGAGAAACTTCACGTGAGTGTAGGAGGTGTTTACAGCTTTGCCACAGACCTGGACGCCGAGCGCGATATTTCGTTTGAGCGCCGTAGCCTGGATGGCAGCCTGCTGGCAGCGCCAATGAATGAAGACACTGTTAGTAGCTCAATTCATCTGCCGGCTAACTGGCGTGCTGGCATTAGCATAGACAATGGCAGCAACCTGACGGTTTCAGCCGATATTATCACGCATGAGTGGTCTAAATACAGAGGCTTTGACGGAGAAAGCGACAACCTGAAAGATAGCTATAAAATGGCCGTGGGAGCAGAGTATACGCCAAACGCCAACGCTATCGACAGTTACTTTAAACGCATTACCTACCGCGGCGGCCTGTATTACAACGACACTCAGTTTCAGCTCAACGGAGAAGATATAAAAGACATGGGTGTAACAACCGGCTTCACATTCCCGCTGGGCCGTGGCACTATGTATGATCTTTATTTGTTAAACCTATCGTTAGGCTATGGCCAGCGCGGCACCACCGACAACGGCCTGATTCAGGAAAATTACTTCCAATTTGGCTTAGGCTTTACGGTAAACAGCCGCTGGTTCCTGAAACGACGAATAGAGTAGAAAACAAGTATAGCTAAAGTATAAAGGCCGTTCTTGGAGCGGCCTTTTTTATGATAGGTGCCTGCTGAATTTTAAAGCACTTAAAATTTGCTAACTTCACAGAAACCGAAGTATAAAAAACAGATGCGAAACGCATATATAACCACACTGGTACTGGTGCTTGCTATTGCCAGCTTTGGCTGCGAACGAGAAATCAAGAACCCGGATGAAGAGGAGCGTTACACCGGCCCAACCATAGAGAACCACGATATAACCACGCTGTACAGCGACTCTGCACAGCTGCTGATTAAGCTGCAGGCACCGGTGCAGCAGGAGTTTGAGAGCGGAGATGGGGTGTTTCCGGAAGGGTTTTATATTGAGTTTTACGATAAAGACGGTAAGCTGGAGTCTACGCTAAAGGGCAACTATGGCAAACAGGACCCCAAAAAGAGCCTCTACTATGCAAGGGGAAACGTGGTAGTGGATAACCTGAAGAAGCAGGAGAAGCTGGAGACAGAGGAGCTGTACTGGGACCGTAACAAAGCCAAAATTTACACAGATAAATTCGTGAAAATCACCTCGCCAGAGGAAATCCTGACTGGTAAAGGTCTTACGGCTAATCAGGATTTGTCGCGCTACTCCATCAAAAAAGTTACTGGCAAGTTTAATTTTAGTGAAGAATGAACCGACGGCTTCTTTATATAATTCTGTTATCCCTGGCCTTTGTAGCCATGGTGATAGGTGTGCACCGCAGTATAGTGGAAGATGACATCGCGGGCAATTACTGGATCTTCATGATCGGGTTTGTCTTTTACATTGTCTACAGTTATGCTAAAAAGAAAGACCGTGCCTAAGTTAATTTGTGTCTGTTAAACGATGATAGACCCCAGTCAGATCATACTCTTAAGCATAGCACTGCTGTTTTCTGCCTTCTTCTCTGGCATTGAGATGGCGTTTATGGCTGCCAACAAAATCCAGATAGAGCTAAGCGATAAAAACGGAGTGCTCTCCGGGCGTATATTGTGGCGCCTGCTGCAGCATCCGGCCCGCCTGATGGGCACCACGCTAATCGGCAACACCCTGGCGCTGGTGCTGTATGGTTTCGGAATTGCCGGTGTGCTGCACCAACTGCTGTACACTTACCTGCCCGACCCGCTGCAGAGCAGCTTGCTCATACTTGTACTTCAGGTGTTCATTGCGTCTGTAGTGGTGCTGTTCACGGCTGAGTTTCTGCCGCGCAGCCTGGCTGCTATCAACCCAAACAAGCTGCTGCAGGTATTGGCTTTGCCTATTCTGCTGATGTACTACCTGTTGTGGCCAGTGGTTTTCTTTATAGTAGGCCTGAGCAAGTGGGTGGCTGAGAAAGTGTTCAAGATCGGGTTTTCGGAGGAGAAGCCTGTGTTTGGATTTACAGACCTTAACGCTTTCATCAAGAACCGCCTTTATCACCCGGAGCAGGAGCATGCCCCCGAGGTAGACCCCCAGATTTTCCATAATGCCCTGGAGTTTAAAACCGTAAAAGTGCGCGAGTGCATGGTGCCCCGCACCGAGATTGAGGCAGTGGAGGCAGGGGAGCCGCTTGAGGCGCTGCGGCAGGCCTTTATCAGCACCGGTCATTCCAAAATTTTGGTGTACGAGGATAGCATCGATAATATTATAGGCTACTGCCACCAGCTGGATATGTTTCGGCAGCCGCAAAGTATAAAAGAGGTGTTGGCGCCGGTAAGTATGGTGCCGGAAAGTATGCTGGCCAGTGAGCTGTTTGTGAAGTTTGTGTCAGAGCATCGTAGCGTGGCTGTGGTGGTGGATGAGTTTGGCGGCACCTCTGGCATAGTTACTGTGGAAGACGTGATAGAAGAAATACTCGGCGAAATACAGGATGAGTACGATGTGCGCAACGAGCTGATGGAGCAGGCTATTCCGGATAAGGGGATGTATATCCTGAGCGCACGCCACGAGATAGATTACCTGAACGAGAAGTATGAGCTGGGCCTGCCGGAGGGAGACTACGAAACGCTTGGAGGGCTGATCTTTTCAGTGTTTGGAGAAATACCAATGCCGGGCGACAAAGTAGAAGTAGTGCCTTTTACTATTACGGTACTAACCATGGACGAGAACCGCATCGATGCCGTGAAGCTGCTAAAAAACACAGATTTTCAGGCAGATGCCGCAAGTTAAACAGCGAGATAAAAATTTTGAATTTTAGCTTGATTAACCTTATTTTGCACAATCCTTTTATAAGTTACATAAAGAATGGCATTAATTAACAAGATTAGAGAGAAGTCTGGTTGGGCTGTAGGCGCCATTGCCATAGGGCTTGGTGTATTTGTGGTAGGCGGTGACCTGCTAGGGCCAAACTCAAGGCTGCTGGGCAACAATGCAAACACTGTAGGCGAAATAGCCGGTGAGGAGATTGACTACCAGGAGTTTGATAACGTTCTGCAGCAAGTAAAGGCTGACTATGAGAACCGTGTAGGTCGTGCTGCTTCAGAAGCAGAACTGGCGATGCTGCGGGAGCAAGCCTGGAACCAGCTAATCTTTAAGATTGCTTTGGAAAAGGAGTATGAGCGCCTGGGCCTTGAGGTAACAGACGACGAGTTGGTTGACATGGTACGGGGCAATAACATCCATCCTGCCGTAATGCAGGCTTTTGCCAACCCGCAAACCGGCGAGTTTGACCCTAACCAAGTGCAGCAGTACCTGCAGAACTTGGATGCAACAGGTACCCGCGACATGTGGATGGGCTTTGAGCAGAGCATCGCTGAAGACCGTCTGCAGAGCAAGTATGCAAACCTGATCAGCAAGACAGTATACGTAACAAGTGCTGAAGCAAAGAGCTTTTATCAGGCGCAGAACTCAGCCGCCAGCCTAAAGGTGCTGTTTGTGCCTTACGATGCTATCTCTGACTCTGCTGTATCTGTAACAGATGCTCAACTGAAGGATTACTACGAGCGCAACAAAGATCTTTACAAGGTAGAAGACGGTCGCACTGTTGAGTTTGTAACCATTCCGGTAACAGCCTCTCAGGAGGACAGCTCATACTATAAACAAGAGATTGCCACTATTACAAAGCAGTTTGCAAGCACGTCTAACGACTCGGCTTTTGTAAACGCTAACTCTGATGTGCCTTTCAACGGAACATACGTAACGCCAGGCGACCTGCCGGAAGAGCTGCGCAAGCAACTGCCGTTGCAGGAAGGCAAAGTATACGGCCCGTTCACCAACAACAACACAGTAGCGCTGTTTAAAGTAACTGACGCTAAAACTGCTGATAAGAGCGCTGCCAGAGCAAGCCATATCCTAATCCGTCCGGAGAGCGATACGCCAGAAGCTAAGGCTGCCGCAAAAGCGAAAGCGCAGGATGTACTGACTCAGATAAAGAACGGCGCTGACTTCGCTCAGATGGCCGTACAGCATGGCTCAGACGGAACTGCCTCTCGTGGCGGTGACTTGGGTTGGTTCCCGGAAGGGCAAATGGTAGGAGATTTCGACAAAGCGATTTTTAGCTTTAACGGTACTGGTTTGCTGCCTAACCTGGTAGAAACAGAGTATGGCTACCACATTGTAAAGGTAACAGAGCCTAAGACAAACGAATCTTACAAGATAGCCGCCGTTGAGCGTACTATCGAGCCAAGCGAATCCACCCGCGATGCTGCGTATGCCGTTGCCGACGAACTGGCCGGTACAAGCGGTAGCACAGATGAGTTCCAGGAGAACATAGGTAAAAACAAATCGCTGGTAAAAGAGACATCTGCCAACATCGGTAAAAACCAGGTGCTGGTAAACAACCTGGCTAACGCCCGTGAGCTGGTACGCTGGACTTACGCCAAAGACACAGAGGTAGGTGATGTATCGCCAGTGTTTGAAATCAATGATCAGTTTGTAGTGGCAACTCTTACCGGCAAGCGTGAGAAAGGCTATGCATCTGTAGATGATGTGCGTGAAGAACTGACAGCCGCTGTGCGCGATGAGCTAAAAGCAAAGCAGATCATGGAGAAACTGCAGAGCCAGAAAGGTTCTTTAGATCAGATTGCTGCAGCTTACGGTTCAGATGCTATGATAAGAACTGCTGATAACGTAACATTCGCCTCTGCTTCCATCCCAGGTGTGGGTGTAGAGCCAGTGGCAGTAGGCAAAGCCTTCGGTTTAAAGCCGGGTGCTCGTACAGCTCCATTTGAGGGCCAGGCCGGTGTTATGATGGTAGAGCTTACAAGCCTTAACCCAGCACCTGAAATTGACGACCTCTCTAACGTGAAGCAGCAAATCCTGGCTACGCGCGCAAGCCGTGCAGAGACAAAAGCTTTTGAAGCCATCAAAGAGAAATCCGAAATCAAAGACAACCGCGTACGCTTCTTCTAAGCCACCCGGTATACTTTATACAAGAGCCGCTCCCATAAAGAGCGGCTCTTTTTTATGCTCTAACGTGCAGCCATACTTCTCATTTGGAAATCAGCCCGCCAAAACCAAACTGATTCTGTATATTCATAGTTAAGAAAGAAGACATACAAAGAGTTGCAGGCTTTTCGTTTTACAAGAACTATGCGCAGGATTATACTTTATACTTTACTGCTCTCGCTGTTGGTGCTTATGGTGGCCCCGGCGGCTAAGGCGCAGCAGCAGCAAGATCTTGAGCTGGCGCGGCAGTACTTTAGCCAGGGAGACTATAACAAGGCGGAGGAACTGTACGGCAGGCTGATCGATAACGAGCGGCTGTTCCATGCCGTGTACCCTGATTACCTGAAAACGCTGTTGGCCCAACGCAACTACAAAGAGGCTGAGAAGCTGGTAAAGAGAACAGTCAAACGCTTTCCGGATAACCCAAACTATGAAGTAGACCTGGGGCGCGTGTACCAGGCTTCCGGTAATAAATCAGATGCCGAAAAGCAGTTTGATAAACTCCTGGGAAGTATGAGTGCGGAGGCTGTGATTATAGTGGCCAATGCCTTTATGCAGCACGAGATGTTCGACTATGCCGAAAAGACCTATCTGCGCGGCCGCCAGCTCAGCAACGACCCCACATCCTACACCCGTCCCCTGATCGCGCTGTATGCTTACCGGCAGAAGAACGATAAACTGATACCCGAGGTGCTAAACCTGCTACAGGAGAACGAGAGCGAGCTGGGCTATGTGCAGAGCCGGCTGCAGAACAGCCTGAAGGAGGAGGAGAACTTCGACCTGTTGGAGAAAGAGCTTATACTGCGGGTGCAGCAGAATCCTGATAAGCTGGCCTACAACGAAATGCTGATCTGGCTCTACATCCAGCGGAAAGACTTCTACAGCGCCCTGATGCAGGCCCGCGCTGTGGATAAACGCACCCGCACCGGCGGCACTCGCGTGATGGAACTGGGTGCCATCAGCCTGAAGAACAACGATTACGAGGGAGCCATAGAGGCATTCCAGTACATTGTGGAGGAGTACCCGGAGGGGCCTTATTACCTGGTGGCGCGGCAGCGGCTGATAAATGCCCGCGAGGAGCAGGTGGAGAATACCTTTCCGGTAGATAAAGAGAAAATACAGGCGCTGATAACGGACTACGAAGCCCTGCTGAGCGAAGTAGGCCGGCGCCCGGAGACGGTGGAAGTGCTGCAGCATATGGCGGGGCTTTACGCGTTTCATCTGGATGATAAGGAAAAGGCCATTGAGTTATTGCAGGAGGCTATTAATATGCCGCGCGCTAACCCAAGTATGGTAGCGGACAGCAAGCTGACGTTAGGCGATATTTACCTGCTGAAAGGGGAGCCGTGGGAAAGCACTTTGCTATACTCACAAGTAGAGAAATCGCATAAGGAAACTCCGATAGGCCATGAAGCCAAGCTGCGCAATGCCCGCCTGAATTATTATAAAGGCGATTTTGAGCTGGCGCAGGCGCACCTGGATATTCTGAAGATGGCCACCAGCCGCGAGATCGCCAACGATGCCATGGACTTGAGCCTGCTTATCACCGATAACACAGGCCTCGATACCTCCACCGTGGCTATGGAAGCGTACGCCGCTATCGACCTGCTCATTTTTCAGAACAAGCTGCAAGACGCTTTAACGGCGTTGGATGGTATGTTGCAGAAGTACCCCGGCCATAGCCTGACGGATGAAATATACTTTCAGAAAGCCAACATTTATGAACGAATGGGCGATTTTGACCAAGCGGTGGAGAGCCTGCAGAAGATTGCGGGTAACCCGCAGTATGATATCCTGAGCGATGACGCGCTGTATCGGATGGCCTTTATTTTAGAGGAAAGCCTGAATGATAAAGAGAGGGCGCAGCAGCTGTACAACGAGTTGCTGGTAAAGCACCAGGGCAGTATTTACGCAGCCGAGGCACGCAAGCGCTTCCGCAACCTGCGTGGCGATAAGCTGAATTAACGGTGCTGTGCTAAGCGAAGAAGATAAAGAGGATAAGTATAAAAAGTATAAAGAACCCATACATGATCAGGTCCAGGGAGTAATTTTTATACTTTTTGAAAAGGTCTCTGAATCGTTTCACCACTAATCCTGTTAATCATGGCAAAAGTACGAAAATAACCGCGAAGGTGCACAGGCCTCTGCAGGTGCAGGTTAAATTAGCTACCTTTGCGGCAGAACAAGTATAGCGGCACAGTTAAGAATTTATGGAGAAAAGGTGGGTAATTAGTCCGGAGGCACCGGCAGAGATAGTACAGCAACTTACAGATGAGTTGAAAATCAGTTCTACGTTAGCTTCTATACTTTGCCAGCGCGGTATCTGCACTTTTTCCGAAGCAAAACATTTTTTCCGACCTTCGCTGCAGGACCTCCATGACCCCTTTCTGATGAAAGACATGGATCTTGCCGTGAATCGCCTGAACGAAGCCCTGCACCGCAATGAGAAGATTCTGGTGTACGGAGACTATGACGTAGACGGCACCACCTCTGTCGCGTTGATGTATGGCTTCCTGCGCAACTATACTTCTAATATCGACTTCTACATTCCGGATAGGTACAGAGAGGGCTACGGCGTGTCGAGCCAGGGTATAGAGTGGGCCGCAGAGCATAGTTTTTCGCTTATCATCAGCCTCGACTGCGGTATAAAATCTGCGGATAAAGTGGCGCTAGCCTCTGAAAAAGGCATCGATTTTATCATCTGTGATCACCATTTACCCGACGAAGATATTCCGAAGGCGGTGGCGGTACTGGACCCGAAGCAAATAAATTGCCCGTATCCTTATAAAGAGCTTTCGGGCTGTGGTGTGGGCTTTAAGCTGCTGCAGGCTTTCTGCATGCAGAACGATATAGAGCAGGAAGAAGTGTACAAATTGCTGGACCTGCTGGTAGTAAGTATAGCCGCCGACATTGTGCCTATCACCGGCGAAAACCGCATACTAGCATACTTTGGGCTGCAGCACCTGAATAGTCCGCAGCCAATGCGCCCAGGTTTAGAAGCCTTGCGGGAGCTGGCAGACATCCGCAACGAGATGGATATCACCAGCATTGTGTTTGGGTTTGCGCCGCGTATCAACGCTGCCGGGCGTATGGGCGATGCCAAGAATTCTGTGCGGATGCTGCTGGCCCAGACGAAGGAAGAAGCCTTTAAAATGGCCGATATCATTAATGAGTCTAACAAGGCACGCCGCGACAAGGACAGCAACATTACCAAAGAGGCGCTGCAGATGATAGCCCAGGATGATTTTCTGCGCACGGCCAATTCTACTGTTCTCTTCAAAGAAACCTGGCACAAAGGCGTGATCGGGATTGTGGCTTCGCGCTGCATCGAGCATTATTACCGCCCTACTATCATACTTACGCAGTCCAACGGCAAGGCATCAGGCTCGGCCAGATCGGTACATGGCTTTAATGTGCACAATGCCATCGAGAGCTGTTCGGACCTTTTAGAGCAGTTTGGCGGGCACATGTATGCAGCAGGCTTAACCTTGCCAGTTGAGAATGTGCAGGCGTTTCGGGAGCGCTTTGAGGAAGTGGTGGCCAGCACCATTACCGAGGACCAGAAAATACCGCAGATAGAAATTGACGCACCGTTAAACCTGAAGCAGATCACCCGTAACTTCTACAACATTGTGCGGCAGATGGAGCCGTTTGGCCCAGGCAACATGCGCCCGGTGTTCGTATCGGAGTGCGTGTATGATACCGGCAGTGTGCGCGTGGTTGGCGACTCCCACCTGAAGCTGCGCCTCACCCAAGACGGCTTTACCAGCATCGACGCCATCGGCTTCGGGCTCAGCGATTACTACGACAGAATCAGCAAAGGAATTCCGTTTGACGTGTGCTATACTATCGAGGAGAACATTTATCGGGGTGTTATCACGCTGCAGCTCCGCATCAAAGACATCCGCATAAAATAACAAAAGGATCCCGGTAAAGGAGCCTTTTATACTTACAGAAGCAGTTTACAACTTGGTTTATCTTTAGGAGAGGTAATTGTAGGCCATAATGGCGAAGCTACAAATAACATACACGGCAAGTATAAAGTTGTTCCTTTTCAGCTTCCGGTTCTGCTGTTTTAGCTTTTTAAGTGTTTCCATAGATCTCTTATATGATATAAGTTATACTTTGAAAAAAGCTATGACTTAATAAGCAGCAACAAACACTAATACTATGGCAGCGGCTGCAGGTGCTTTAGCTGCGACAGTGGGCTTTCGCGGTCGTAACGGCTGTTGGCCATAAACTCTGGCACACATAGCTGGCCCAACTGCTCAAAGCTTCCTGCAAAAAAGTTGATGTCTACAGCGGAGTTGATGCCGGCAATAGAGCCGCGGTCGGTGAACTGCCAGAACATCCAGCTGTCGGTATGGTGAATCTCTGGTTTTACGTCGCTGTAGCGGGCAATCCAGAAATGGTACTCCGGAAAATGGCCTTTCAGGTAGCGGCGATAGTAATTCTGGCCAGTATAGATGATGGGGCGCACGCCATAGTGGGCCGTAACCGCCTCCAGCCACGTACGCACATCCTTCCGCAGTTGCTCAGGGCTCACGGTTCTGTCCGTCACCTCCAGGTCCAGTACAGGCGGCAGGTCGCCGGCCTCCAGCGTTACGGTGCTCGTAAAAAGCTTAATCTGCTCCTGCACCGGCGACTCCGGCTTATAAAAATGATACGCGCCGCGCTTTATGCCATGGCGCTTAGTCTCTTCCCAGTTGCGGGCAAAAAACGGGTCCAGCCTGTAATTGCCCTCAGTAGCTTTTATAAATGAGAAGGATACTTCAGATTGGCTCACCATTGTCCAGTTTATCTCACTTTGCCATCTCGAAACATCAATGCCTTTTACAAGTATTGTAGTGTTACTGCTGGTAGAAGTAGCTTTAGGATTGTTGTTATCGGTGCCAGAGGCTGTTGCTACAGCTATACTGCTGCAAACTAACAGGCCGGAAAAGGCAAGCCTCCGGCAGGCTGAAAAGAGTAAACGTAACATCATAAAGCAAGTAAGGTTGTAGATTGTAAGCGTGTATCAAATTAAATATTAATATGTCACCATGCAATACCTGATTATAAGGATTATATAGTTTGTTAAATTTATTTTAATAGGAATCTTCTAATATTGCAGAAAAGCTGCGCAACCGGCAGGCACGTTGCAGGATGCAGCCTTTATGTGTAATTTAGCCACGATGATACTGAGAGCAGAACACCTGATAAAAAAGTATAAATCACGCACAGTTGTAAATGATGTGAGCGTGGAGGTAAACCAAGGCGAGATTGTTGGTTTGCTGGGCCCCAACGGAGCCGGTAAAACCACTTCTTTCTACATGATTGTAGGTTTGGTGAAGCCCAACACAGGCAAAATATTTTTAGACAGCGAGGACATAACAGACCTGCCGATGTACAAGCGGGCCAAGCGCGGCGTAGGTTATTTGGCGCAAGAGGCCTCTGTTTTTCGGCAGCTGACGGTGGAGGAGAACATCCTATCGGTGCTGGAGATGACCAACTTGCCCAAAAAGGCGCAGCATGAGAAGGTGGAGGAACTGCTGGAGGAGTTTTCGCTGACGCATGTGCGTAAAAACAAAGGCATTGTACTGAGTGGTGGCGAGCGCCGCCGCACCGAGATTGCCCGAGCCCTGGCCGTAGACCCAAAGTTTGTGCTGCTCGATGAGCCTTTTGCCGGTGTAGACCCAATCGCTGTGGAGGAGATCCAGAGTATTGTGGCCAAGCTCAAGAATAAGAATATTGGTATCCTCATTACTGACCACAACGTAAACGAAACGCTTTCTATCACTGACCGCGCTTACCTGCTGTTCGAAGGCAAAATACTGAAAGCCGGCACCGCTGAAGAACTAGCTGCCGACGAGCAGGTGCGTCGCGTATACCTTGGCAAACACTTCGAGTTAAAAAGAAAGATATAAAATGTTGAATTGATAATTGCTGGTTGCTTTTTCTCGTATGCGGTCCTATGCAAGAGAGAAAGCATTTGCAGTTAGATGACTTGGAGGCATATAAAGTAGCATTTGCCTTAAGCAATTTTGTTTGGGCTAGGGTAGAGCAGTGGGACTATTTCGCAAAGAAAAGTATAGGGATACAATTTGTTACAGCTATAGATAGTGTCTCAGCGAACATTGCTGAAGGATTTGGCAGGTAAGGTAAAAAAGATAAGATTAAGTTTTACCGATATGCCAGGGGTTCTGTTTACGAATGCTTGGATTGGAATGAGAAAAGCCGTGTCAGAAAGTTGCTAGTGCAGCAGGACTATGACCATATCTTTGTTGCTTTACAAAAATTGCATAAGCTAATAAATGGTTTGATAAAAGTAACCAACGACAATCTTAGCAATTAGCTTAAAAACAATTAACAATCAGCAATCACCTTGGAAATAATAAACTCAATAGTAACGTGGGTGATGAAGAAGCGGATCCATGACATTGATCTGTTTCGGAAATATCCGCATGAAGTGCAGCTGGAGCTGTTTCAGGACTTAATCAGCACGGCCAAGGGCTCCGAATGGGGTAAGAAGTACGGCTACGGCGATAGCCTGAGCGTACGAGAGTTTCAGGAGCGGGTGCCCATAAGCACCTATGAAGACCTGTACCCACACATTGAACGCATAATGAAAGGGGAGCAGAACCTGCTGTGGCCAAGCAAGATAGAGTGGTTCGCCAAGTCATCGGGTACCACCAACGCCCGCAGCAAGTTTATACCTGTTAGCCCGGAGTCTTTGGAAGACTGCCACTACAAGGGCGGCAAAGACATGCTCTCTATCTACGTTAACTTATATCCGGAAACCAAACTTTTCACCGGCAAAGGACTCTCTATTGGCGGCAGTCACCATCCTAGCGAGCTAAATGCCAACGTAAACTGCGGCGATGTGTCGGCGGTGATTATGCAGAACCTGCCTATTTGGGCCGAAGCAATGCGTACTCCTCCACTAAAAGTGGCTTTGATGGATAAGTGGGAAGAGAAGATTGAGAAAATGGTGGAGCTGACGGTGAAGGAGAACGTAACCAGCCTGAGCGGTGTGCCCACCTGGACCTACGTACTGTTAAAACGCATACTAGCAGAAACAGGCAAAAAGAACATTCTGGAAGTATGGCCTAACCTGGAGCTGTTCACGCATGGAGCTGTGGCCTTTGGCCCGTACCGCCAGCTGTTCCGGGATATTATCCCATCTGACCAGATGAACTACTTGGAGGTGTACAATGCCTCGGAAGGATTTTTCGGGATTCAGGACCAGATTGATACGGAAGACGAGATGCTGCTGATGCTGGATTACGGCGTATACTATGAGTTTATCCCGATGGACCAGTTCGACGAGGAGCAACCTAAAACATTGACGCTGGACCAGGTGGAGGTGGGTAAAAACTACGCCCTCGTTATCTCGACCAACGCCGGCTTGTGGCGCTATAAAATCGGGGATACCATCCGGTTTACAAGTATAGATCCTTACCGCATTAAGATTTCCGGGCGCACCAAGCATTTTATTAACGCATTTGGCGAGGAGGTAATCGTGGAGAATGCCGAAGAGGCGATTACCGCTGCCTGCAATGCAACTGATGCCGTTATCTCTAACTTTACGGCAGCTCCCATTTACCTAGAAAGCGACAAGCGCGGCGGCCACGAGTGGCTGATCGAGTTTGAGAAGGAGCCAAATGATTTAAAGCGCTTCACGCAGGTGCTGGACGAAAGGCTGCGCGAGGTGAACTCCGATTACGACGCCAAACGCCAGAACAACATTGCCTTGCAAGAGCCGCTGGTACATGCCGCCCCAAAAGGAACCTTCCTGAACTGGCTCAGCCACAAAGGCAAACTGGGCGGCCAGAATAAAGTGCCCCGCCTCAGCAACACCCGCGAATACCTGGAAGAAATTATGCAGGTAAACGGAATGCTGGAAAGTTAGAAAGTTAGAAAGTTAAAAGGTTAGAGAGTTATACTTCTAATATTGCAAGTTTAGCGCGAGCGTAACTTGTGGTTTTGAGTGGCTGCAAGTTGACTCTACTGGAGAATCTTTGGTTTACTAATAGTAGGCTTATTGTTTATACCTCACCAATCATACTTCAAAGTATGATTGGTGAGGTATATCTTTTGCGAATTAAGATAACAATTTTGTAGGAGCATCCGCATAACTCCCATTTCTAATTCCTAACTTAAACTGTAGCAAACCGCTACTCCAGGAAACTACTCATAAAGCCACCTTCCTTGTTGGCATTTTCGCCGCGTGGCATCAGTGCCTCAATCAGCTTCTTAACTGGCATAGACTGCAGCCATACTTTGCCTGTGCCTCGGAGCGTAGCTAGAAATATACCTTCACCGCCAAAAATCATCGACTTTAAACCTCCGGCGCGCTGCACGCTAAAATCAATACCTTCCTCAAACGCAACCACACAGCCGGTATCTACGCGCAAGGTTTCATTGTTCAGTTGCTTCTCTACAATGGTGCCACCGGCGTGCACAAAAGCCAAACCATCGCCCTGCATCTTCTGAAGTATAAATCCTTCGCCGCCGAAAAGTCCGGAGCCGAATTTTTGGTTAAAGTGGATGCTGAGCTTTGTGCCCAAAGCCGCTGCCAGAAAAGCATCTTTCTGCGCAATCAGGCTGCTATTACGCATGGTGCTTAGGTCTATGGGTAGGATTGTGCCCGGGTAAGGAGCCGAGAAAGCCACGTGGCTCTTGCTGTGCCCACGGTGGGTAAAGTGCGTCATAAACAGCGATTCGCCCGTAATCAAACGGCTACCTGCTGATACCAGCTTGCCGAAAAAGCCTTGGCTGGGGTTAGAGCCGTCGCCCATTTTAGTTTCAAAGTCGATGCCCTCCTCCATGTATACCATGGCGCCAGCCTCGGCAATTACCGTTTCATTAGGATCCAGCTCAATCTCCAGCACCTGAATATCATTTCCGAAAACCTTGTAATCAATCTCGTGAGAGTTTCTCATAGTTGTAATAGGGGGTTTAGTGATAGTAGAAAGATAGTTGAAATATAGTATAAACGACAAAGAAGCCGTGGTTTATACTTTCTAGCCAGGCTTCTTTGTTGCTTATTTTATGCTTCTTTGCTAGGAGATCAGTTAATCCTCCTCCTCATCGTCTTCTTCACCTTTCTTGCGGCGTTTGGCTTTAGGCAGGTTTTTATCGTCTTCCTCGTCAGAAGTGGCATTGGTGTTGCGCACAAAATCCTCGTCAGTCTCCTCGGCTTCTTCATTTTCCTCTACATGAAAAGCCTCTTCCTCTTCGCGTTTTGCTTTCTCGGCGGCATCGCGCTTCATCAGCTTTTTGTCATCCACGTTTTGGTTCAGAAAGTCATTAATCTTATCGATGCTGTAGTTGGATATGATCTCGCCGTGCTCATTCACTTTAATCTCAAAGCCCTCTAGGTCCTTGTGCACCCGCGACTTTTTCTTCTCGCTTTTACTTTCTTTTTTATTTTTAGCCATGATGTTGCTCGTCTAGTTATACTATAGTTGTATAAGCAAGGCAAGGGTAATTTGTTGCAGCGGCTAGGCAAAGGGCAATAAAAAAGGCCAGCCACGGGGCCAGCCTTTTTTATACTTCAGTGATTTATGTGTTATTCTGAAACGTAGCTGCTCAGCTTGCTGATAGCGGTTTCGATGCGCTGCATGGTTTCTTTGCGGCCAATAACCTCGATGATATGCATCAGGTCCGGGCCAGCCTCGGCGCCGGTTACAGCCAGCCTAAGCGCCTGCATAACCTGCCCAATCTTCATGCCGTGGCGCTCCAGTACGTTTATCAGCAGCTCTTTTACAGTGTCAGCGTTGAAATTTTCCAGTGATGGTAGCTCGTTCTTGAAATCCTCGAAAACGGCAACCGACTGGCTGTTCCACTTCTTAGAAGCCACTTTCTCGCTATACTCCTCCGGCGCTACAAAGAAGTACTCAGCCTCTTTCCAGAAATCCTGCGGAAACGACACGCGCTCTTTCATCAGGCCGGCAATTTTCTCGGCTTTTTCCGGAGTAGTGCTCATGTTATGCTCCTCCAAGGCCTTGAGTAAGTAGCCTGCCAACTCGCTGTCTGGCTTGGCGCGCAGGTACTGCTCGTTAAACCAACGGGCTTTTTGTATATCGAAACGTGTACCGGACTTACCGATGCGCTCTACGGTAAACTCCTGAATCAACTCATCCATTGAGAACAACTCCTGCTGTGTGCCTGGGTTCCAACCTAAAAAGGCCAGGAAGTTGGTAAAGGCTTCCGGCAGGTAGCCGCTCTCACGGTAACCCGACGATACCTCGCCGGTGTTCGGGTCTTGCCAACGCAGTGGGAACACCGGGAAGCCCAGTTTGTCGCCATCGCGTTTGCTTAGCTTGCCGTTTCCGTCTGGTTTTAAAAGCAGTGGCAGGTGCGCAAACTCAGGCATGGTGTCTTCCCAGCCTAGGTAGCGGTACAACAGCACGTGCAGCGGCGCAGACGGTAACCACTCTTCACCACGGATTACGTGCGTTATCTTCATCAGGTGGTCATCAACGATGTTGGCCAGGTGGTAGGTCGGCATGCCATCAGACTTCATCAATACTTTATCGTCTATGGCAGAAGAGTGTACCATTACCCAGCCACGGATCATATCTTTCAGGCGTACTTCCTCTTTGCGGGGCACCTTCAGGCGGATCACATACGGGTCGCCGGACTCCAGGCGCTTGGTTACCTCATCCTCAGGCAGCGTGAGCGAGTTTTTCATCGTCATGCGCGTGATGGCGTTGTATTGCGGCGTGGCAACTTTGGCAGCCTTCAGGCGCTCGCGCATTTCCTCCAGCTCCTCAGCCGTGTCGAATGCGTAATAGGCATGGCCGTCGTTTACCAGCTGCAGGGCATACTGCATGTACATGGGCTTGCGCTCCGACTGGCGGTAAGGGGCGTAAGGGCCGCCTTTCCAGGGGCTTTCGTCCAGCTCAATGCCGCACCACTCCAACGACTCGCGGATGTAATCTTCGGCGCCGGGCACAAAGCGGTTCTGGTCCGTATCCTCGATGCGCAGGATCATTTTGCCGCCTGTTTTCTTGGCTAGCAAAAAGTTATAAAGGGCAGTGCGCACACCACCGATATGGAGAGGCCCGGTTGGGCTTGGGGCAAAGCGTACTCTAACTTCTCTTTCCATGTATAGTTGTCTGATTCAGATCGTTCAAATTCGGTGCAAAGGTACAAAATAAAGTATCGTTTCGGTAACGGTAAAATACTGCGTGCGTTGCAAAAGGCTAATTGCACGTATGCAGGCAGGGGCGTGGCTATAGATAGTATAAACATAGTGGCCCGATTGCGTATCAGCAAGTAACAAAAGCCGCAAAAAATGGTTAAGAAGCGTGCATGGTTAATCTGGGGCCTGTTAAAAGAAGCCGGGCTTGAGTTTGTCGACAACAACTCCTTTCAGAAGGGAGCGGCGCTGGCCTACTACACTATTTTTGCGCTGCCGCCCATGCTCATCATCATTATCAGCGCGGCAGGTTATTTTTTTGGAGAGCAGGCTGTGTCTGGCGAGATTTACTACCGCATTAAAGAGCTGATTGGTACGGAAGGAGCCTACTCGGTGCAGAAGATGGTAGAGAACGTGAACGAGTTTGGGGCCTTTAACTTGGCGGCGTTGGTAGGAGCCTTTGCCCTTTTTATAGCCGCCACGGGTGTTTTTATCTCCCTGCAAGACTCCCTGAATGAGATCTGGCATGTAAAGCCGGTGCCCAAGCGCGGCTATGTAAAGCTGGTACTAGATCGTGTTCTTTCTTTCGGGATGATCCTGACCATTGCTATTGTGCTGCTGCTCTCGCTGCTGGCCAATACCATCCTGGTGGCTATCGGCGATTTCCTGACGGCGCGCTTTTCGGGTTGGGTGGTGTATATAATTCACTTTGCAAACTTTGCCTCGGCTTTTCTGCTGATGTCGTTTCTGTTTGCCTGCATCTATAAGTTTTTGCCGGATGCCAAGATAAAGTGGCGCGACGTGGGGGTAGGGGCATTAGTCACTTCGCTGCTGTTCGTACTGTTTCGTGGCCTGATCGGGTTTTACCTCGGCAAAAATGATATGGCCTCGGTGTACGGCGCGGCCGGTTCGGTGGTGATCATACTTACATGGGTGTTCTTTACCTCACAGATCATCTTTTTTGGGGCGGTATTTACGTTTGTGTACTCACGCAAGTATGGCCATAACATTTATCCGGCAGAGTATGCCGTGCGGGTAATACGGCAGGAGGTGGAAGTAGGCAATTCGGCAGTGAACGCAGAGCCCGGTAAGCACGAGCGCGAAGTATACGGTGAGCCGGAGGAGGAGGAAGAACCAACCAGCGAAAGTGATGCCGCCAAGGGAGCGAATATTTAGGGGTTAAGGTTGTGCTTTAATCTATATTGATGAGCCTCATTTGGCGTAAGCGTCCGCTTATGTCTTTGCTGCTTCGGCTAATGCAACTTAAACCAAGTCCCCCTTGGAAAGGGGCAGGTCGATGACTCCGGATAGCTCAAGCTACAGAGCTTATACTTGCAGAGCAGTACTTACAAACTCCCCTCCTGAGTAGCAAAGGATAAATACTTTATGCAAAAGACAGAGAAGCTATACTTTCCTCCCTGTCTTTTGCGTAAAAGTATTTATCCTGAAAACTACTTCGTAGCGATACAGGAAATCTCCACGTTTACATCCTTTGGCAGGCGGCTAACCTCCACGGTTTCACGGGCAGGCGGGTTGCTGGTAAAGTAGCTGCCGTAAGTCTCATTGATCTTTCCGAAGTTGTTCAGGTCTTTCACGAAAATGGTGCACTTAAGCACGTTGCTGAAGTCCATGCCGGCCTCGGTAAGTATGGCCTGAAGGTTCTGCATCACCTTGTGCGTTTCATCTTCGATGCTGTCGTTTACCAGGTTGCCGCTCTCCGCATCCAGCGCAATCTGGCCTGAAACGTATAATGTTCCGTTTGCTAAAGTAGCCTGGCTGTATGGCCCGATAGGAGCCGGTGCTTTGGAAGAGTTGATGATGGTATGTGCCATAGAGGTTTGGTTTTAGTTTGTATCTTTACCATCAAAAGTACAGAAAATATGCACATTGTTGTTTTGTCTGGCCCGGAAATGGCCGCCGAGTTCGAGCAAAAGTTTCAGGAGGAAAGAGAAGGCGTAAGCTATACTTTCCTGAAAAGCCATAACCTGCTGGATGAGCAGCTGAAACCCTCTGACGTGGTATTTGACTTCCTGTTGCACGAGCATCCGGAGCGACTGAGCCTGTATGCGCCGGGGCAGGTGGTTTTCTGCAATGCCGTTACCATCCAACTGGCTGCGCTGGTGAAGCAAGCTTATATGGAGCAGCCCTGTACTTTGATTGGCTTTAACGGCCTGCCAACACTCTTTAACCGCCCGGTGCTGGAGGTGAGCCTGCTGCACCAGGAGAGCGAGGCTAGGCTACAGGAAGTATGCCAGGCACTGGGAGCAGAGTATCTGCTGGTGGATGACCGCGTAGGTATGGTAACGCCCCGCATGATCTGCATGATCATCAACGAAGCCTGTTACACATTGCAGGAGGAAACAGCCGGCATAAATGATATAAACCTAGGCATGAAGCTCGGCACCAACTATCCGAAAGGCCCTTTTGAGTGGGCTAACCAGATCGGCGTAAAGAACGTGTACGAGGTGCTGCAGGCGTTGTATGAAGATACCAAAGAAGAGCGCTACAAAATCTGCCCGCTGCTAAAGACAAAATACCTGAAAAGGGAGAGCTTCTAAAGTATAAAATCATACTTTAAAACCATCTGGCGCAGGCAAATGCCTGCGCCTTTTATACTTTACTTAAGTATAAATCTGCTCCTGCCCCTCCCCAAAAATCACTAAAGTATAAAACGGCACCTTCAGCTTTGTTATGAAGCCGTTTAGAGTTTTTAGTTATAGGGCCTACACCCGCCATTGTTGGTGTTTCTCACCAACAATCAAAATGCAGATGCTGTTAATCTTGCTGGTGAAAACACGCAGCAAGTCCAGGCAATGTAGTATTAATAAATTCTAAACAGGCTCAATTTAAACAACTCTATACTTCTATATTCCTGCTGCATTCTCTATCTTGAGCGTTTGTACTCTACCTTAACTCAATGAGAACAGCTTTACTCGTATTATTACTGAGCCTTGCAGGTGCCGGAGCCACGGCACAAACCAGCGAAGCAGCCAACTACCAGATCATCGTAAATGGTAAACTACAGGATGTGGCTTTAGGTGAAGAGTACAAAATAAGGCTTGCCAGCGGCGAAGAGGTTACGGTAGCTGTAAAGCAGAAAGATGTTCTCACGTACCAAGACGATTGGATTTCACTACAATACCCGAAAGGTCTGCATCCAGCGCTTTCCACCCCCGATCCAGATTTGGAGCAGATTGCATTGGTAACAGCAAACGGTAACGGCTTTCTGGTGCAGAAGTATAAAACAGTTAACCCTGCCGAGCTGGTGGACCTGGTGCTGAAGGAAATGACAAACGAGGAGGTAAGCTTCGGCTACAGTATAACCGAGCAGCCTTTTGAGCGGAAGCTGAAGTCGGGGCAGCAGGTAAAAGGCAAATTGGTGCAGCTGAAGTACGGAAGTGATGTGCAGCAATACACGGTGGCAGCCCTTGGGGGCGATAACGGAGGAATTATGTTTGTCACGATGCTGAACACCGAGTATAACCACGACGATAATAAAGTAATTCAGCTGTTCCTGGATTCGCTGGCTTATAGCCGCAATTAATAGGCAATAAAAAAGGGAACCGAACTGGCTCCCTTTTTCTGTAATCAATTTCTGTTGATATTATTCTACCGTAACAGACTTAGCCAGGTTACGTGGCTGGTCTACGTTACAGCCGCGCATTACCGCAATGTGGTAAGACAGCAACTGCAGCGGAATAACGGACAGCAGCGGCATCAGGTGCTCGCTTGTCTCCGGAATCTCAATCACGTGGTCGGCCATGGCTGGGATGGTAGTGTCGCCTTCGGTTACAATGGCAATAATCTTACCCTTACGGGCTTTCACCTCCTGCACGTTCGATACGATTTTCTCATAAGAGCTATCTTTGGTAGCGATAACTACCACAGGCATTTGCTCATCAATCAGCGCAATCGGGCCATGCTTCATCTCTGCAGCTGGGTAACCTTCAGCGTGGATATAAGAAATTTCCTTCAGCTTAAGCGCGCCTTCCAAGGCAACCGGGAAGTTATAACCACGGCCAAGGTACAGGAAGTTAGTGGCATCTTTGTACTGCTCAGAAATACGAACAATTTGGTCGTTCAGCTTCAGCGCCTCTTCTACCTTGCTCGGGATCGTTTCCAGCTCCACCATCAGCTCATGCAGCTTGGTAGTCTCCAGGGTGCCGCGCTTGCTACCGATGATCATGGCGATCAGCGTCAGCACGGTCACCTGTGCTGTAAAGGCCTTGGTACTGGCTACACCAATCTCTGGGCCGGCGTGCGTATAAGCTCCTGCGTCTGTTGCTCTTGCAATAGAAGAACCCACTACGTTACAGATGCCAAATATTGTAGCACCTTTCGATTTTGCCAGTTCAAGCGCCGCTAGCGTATCCGCTGTTTCGCCAGACTGTGATATGGCAACTACAATATCTCTCTCGTTTAAGATCGGGTTACGATAACGGAATTCAGAAGCATACTCTACTTCTACAGGTATGCGCGCCAAGTCCTCGATTAAGTACTCCGCTACCAAGCCTGCATGCCACGACGTGCCGCAAGCTACAATAATGATTCTGTTTGCGTTCGCGAACTTGTTCTCAAACTCGCGGATGCCGGCCATCATCAGGTGGTTGCTCTCGGCAATCATACGGCCGCGCATGCTGTCAAGTATAGAGCGTGGCTGCTCAAAGATCTCCTTCAGCATGAAGTGCTCATAACCGCCTTTCTCAATAGACTCCAGCTCCATTTCCAGCGTCTGCACATACGGTGTCTGCTTCACATCTTCTTTCGTGCGGATGTCAAGTTCCCCGTTGTTGATGATCGCCAGCTCGTAATCGTTCAGGTATACAACTTCATTGGTATACTCGATGATTGGCGTAGCATCAGAGGCCAGGAAATACTCGCCCTCGCCTACACCTACTACCAGCGGGCTGCCTTTACGTGCCGCAATCAGCTGGTTCGGGCTATCTTTGGCCAACACAACAATGGCGTAAGCTCCAACTACTTCGTGCATAGCTAGGCGTACTGCCTCTGGTAGCGTGCAGTTGTTGTTCGCGCGTATATCTTCAATCAGGTTAATAAAAACCTCAGAGTCAGTGTCAGACTGGAAAGTATGGCCTTTCTCTACCAGAAGCTTTTTCAGAGAAGCATAGTTCTCAATAATGCCGTTATGGATGATGGCGATGTTGCGCGAAGTAGAGTAGTGCGGGTGTGCGTTCACATCGTTCGGCTCACCGTGGGTTGCCCAGCGGGTGTGGCCCATGCCAATAGAGCCGTGCGTATCCTGCTCAGCAATAAAAGCTTCCAGTTCGGCTACCTTGCCTTTTCTTTTATAAACGTTGAGGTCACCATTCATTAGCGCGATGCCTGCGCTGTCATATCCTCGGTATTCAAGCCTTTTAAGGCCTTTAATAATGATTGGGCTGGCCTCTCTGTGCCCAACGTAAGCTACAATTCCACACATAAAATTTCTTTATTTTCTCTTATAGAAACACATAGGTAACCGCAAATGTACCCAATTCTTAAATATCTCTATAATTTCTTCGCTGTAGTGTTGTGTTTTGAAGAGCGATGATAAGCTTAAGCGATTGGGCGACAGTTTTTTATACGTAAATAAAAAAAGGCTGCCGTTTATTTACAAAAATGTAATCTAAACGGCAGCCTCTTGTAATATTATAGTATACACAAACTGATAAATATACTTCTGGTGCTTTTTGCTTTGAATAAAGTGCAAAAAACGCAGGAAAAGGGGTCAGCTTTATTTGCTCAGTTGGTTATACAAGTTGTAATAATTGTCCAACAGAGTGTCGTCGGCGCATACGGTGCTGATGCTCTTCTTTTTCATGAAATCGTTGAACAAGGCGTTGATGTTATCGCTAAAGTCCTCGTTGGTTTTGATGACAGCATCGGCATACTCCATTCCGCACTTAATAAATGCGTTGGTGTCGGCAGACTCTAGGTGTGTCAGCATGCTGTCGTCAATATCCAGCATCTTAACTTTTTCCAGCAGGTCTTCGCTAAATTTGTGCGCAAAGCTGTTGTTATACACCGTAAACATCGATTTAGAGTCTTTAAAGATAGGATCCTTTTTGTAAGTCGTCTTCAGGTACATCGGAATCAGACCTGTCATCCAGTCGTTGCAATGCACAATGTCCGGGGCCCATCCTAATTTCTTAACAGTCTCCAGTACGCCTTTGCAGAAGAAGATGGCACGCTCATCGTTATCCTGGTGAAACTTGTTGTTTTTATCTACAAAAACTGACTTTCTGTGGAAGTAGTCTTCGTTATCAATAAAATAAACCTGTAGCTTCGCGTTCGGAATAGAGGCTACTTTAATAACCAATGGCTTCTCGTCGTCGCCTACGGCAATGTTGATACCGGACAGGCGAACCACCTCATGCAAACGGTTTTTGCGCTCGTTTATCAGGCCGAACCGCGGAACAAAGATGCGGATCTCCATCCCTCGTTCCTGCATACCCTGCGGCAGCGTCTGTAAAAACTCGGCTACTTTTGTGGTCTGTAAGAAGGGATTGATCTCGGTGGCGGCGTATAGGATTCGCAATTTTGACATGGGTATGAAGTTAAAAATTAATTAGCAACAGTAATGGGACGTGCAAAATTAGTATTTTTTATTCTGATTTTCAATTTAAAACGTTATAACTTACTTTTACCGGCTTTTCAGAGGCGTTAATACAGACACACCACCGACATGGAAGTTATAGAGCAGGTTAGTATCATCCGGGATCGTATTAAAGCGTTGCGTTGCGACGGCAAAAGCATTGGCTTTGTGCCGACAATGGGCGCTCTGCACGAGGGGCACCTACAGCTGCTGCGCGCCTCGGCGCAGGAGAACGACGTAACTGTTTGCAGTATCTTCGTAAATCCTACTCAATTCAATAACCCGGACGATTATAAGCACTACCCCCGCACAATGGAGCAAGATGCCGCGCTGCTGAAAACAGTTGGCTGCGACATTCTGTTTGCCCCACACGCAGAGGAGGTATATGTACAACAGCCGCTCTTGCAGTTTAGTTTCGGGCCACTAGAGACGGTAATGGAAGGGGAGCACCGTCCGGGGCACTTTAACGGGGTGGCGACTATTGTAAGTAAGCTGTTTCATTTTGTGCAGCCGCACCGCGCCTACTTTGGCCAGAAAGACCTGCAGCAGGTGGCTATTGTAAAGCAACTGGTGCAGGCGCTGAGCTTTGATGTGGAGGTGGTGCGCTACCCAACTATACGCGAGGCTAACGGACTGGCAATGTCATCCAGAAACAGGCGCCTTGACGCAGCGCAGCAGCATACGGCCACTATACTTTACAGTGCTTTGCAACTAGCCAAAGAGCAACTGGGCAAGAAGCCAGTCTACACTATAAAAGCCACTGTAGAGGCTTATCTTGCCAATGTAGACCAGGTGCAGCTGGAGTACTTTGAGATTGTGCACCCTGATACCCTGCAGCCGCTCACCGACGTGCAGCCGGGGCAGGAGGTGGCGCTGTGCATTGCTGCCTTTGTAGGCCCTGTGCGCCTGATTGATAACATACTGGTGAATTTTAACAAAGTATAGATTGTTGGGAAGGCAGATAAGCTAAAGCTGCTATAGCGCGTTGGTAGTTATTATGCGGCCAATTGTCTAACTTTGCGCTCCAATACAAATTACACCATGTATATTGAGGTTTTAAAATCAAAAATCCACCGTTGTAAGGTAACCCAGGCCGAGCTGCACTATGTTGGCAGCATCACTGTTGACGAGGACCTGATGGACGCCGCTAACATTGTGGAGAATGAGAAAGTACAGATCGTGAACATCAACAACGGTGAGCGCTTTGAAACTTACGTGATTAAGGGAGAACGCGGAACCGGTACTATTTGTCTGAACGGCCCTGCGGCCCGTAAGGTGCAGGTAGGGGATGTGGTGATCCTTATCTCGTACTGCAGCATCAAGTTCGAAGAAGCTAAAAACCATACGCCTACGCTTGTATTCCCTGATCAGCACAACCGGCTGGTATAATTCCGTTGCATGAATAAACTGCTCTCGTTCCTGAAGTATGTCCTGCTGCTGGGTGTATCTGCATTTCTGATGTGGTACGCGCTGAAGGAGCTGGACTTTCAGAAAATGTGGGCAGAGTTTCTGGGTGCCAATTACGGTTGGGTAATGGTATCTGTGCTGATGGGCGTGCTTGCTTACCTGAGCCGGGCTATGCGCTGGCAGATGCAGATAAAGCCTACCGGGTACAACCCGCCGCTCCGCAACACCTACAACGCCATGATGCTGGGTTACCTGGCCAACCTGGTGCTGCCCCGCATGGGCGAGGTGGTGCGCTGCACAATGCTGCGCCGCTCCGATAATCTGCCGCTCAACACAGGCTTCGGCACCGTAATAGCAGAACGCATTATCGATATGGTTATGCTATTGCTGGTGGTGGGGCTTACTTTTCTAATTGAGTTCGGCCGAATCCGTGATTTCTTTCTGAGTCTGATAACAGATAAGTATACAAACCTGGAGCAAAGTATAAGTTCGCTGTACTGGGTGTTTTGGGTAATGCTTCTCTCGGTAGCGGTGCTGCTGTTTATGGGGCTGCGTTACCTGAGCCTTTTGCGCAGAAATGTTTACTTCCGGAAGGCGGTACGTTTTGCAAAGGGGATGTTGAAGGGCGTGTTCAGCATCACCAAGCTCGAGAATCAATTAGCCTTCTGGGGACATACCATCTTTGTGTGGCTGATGTACTACGGCATGAGTTTTTCTGTATTTTACGCTTTGCCGGCCACTGCCGATTTAGGATGGGGCGCTGCGCTATCGGTGCTTCTGGCGGGCACGCTGGGCATGGCGGCGCCGGTGCAAGGCGGTATTGGCGTGTACCACCTGATGGTGCAGGCCACCCTGCTGCTTTACGGCGTGCCGAAAGAGGCTGGTATGGCTTATGCACTACTGGCGCATACATCTCAAACTCTTTTGGTAGTTGTAATGGGAGTGATTAGCTTTATGGCAAGCATGCTGCGCCGCGCAAAGCCGGTAACACAGCAAAGCCATGCTTCTGCTAACACCCATGAACTCAAAAGATAAAATTTACACACTTCCGCAACTGCAGAAACAGGTGCAAAACTGGCGCAACCAAGGCCAGAAAATTGTCTTCACCAACGGCTGCTTCGACCTGCTGCACCTTGGCCACGTCGACTATTTAGAGAAAGCCAAACAACTAGGCGATAAGCTTGTTCTAGGGCTGAATACTGACGCCTCCATTAGCCGTTTAAAAGGACCCAGTCGTCCTCTACAGGACGAAATGTCACGTGCACGCGTTATGGCATCTCTTTTGTTCATAGATGCCGTAGTGCTCTTTGATGAAGACACACCTCTAAAGCTGATCGAAGCTGTGCAACCGGATATACTGGTTAAAGGCGATGATTATGCTGTGGAGCAGATCGTGGGGCACGAGGTGGTGCAGGCGCGTGGCGGATCGGTTAAGACCGTGCCGCTCGTAAAAGGCTATTCTACCACTAACATCGTAAAGAAAATAGAGAACAGTAATAACCCTAAATAAAGCTAACAAAAGACAATGCTCGGAATATATTTTATTGGTATCGTATTCATGCTGATCAGTATGGGAGTAAGTGCCCGCCTGAAAAGCAAGTTTAAGAAATACTCCCAGACACCATTGAGCTCTGGCCTTTCGGGCCGTGAGGTAGCGGAGATGATGCTGCGCGACAATGGTATAACTGATGTGAAAGTCATGTCGGTGGCAGGCCGCCTGACAGACCATTACAACCCGGCTGACAAAACGGTGAACCTGAGCGAGTACGTGTACGAGGCCCGCAGTGCCGCCGCCGCCGCCGTAGCTGCTCACGAATGTGGCCACGCCGTGCAGCATGCTAAAGCTTACAGCTTCCTGAAGTTCAGGTCAGCTATGGTGCCTGCGCTAAGTATAGCCTCACGTTACATGCAGTGGATTATCCTGATTGGTATACTTCTGTTACAGACTACGCCAGTGCCGCTGGCCATTGGCGTGGCGCTGTTTGGCCTTACCACCTTGTTCAGTTTTATAACACTGCCGGTGGAGTTTGATGCAAGTAAGCGTGCGCTCGCCTGGATAGACCGCCGTGGCATCGTAACAACGCAGGAGCATGATATGGCAAAAGACGCTCTGAAATGGGCTGCCTTAACTTACGTAGTGGCTGCGTTAGGCTCTTTGGCTACGCTGCTATACTATGTGTCGCTGCTGATGGGGCGCCGCGACTAAAGAAGTATAAACTGCCTGATTATGAAAGCGCCGCCTGTTGCACACGCACGGGCGGCGCTTTATTTTTGCGTTAGATAGCAACATCTAGCAGGCAAAAAAGTACAAAACCACGGTTTATCACAACAATTAATAGAATATCAGGTTGAATTAATGCAACTGAATTTCATAGTTTTGCACTGGAATTAAAATTAATCAAATATCGTCCTTTAGATAACGCATATGAATTTTCAATTAACAGAGGAACATTTGGCAGTACAGGCTGCCGCCCGCGATTTTGCCCAGACAGAACTTTTACCAGGCGTTATTGAGCGCGATGAGCACCAGAAATTCCCTGCTGAGCAGATCAAGAAAATGGGTGAGCTAGGCTTTATGGGTATGATGGTAGACCCGAAGTACGGCGGCGGCGGTATGGATAGTGTCTCTTATGTGCTGGCCATGGAGGAAATCTCCAAAGTGGATGCATCTGCGTCTGTGGTAATGTCGGTAAACAACTCGCTTGTATGCTGGGGGCTGGAGCATTTCGGTACGGAAGAGCAGAAGCAGAAGTACTTGACTAAGCTGGCAACCGGTGAAATTATCGGTGCATTTTGTCTTTCTGAGCCTGAGGCAGGGTCTGATGCTACATCGCAGCGCACAACCGCCGAAGACAAAGGCGATTATTATTTGTTGAACGGTACAAAAAACTGGATTACCAATGGTAGCACAGCTTCCGTTTACATAATAATTGCACAAACTTACCCTGAAAAAGGCCACCGCGGCATTAATGCGCTTATTGTAGAGCGCGGTATGGAAGGATTTGAAGTTGGACTAAAAGAAAATAAATTAGGAATTCGTGGCTCAGATACTCACTCTTTAATGTTTTCTGACGTAAAAGTACCAAAAGAGAATAGAATCGGGGAAGATGGCTTCGGATTTAAGTTTGCGATGCAAACACTAGCTGGAGGGCGTATCGGTATCGCTTCTCAGGCTTTAGGTATCGCATCAGGAGCTATGGAGCTAGCTTTGAAATACTCTAAGGAGCGCAAGGCCTTTGGCGTAGAGATCGCCAAGCACCAGGCTATACAGTTTAAATTGGCCGATATGGCAACAAACATTGAGGCTGCCCGCCTTTTATGCCTTCAGGCCGCTTACGACAAAGACGAGCACCGTGATTACGGTATGTCAGGTGCTATGGCAAAGCTGTTTGCCTCTAAGGTGGCTATGGAAACAACCGTGGAAGCAGTGCAAATACATGGTGGCTACGGATTCGTGAAAGAATACCATGTAGAGCGTTTGATGCGTGATGCAAAGATTACACAAATTTACGAGGGCACTTCCGAGATACAGAAAATAGTAATTTCGAGAGAACTGCTTAAGTAAGATCAGGCCTAAAATGCTGTTTCCATGTGAATTGAGCGATAGATAGTCTTTATTGAATTAAAATAAATTTTAATATTAGTTTTGAAGTTTATAAAGATTAGTCTTAGCTTTAGGCCAAAATTAAAGGGTTTATAGTATAAAAGTTAGTTGGTAACACACATGGAAGATTACAATAAGATTATTGAATCGCTTGGGGTGCGGTTCATTAAGGCTAAAAATCTAGTGTTGCAACAGCCGTTTACGGTGCGCAATTACTACGATGTAGGAAACAATTTGATCCTGCTACATAAGGGCAGTATCTTTTTTGGTGACGAGGAGCAGGCAGTAGAAGAAGGGGAACTTCTATTTATACCTGGTGGCCGAAGCACCAAAGTGACCTATGGCCCGTCTGGTGAAGGGAAAGCCATTACAAATGATGACCTGATCACCAACAGAGAGAAATTCTTTAAAAGCAACAACGACCTAGATCTGATCGGTGATGCTGAGGAAAGCCATACTTATGTTAGCTTTGAGGCGAAAGTTTTTGACTCGGTTAACTTTTTTGCTTCATTAGATCTGCCGGCATTCCTGATCTCTAACAATTCTAAGCTCGCCAACCTGGTAATCAAAGTGGTAGAAGAGAGCATGCAGGAGCTGCCAGGAAAAGAGCGCCTGATTAACCTGTACACGGAGCAGATTGTAGTGGAGATTGTGCGCCATATCCTGAAGAACAGAATGTTCGTGGAGCAGCTGGCAACAAACAGCACCTACTTCAAGGACCCTCGCCTCATAGACCTGTTCAACTACATTAAGGAGAACCTGGGTGGCGATCTGTCAAACAAAGTGCTTTCTAACGTAGCCAATGTGTCTGAGGATTATGTAGGCCAGTATTTCAAGATGCTGACTGGCATTAACCCACAGGACTATATTGAATATCAGCGTATGGAGCGTGCAGTATTCTTGCTGCGCACTACCAAGAAGAGCATCCGTGAGATCGGTAAAGAAGTTGGGTACAAAGACACGGCTTACTTCTGCCGCCGCTTCAAGATGATGTTTGGTATACCTGCCGGTAAGATGCGTCGCCGCGAATCAGCGATGAACACCTAAGGAAACGTTGTACGATGCAACAATAGAAGAAACCTCGGCCAAAAAGCCGGGGTTTTTTTCTATGTGGTTGCCAATAACAATTATATCTGCGCCTGCCTCAAGCGCTGCCGTGGCTTTTTCTGTTGTGTCGATGCCGCCGCCTATTATAAGGGGTAACTCCACGGCCTCGCGCACAGCCGCAATCATGTCGGCAGATATCGGCTGCATAGCTCCGCTGCCACCATCCATATAAATGTACTGTAGCCCCAAAAGCTCACCGGCCATGGCTGTGCAGGCGGCAATAGCGGGTTTATCAAAAGGTATAGGCGTGGTACCGCTCATATAAGAAGCAGTAGTTTGCCTGCCGGTGTCTATCAGCATATAGCCGGTAGGGTATACCTGTAGTTGGCTGGCCTTAAGTACGGGTGCCGATATAACATGCTGCCCGATTAAAAAGTCCGGGTTGCGGCCCGAAATAAGGGAAAGGAGCAAAATGCCGTCGGCCTGTGTGTCGATATGCTGGCTGCTGCTCGGGAAAAGTATAACCGGTATGTTGCTGTGCTGCTTCAGGAGGCTGATGATACCTGCCTGGTTCTGGGAGGTGATGAGACTGCCGCCAACAAAGAAAAAATCCACTAGGTGGGCTTCGGTGAGGGCGATGAGGTTCAGGCAGGAGGCATCCGTCAGGTTGTCGGGGTCGAGCAGCACGGCGAAATGCTTCCTGCCTGCGTGAAACTGTGGTTTGGGTGGTTTTGTATTAAATGGCATCCTTCTCCGGAACGATATACTCGGTTGTCTCTATCTCAGTAACCGCTACTACAGGCTCAGCCGCAGTGGGTTTAACCGCAATATCGTTATTTTCAGAGACACTGTTTAAGTATTCTTCCAGCTTTTTGGTGCCATACATTACCAGCAGCGCTAATACCTGCTGCTGCAAGGCCTTGCCTAGCTTGGATGTGAGAAACGGCTCAGGCTTTTTTTTTACGTCCTCCGACTGGTTGGCGTGGGGCATACGCTCCGAAGAGATAGTATAAGCATCCTCCTGCTCATGCACGTAAGAGTCGTAATCTATAAGCGGCGTTGAAGTATAGGCCGGTGAGGCTGTGGCTACAAACGTGCCTTGAGATTCACTTTTGCCTCTTCTTCTTTTCTTTGTTTTGGCTGCTTTTTCTTTTTTCTTGCTTCCGCCAGAGAACAAGCGCTTCACCAGCAAGCCGGCCAGCAGCACGCCGCCAGCTATGGCTGCTTTCTTGCCTATTTCCTGCCCCTGCGACTTAAGTTGATCAACATCGCCCATCAGCGCTCTTTTATACTCCTCCTTCTGCCGCTCCAGGAAGTCGCGCTCATTATTAAAAAGTGGGTTGTTTAATTCGCTCATATGTGTTTTTCTCGTTTGTCTGATTTATAGATGGTATTATCGAAAGCCTTGTCGGCCACGCCTTGAAAAATCTTTTTATCCAAGCCTATTACAAGTATAACCAAGAGTATGATGTAAAACAGCGCCACAATGCCAAACCCCCAAAAAGAGCTGTCGAGGAGGTGGTTGAGCAGCAGGCCCAGAAAGATGTTGACGAAGATAAGGACCATGAAGGCAATCACCCCTAGCAGCACGCCGTGTATGGTGCCTACAAAAGCAGCCTTCAGCTTTTCCTGTATCTCCAGACGTATAATGTCTATGCGGGTGTCAATATACCCCATCAGGTTCTCCATCAGGTGGGGGTTCTTTTCACGGGTTCCGTTATCTTCTTGTTGTAGCGCCATGTTTCTTTTTCAGCTTTTATAAAACTTGTTTTATATACGAGGGTAGATTAAAAAATTTACGTAAAGTATAACTTGTTAAAACTGTAGTACGGATTTTGAGGTTAATTGTATAGGTTTAGTTAAATTTAAGAAAGATCTAACCCATAGATTTAAATATACTTGAATCACAACCACTACCAGGTATTAGGTATAAGCCCAACGGCCTCTGCTCAGGAAGTGAAAGCGGCATATAAGCGGCTTGCCATAAAGTATCACCCGGACAAGAACCCTGGTAACTTGCTTGCCGAGGAGCTGTTTAAGCAGGCGAACTCTGCTTACCAGATACTGTCTAACCCGAGTAAGCGTGCCCTCTACGACCTTCGGCTGCAGTACCAGCGCGAGCAGCAGCAGCGTGCCGTTATGCAGCACCAGCCGCGGCGTTACGAACCGCGCCACTATACCACCCGCGAGCCTGCCGGCGTGTCGGAGCGGGGCTATAAAAAGCGGCAGTCCAAAAGCAGCAGCTTCTCACGCAAAGACTGGTACATTACCTTAGCCTTCGCTGGCGGACTCATACTTTTTAGCCTGTTGCTCAAAACCGTGATGGACCATATTGCCGGCGAAGACAAGTATAAAACTGCTTTAACATACATTGCTGATGGCAAATACACCAACGCTCACCGCCTGCTGACAGACGCCATCCACTTTAAACCAGACAAGGCCGCAGCGTATGAGGCCCGCGCCATGATTGAGCTGGATGTGTACGAGAACTACTCTGGGGCGTTACAAGATCTCAATAAGACTATCTCACTGCAGGAGCGGCCTTCGGCACAAGTATACTACATGCGTGGGCGAAGTTTGCAGCAGCTGGCCCAGTACCGCCAGGCTGAGCAAGACCTGACAAAAGCGTTGGAACTGAACGACCGGCTATGGCATGCTCACCTGAAGCGAGGGGAGATTCGTCTTTTTTACTTGAAGGAGTATAAGCCAGCCATTGAGGATCTTAATATTTTCCTGCGCTACAGTACTACCGGGCCAGAGCAGGTGGAGGCGCTTACCTTCCGGGGGTTTGCCTACTTTAAGCAGGGGCAGCTAGAGGAGTCAGAGCAGGATTACCGCGCCGGCTTAATTGCCGACCGTGAGAATGGCCGCCTGTACTACCTGCTGGGCCGCACGGAGATGGAGCAGCAGCAGCCAGACTCTGCCTGCGTGCATTTTTCTAAAGCCTATGAGCTAGGGTATAGTGCAGCGCTGCTGGAGCTGCGTGCTAAATGCCAGCCTTAGCCTAACTGCAGCATCTTCTCTATAGTTTATCGCTGTATCAGTTCTTGGTGCCAATATGGGGGCTATGCTGTCAAACTATAGCGCTTCCTATACTTTCATTTTTGATGGTGAGGCAGGGGCAGGTTTTGGTTCTCAGGCTAAAGTATGATACCTAAGCTAAGATTGCGGCTAATCACCCTGCCTGCAAAACTGTGGAGGCATAAACAAAGTATAGGAAGTGCTGGTTAGAAAGACATAAAACAAAAAACCCTTACCTGTTAGGGTAAGGGTTTAAGCTGGTGGTGATGATTGGAATCGAACCAACGACACAAGGATTTTCAGTCCTTTGCTCTACCAACTGAGCTACATCACCAGCTCTTGTTGTGCCCCTTGTTTCTAAAGGGTATGCAAAAGTAGCAACCATTTTTGAAGTAGCAAACATTCAGCAGAAAAATATTTTAAAAAAGTGCGCCAGCGTACATCTTTCTTAATATTCTGCTATCTTTATCTACTAATTAGTATGTATAACGAATAATTTGCCGTGATAGGAATAGAGAACATCATCTTTTTAATTGTGGCTGCCGTTGGCATCGGGCTGTTTATATGGCAGATCCGCAAGATCCGCAAGAACGTGCTGATGGGCCGCGACACAGAGCTCGCTGACAACCCATCTGAGCGTATCAACAAAACTTTACTGGTGGCGTTTGGGCAGCAGAAAATGTTTAAACGCATGCTGCCGGCTGTGCTGCACCTGTTTGTGTACGTGGGCTTCATCGTAATCAACATTGAGGTGCTGGAGATACTGATCGATGGTATTTTCGGAACACACCGTGTATTGGGCTTTGTAGGTCCTTTGTACAGTGGCTTGATGGCAGTTAACGAAATACTGGCGGCTCTGGTAATTGTTGCCTGCGCCATGTTCCTGTGGAGGCGTAACGTAACCAAAGTGCCGCGTTTGGCAACCGGTGTGGAGATGCGCGCCTGGCCAAAAGTAGATGCCAATATCATTCTGGTGGTAGAGATCGTGCTGATGCTGGCGCTGTTCGTGTTCAATATCGCTGACATGAAACGCGTGCTGCTGGCAGGCGAGGAGGTTGTGGGTGCTTACCCGGTTAGCCAGCTCTTTGTAGATATTTTCGGCGAAGACCCTGAGCAGCTGTACATCATTGCTAAAGTAGGCTGGTGGTTTCACATCCTGGGTATACTTGCCTTCATGAATTACCTGCCAAGCTCTAAGCACTTCCATATCATCATGGCTTTCCCGAATGTATACTACTCTAAGCTGCTGCCAAAGGGGAAGTTTACCACTAACCCGGCCATTACGCACGAGATTAAAGCCATGCTGGACCCTAGCTACCAGCCGCCTGCCCCTGAGGTAGACGCCGAGGGTAACCCGATTATGCAGCGTTTCGGTGCTAAAGACGTGGAAGACCTGACCTGGAAGCAGCTGATGGACTCCTATACTTGTACAGAGTGCGGCCGCTGTACTTCTGTTTGCCCAGCCAATTTAACCGGTAAATTGCTGTCGCCGCGCAAGATCATTATGGATACCCGCGACAGGATGGAGGAGAAAGGTGAGAACCCAGCCATCTTTGCGCCAAACCACTACAAGGAAATGGGCGTGGAGCGCGTGGAGACTACAGAGGAGAAAGAATTGCTGCGCGGCTACATCACACCGGAAGAACTTTGGGCCTGCACCACCTGTAACGCCTGCGTAGAGTCTTGCCCGGTAAACATTGACCAGGTGTCTACTATTATGGACCTGCGCCGCTACCTGGTGCTGGAGGAGTCAGCAGCGCCGGCCTCGTTAAATGCCATGTTCACCAACATCGAAAACAATGGCGCACCGTGGGCTTTTCCGGCTTCCGACCGCTTTAACTGGGCCGACGAGCTGTATGTGCCTTCTAAAAATTAATTGTTGATTGCTTATTATTAGTTGCGCGTTGACGGAGATTGCCTGAATAGCAGGAACAACAATCATTCATCAACAACCACCAATTCAAATATCAGATGGAAGAGAATAAAAGATTAGTAAAAGTGCCGACTATGGCCGAGATGGCTGCGAATGGCGAGGAGCCTGAAGTGTTGTTTTGGGTAGGCTGCGCCGGCGCTTTTGACGACCGTTATAAAAGAGTAACCCGCGCCTTTGTGCAGATTCTGGAGCACGTAGGCGTAAAGTATGCCGTACTAGGCACCGAAGAAAGCTGTACCGGCGACCCAGCAAAGCGTGCAGGCAACGAGTTTTTGTTTCAGATGCAGGCAATTACCAACATTGAGGTTCTCAATGCTTACAACGTCAAAAAGATCGTAACAGCCTGTCCGCACTGTTTCAACACCATCAAAAACGAATATCCGGATCTGGGCGGCAACTATGAAGTAATTCACCACTCCACGTTCCTGCAGCAGCTGATAAACGAAGGCAGAGTGAAAGTACAGGGAGGCGAGGCTTTTAAAGGCAAGCGCATCACGTTCCATGACTCTTGCTACCTGGGCCGGGCCAACGATATTTATGAAGCGCCACGCGATGTGCTAGCTGCCCTGGATGCCGATCTGGTGGAGATGAAGCGTAGCCGCGCCAACGGCCTTTGCTGCGGTGCCGGTGGTGCCCAGATGTTTAAAGAGCCGGAACCGGGCACAAAAGACGTTAACGTCGAAAGAACAGAGGAAGCACTGGCTACTTTGGGAGCTGGCAACGGTGTGATCGCCACAGCTTGCCCGTTCTGCATGGTAATGATGAACGACGGCGTAAAGAACAAGGAGCAAGAGGAAAGCGTAAAAGTCTTCGATATTGCGGAACTGATCGCCCAGGCAGAAGGACTTACTAAATAGATTGCTATATTTTTGAATTGCTGTTTTCGGAAAGTATACTTGTTCTCTTTTGATCAGGTATAAAGCCTTATTACTAATAGAATAAACGGTTAAATCTCTTTCTGAGTCAACAAATTAACAATCAACAAGTAAACCATTAACTATGTATATTCCGTTTGACCAATTGCCCCCACAGGCGCGTATTTGGATTTACCAGGCCAATAGATCCCTGTCGGAGGCGGAGCAGACTGAAATAAAGCCACTTCTGGAGCGTTTTGCTACGGAGTGGAGCAGCCACGGAAAAGGTTTGCAGTCCTCGGCGGCGCTGCTGCACGGGCGCTTTCTGGTGCTGGCAAACAACGAGGAAGCCGCTGCTGCCAGCGGGTGCTCCATAGATGCCTCCGTACGGTTTGTGCGGGAGTTGGAGCAGCAGTTCGGGCTGTCTTTGATGGACCGTACGCAGCTGGCTTTCCTGAACGGCGGGGAGATGGAGCTGGTAAGCATGCCGGAGCTGAAAAGCAAAGTGGCAACCGGCGACATCGACAAGAACACGTTATACTTTGATACGCTTATAACTAATTACGGAGAGCTGAAAAAGGCATGGCCACGGCAGGCCGGCAACAGCTGGCTCTCCCGCTATTTCTGATCCGGCATAACTTTAACCATACTTGTTCATGCACAACATGCTTCCACTAAAGCCCTTGGCGAAACAACTGCAACAAACCGGTTTGATAGTGCTGCTCCTGCTGCTGCTCAGCGGCTGCGGTGCCAGCCAGTACCTTAGCAAAGGAGATAAACGTTTCGGGGAGGAGGAGTACGAGCGCGCTCTGGAGTTTTACAAGCAGGCGTTGGGCAAAGCCGGTAACCCGGGAGAGGTTAACTATAAAATAGCTGAAGCTTACCGACTTTCTAACCGTTTAGCCGAGGCCGAACCATACTATAAAGCTGCTCTGGATGCCAACTACCGCAAAGAGGATGCATACTTCTATTACCCGCTGGCCCTAAAGGCTAACGGCAAGTATGAGGAGGCGCTGCGCCGTATGGGCGAGTACGTTAAAGTGGCTACCAGCCCCCAGCTTCGCTCTATGGCAGTGCGTGAACTGGAAAACCTGCAGCAGCTAGACGAGATTATGGGTTTAGGAGAGCGATATAAGGTGCAGAACCTGGAGGCGCTCAATACAGAAGGCTCTGAATTTGCGCCTTACGTGCTCAACAACGAGCTGGTATTTTCCTCTACACGTGGGCCTGGCAAAGAGTATTTAGGCAACGGAGAAGGCTTCCTAGACTTATTCTCTACCACCCTGACAGACTCTGCCGCCGAAATGGGAGGTGCCGTGCACAAGTATGAAAGCATTAATAACGAAGAGCTGCATGAGGCTTTTGCAACATTTGCCAACGATGGCGCTACTATGGTGTTCGCCCGAGGTAACGAAGGCACCAAGAAAGGCCGCCGTAACGTAGATTTGTTTGTGTCTCAGCGCCGCGCCAACGGCTGGACTGAGCCGAAGCTGCTAAGTATAAACGATCCAGAAGCCTGGGACTCTTCCCCAGCTTTTACTCCAGATGGCAAAACTTTATACTTCTCATCTAGCCGCAGAGGTGGTTTGGGAGGTACGGATATCTACAAATCGACTTTAGACGATAACGGTCGCTTTACTGCCCCTGAAAACCTTGGCCCCAATATTAACACACCCGGTAACGAGAGCTTTGTGTCAGTTGGGCCGGATGGAACGGTATACATTGCTTCTGATGGTTTGCCAGGGCTAGGTAACCTCGACCTGTTTCGCATCGAGAACGGGAAGCCGGTGAACATGGGCAGGCCAGTAAACTCGCCGGGCGATGATTTTGGGATGTACTTCGTGAACGAGCAGTTCGGCTTCTTCTCGTCTAACCGCGAAGGAGGCAAAGGGGGAGACGATTTATACCGCTTCGTGCGCAGCGACCGTAAGCTGGTGAAGTTCTTCGTGGATGGCACCTTGTACCAGCTGCGTGAGGGCGCTAAGCAGCGAACCCCGGTGCCAAACAACACTGTAAGGCTGCAGGATGAAGCAGGCAAACAGGTTGCCATGGCCAGCACTGACGCCGAAGGTAAATTCTCCTTTCCGCTAGATTCTGCCTCTACTTACTCTTTGGTTGCCGAAAAACCAAATTTCTTTACGGCGCGCCAGCGAATTACGACAGTAGGTAAAATGCCAGCCCAAAGCGAGCTGAAAGACCCGATAAATGAGGTGCGCTTGTCATCTACGCTGGTGCTGAACGAGATCGTGAAGGAGAAAGCTATCGTGCTGGAGAACATCTTCTACGACTTTGACAAGGCTAACATTAGACTGGACGCTGCTGAGGAACTAGACAAGCTGGTGCAGATACTGGAAGATAATCCGGGTATTTCCATTGAGCTTAGCTCCCACACCGACGCACGTGGTTCCGATATATATAACCAAGACCTGTCGCAGCGCCGTGCCGAGTCTGCCGTAGAGTACATCATCTCGAAAGGCATAGACCGCTCACGCATAACAGCCAAAGGCTATGGCGAGAGCCGCCTGGTAGTGAGAAATGCCAAAACCGAAGAGCAGCATCAGCGCAACCGCCGCACCGAATTTAAAGTGGTACGTATACAGGAGTAATCAGTGTAGCGCTACTACAGCGAGAGCCGCATAAGTGTTATACTTGTGCGGCTCTTTTTTTCTGAATCAGATTTAAAGATAGGTAAGGGTAAACAGGACCTGCTCCAACAATACCGGCATCAGCCTAAAGTATAAATTATCTCCCAAAAGTATACTTCAGGCCGATGCCCAGCGTGCCCATGTTTGATTTGTTAAAGGCATCAAATGTGTGCGTGTTGAGGCGGACCAACGTATGGCGGTAGTCTACAGAAACAGCTAGTGGCAACTTCGGGAAAGTATACTCGATGCCGATGGAGGTTAGGAGGGCAGCTTGTATCTCCATGTCTTGTTTCTCATTAAAACTGGTGCTGCCTACTGCGCCAACACCAAAACCAGCGTAAGGCCTAAAGCGGCTGGAGGTGAGTAGCTGCGGTTGCCACAGGTAATGCAGCGAGGCTTGGTACACCCCGCGGTTCTGCCACTGCCCCAGCCCCGCCTGCAGTTCCAGCGCCGACTGCGAACCCACGAAGTGCTTCAGGCGGAGCTCAGAAGAAATGCCTGATGGTCCGCCCCACGTGGCATGGAGGCCAAGGGAGGTTTTGTAAGGTGCAACGGCCTGCGGTTTAGAGGTTGGAACATCTGTTTGGGCCAGCGCAGGAGAGGAAAAGTAAGAGAGGGCACTCAGCAATGGGAGCAGCAGTTTTGTTTTCATAGTTATGTTATTTTATAGTGATACATCTATATAAATGACCCATGCTGCTGCAGAACGGTTGCAAATCATCTTTTAAAGTATAAAAATGGCCGCTGCTGTCGCTAATGCCGTTCCCTTTGTTAAATTTGTAGGCAAATCATCCTGAAACTATGGAAAACAGATATTTGCGTCGCGGCGTATCCGCCTCTAAGGAGGATGTGCACAACGCCATCAAGAACATCGACAAAGGACTATTCCCAAAAGCTTTCTGCAAGATCATCCCTGATATTCTGACGGGAGATGAAGACTACTGCGCCATTATGCACGCCGACGGAGCCGGCACCAAATCCTCGCTGGCTTACATGTACTGGAAAGAGACCGGCGACCTTAGTGTGTGGAAGGGCATTGCCCAGGATGCCGTGGTGATGAACACCGACGACCTGCTGTGCGTGGGCGCCACTGATAAAATCCTGCTTTCCTCTACCATCGGGCGTAACAAAAACCTGATACCGGGTGAGGTGATTGCGGCCATCATAAACGGTACCGAAGAGGTGCTGCAGATGCTGCGCGACAATGGTGTAGGTATTTACAGCACCGGCGGCGAAACCGCTGACGTGGGCGACTTGGTACGTACCATAATCGTGGACAGCACCGTAACCGCACGCATGCGCCGCGATGATGTCATTTCGAACCACACCATACAGCCCGGCGACGTAATTGTAGGTTTTGCTTCCTATGGGCAGGCCACTTACGAAACAGAGTATAACGGAGGCATGGGCAGCAATGGCCTTACTTCGGCTCGTCACGATGTGTTCCATAAATACCTGGCGGCATCTTACCCGGAAAGTTATGATCCGGAATTGCCTGCTGACCTAGTGTACTCTGGGCATAAGCGGCTAACCGATATAGACAAGGAGACAGGCATAGAGGTAGGCAAACTGGTACTTTCGCCAACACGTACTTATGCCCCAATTGTAATGGAGATTTTAAAACAGCACCGCCCGCACATCCACGGAATGGTGCATTGCAGCGGCGGCGCGCAAACTAAAGTGCTTCATTTCACGGAGAAGGTGCACATTATCAAAGACAACCTGCTGCCGGTGCCACCGCTGTTCCGCATTATTCAGGAGCAGAGCCACACTGATTGGAAGGAGATGTACAAGGTATTCAACATGGGGCACCGCCTTGAGATCTATCTGCCGGAGGAGCACGCGCAGGGCTTGATTGACATTTCGAATAGCTTTGGCGTGGAGGCCCAAATCATCGGCCGTGTGGAGAAAAGCAAAACCAATGAGCTGACCATCAAGAGTAAGTATGGAGAGTTTTATTACGAGGGATAATTATACATTATACTTTAGAAAGCGCCACAGGTACAGCACCTGTGGCGCTTTTTTTTTGCGGGGCTTTATTTTACAAAAGGCTGAGGAAATGCCATCGGGGAAATGTTTATGATGGTAGTAATGGCACTTTATAAAGTATGGCAGGATGAAAAATCGACTAAAGCTGATGTGACAAACGGGGTTGAAATTACCTTGTTGTTATACTTTAATATAGGTATGTTTATAAGCGTTAAGTATTTATGCTCCTCTCACCATACCTTAAATGAAAACAATTTTTTTGTCTCTTCTTTTGTCTGTTGCCACTCTTGCTGCAATAGCGCAAGTTCAACCTGATTCGGCTATGATGTCCGCGAAGCGATTTTACGCAGGCTTAGAGTTGAGTAGCATTTCCTATAATATGTGGGACAATATTAAAAAGGTAGGAGGAGGTTTTACCCCTATTGCTCACGTGCATTTAGGCTACAGGTTAACCAAAATAATGAATATACAGGCTGGGCTGACTTATGGTAGAGAAAAGGAAGACGTACTTTCCGGAATTTATTACGGGCAAAATGATACGATCATCAACTACTACAGAAGCAAGAATATTTACGGTGTAGCTATGCCGCTCACAGTGCAGTTTACGCCATTTAACCCCAACCGGAAGCTTCAACTATATGCCACTGCTTCATTTATACCTGTGATAGGTTCTGTTTGGCACCAATATTCTGAGGAATATGAAGGAAACAGAGTCATAACATTTGAAGTTGAAGATTCTGGTATATCTGCTATTGCCACAGCAGGCTTACAGCTGAATTACAGAATCAGCAGCAGGTTAGAAGGCTACGGTAAAGCGAACCTGCTTTATAGGAATGTTGGGCAAGAAAGCGCATATGCCCGAACTGCTAAGTCTGTTGCAGTAGGCCTCAACTACAGCTTTAACCTATAAAATAGATTTAATATGAAAATAAACTTACTCGCCCTTTTTCTGCTGCTTTCCCCGTTTGCTGTTGTGGCGCAGCAAACTTCTAACCCAGATTCTACAGAAAATAAATTCTACATCGGGATAGAGTTAAGCAACACACCATACCCGATCATGGGAGAGCTCAAGCATGAGTCCTTCAGCTCTATCATGCCAATTGTACAGGCTAATTTCGGGTATAGACTAAACAAAAGAACAATCGTACAAGTCGGACTTGGCTATGGTGCCAATGAAATAAACGGACACGGGACAGGCTCTTTACGAGATGGTAAATTAAGTATGATCCAAGATCATCAACGTATCCGTGGAGTAGTTACTCCCTTAACCTTGAAATGGACACCCTTTAACCCATACAAGAGGCTGCAGTTATATGCGAACGCCTCGCTTGCTCCTGTATTTGGCCACATGAAGGCAAGAGCTACAGAAACCTATGATGAGGATGTAACTGTTCTGTATGATGACAAATTCTATACGTTTGATTTGGTCGCCACAGCAGGCTTAACTCTTAACTATAGGCTCAGTAAGCGGATAGACCTTTATGCTGATGGAATCCTGTTTTACAAGAACTTTTTCTTCGAACCGCGATCAAGCAGTCTTTATGAGAGTAAATCAGTGGGGGTAGGTCTTAACTATAACCTTAACCTGAAGCGGTAAGCCAAGCAACATGAAAACACTATTATTGTCTATCGTCTTTTCTTTATCAGCTTTAGCTGCTGTGGCACAACAGGCTCCCAACCCTGACTCCAACTCCACTAAAGGAAAAACCTTCGTAGGGGCAAGCATAAGCACCACCGGTTACTATGTTGCGGGAAAAGCTAAGTATAAAGTGATGGCGGGTGTTATGCCGTACTTAAACATACATTATGGATACAGGCTAAGCAAAAGAGCAACTATACAAGCCGGTTTAGGATACGGTGCCAACGAGGTTACTTCATACGGCACGAGGTTTGTTTTGGCAGATAGCAGTCATTATGAAACAAGGCAAACTCAAAACATCCGGGCTTAGTAGTACCTTTCACGTTGAAGTTCAACCCATTTAATCCTTATAAAAGGCTTCAGGTATACGCTAACGCTACATTGGCTCCTGTGATTGGCCACATCAAAGCAACAGGCACAGAAAGCCTGGAGGGTGAAACGTCAGAAATATATAATGAAGAGCACGCCTCTGTTAATGTAGTGGCTACAGCAGGCCTTACAGCAAACTATAAGATGAGTGAGTGTTTGGATATTTTTGCGGATGGCATGTTCCTGTACAGAAGCCTGCATAATCGAGGCGCTCTCCTTCATCACAAGCCAATGTCTGTTGGTGTTGGCCTCAACTACAACCTTAACCTAAAGCGGGAGAAGTAAATCAGCAGCTAAAATCACTCTGGCACAATAATTGGCTTCACGCAAGTATAAGCAAAAACCTATGCTTGCCATGAAGAAGTTTTTATTACCGTTTCTGCTTGTGCTGCTGGCACTGCCGGTTTGGGCGCAAAGCTCTATACTTACTTTCACCGCTGAGCGCGGTGAGTATTTCCAGGTTAGGGTAAATGGGCGCACCATTAATCGCTCGTTTACCAACTATGTGCGCCTGAACGATGTGCGGCCCGGCGAGCATTACGTTGAGTTGCGAGTAAAGAGTCGCCACGGTATATATAAAATGGGGCAGAAGATGTTTGTGGCGCACGGGGTGGAGGCAAATTATGGCGTGCGCACCCTAGGGCGGAGCGGCAAAGCCTACCTGAAGCTTCTAAGCGAGGTGCCGCTGCGGCCGGTGGTGCCTGCCCCTCCGATGCCACGCTACCCGGACCACCGCCGCGATAGAGATTACGATGAGTACCAGGACGGAAGCTGTCGTAATCTGCTTTCGGCCCGTGAGCTGGACCGTGCCGTGGAGGCCATCCGTAGCCGCGACTTCGAGAGCACAAAGCTAAGTATAGCCCGCGACGCGCTGCGTGGCGGAAGTATTATGGCTGATGACCTGAAGCGCCTGCTGCTGGAGTTGGAGTATGAAAGTAACCGTGTAGAGTTTGCTAAATACGCTTACGATTACCTCTGCGACCAAGAGCACTTCTACTACATCTACGACCTGTTCAGGTTCGACAGCAGTGTGCGGGAACTGGAAGAGTATGCCGCGCGGCGGAGATAGAAATCAGAGATTAGAATTTAAAGATATTAAAGTTAGACATCTTAAGAACGGCGCAGGTTATGCTTGCGCCGAGCTTTTTTAGTCTGTTTTAGCTTCCGCTTATTTTATACTTGCACAAACTGGTTGCTGTAGCAAAAAATCTCTTCGCTAGCTACGATGAAAGTATTTAGCTGTAAATAAGCTCCTGGCTCTCATAAATAATTGTCTACCTCGGCACTGATTTAGGCTTAAACTCATCTGCAAAGTATAAAACAAAAAGGCGGGTGCTACCGAAGCAGCACCCGCCTTTTTGTTAAATCTACGGTCTGCTATCGCAGTCTGTCCACAGATCTCACCAGGTTCTCATCTCGTCTGATAAAGCGGTTGGCCAGAGAGTTAAGCACCAGCGCCAGCAGCGGCATAAAGAAGCCAGCCTCGTAAGTCCCTTTTTCACCGGCTACAATTAAGTCGCTGCCCACAAAATAAGCGTAGTACAGCATGGCTCCCAGAGTTCCCATCAGGATCAGTGTGTTCAGGAGGCCGAGCTTCATCTGGTTCAGGCGGCTCTTGTACTGAAAGATCTCGTAAACAGCAATAACAGCGGCAGCAATGGCCAACATGCCAATGGCAATAGCGCCCTGCTGCGGAATAGAGCCAGCCGAGCCAGGCTCACCCTGCTCGTTCAGAAAGTGCGATTTTAAGTTCCAGGCAGTCAGCACTAGTTCCTCTCCTGTAACCGGGTCTGTTTTAGACCAGAGCGGCAGAAACAACATGGCAATCATGGCGATGGCCAACAAGGCCAGAAATACGGTTTGAATTCTTTGTATCATGTGATGGTTAAATTATCTTGCAAAGAGATGCAAAATTAGACAAAGACCTGTAAAACTAAAATTAAGATGCACACTGCTTATATAGTTGATATACTTAGAACACCTGTGGGTAAGTTTGGCGGCACCCTCAGCTCCGTGCGCCCAGACGATATGGCAGCACTGGTGATGAAGGAAATCGTGGCCCGTAACCCTAACCTGGACCCAAGCCTGATAGAAGACGTGGTAATGGGCGCTGCTAACCAAGCCGGCGAAGATAACCGCAACGTGGCCCGCATGGCGCTGCTGCTGGCGGGGCTTCCGCAGGAGATAGGGGGCGTTACCGTAAACCGCCTCTGTGCCTCCGGCCTGCAAGCTATTATGGATGCCAGCCGCGCCATTACCTGCGGCGACGGAGAAGTTTACCTGGCCGGCGGCGTGGAAAGTATGACCCGCGCACCATTTGTGATGGCCAAAGCCGAGACTGCCTTCTCACGCACTCCGGAAATATACGATACCACCATTGGCTGGCGCTTTACCAACCCGGCCCTTGCTAAGCTGCATTACCCGTTTGGCATGGGCGAGACGGCAGAGAATGTGGCCGAGCGCTACGGCATTTCACGTGAAACGCAGGACGAATTTGCGCACCAGTCGCAGGTAAAGTATAAAGCTGCCGCAGAGGCCGGTAAGTTTAAGGACGAGATCGTGCCGGTGCACATCCCGCAGCGAAAGGGAGATGCTATTGTTTTTGACACCGATGAGCACCCACGCCTCTCGTCAGTGGAGAAGCTAAACTCACTTAGCCCGGCTTTTAAAAAAGACGGTTCGGTAACGGCAGGTAATTCTTCCGGTATAAATGATGGCGCGGCCGTATCTATTATCGTGAGTGGGGAGATGCTGAAGCGCTACAACCTCACGCCGATGGCACGTGTGGTGTCGGCAGCCGTGGCCGGTGTTGATCCGGCGCACATGGGTATGGGGCCTGTTCCGGCCACCCAAAAAGCCCTGAAGCGCGCTGGCTTAAGTATAAATGATATTGGTTTGGCAGAGATAAACGAGGCTTTTGCGGCACAGGCAGTGCCTTGTATGCAGCAGCTGGAAATAAATCCGGATATCGTGAATGTTAATGGTGGCTCCATTGCCATTGGCCATCCGCTGGGGGCTAGCGGCACCCGTATCTCCGCCACACTGCTGCACGAAATGAAGCGCCGCGACAACGTAAAGTATGGATTGGCTACTATGTGCGTGGGTGTAGGCCAAGGCGCAGCCATCATCTACGAGAAAGTATAAGCTTAGGCCTCGCAACTCCTGCGGGTGTCTGCTGCAAATAGCAAGATCGGCTGCTCATACTTTTGGGCGGCCGATTTGTTTTAAGATTAGCAAGCGGTCTTCCATTATTTGCTGTATGTCTTTTGTCTCAAAATCATACCTTTGCCTTATGCGGTATTTTTTAGAGATAGCTTACGACGGAACCCGATTTCATGGGTGGCAGGTGCAGCCCAACGCCTTGTCGGTGCAGGAGGTGCTGGAAGATAGTTTAAGTAAAGTGCTGCGCGAGCCAATTAGCAGCACAGGCAGTGGCCGCACCGATACAGGCGTGCACGCCAGCCAGCAGTTTGTGCACTTTAATGCGCAGCAGCCCCTAGACCCGCAGCACGTGGTTTACCGCCTCAACCGCCTACTTCCGGAGGATATCTCTGCCATAAATCTATACCCGGTGCAGCCCGATGCGCATGCCCGCTACCATGCCTTTGCCCGCACGTATCACTACCACATTACGCTCCGCAAAAACCCTTTTAAGCGCTACCATGCCTGGTACCACAGCCGCCCGCTAAATGTGGAAAAAATGAACGAGGCCGCCGACACCTTGTTAAAGTATGAGGATTTTACGACCTTCAGCAAAGTGAAGGGAGACACCAAGCACTACCGCTGCAACATGTATGAAGCCGCCTGGAAGCAGGAGGGGGAGGAGCTGCAGTTTACTATTCGGGCCAACCGCTTTTTGCGCGGTATGGTGCGCTTGGTGGTAGGTACGCTGGTAGACGTGGGCCGCGGTAAGCTAACCGTGCAGGAGTTTGAGCAAGTTATAGCCAGCCAGGATAGGCGCAAGTCCAGCGGGGCGGCGCCATCTGAAGGGCTATACCTGGCTAAAGTAGAATATCCACCTGAACTATTTATACCTTAAAACTAATCAACCTTTAACCCATAACATCTAACCTTATGCAGCTAGAAGAGGACCATAATGGCCCGCATTTAAACGGAAAACATGTGCGGCCGGAAAGCTTAATGATGAGCTACGGGTATAACCCGGAGTGGTCGGAGATGGCCGTAAAAGCCCCGATTTACCAAACATCCACTTTTGTTTTTAAGAGTGCCGAAGAAGGCAAGGCGTTTTTTGAGCTGGCCTACGGCTTGCGCGAGAAAAACGACGAAGAGCAGCTGGGCCTGATTTATAGCCGCCTCAACAACCCCGACCTGGAGATACTGGAAAACCGCCTCCGCTTCTGGGACGGTGCCGAAGAAGCGGCAGTGTTTGCCAGCGGTATGGCCGCCATCAGTACCACACTGCTGGCCCTGCTAAAGCCCGGCGATGTGATTCTGCACAGCGAGCCCATCTACGGCGGCTCTGATTACTACATAAAAAATATCCTGCCGAAGTTCGGTATCCAAAGTATAGGTTTCCAGGCCTGTGCCACCGGAGAGGAGATTGCGCAGCAGTTGGAGGAGTCTGGCGTGGCCGATAAATTGGCAATGGTGTATGTGGAGACGCCTGCCAACCCAACCAATCATCTGGTGGATATAGAAGAATGCGTAGCGCTGGCCAGAAAACACTCTACAGAAGACAAAAAAGTGGTAGTAGCCGTAGACAATACGTTTCTGGGGCCGGTGTTCTCGCACCCGCTCAAGCATGGCGCTGACTTGGTGCTATACTCGGCCACCAAGTATATTGGCGGCCACTCAGACCTGATTGCCGGTGCCTGTGCCGGTTCTGCCGCGCTGATGAAGCAGGTAAAAGGCATGCGCACTTTTGCAGGCTCTATGGCTAGCCCCTGGACCGGCTGGATGCTGATGCGAAGCCTGGAAACCCTGAAGATTCGTATGGAGGCGCAGGCGCGTGGCGCAGAGGTGGTAGCCGAGTACCTGAAGCAGCACCCAAAAGTAGAGAAAATCTATTACCTCGGCGACCTGCAGGACAACCCGCGCCAGCAGGCTATTTACAACAAACAGTGCACCGCAGCCGGCTCCATGATCGCATTCGACCTGAAAGGCGGCGAAAAAGAGGCCTTTAAGTTCCTGAATAGCCTGAGGCTGATAAAACTGGCGGTAAGCCTGGGCGGAACCGAGTCGCTGGCCGAGCACCCTGCCTCCATGACCCACTCTGACATTTGCCTTGCCGACCGCGCCAAAATGGGCATTGGCGAGGGGATGGTGCGTATCTCGGTAGGGGTGGAGCACCCGGAGGATATTATTTCAGACATTGAGCAGGCGCTGGCCAAAGTAGAAGTAACAGTAGAAGCCGAAGCGTAAAGTATAGATTTTAGAAGTATATAAAAGGCTGGGGCTGTAGTGGCTCTGGCCTTTTTTGTTTTATCGGGTCTAACCGCCCCTGCCCCTCTCCCGAAACAAGTCCGGGATCTGAGACTTGTCAAAGGAGGGGAGTTTCACCTCACCCCAACCCTCTCCTAAGAACAGGAGAGGGAGCTTCTGCCAACGATTTTCATCCCCCTGCCCCCTTCAAAGGGGGACTTGGTTCCATAGCGAAGGCAGCAGCTATCGAAATGATCCCAGCCTTTGGGTTGAGCGCCTTGTGAGATCCGGTGCCCGTTAAGGGCATGCTGAGCGAGAGCGAAGCAAGGAGGGAACACAGCGCGATGCCCGAAGACGAGCCCTCCCGGGCTGAGGGAGCCAAAGTCAGAAATGAAACGGTAGGTATGCAGGACTGAGGATCAGCGGCAGCTAGAAAGGATAGCTTGTCTCAAATAACGGGAAGCAGCGGCTATGAAAGTATAAACTTGCAAGCATAAATATGCGGATTAGGAAATCCGCGTCAGAAAGGTTCCGGACAAGGATGTCCGGAACAGCAGGGTAGACAAGTATAAAGTATAGCCAAAGGATAAAATATGGCTTTGCAAGCCAGTTGAGTTACAAACTCAACACCATTGTAAGACACAAATCTGAAGACTTGCGCCAGAAAAGGAAAAGGATGAAAGTATAATCCGGTTCATCCCAAAATCCTGAAAATCCTGATCTGAAACCATTAACTTTACAGCCGGTTAAACAGTAGCGCTCGTACAGAGGAGACGGCGCATCGTTTAAACTATACTTAAGCAGAAGCATACTTTTGGAAGATAAATCAAAACAAAGCGGTAAAGTATTCGACTCTGACGTGCTGAAGCGGCTTTTCACCTTTGTGAAGCCCTATGTCAAGACATTTTACTTTATTGTGTTCTTAACCTTTGCCTCGGCTATACTTGCCGCGCTGCGCCCCTTCCTTATTCAGTGGACCGTGGATAACGAGATTCTGAACAACGATTGGGAAGGCCTGAACCGGATGTTCGTGATACTGGGCGTGCTGCTGGTGGTGCATGCCATTGTGCAGTACCTGCATACCTACTTTGCCGGCTGGCTGGGGCAGCACGTAGTCCGTGACATCCGCATCAAACTGTACCGCCACATCCTGGACCTGCGCCTCAAGTTCTTCGACCGCACACCGATTGGCACGCTCGTAACCCGAAACGTATCGGACGTGGAGACGCTGTCAGATGTGTTTAGCGAAGGGCTGGCCGCCATGATCGGCGATATACTGCAGCTGGTGTTCATCCTGGGCTTCATGTTTTACATTGATTGGGAGCTGGCGCTGGTAAGCCTTTCCACGTTCCCGCTCATGATCATCAGCACCTATATTTTTAAAGAGAAGATAAAGAACACTTTTCAGGAGGTGCGTACGGCTGTGGCGCAGCTGAACTCCTTTGTGCAAGAGCATATTACAGGTATGAGCATTGTGCAGATCTTCACGAACGAGAAGCGGGAGATGGATAAGTTCCAGGAGATTAACAAAGAGCACACGCGTGCCAACATCCGGTCAGTGCTATACTACTCCGTTTACTTTCCGGTGGCCGAGATTATCGGTGCGGCTGGCCTGGGCCTGCTGGTGTGGTATGGCGCTTACGGGGTGATAGAGGATGATATTACTTTGGGTACGCTGATGGCCTTTATACTTTATATCCAGATGTTTTTCCGCCCGATCCGGATGATCGCCGACCGTTTTAACACGCTGCAGTTGGGGGTGGTAAGCACCGAGCGCCTCATGCGCCTGCTCGATAGTAATGAGATGATTCCGGACAACGGCAGTTATGCCCCTGAAAGGATAAAAGGCAATGTGCGCTTCGAGAAAGTGTGGTTTGCCTACAAAGACGAAGACTGGGTGCTGCGCGATATTTCCTTTGATGTAAAAGCAGGCGAAACCGTGGCTTTTGTAGGGGCTACCGGCGCCGGCAAGACTTCGGTTATCAACCTGCTCAACCGCTTCTACGAGATTAACAAAGGGCATATTGTGGTAGACGGCCACGACCTGCAGGAGTATGACTTGAGCGTATTGCGCCACCACATTGGCGTGGTGCTGCAGGACGTGTTCCTGTTCTCCGGAAGTATAGCCGACAACATCAGCCTGGGCAACAAAGCTATTACCGAAGAGCAGATGTGGCAGGCTGCCGATTTGGTGGGTGCACGCAAATTTATAGAGCGCTTGCCGGGCGGGTTGCACTACCAGGTAATGGAGCGCGGTGCCACGCTATCGGTAGGCCAGCGGCAGCTTATCTCCTTTGTGCGGGCCATGGTATACAACCCCGAGGTAATTATTCTAGATGAGGCCACCTCCAGCGTAGACTCCGAAACCGAAGAACTGATACAGTACGCGATAGACCAACTTATGCACGGGCGTACCTCTATTGTAATTGCGCACCGCCTCAGCACCATCCAAAAAGCCGATAAAATAATTGTGCTGGACCGTGGCGAGCTGAAGGAAATGGGCAACCACGAAGAATTGCTGGAGAAAAACGGCTACTACGCACAGCTGTACCAGATGCAGTACAAGAACATGATCGACCAATGAAAAAACTTTTTTACGTAGTGGCAGGCATTGCCATTGTTCTGCTGGTGTTTTATACTTACCTGGGAGGTTTTACAGCCCCGAACGTCACGCTTGCTACTTCCCAAACCATGTATGTAGCCGGCCAGCCTTTTGAAGGATCTGTGGAGGACGAGGCCATGGGACAGGCTTTCCAGCGTGTATCGCAGGTGCTGCAGGAGCAGGAGCTGCAAGGGCATCCCGGCAACATCTATTACAACGACCCTGATAAGAGCGGCGACAGCATCCGTGCGTTTATCGGCATCATTATTCCGGATTCCGCGGCACAGCTACCCGAGGGTTATACGTTGCGCATGGTGCCGGGCGGCCGCAAAGTGGTGCGCGCCGAGGCAACCGCAAGTATAGCCCTGCTGCCCAAGAAGCTCTACGCGGCCGTGTTTGAATATGCGCAGGAAGAAGAGCTGAAGCTGGAAGACTTCTATGTGGAATGGTTTCCGGAGGATGACAAAGGCGTGCTGGAGGTGCCCGTAAAGCAGTAACCTATACTTGTTGCAAGTATAGATTTATACTATATCTTTGGGAAGGAGACAGATGGTTAGCTCCACATAACCACAGCAAAGTATACTTTGGGCAAGAAAGCAGAGGCTAAGAAAGAGCTGATTTTAGAGGCAGCAAAAAACGTGTTCGGCAGGTTAGGCTACAGCAAAGCCACTCTCGACGACATAGCGGCCGCTATTGGCATGAAAAAACCTTCGCTGTACTACTACTACAAAAGCAAGGAGCTGCTTTACATCGAGGCGTTCTCGCAGGAGTGGAAGGCCCGCCTCTCGCACATTAAGCAGCTTGCCGAGCACGAGCCAAACCCGCACAAGCGTCTGTTGTTATACATCCAGTCCTCGCTGCGCTACTATCAGGAAATAGTGTCGGAGCATACTATCTCCATTAGAGTGCTGATCGAAACGCGTGCCATGTTTCAGGAACTGTTCCGAGAGTCCAGGGGTAAAGAGGCAAATTATTACGCCACTGTCATCAAAGAAGGTATCGCGAAAGGCGTTTTTATACCTTGCGAGGCTGAGCGGGTGGGTTACTCTATGATGGTGGTGAAGGACTTGATCCAGTTCGAGGAGTTTCAGCGGACAGATTTTCACAAGCTGCCTTCCATCGACTTCGAGAAGATTGAGCGGGATGTGCTGTATACCATCAACCTTATACTTAACGGTATTGAAGTAAGGGCATGAAAAAAGCGGCACCTACTGTGCCGCTCTCAATTCGTCTAGTTTCGCTTTCAGCGCGTCTACGTCTGGTTTATGGCCTTTGGCTACCTCGGCGGCGTCCAGCTCAATCAACATGTTCTTCATCTGCTGCAGGTAAGCAGCCTTGTCTTTTTTCAGGCATCCCTTATGGTGGCCGTCCTGGCAGTGGCCATCCTCATCCATGGGTTTAAACATGCTGCCCTCACCGTAAATAAGCCACTGCGGGTTCAGGTCGCTGAAGTTCTTCACAATAGCCACCAGCTCATCCATTACAATGTTGCGCCCGTGAATAATGTTGCTGAGAGTTTCTTCGTCGCTGCCGGTCATGGATTTCAGGTCTTCCATTTCCAGTTCTTTCAGGTTTGTGTAAAACCTGAACCTTTTACCGATTTGCTGTAAGTCGATGGCCATATGCAGTGCGTTTAGTGAGTATAAAAGTGATCGTAAATTTGCTATACGTAAGCATAACAGTTTCCGCACTAAAAAAATCCCACAAGCAGCTTCCAGGAAGTATGGTGGCTGCTAGAAATGGCCGCTATCGCCCAAAAACCAACAAATTTAAACAGAATCTTCCTGCTGCAACTGCCGCTCGTAGAGCTGTTTGTAAAGGCCGTCTTGGTTAATTAGCTCCTCATGGCTACCGTGCTGCACAATCTCTCCGTCGTCCAGCACCAGTATGCGGTCAGCCAGTTTCACCGATGATACCCTATGGGAAATGATGATGCTGGTGCGGTTCTGCATGATACGGCGCAGACTGTTCAGGATGGCATTTTCGGTCTTGGTGTCTACGGCAGAGAGCGAGTCGTCGAGGATAAGTATACTTGGCTCCCGCACCAGTGCCCGCGCAATGGACACGCGCTGCTTCTGCCCACCCGACAGCGTAATGCCGCGCTCGCCCAGTTTGGTGTTAAATCCTTCGGGGAAGCGCTCGATATTCTCATACACGTCGGCATCTTTGGCAGCCTGCACCATCTGCTCCTCAGTTATACTTGGCAAACCAAAACCGATGTTGTTGCGGATGGAGTCGGAGAATAGGAACACGTCCTGCGGCACGTATCCAATCTGGCTGCGCAGGCTGTCTACGTTATAGTCGCGCACATCTGTGCCGTCAATAAGTATACGCCCGCCAGTGGCGTCGTACATGCGCGGCAGCAAGTTGGCGATAGTACTTTTGCCTGAGCCGGTGTTGCCGATCACGGCTAGCGTTTCGCCATGCTTGATGTCAAACGACACGCCCCTGAGTGCATGGATGCCTGTATCAGGGTAAACAAAATCCACATTCTCAAACTGGATGTCGCCTACAATATCTTTCGTAATATTTTCACGGGAAACAATGTCGTTCTTAGTGTGCAGGAATTCGTTGATGCGCTCCTGAGAGGCGGCGGCGCGCTGCACCAAACTGGCCGTCCAGCCCAGGGAGGTAACTGGCCAGGTCAGCATGTTCACGTAAATGATAAACTCGGCAATGTTACCAGTGGTTATACTTCCGTTGATAACCTCCTGCCCACCAATATAAATCGTGATAATCGTGCTCAGGCCTACCAGGAACAGCACCAGCGGGAAAAACAGCGAATTCACGAAGTTCAGCTCCAGCGATTTGTCCTTGTACGTGTTGCTGGCCGTGGTAAACTTGCTGTGCGAGTCATCCTCCCGCACAAAGGACTTAAGTACCCGGATGCCGGAGAAAGCCTCCTGCACAAAGGTGTTTATACCCGAAAGGCTGCGCTGTATCTCATCGGATTTGCGCTGTATAATGTTGTTGACGTAGTAAATGCTGATGGCAAGTATAGGCAGCGGTATCAGCGTGTACATAGTCAGCTTCACGTTTACCGACAGCATGTACGGGATCACCATCAGGAAAAGTATGACCAGGTTAATGCCGTACATAATGGCTGGGCCGACATACATGCGCACGCGGCTTACGTCTTCTGAGATGCGGGCCATCAGGTCTCCGGTGTTATTGCGGCGGTAAAAGCTTAGCGGCAGGCTCTGGTAATGCGTATAAATCTCGTTCTTAAGATCATTCTCGATCAGGCGGCTCATCACGATAATGGTCTGGCGCACGAAAAACAGGAATATCCCCCGCAGCAACGCCATCAGCAAAATAATAACGCCGTATACAAGTATACTTCTGGAGAAAATGTCATACACTACCTCCTGTTGCGCCATGCCCCCAAACAGGCCGTGCAGGTTAATGCCCTCTTTAATAAGGTTAAAGGCGTGGCGTACTACCTGCGCAGGCAGTATCTGGAAGAAGTTGGATATAATGGTAAACACGAGCCCCAGCAGGAGCCTGTATTTATACTTGATAAGGTATTTATTTAAATAACGTAACGATTTCACAGTCAGAACTTGATGCCTTTTGCGCTTTTACGCAGAGATAGCACACGCAAATTGAAATAACCAAAAAAAGATTTAATTTTGCAGCGCGAAACGGAGAGGGCGATTTTTTTGCCTCCCCCCTTCACAAAGATAGAACAACCCCTAATCAAAACTATCAATGGTGGAATTAAAAGAAGTTGAAGTGAAAAAAGACAAGTCAGTCTTTGATCAGATATCAGAACACAACCACGAGAAAGTTGTTTTCTGCCACGACAAAGAAACTGGCTTAAAAGCTATCATCGGTATACACAACACGGTGCTTGGCCCGGCGTTAGGTGGTACCCGCATGTGGTCTTACGCTTCCGAGGCAGAAGCCCTCGACGACGTGCTTCGTCTGTCTAGAGGCATGACCTACAAGGCGGCTATCTCTGGCCTAAACCTGGGTGGTGGTAAAGCCGTGATTATCGGCGATGCCAAAAAAGACAAAAATGAAGCCCTTCTTCGCAGATTCGGCCGCTTTGTAAAGAACCTGAACGGTGCTTACATCACAGCCGAAGACGTAGGCATGACGACCAAGGATATGGAGTATATCCGCATGGAAACCGAGCACGTTTCAGGCCTTCCTGAGTCTATGGGCGGTAGCGGAGACCCATCTCCGGTTACGGCTTATGGCACCTACATGGGTATGAAAGCTGCCGCTAAGAAGGCGTTTGGCTCAGACTCATTGGAAGGTAAGAAAATCTCTGTACAGGGTGTTGGCCACGTAGGTGGTTACCTGGTGGAGCTGCTGGCAAAAGAGAACGCACAGATCTTCATCACCGACATTTACGAAGACCGCCTGCGCGAGGTTTCTGAGAAGTATAACGCCAAAGTAGTAGGTATGGACGAGATCTATGACCTGGATGTGGATATCTACTCTCCGTGCGCACTGGGTGGCACTGTAAACAATGATACCCTGAACCGCTTGAAGTGCCAGGTAATTGCCGGTTGCGCTAACAACCAGCTGCGCGACGAGAAAGTGCACGGGCCTGCGCTGATAGAGAAAGGCATTGTATACGCACCTGACTTCCTGATTAACGCCGGTGGTCTGATTAACGTGTACTCTGAGCTGACTGGCTACAACCGCGAAAGCGCCTATGCCCAGACAGAGCGCATCTACGGTTATACACTGGATATCTTCGAACTTGCTGAGAAAGAAGGCATCCACAACCAGGCTGCTGCCGTTAAGATGGCCAAAAAACGTATTGAGAGCATCGGCAAAGTGCGCTCCACGTACTAAGCTGTTAGCTATAAATCGATTGCATTAAAGTCAAAAGTGCTGCATTAACCTGTGGCACTTTTGCTTTACACGCTCCTACTGCGGAACTATAGCCTGCCTGATCCGCTTTTACATAGCAGGCAAAAAAAAGAAGTGCCGGGATCCCCGGACCCATATAAAGTATATTTTACCCAACACACGCTCTTTAAAATAAGAATATGCTCAACCGCAGAACACTACGAATTAAGGCGATGCAGGCAATCTATGCCTATCAGCAAGCCGTAGGTTCAGACTATTTGCTGGCCCTAGACCAGATAAACGAGGACTTTGCGCCAGACCTTAACTCCATGGAGGTGCAGGACAGAAAGTTACTCGAAGGCAAGAGGCAAATGGCCACGCTGATGTTCAAAGAATGGCACGAGAAGCAGGATTATGACGCCGAAGGCGCAGACAAGGAAGCTATTGATGCGGTGAACAGAGCAATTGTGTTTTATAATAACACCACCAAAAAAGACTTAAAGTACTACGGCAACCAAATGCTGAGTGCCGTGGAGCGCATTTACGACCACTACCTAGGCACCCTGCAGATACTGGAGGTGATCGTGAGCCTGATAGAGGAGGAGGAAGAGAAAAAAGCCAACCGTTTTACTGCCGCCGAAGGGCCTGATACCACCTCTTTCCTGGGCAACCAAGTGGTGCAGCGCCTGCTGCAGAGCAAATCATACCAGGATAACATCATTCGCCGCAATATCAGCTGGGGCTCCGATATCAGCGAGATACGCGCTGTATACAAGAACATCCTGAAGAAAGATGAGGCCTTCCTGAGCTATGTCAGCCAGCCTACGCATACCCTGGAAGAGGACGCTGAGGTGGTGAAACATATTTTCAAAAACATTATCTTTAAAGAAAAAAACTTACAATCTTTGTTTGAGGAGCAGGATTTGAACTGGGTAGAGAACAAGTCAATTGTGAGAAGCCTGGTAAACAAAACTGTGAAAATCTTTGCCGAAGAGGCTGAAGAAGACAAGCAGCTGCTGGATCTGTCGGCAAACTGGGAAGATGATAAGGCTTTCTTTGAGGATTTATACTTCCGGACGGTAGAGCAGGACGAGAAGTATGAAGATATGATTGCGGCTAGCGTTAAGAACTGGGACGTGGAGCGTGTGGCACTGCTCGATAAGATTATCCTGAAGATGGCCCTCAGCGAGATGTACATTTTCCGAAGCATTCCGGTGAAGGTAACCATCAACGAATACATTGAGATCTCGAAGCTATACAGCACTCCTAAAAGCAAGCAGTTTATTAACGGTGTGTTGGATAAAATGGCACAGGAGCTAACCGCCAAAGGCGATATCCGCAAGTCGGGCCGTGGCTTGATCGACAACAAATAAGCCTGGCCAGGCAGAGGCGGCCTTTACAGCGGTTTCTCCGTAGTAAGAGAAAAAGTTTGTACCCGAGATAATTAAGCATACAAGAACTATGAGCAAAAAGACAACTGCGTTACTAGCTTTTGTTTCCGGCGCCGCTGTAGGAGCTGCGACCGGTATACTTTTTGCCCCTGAGAAAGGGCGCGAAACACGATACTGGCTGAGCTACCGCCTGGAGAAATACCGTGATACTTTATCTGACCTGCTGGAGCAGCTTATCGCCAAAGGCGATGGCATGCCTACAACAGCCAAGTCTGAAGGGCAACGGGTGATACAGGACGCAAAGGAAAAAGCGGAGAAGCTGCTTGGCGATGTAGACTCACTCATTAATGAAATAAATAGCAGGAAAGAACTGTAAGTAAGCATGAGACAAGTAACCCTGATACCCGGCGACGGGATAGGCCCTGAAATCACAGAAGCTGTAAAAGCTATTTTTAGTGCAGCTAACGTTCCCGTAACCTGGGAAGAGGAGAACGCTGGGCAAACTACTTTTGATGCCATCGGAGAGCTAATTCCGGCCACGCTGATAGCTTCTCTGGAGAAAAATAAAGTTGCTCTGAAAGGCCCTATTACTACACCAGTAGGCAAAGGCTTTAAAAGTGTAAATGTGCAGCTGCGCCAAAAGTTTGATTTATATTCGAACGTAAGGCCTGCTAAAACTACAAAGGGCATAGAGACGCGCTTTGACAACGTAAACTCAGTGCTGTTCCGCGAGAACACAGAAGGTCTATACTCTGGCCTTGAGATGTTTGACGAGCGCCTGCAGATATCTGACTCCGTAGCACGTTTAACACGCGTTGGCTGCCAGAAAATTGTACGCGCCGCTTTTGCTTACGCTGATAAGCACGGCTGCAAAAAGGTAACGGCAGTGCATAAAGCCAATATCCTGAAAAGCGCTGGCGCTATGTTCTTAGGTGTGTTTGGTGAGATCGCCAAAGAGTATCCGCACATCCAGGCCGATGATAAAATTATCGACAATATGTGCATGCAGCTGGTGGCTAAGCCAGAGCAGTTCGATGTAATTGTAACCACTAACCTGTTCGGCGATATCCTTTCTGACCTGTGTGCTGGCCTGGTAGGCGGACTTGGTGTGGTGGCAGGCGCTAATATTGGCGACGAGATGGCTATTTTTGAAGCCGTTCACGGATCTGCACCAGACATAGCCGGCAAAGGAATTGCGAACCCTACTGCACTGCTGCGCTCTGCTATTATGATGCTGCACCACCTCGAGCTGAAAGACGAAGGCAACCGCATTGAGGCAGCCCTGGAAGCAACCCTTGCTAACAAGGAAGAATGCACCGGCGACCTTGGTGGTAAAGCAAACACAATGGAGTTCACGCAGAACATCATTGCAAAACTTTAAAACGAAGTACTTTATCATTATGAAAAAGAACCTGTTTCTAGCAGCAGGCCTGGCTATAGCCATGTTTGCTACAAGCTGCGACAGCAACAATGCTGGCAACGATACTGTAACTGAGAACACAACTGCAGCTGAAGCGACTGTTCAGCCAATAGAAAACCCGAACGTAGTGACTACAGCAGCCGATGGCGAGGCTGTGGCTTCTGAGAACGCTCCGGTAATGTCGTTTGAGCAGACAGAGTATGACTTTGGCACCATTAAGCAGGGCGAAACGATTGAGCATACTTTTGAGTTTACCAACACTGGCAGCACACCGCTTATCATTGAAAGCGCTTCTGCTACCTGTGGTTGCACCGTGCCTGAGTGGACGAAAGAGCCTGTTGCCCCTGGCGAAAAAGGCACAGTGGCAGTTAAATTTAACAGCACCGGTAAAATGGGGCAGCAACAGCCTACAGTTACAATTCGTGCAAACACGCAGCCGAACATCGTTCGTGTAGCCATGAAGGGTAATGTAGAAAGCAGCAGCATTCCTACAGCTGGTTCTGACGGCCCGGTTCGCCGCAACTAATTAATACTCCTGAACGCTTATAGAGCATACTTTAGAAATGAATAATATACTTCTTCAGACTCCGGACGCTGGCATGCTGCCTCAGCTGCTTATGTTCGGGGCTATTATCCTTGTGTTTTACTTCTTCATGATCCGTCCGCAGCAGAAAAAAATGCGCGACCAGAAGAAGTTCCGCGAGGAGTTGAGCAAAGGCATGACAGTGGTAACCATCGGTGGCATGCACGGTAAGCTTATTGCAATAGACGACGATACGATTACGTTAGAAGTGGACAAAGGCGTTCGCCTGATGTTCGACAAAACTGCCGTCTCCATGGAAGCTACCATGAAGGTGCAAAACCCAGCATAACATTGCCTTTAGAGGGAGTAAAAAATATAGCCTTATGGTTTATGAGGCCATTCCAGCCACGAACAAAGCAATACTGGCGAGTAGTATTGCTTTGTTTTGTGGCGGCCTCTACCTTCTGGCTCCTCAATGCCCTAAACAAAAGCTATAGTACGCAAACCTCTTACCCCATCCGGTTTGTGTATGATGAAAACGATCTTGTTCCCATCAAGCCGCTGCCCCAGGAGGTAGCCATCAACGTTACCGGCAAAGGCTGGAAACTATTGCGCAAAAGCCTGCGGCTGGAAGTGCAGCCTGCAGAGATCTACATCCGCGACCTGCCTCGCAACAATTACCTGCTCGGCTCGGCGCTGCGCCCCTCATTGGTTAACGCCCTCGATGGCCTTCAGCTAAATTTTGTTGTAACAGACACTATATACTTCAACTTCGACCCGAAGATACAGAAGCGAGTGGCTTTAAGTATGGACCCCAGCCAGAGGCTGACGGATAACCAACATACAGTGGTAGGCCCTGTGCGCATCAGCCCGGACAGTATAACGTTTACAGGCCCCGCCTCGCTGATCGATAGCCTGCCGAACCCTTTCCTGCTGCGCTTGCCAAACCAGATGCTAACAGAGCCGTCTAAAGTGCCGGTGCCGATTAGCTACAACTATCAGTCATTGGTGGCGGCGGATATTGAAGAAGCGCAGGTGATCGTAAACATAAAGAACCTGGTATCTGAAGAGCGGCAGTTGCTGCCCGAGCTGGTAAACGTGCCGGAGGGCGTTACGCTTAACCTGCGCCCACCTATTGTGGTGCTGCGTTACCAGATGCTCCAAGACTCCATGGCCTTGCTTAACCGCTCAGCCTTTAAAGTAGTGCTGAACTATAACCGGTTTAACCCCATAGACTCTACTCTGGTGCCGGAGCTGGTGCAACAGCCGCGCGGCATACGCAATGTGCAGGTATGGCCTAACCGCATTAAAATCTCCAGACAATAAACGATATGCTTAAGATTGGTATAACCGGGGGCATAGGTGCTGGCAAGTCTATTGTGAGCCGTATGTTTGCCGTGCTCGGTGTGCCTGTGTATGATGCTGATTCTCGTGCAAAATGGGTGATGCACCATAACGAGAAGCTGCGAAAGGAGCTGCAGGATGCGTTTGGCCCGAATACCTACACCCAGGCAGGCGAACTGGACCGGACTTACCTGGCAGGCTTGGTATTTAACGACCCGCAGCGGCTGGAGCAGTTAAACAACCTGGTGCACCCGCATGTGGGGAATGACTTTGACGTATGGGCGGCCTCACAGGCTAGTAAACCTTACGTGCTAAAGGAAGCTGCGCTGATGTTTGAGTCGGAGTCGTGGAGGCAGATGGATGAAATTATAGCCGTGTATGCTCCATTGGAGTTGCGCCTTAAGCGCCTGCTGAAGCGCGATACGCACCGCACCGAATCAGATATCAAATCTATAATAGCCCGCCAACTGAGCGAAGAGGAGAAGATGAAGCGCGCCCAACACGTTATTTACAACAACGATAAGCAGCTTATCATTCCGCAGGTGCTTGCCCTGCACGAACAATTCTCAAAGACATAAGCCGAAGTATAAATCAATCTATTTTAGGAGAAACTGGCTGACTTCCAGTGCAGTAGGAGGAGAGGTATACTATGCCCTAATTTGCGCCGTTTGTTAAGTATAACTAACGCAAAGTATGAGGCAACAGAAAAGTATAGATATAAAAAAAGGACAACTTTGCAGTTGTCCTTTTGTGGGGCGTACTGGATTCGAACCAGTGACCCCCTGCTTGTAAGGCAGGTGCTCTGAACCAGCTGAGCTAACACCCCGTTTTTTTCTTTTTGGAGACCTTTTGTCCCCTTTTGATGATGCAAATATGGGGCATATTTTTTAAACTGCAAAACATTTGATAAAAATTTCTTAAATATTTTTTTCAGCATCCTGCTCCTATTGTTCGCATGTTATTACTGCAGTACCTTTAGGGTTTGTAAGGTGCTATAAATCTGAACTTTCGCCAAGTGAAAAAAGAAGTGGTAAGAAAAGTGCTATTTTATGGAGTCGCAATTTTAATTGCGACTGTGAGCTTGGCGTTGGCGCTGGTGTATACTTACCAGGATAAAATAATCGAGCTTTTTGTGGCAGAAGCCAACAAGCACATCAAAACAAAGGTGGATGTGCGGCAAATCTCACTCTCGCTCTTTGATAAATTTCCGCAGGTAGCTGTAACGCTGGATGAGGTTAACATACATGAAGGGCTGCCAGAGAGCCAGGAGTCGTTGGCCCGTGCCGATAAGCTATACTTTACCTTTAGTATCTGGGATGTGCTGCGCGGCCAATACAGCGTAAAGCAATTTTACATGGAGCAGGGCGAGGTGTACGTGAAAGTACTGCCAGACGGAAGCGTGAACTATGAGATCATCGCCAGCGATACCACTTCATCAGACGACACTGCATTCTCTTTCGACCTGGAAAGTATAAACCTGCGCGAGGTTGCTATTCACTATATCGATCAGCAACTGAAGCAGACCTACGAAGTAGACGCACACCAACTGGCCGCAGCACTTGCCGTCTCTCCCGAAACTATCGAGATTGAAGCTGACGGCCAAGCTACTATCCATACTATAAAGATTGGCGCAGGCGAGTATTTTAAAGGAAAGAAGGTAAACCTAAACTCAGCCCTAAGTATAAACAGGCAGGCGCGTACCATTGCACTGCAACCATCGCTGGTGCAGGTGGGGGAGGCTGCCTACGAGGTGGGCGGCGGTATTGCCTACGGCGGCGTAACCGAGCTGGACCTGAAACTGGACGGCAAGAACACCAATATACAGTCGCTGCTCTCGCTGCTGCCCCAAAGTATGACGGAGGAGCTGAGCCAATATCGCAGTGAGGGGGAAGTATACTTTACCGGAACAGTAAAGGGAAAAGCTTCTGGCAAGCACGTGCCAAGTATAAATATAGGATTTGGCGCGCACGATGCCTCTTTTTTCCACCCCGATGTGCAGCAGCGTGTGGAAAAGATCTACCTAACGGGCAGTTTCACGAACGGAGAGAAGCAGAATGCCGCCAGCTCTGTGCTGGAGCTGAAGGAGCTGAAAGGCGTACTGAATGGCAGGCCATTTAAAGGCAACCTAAAGTATAGCAATTTCGACAACCCGTACATAGCCTTTGATGTGCAGGGGATGCTGGACGTCGGTTATATACTTGGCTTGGCTAAAATTGATAATGTGCGGAGCGGAAGCGGTTTGGCAGATGTACGCATTGCTTTTTCGGGCAACCTGAACGATTTTAAGGCCCGCCCTGGCAACAGCACCCTGAATACCACCGGAGACATTACCCTGCACAATGTATCGCTTACACTGCAGCAAATGCCGCTGCCCCTGAGCAGCCTAAGCGGCAATTTTATGTTTAAACGGAATGATGTGGCCGTTTCTGATTTCAAGGGGAAGCTTGGGGAGTCTGACTTTACCGTAAATGGCATGTTTAAGAACGTCATGGCCTGGCTAATCCTGGAAAACCAGCGCTTGCTGGTAGAAGCCGATTTTAAAAGCCGGTACCTTAATTTTGACCAGCTGCTGAGTGAGGAGCAGAACACACCGGAGGATGCACGCACAGGCGAGAGCTACAAGCTGATAGTCTCTCCTAATATCGCTTTCGATCTCAGCGCCTCCATTGACAGAATGCGTTTCAGGAGGTTTAGGGGTAAAGATATTAAAGGCGAGGTGAAGCTGCGCAACCAGGTTGTATCTACGCCTAACATCTCATTTAGGGCCATTGGCGGCGACTTTGCCGTGCGCGGTAACCTGGATGCCCGCAACCGCAACCACATAAAGGTAAGCACCGCCGCCAAACTGAACAGCATGAGCGTAGACAGCCTGTTCTATGTGTTCGAGAACTTCCATCAGAGCTTTGTAGAAGAACGGCACCTGCGCGGCCAGCTTACGACTAACATTGTATCGGACGTATACTTTGATAGCCAGCTGAGTCCTAAAACCGACCTGCTGCAGGCCGAGATAGAAGCGACCATCCGAAACGGACAGCTGATTAACTTTCCGCCAATGCAGAAGATGTCGGCTTTTGTGAAGCGCACCGAACTGGCCAACATGCACTTTGCGGAGCTGCACAACTCTTTCTGGATACAGCAGGGCACTATTTATATTCCGGAGATGGATATTCGCTCCAATTTGTCGGCGGCGCCAGTGGTATCTGTTTCAGGTACCCACACTTTTGATCAGCAGATGGATTACAAGATCAAGCTGCCGCTCTTCAGCAAACAGCGCCCCGATAAAGACGCTCGCTTCGGTACGGTAGCAGAAGATGTAAACGCTGGCAACAGCAACCTCTTCCTGACGCTCAAGGGCAGGGAGAGCGACTTTAAAATAGCTTACGACGATGAGCGGGTGCGGCATAAAATCAAAACCGACCTAAAGCAGGAAGGGCAGGAGTTGCGCGACCTGCTGCGCGGCAAAAAGCCAAAGGCAAAAGAAAAGGAAATTGAGTTGCAGGAAGGCGAGTACTTCGACTTCAACTAAAGTATAAACTACCTGATTTGGGGACTGAAGAAGTAGGGGTTTGAAAAAAGTTACTGCCTTTTACTTAGATATTTGGCAGCTTCACATTGAATTTCAGGCCTTATAAGGGAAAAGTTATACTGCAAGTGTAACTATGGCCAAAGGAGGCCGTTAAAGAAACCAAATCTGCAATAAACTATACTTGCAGCGTTTGAAGATTTAGGTTTAGTGGGAGAAACAATCCCGAATTGGTTAAAATGCCAACTTAACCTTATCAAATTGTAATTCAGAAGAATTTAAGATATAAGGGTGAAAAAAAAGCCGGAGCTTCTCCGGCTTTTTTATTTTTAATGGTTTTACTCTAGGTCAGAGCCCCCAAAGTATGGTTTCTCTGTGGGAGTTTGCGGCTTGCCTTCCTGCTGCTGCAGATACAGCGTTTGGGTAGGGAAAGCGAACTCCGCACCGTGATTTTCCACAATTTCCACAATCTTGAAGTTGATTTCTTCCTTGATATCGATAAAATCATTCCAGTCCATGGTGTCTACAAAGTATAGCACCATAATATCTTTGGAGTGGGCGCCTAAACTCAGGAAGCGTACGCGGCCATCCTCGTTAGTGCGCGGGTGGTTGTCGATGTACTCCTGAACATCGCGGGTTATCTTCCGGATTTGCTCAGAGGTGGTGTCGTAAGTGAGGTTGATGTCAAACTTGGCTCGCCGGAAAGTGCGCAGTGTCAGGTTGTCGAGCGGTTTGTCAATCATCAGCTTATTCGGAACCGTTACAAAACTTTTCTCCAGCGTACGGATGCGCGTGCTTCGGAAGCCAATCTTCTCTACTACACCTATCAGCTCGCCTACCTGCACCAAATCGCCAGCCATAAAAGGTTGGTCCAGAAATATGGTAAACGACGCCAGCAGGTTCTCCAGGCTCTCTTTGGCAGCAAAAGCTATAGCTAAGCCACCCACCCCGAGGCCAGCCACCAAACCGGTTACATTGACTCCGAAAACCGAGCCGAGCATTATCAGAAAGGCAAAGATCACTACAATTACCTTCGTGAAATCTTTGAAGAAAGGCACCAGCTGGTCATCCAGTTTCGAGGCGGTTTTCTCGGTGCGGTACGTGAACACCAGTCCCACAAAGTCTATAAAGCGCAGCAGCACCCACGTAAGCGCCACAATCACGAACACTTGGTAAGTGCGGAACAGGAAAGTCTTCAAAAACGGGTCTCCTTCCCGGAGGTCGCTTGGCTCCAGCGGGTAATCCAGCACCTGGAAGGCCAGGTACAGGAAAACCAGGAACAGGAGCACCTCCAGTGGCTGTATGAGCAGGCGCCTGAACTCAGGCAGGTTGGCCTCAGACCAAAACTTGCTGCCCAACCTGTACACCAGCCCGGAAATCAGCTTTGAAAACAGTGTTTTAAAGATGAAGCCAAACAGTAGAATGGCCGCAGTTATAAGATACTCTGCAATAGAGTTACCTAAAAACTCATAACGGAGCCAGCCACTGTTGTACAAATCTCCAAAGTTCATAAGCGTAAAGTATGAGTGGTTAAAGTAGCTGGCTCAGGGCAATTTCGAAACTGGTTTTGGCAATTTCGGTTTTCTGCACCTGCTTCTCATGCGATTTCTCCAGTGCCGCGCGAATGATGTTGGATGTGTCGCTAAAGATAGCCTCGTCAGTAATTTCCACCTCGCTCTCCATTAGATAGGCAAATACGCGCGCCATGCCACAATTGGCAATAAAATCAGGAATCACTGAAAGGTTACGATCCGCAAACTCGCCGGTAGGGCCAAAGAAAATCTCAGGGTCCTGGAAAGGTACGTTGGCACCGCAGGAGATAACCTCCATACCCGTCTGAATCATGCGGTCTACCTGCTCTCGTGTAACCAGCCTAGACGCTGCGGCAGGTATAAATATCTCAGCCGGAAGATCCCAGATGCGGTTGTTCACATCTTCAAAAGAAAGTATACCCGGTGTGTCTGGGCTCAAGGCATTGCCCTGGCGGTTCAGGAAAAGATCGGTGATTTCCTCAAAAGTATAACCGGCTTCGTTAATTAGGCCCCCGGCTCTGTCTATGATTCCAACTATTTTAACGCCCTTAGAAGCTAGGTAATAGGCTGCTGCTGCACCTACGTTGCCCCAGCCTTGTACAATAGCGCGTTTACCCTCAAAAGAACCTCCCCAAATGTTATAGTAGTGGCGCACAGCCTCGGCCACGCCATAACCCGTAATCATGTCTGCTATAGTATATTTTCGGGCGGTGGAAGGGGAGAAGTGAGGGTCCTCAATCACCTTGATTACTCCTTGGCGCAGCTGCCCGATCTTATTTATTTTCTGGGGCTCTGAGGCGTTAAAGTGCCCGTTTACCACGCCCTCCTGCGGATGCCACAGGCCATAGTCCTCCGTAATCGGAATTACCTCGTGTATCTCGTCCACGTTCAGGTCGCCGCCAGTGCCGTAGTAGCTCTTCAGCAAAGGGATAACAGCCTTGTACCAGCGCTCCAGTACACCACGCTTGCGAGGGTCAGCGGGGTCGAAGTTGATGCCTGATTTAGCGCCTCCTATGGCAGGGCCAGACACCGTGAATTTTACCTCCATCGTCTTCGCCAAAGACTCTACCTCGCGCTTGTCAAGGCCTTTGCGCATACGCGTGCCGCCACCGGCAGCGCCGCCGCGAAGCGAGTTGATCACTACCCAGCCTTCCGCCTCGGTTTCAGGGTCTTTCCACTCAAAAACAATCTCTGGTTGCTTATTCTCAAACTTTGCAAGTAGGTCTTTCATTCCAGTTTATCAGTTGTGATTTTAAGGTTAGGCAAAGGTACAAAAATTAGTGCGGGCTTAGCAGAAGTATGCAGCGCCTCTTTCTGCCAAAGCCACTCCTGCAGCTAGCTGTTTGGTCCATTAAAGTATGCGTTAAACGCGCCGCCACCCGTTTATAATACATGGTGCTGCCGCTTGCGTAACCGTGCGGGTGCAGCAAAACAAGCGCTATGGCCAGGCTGGCAGGGCATCGCCGGTCTGGTTGGCGAAAATTGCTGAGGCCTTAGTAGGCAACAAAATGCTGGTGTAACACGTGTTGTTGTACAAACTTATGAACCTGCTGGCTTATAGAGCGGCCGGAGGCTTAGTTGGGCTTACCAGTTATGGTGTGCTGGCAGTGTCCGCACCTTAGAGGGAGTCAATTAGTTTATTGGTATATGGTAATGTAGTAGTATTCAGTATCTCATATATCCAATTTTGAGATTTGTACGTAAATCTAGTATAAGCTATATCGAGGCCGTCAAGCGACGTCCTGTGGATTAGTCCGATTACATGATAGGAAGTATCCGTTGGCCAAAAATAACAAGAGTGCGGCACGGATTTTCAGCCAAATAGTGCAGGCTCCGTATATATCTTAATATGAATAAGAATGAAAATTGATTTGTAGAAACTGTTAGGTATAATTTTAATTATGAAAAGTTTGTTGTCAAGAGTTGAATCGAAGAAGATAGATAAGGCGGCAGCCATGCTTAAAGTACTGGCACACCCCAAAAGACTGGCGATAGTTGATTTGCTCGGAAAAGAAGATAAAATGACTGTTACTGAGATATATAAGCAGTTAGATCTTCCCCAAGCCATTGCGTCGCAGCACCTGATTACACTGAAAGACAAGGGCGTGCTCTCGTCTTTTAAAGTGGGAACCAAAATTTATTATTCATTGGCTATCCCTAAATTGATTGATGTGATTGATTGTTTGGAAGAATGCTGCATTGATATATAAGTAAAAGTCTGCACCATGGTGCGGTTTTCAATGCCAGTAAAAAACAACTGAGGCCTCCGTATATCTCTATGTTCAGAGTTTTACGAAGGCCTCAGTTGTTTTTTAACTAAAAAAATAGAGCTGTTTACTCAGTTTTATGATTTGTTTCTACTGCCTGGTTTTCGAGGTTAAAGAGGTCGTTTAGCAGGTCTATCAACGTTTCGGCCTCGCCGCGCTTGCAGGCAGCCTTAAGCTGAAGCACAGGCAGTTTAATTATTTTCTGCATCATGGACTTCGTGATGCTATCCATTAGCTTTGTTTCTTTCGGGCCAAGCTTCTTAACATAACGGGCCATTTCCTCCTGGCGGATAGATTCCAGGGCGCTCTTCAGTCGCTGGATGGTAGGCGAAACCATCATCTCCTTCGACCAGTCGTTAAACTGCTCGATCGATTCTGCAATAATCTCCTTTACCTTCGGCACAGAGTTAATGCGGCGCTGCAAAGCCTCGGATGCCTTGTTCTGGATGGTGTCTATGTTATACACCAGCACGCCCGGTATACTTTCCACCTCCGGCTCCACACTGCGCGGCACCGACAGGTCTATAAAAAACTTGAAAGTGAGCACATCCAGGCGCTTTACCATCTCTTTGGTGAAGAACGGCGTTTCGCGGGCCACAGAAGAGATAATGACATCAGCCTCCTTCATGCCCTGCACAATCTCCTCAAACGGTATTACCTCCATCTGGCACTCCTCTGCCAGAGACTTAGCCTTTGCCTGTGTGCGGTTAGAGATTTTTACGTTTTTATAGCCAAGGTCTTTCAGGTTGCGGCATACATCGGCACCAATCTCGCCTAAACCTACCACCAAAATGCTTGGCTCAGCAACATCAGCCGTAAGTTCTTCAATCAGTTCTATGGCGGCATACGAGGTAGAGGCGGCTCCGTCACGGAAGGATGTCTCCTGCACTACACGCTTATTAGTAAAGAAGATGGTATGCATGAGGCGATGCAGAAACGGGCCTGCCGTCTCGTTATCAGCGCTCCACTGGTAGGCCGTTTTCACCTGGTTCGAGATCTGCATATCACCTACCACCTGAGACTCCAGCCCCATCGACACGTCGAACAGGTGCTGCACAGCATCATCTTGCTCGTTCAGGATGGTGAAATAATCGAAATACTGGGAAATGTCTTCGATGCCCTTGGTAATGCCCAAAAGCTTCACAATCTCTTTACTATAGTCGTTGTCGGAGTTGTAGTATACTTCGGTGCGGTTGCAGGTAGACAGAACAAGTATGTCAGAGGCCTGTATAAAGCCTTTGAGCGTCTGTAAGAAAATTCTGCAAGAAGATTCATCTAAGGCAATCAGTTCCCTGATATCCAGCGGCGCTTTCTTATACGACAGGCTGATTGCTTTAAAGTTCTGAAGCATAATAACGTGGGTTCTACTAAAGTGCAAAGGTAAAGCTCTAATTTTTAAAATGAAACTTACTTGCCCTCTATGTTTAATTTATACTAATTTCAAATAAATTACGTGATTACTGCATGATCCCCATCTACTCCCAGAAGAACAGGATAAAGCTTGTTGTTGTTATCATTGCCCTTATCATCGGTGCCGCCACCATCACCTACACCAATATACTTGTCAGCAAGTTATCGGAGCGGGAGCAGGAGCTGGTGCAGCTCTACGCCAAAGGCCTGCGCTACATGATCAACGCCCCCAGCGATGACAACATCGTGTTTATAGAGGAGGAGATCCTGTCCTCTAACACCACGGTTCCTGTTATACTAACAGATGAGAACGAAAATATTCTCGACTCCAAGAACATCAATATACCAGAAAACATTTCGGATAAGCCGAATAAAATAAATGAGTACCTGCAGGGCGAGATTGTAAAGATGAAGGAGCAGCACGAGCCCATTGTGGTGCCGTGGGCGGAGGGCTCCGTTAACTACGTGTTTTACAAGGACTCTGAGTTACTCTCGCAGCTGCGCTACTACCCCTATGTGCAGCTGATCGTGATTTCGTGCTTTGCCTTGGTGGCTTATTTTGCCTTTAGTTACTCGCGCCGCGCCGAGCAGAACAGAGTATGGGTAGGCCTGGCCAAAGAAACAGCGCACCAACTGGGAACCCCGCTGTCGTCGTTGATGGCGTGGTATGAGTACATAAAGGCTAACCCTAAGTTCGAGAATGAGCCGATACTGGAGGAGCTGGGCAAAGACGTACGGCGACTGGAGATCATCACGGAGCGTTTTTCTAATATCGGTTCAGTGCCTACGCTGCGCGATGAAAACATCCTGCAGGTAACGCAAAACGCCATCAATTACCTGCAGAACCGCATATCGCGCAAAGTTGCCTTTACCGTGGAGTCTACCTTCTCGCCTGATATCACGGCTAAGGTAAACGTGTCGCTGTATGACTGGGTGATCGAGAACATCTGTAAAAACGCAGTGGATGCCATGGAGGGGCGCGGAAGTATAAACATACAGCTGGTGCTGCTGGGCAAAGGCAGCATTGCTGTGGATATTACGGATACCGGCAAAGGCATACCCAAAAGTAAGGTAGACTCGGTTTTTCTGCCAGGCTTTACCACCAAAAGGCGTGGCTGGGGCTTAGGGCTTGCGCTCGCCAAACGCATTATCGACAATTACCATGAAGGCAGGCTGTATGTTAAATGGTCGGAAGTGGGCAAGGGCACAACGTTTAGGATCGTGCTGAACAGGTAGGGAAGTTAGAAAGGTAGCAAGATAAAGAGTGATTTAATCAGTGGTGGAAGTTATAAAGTATAGCGCTAAGTATAAACCGGACTGGAATGCGTTTGTGGCGGACTCTAAGAACGGTACTTTTCTGCTGCTGCGCGATTACATGGAGTATCATGCCGACAGGTTTACGGACCACTCACTGCTGTTTTACCAAAAGGGCAGGCTAATAGCGCTGTTGCCGGCAAATGAGGCGGGGCAGCAGGTGCAGAGCCACGGCGGCCTGAGCTACGGCGGCTTTGTTACGGACAAGCGCATGAAGGCGGCGCTGATGCTGGAGGTGGTGCAGGCGATGAAAACATACTTTCAGGAGAAGGGCTTCCGGAGTATACTTTACAAGGCTATTCCGCATATCTACCACCAGCTGCCCGCCGAGGAAGATCTGTATGCCTTGTTCCGCCACGGAGCCATACTTTACCGCCGTGACCTGAATGCTGTGATAGACATAGCGGCAAACCTTGGCTACAGCAGAACCCGCCGCTGGGAGGTGAAGAAGGCGAAACAGGGCAATGTGCAGGTGCAGCTGTCTACCGCTTATTCGGATTTTATGCGGCTGGAGCAGGAGGTGCTGCGGCAAAAGTATAATGCTGTGCCCGTACATTGCCCGGAAGAGATAGGGTTGCTTGTCTCAAGGTTCCCGGAGAACATCCGGCTTTACACGGCCACTAGTGCCGGTGAGCTCTTGGCAGGTGTACTGATTTATGAAACAGCCACGGTGGCGCACTGCCAGTACATGGCCTCCTCAGCTAAAGGGCAGGAGGAAGGGGCGCTTGATATGTTGCTGGACTGGCTGCTGACAGAGGTATACTTCGGCAAATCATACTTTAGCTTCGGCATTTCTACGGAGCAGCAGGGGCAGTGGCTAAACGAGGGACTGGCACACAACAAAGAGAGCTACGGAGCCCGCACCATCGTCCACGATTTTTATGAGTTAAAATTGTAATAGCAGTTTACGCAAGCATAAAACGGCAGCGGCTGCTCTAGTTAAGAGCAGCCGCTGCCGTTTTATGCTTTGCTTTACTTTAGACTGCTTCTGCAGCCGCCACTGTTGCTACTTCGTTTTTCTTGCCCAGGAGTTTTATCACGCCCCAAAGTATGGCTGCGCCAATAAGATACACCAATAGCCAGTGCACGCCAAATGTGGAGAGGTTGGTGCAGACAATGTTAGCTACCAAGGCCACTGTAAGCGCATACGGCAGCTGTGTTTTCACATGGTCTATGTGGTTGCAGCCCGAGGCAAGCGAACTCAGGATAGTCGTATCCGAGATAGGAGAGCAGTGGTCGCCGAAAACTGAGCCAGCCAGCACAACAGAGATCACATTGTACATAATCGGCATTGTCTCTTCCATACTGAAGCCCTGCTGCTGGCAAACGTACCAGGCCGCTGGCATCATGAGCGGGTAAAGTATAGCCATGGTGCCCCAGCTGGAGCCAGTGGAGAAAGCAATGATAGCCGCCAGGAAAAACGTAATCTCCGGCAGGAAGTGCGGAGAGATGTTGCCTGAGAAAAGCGAGGTCAGGTATTCTGCCGTGTACAGCTCCTGCGTTACCGCCGCTAAAGACCAGGCAAGCACAAGTATAAGTATGGCCGGCAGCATTGTTTTAAAACCAGCCGTCAGAGACTCCATTGTTTCGGTGAGGCTCATGATGCGCTGACTCACGCTTAAGGCAATGGCCAGAATAACGCCGCTCAGGGATGCCCAGATAAGTGCGGTGTAAGAGTTGGAGTCGCCGATGGTGATGGAGAGCTTACGGAAGAAGCCGATGCTGGCATCAGCCCATACTTCTGGGGAGTAGCCGGTGTAGAGCAGGCCAATCATGGTGCCGCCAATAACCGTGATTACAGGCAGCAGTGCGTTAATGGCGCGGGTGCGGGTTTCATCTATCGGCTCAAACTCAGCCATCTCCTGTTGCTGCTTCTCCTGGCCGGCACGGTCGGTGCGGGTGGCGGATACCTCTCCGGTGGTGCGGGCTCTTACCTCCGCGCGGTGCATCCCACTGAAGTCACGGTTCATCAGGATCAGCATCAGCATAAACACCAGCGTGAGCACCGGGTAATACGCATACTCCAGCGAGTGAAAGAACAGCGAGTAAGCGCCCTCCTCAATGCCCAGTTGAGCGGCGGCATCCTTAATGTAGCCCAGTTCGGCGCCCACCCAGGTGGTCACAAAAGCAATGGCAGCCACAGGTGCGGCAGTGCTGTCTACAATGTAGGCAAGCTTTTCGCGGGAGATGCGGTGCTTATCGGTTACAGGGCGCATGGTGTTGCCCACAATCAGCGTGTTGGCATAATCGTCGAAGAAGATTGCCACTCCCAAAACCCAGGTTACCACCTGCGAGCTTTTGGCTGATCTGGCGTAGCGCGAAAGCAGGTTTACCACCCCGGCCATACCGCCATTTTTAGAAATGATGGCCACCATTCCCCCAATTAGCATCGAGAAAATGATAACTGAAACGTGGTCGCTGTCGGTGAGGGCTTCCATCAGGTAAGTGTCGCCTACAGCCAGCAAGCCTGTAAAGATTGATTTAGGAGAGAGCCCATAGATCACGAAGCCGCCTATCCAGATACCGGCAAACAGCGCCAGCAGCACCTCCCGGAAAATAAGCGCCAGCACAATGGCAATAAGCGGCGGGAGTATGGACAGCCACATCGGGAACTCGCGTACGCCGCGCTCCTCCTCAACATCGAGGCGGTAAAGCCGTGCGAGAGTATGGGTGCCCATGTTGGCGCTTACCTGCACCAGGTTGGCTCGTTCGGGAAGAGAGAAAACAGTCTCGCCTTCAGCAAATTCTGTGTCCTGCAGTTGGCCGTTAATGCGTAGCGGCAGCGTGCCGGTATACTTCATCAGGTTGCCTGCTTCCGTAACAGTGCTGAGGGTAAAGGCCGTGTCGTTTATAGCCTGTAGCTGCAGTTCTTCAATTTCATCTTTGGAAACCAGGCCTTGCGCCATTGTTTGAACAGACAGCAGCAAGAGCAGTAAAAGGCTCAGGAGGGGCTTGTAAAGCTTCATTCAGTTTGTTGACGGGTGTGAAAACCCTCTAAGATAGAAAAGAATCAGGAAACTCAGAAATGTTTGTCCGCTCCTGCGCCGATCATACTATAAAAGAAGCCGCCGCCACACAAACGTGCAGCGGCGGCTAAGGTAGTTTCAGGCACGGCTAAGTATACTTTCTACAGGCGGGTTTAGTGGTACGTAGCCTTTGCCAGATGCTCTTTTACTTTGCCCGATTGACGATAAACACGCCCACCATGATAATAACCATGCCGGCGTAATGCCACAGGTGAATCGTTTCGCCATCCAGCACGCCCCACATCAGCGCGACCACCGGAATAAGGTAGGTCGTGGAACTGGCGAAGAGGGTGGTGGATATGTGGATGAGCTTGTTGAAAAGCACCAACGCGATAGCTGTGCTGAACACGGCCAGTATGGTGATGTACATAAGTGCCTCCCATGCCCCCGGCACATGCTGCAGTTTATATATGAAGTCGGTTGTGAACAGGTATAGCAGCGCGATAGGCCCTACCGTGAGCAGCGCCAGGCTGGAGATAGCAATGGCTTTCATGCCGTGTAGGCGGTGCTTAATGATGTTGGCGCTGGTGCCGTAGAAGATTGTGGCCAGCACGATATAAAGGCCATAGTACATATTGTCGAGGTCGGCGTTGCCGTTGCCGGAGAAGATGAGCACAGCCGTGCCCGCTATGCCGATAACAATGCCGAGCATGCGCATCCAGGTGATAGACTGGCTGAAAAGCAGGGCTCCCATTAGAAGCGTGAACAAGGCTGTAAGCGAATTCAGTACGCCCGCCAGGCCACTGGCCAAACGGGTTTCGGCGATGGCGAACAGGAAAGCCGGAAAGAAGTTGCCCAAGAGGCCGCTGCCCAGCAGGAATTTCCAGCGGCTCGGCTCCACCTTGCGTAGGTTCTTGATGGCGAAAGGCACCAGTGCGGCACAGGCAATCACCATCCGCAAAGCGCCCACCTCATCCGAAGAAAAAACTACCAGACCCTTTTTTATAAGTATAAACGAGGTGCCCCAGATAAGGGCAAGTATAACCACGAGCACCCAGGCTATTGCCGGGGTAGCGGTTTCTTGTGTAGCGGGAGTAGTAGCAGTTTTAATAAGTATAAAATTAAAAGCTTAAGACGTTTGGGTACTGCAAAAGTAATGGGTTCATACTTCTAAATATGAATAGCTGCTCCTCCGGCTCCTGAAAGTTTTTATACCTGCTACCGTAGGTGGTGCTAGCGCTTCAAAGCTTAACTGCTGCATCAGTAGCAGACGGCGGCAAGTACAGGAAATAGCTCCTCAGGCTCAACCCGATTCTTGCGGATTTTTGCGCAGCAGAAAGAAAAATCCCCAGCCGATGGGGCGGGGGATGTATTTCTCAATAATCGAGACGCTGATGTATTATACTTCTTCGTAGCTCATGGTCTGTGCAATTTCGTTCAGGGTGTCGTAGATTTCCTGAATGTCCTCAGACTGCACAAGCTTCATGCGCAGCGGCTTAAAGTGTGGCAGGCCGCGGAAGTAGTTGGTGTAGTGGCGGCGCATCTCAAAAATGCCCAGCTTATCGCCTTTCCACTCCAGCGAGTGGGTAAAGTGCTGGCGGCAAACTTCCACGCGCTCTTCTAAAGTTGGCCCCGCTAAGATCTCACCTGTAGCCATGTAATGTTTGATCTCGTTGAAGATCCATGGGTACCCGATGCTGGCGCGGCCGATCATGATGCCATCCACGCCATACTTGTTGCGGTACTCCAGCGCTTTCTGCGGAGAATCAATGTCGCCGTTGCCGAAGATTGGGATGTGCATGCGCGGGTTGTTCTTCACCTCCGCAATCAGGCTCCAGTCGGCTTCGCCCTTGTACATCTGCACACGTGTGCGGCCATGTATACTCAGCGCTTTTATGCCGATGTCCTGCAGGCGCTCCGCCGTTTCCACGATATACTTTGTGTCCTCGTCCCAGCCGAGGCGGGTTTTCACGGTAACCGGCAGGTCCGTCGCTTTCACTATTTCCTCGGTCATCTTTACCATCTTAGGAATATCGCGCAGCAAAGCGGCACCCGCACCCTTGCAGGCCACGTTTTTTACAGGGCAGCCGTAGTTAATGTCAATCAGGTCAGGGCCTGCCTGTGCGGACACAATGGCGGCCTCGCGCATCGACTCAATATCAGACCCGAAAATCTGGATGCCTATCGGGCGCTCGTAATCGAAAATGTCGAGTTTTTGTACACTTTTGGCGGCATCACGTATCAATCCCTCAGAGGAGATAAATTCTGTGTACATGAGGTCGGCACCGTTGGCCTTGCATACTTTGCGGAACGGCGGATCACTCACGTCCTCCATCGGTGCCAGCAGCAACGGAAACTCCCCTAACTCTATGTTAGCAATCTTTACCAAAGCAAAATTTAATTATTCGCGTAAATTTACGCCAATTAAACCTAATTCTCCCTATGAAAGGTTTCATCTCGAAAGATCTGCACCCAAGTTGGGTGCTTTTACTGCTGATCGTATACATGGCAGGCGGCTACTTTGTGGCTATGTTTGTGGTAGGTATACTTTCCAACTTGATCTTCGGAATCAGCTTTATTGAGCTTGCCAGCATAGCCACTAACCCAGCTGACCATCCGCAGGGACCGGGCGTGATGCTGCTCTTGCAGGGCGTACTGCAGTTCTTTGCGTTTATCGTGGCGCCTATTTTTCTGCTGCTTTCCCTCAACTACAGGCTTGGCGATTACCTGAACCAGAAAGTGCCGTCGCCGTGGCTGCTCGTGCTGCTCAGCGGTTTTCTGATTATTGCTATTATGCCAGCCAACTCGGTTATCATCAACTGGAACGCCAACATGAACTTCCCGGATTTTATGAGCGGCTTTGAGGAGTGGGCGCGGGCGCAGGAGGAGCAACTGGCGGAGCTGACAAAACTTATCACGCGCTTTGGCTCTGTGCCGGAGCTGCTGATTGGCCTGCTGGTGTTTGCGGCTATACCTGCCGTGGGCGAAGAGCTGGTGTTTAGGGGCGTTGCACAGCAGCAGATTTTCCGCTGGTTTGGCAACATGCATGTGGCTATCTGGGTTACGGGCATCATCTTCGCGGCCATACACGTGCAGTTTTTCGGGTTTTTGCCCAGAGCCATACTTGGAGCGCTGTTCGGTTATTTATACTTTTGGTCAGGCCGCATTATTGTGCCGATTGTGGCGCACTTTGTAAACAACGGCTTTACCGTATTTTTGCTGTACCTGCATCAAACCCGGACCATAGACGCCGATATTGAGAGTACCGAGGCAATGCCGTGGTACAGTATTGCATTGTCGGTGCTGGTTAGTGCTGCTATTTTATACTTTCTGTACCAGGCTTTTGCCCGCCTGCCGCTGCTGCGCAGACAAAACGGAGCCGCAGAAGCCGATAACAACCTTACCTAGTTATTAGAAAGCCAAACCCTAAACCCATACACTTGTCGCCCCGCCGACACAAGTCCTGTACATGAGTAAAAAGCTATCAACTCTCAGTAATTTAAGTCAACGGATCATAGTAGGGGTGCTGGGCGCCGCATTGTTTATAGGGAGCATCTGGTTTAGCGAGTGGTCATACTTCCTGCTGTTTCTGGGGCTCACGCTGCTGGGCATCTCCGAGTTTTATACTTTAGTTGGCGTGCAGGGCATGCGGCCAAACAAACCGCTGGGGCTTATACTTGGTGCTGTGTTTTTCGCATCTATGTTTCTGGTGCAGAAGGAGGTGATGCCCGGCGAACTGCTTTACCTCTCGTTGCCGCTGCTGTTTCTGGTGTTTATAGCCGAGATGTACCGCAAAAAACCGCAGCCATTCACCAACATCGCTTTCACTATCACGGGCGTGGCCTATGTGGCCGGCCCTTTTGGACTGTTGCACCTGCTGGGCTATTTTGGCGATGCGTACAGCTGGCAGCCTATACTTGGCCTGATGCTGCTGATCTGGGCAGCCGATACCGGCGCTTACATTTTTGGCAAAAACTTTGGGAAACATAAGCTTTTCGAGCGCATCTCACCGGGCAAAACCTGGGAGGGGTGGGCAGGAGGAGCCTTTCTGACAATACTGGCGGGATATGGCATGTCTTTTCTGTTTCTGGATCTGGAGATCTACCAATGGATAGGAGTAGCCGTAATCGTAGCTGTTTTCGGTGTGCTCGGCGATCTTTCGGAGTCTATGCTCAAACGCAGCCTGGGCGTAAAAGACTCTGGCACCTTACTGCCTGGCCACGGCGGCATTCTGGACCGTTTTGATAGTCTTTTGATTGTGATACCGTTTGTCGTGGCCTTCCTCAAAATCTTCTAGAAAAATTTTGTGGCCCGCCTTTAGGAGGTTGTAAGTATAATTCTCAACTTTACCCCGGAATTAAATTAACTGATTAAGTACTCACTAATAAAAATTAAGAGTAGATGATGTTATACAAAGAGCCAGCTCCGATCAAGGATAAGGAAAATCCTTTCGAGTCGATGATGTCGCGATTCAATATTGCGGCTGAGGTGCTGGGGTTGGATGAGGAAGTATACAACGTGCTGAAGTCTCCGACACGTCAGGTGATTGTAAACGTGCCTGTTACGATGGACGACGGTAAGGTGCGTGTATTTGAAGGCTACCGCGTAATTCACTCCACAATCCTGGGCCCGTCCAAAGGCGGTGTACGTTATGCTCCGGATGTATTTTTGGATGAGGTAAAGGCCCTGGCGGCCTGGATGACCTGGAAATGCGCCGTGGTGGACATTCCGTACGGTGGTGCCAAAGGCGGTATTATCTGTGACCCATATTCTATGTCTGCCGGAGAAATAGAGCGTTTAACAAGAGCTTATACTTCTGCGTTGCTAGATATTTTCGGTCCTGACCGTGATATTCCTGCTCCGGATATGGGCACAGGACCGCGCGAAATGGCCTGGCTGATGGACGAGTACTCTAAAACAAAAGGCTCTACGGAGCACGCTGTGGTAACTGGTAAGCCATTGGTGCTGGGCGGCTCGCTGGGCCGCGTAGAGGCAACAGGCCGTGGCGTAATGGTGTCTGCAATGGCTGCCATGGAAAAACTCGGCATGGACCCGCACAAGTCTACGGCTGTGGTGCAAGGTTTTGGTAACGTAGGTGCCTGGGCCGCAAAATTGATGGCGGAGCGAGGCGTGAAGATTCTTGGTATCAGCGATGTAAGCGGTGCTTACTGGAACGATAACGGCATCGATATTGAAGAAGCTATCGAGTATAAAAACGCGCACAACGGCCGACTGGAAGGCTATAAAGGCGCAGAGCAGATGAACCCGGACGACCTGCTGACATCAAAAGTAGATGTGCTGGTGCCTGCCGCCGTAGAAGACGTCATCACGATACACAACGTAGATAAAATTCAGGCCCGCCTGATTGTGGAAGGTGCAAACGGCCCTACTTCTTACAAAGCTGATAACATCATCAACGAGAAAGGCATCATGGTTGTGCCGGATATCCTGGCAAATTCAGGTGGCGTAACTGTATCATACTTTGAGTGGGTACAAAACCGCATGGGCTTTAAATGGACGCTGGACCGCGTAAACGAACGTGCCGAGCGCATCATGAATGAGGCTTTTGAGCGCGTTTATGCCGCTTCTCAGAAGTATAACGTACCTATGCGTATCGCGGCTTATATAGTGGCAATAGACAAAGTTGCCATGACCTATAAGTATCGTGGCGGATTCTAAAATATATTTTTTAGAATAATAATCGAAAGATTATATAATTTTGAAGCAGGTATTAGCCCATCCACGTAACTGGATGGGCTTTTATAAGTTTACAAATACCTGCGGCAAACATACAAACGGATGAAAATTCATAAGGAAGGACGGAAGATCTTATTTTTTACATTGCTAATTCTTGTAGTGCTGAACCTGCTGCTCTACTATTTCAATGCTGCAAATGGCACCTTTAACAGGGTTTTCTCTGCGGTGTCAGCCGTTCTTTTCCTGCTGATCCTGCAATTTTTCCGAAGCCCCTACCGTACGCTGCTGCTGCACGAAGACCTGATTATTGCCCCTGCCGATGGCAAGGTAGTAGTGATTGAGGAGGTAGAGGAGCCGGAGTATTTCCAGGATAAGCGTAAGCAGATCTCTATTTTCATGTCGCCGATTAACGTGCACATTACGCGTAACCCGGTTTCTGGCATCGTAAAGTATTTCAAGTATCACCCAGGCAATTATTTTGTGGCCTGGCATCCAAAATCGAGTACGCAAAACGAGCGAACCACCGTGGTAGTTGAGTCTAACGCTGGCCCTGAAGTACTTTTTCGCCAGATTGCCGGTGCCATGGCGCGCCGCATAGTATGGTATGTAAGCGAAGGCGACGAGGTAAGCCAGGGCGAGGAATTCGGCTTTATCAAATTCGGCTCTCGCGTAGATATCTTTGTGCCGCTGGATACAGAGATAAAAGCAGAACTTGGCCAGAAAACAAAAGGAGGTCAGACAGTTATCGCACAGCTCAAAACACCGCCACCAACCTTGTTTGGGTAAGCTGGTTGTATCACGATAATAAAAATAAGAAGGCCGCTGCAGTTTATACTTGCAGCGGCCTTTTTTGTCTGAACCAGGATTTTCAGGATTAATGGATGGGCAGGATTTAACCTAAACTTAAAAATGCCAATTGACACATTTGCTAATCTTGCGGCTGAGGAAGGATTTATAGAAGTATAAACTTTCCTAAAAGTTGAGCTACCTGATACGCAAAATCTAATACCAGCTCTCCACCAGCTTCATCAGCTGCTCCAGATACTGCTGGTCTACCTCATCAAAATCGTTAAGTTCGTCGCTGTCCACGTCCAGCACGAGCTTAACCTCTCCGTTTACGATGGCTGGCAGTACAATTTCTGATTTAGAGTCGCTGCTGCAGGCAATATGCCCCGGAAAAGCCTCTACATCCGGCACCAGCATGGTTTTCTGTTGTGTGTAGCAGGCGCCGCAAACGCCTTTGTGGTAAGGTATGCGCGTACAGGCAATCGGCCCCTGAAACGGACCTAGCACCAGCTGCCCTTCTTTGTTAAAATATACACCCACCCAAAAGAAGCCCATGCTCTGGCGCAACGCAGCTACCAAGTTAGAGATGTTGGCAATCAGGTCGGTCTCGCCGGTGGTAAGCGCCTCTATCTGCGGCAGCAGCGCCTTATACTTTTCCGCTTTGCTAAGAGATTGGTCTATTAAAAGTGATTCGGCCATAAAATAGTTATCAATGAAGTATGAATGTGCTAATTTCTGAATGTGGTGGTTGGTTGATGTTATAAAGTAATCATACTAACAACAGATAATCATCAACCAAAAATTAAGCCCGGTAGTGCAACAGCTGGTCTGAGCCTAAAGTTTGAATATTAATTAGCCGCCCGAAAGCCATGCCTGGTGCTTTTATGCCTGTAGGAATCGTTTTATGGAGGCTTTTAAACACCAGCGCCTCATCCCAAAGGTTGGCCTGCAGCAGGCTCTCCAACAGAAAAGTGCCGCCTTCCACCATCACCGATAAGATATTGCGTTGGTGCAGGTCCTGCATAATCTGCGGAAGTATAAACTCGCCCTCCTGCAGCTGCACAAAGTATAAATTCTCACGGTTGTCCTGCTGCTTGTAAGTATAAACTACTGTCGGCTGGCTGCCGTCGAACAGGTGCAGGTGCGGAGGCAGGAGTAACTGTTTGTCAATAACCAGGCGCAGCGGATTCTGCCCATGCCACAGGCGCGTGTTCAGGCGCGGGTTATCGTAAAGGGCGGTGCGGCTGCCTACCATAATCGCCTGCTCCCCGGATCGCCACTTATGCACCAGCCGCTGCGCCAGCTTGCCACTGATCTGCTCTTGCCCGTAATTGGCCGCCGCTATAAAGCCATCGGCGGTTTCGGCCCACTTTAAAAGTATGTAAGGGCGCTTCTGGCCATGGAAAGTAAAAAAACGCTTGTTCAGTTCTAGCCCCTCGTGCTCCAGCACGCCCACCTTTACCTGTGCGCCGGCTTCAAACAGCTTCTTAATGCCGCGCCCGGCTACCAGCGGATTAGGGTCGGTGTTGCAGATAACCACATCCTTTACGCCGTGGCTGATGAGCAAGTCGGCGCAGGGAGGTGTTTTGCCGTAATGCGAGCAAGGTTCTAGCGTTACATACACGCGGCTTTTAGGCAGCAGGCTTTTGTCTTCCACGGCGGCGATGGCGTTTACCTCGGCATGCGAGCCGCCGTATTGTTTGTGCCAACCCTCCCCGATAATCTGCCCCTCGTGCACCACCACGCAGCCTACCATAGGGTTCGGGCTGGTGTAGCCGCTGCCAAGTTGGGCCAGTTCCAAAGCGCGTCGCATATACTTTTCGTCGGACATAAGGAGGTCTAGAAGTTAGAAAGTTTAGGAGTTAGAGAGTTAAAAAGTTAAAACAAGGAGTTATTCAAAAGTGATAGTAAGCTACTGAAGCAGCACAGATCTCATGCTGTACAAGCTATAGCACTCGCTCAATAAACTTTAAAGCATCACTTTCTAACTTTTAACTTTCTAACTCAAAAGCTCTACTTTTGCAAAGATACCTAAATCAACAGAAATTACAGACGTGGCCACAATTCAGCAGTTGCAGCAGCACATCCGGGAAAGTATAAAAGCGGCTTACCCTGAGCCGGAGGCGGCAAGTATTGCCCAGTTGGTGCTGGAGCATGTTCTGCAGAAAAACCGTGTGCAGCTAACGCTGGCGCAGCAGGAGCAGGTGCAGCCAGAACAGCAGGAGCAGGTACAGCAGATAATAATGCGGCTGCAGCAGCAGGAGCCGGTGCAGTATGTGTTGGGCATAGCGCATTTTTATGGCCTGGAGCTGCAGGTAGATGAACGGGTGCTGATACCAAGACCGGAAACTGAGGAACTGGTGGACCTGGTGCTGCGGGAGCATAGCGGGCAAAAAGGACTGCAGGTACTGGATATCTGCGCGGGGAGCGGTTGTATTCCGCTGGCGTTGGCGGCCAATTTACCTGATGCAAAAGTATATGGGCTTGAGGTGTCGGAAGGAGCGCTGGAAGTGGCGCGTGCTAATGCGGCAAAGTATAAGCTGCCGGTGGAGTGGCTGCAGTCAGACATTTTTGAGCCGGCGCCAAGTATAAATCCTGCTTCCTTGGACATCATCACGAGCAACCCGCCCTATGTGCTGGAGCAGGAAAAAGAGCAGATGCGGGAGAATGTGCTGCAGTACGAGCCGCACCTGGCGCTGTTCGTGCCCAACCAGGACCCACTGAAATACTACAGAAGAATAACGGAAGTAGCATTGGAGCTTCTGAAAAAGGGCGGCAAGTTATACTTCGAGATAAACGAGCGTTACGGACTGGAGGTGAAGGAGCTGCTGCTAGAGGCAGGTTTTGCGGAGGCACAGGTGGGGCAGGACCTATTTGGGAAAGACCGCATATTGCGAGGTGTGCGGTAGCATCGGCGGAAAATAAGCTAAAATTATCCGAAGTATAAGTTAAAATTGTACTTTTGTGGTAAAATTAACTAAAGACTGAGCTGCTGAAGTATAAACTGCCTCTGATAGCAATAAAAGTAGGGCAGCAGCAATAGGTTAAATAATGTAGAACGATCATCAAACGATAAATAACGTGTACCAGGAAATACTCAACAAAGAAGCCAAACTTGCAGTTATCGGTTTAGGCTATGTAGGTTTGCCTATCGCATTGGCCTTCGCTAAAAAAATCAAAGTAATCGGGTTTGATATTAACTCGAAGCGTGTAGAAATGATGCGCAACAGCATTGACCCTAGCGGTGAGTTGGAAAGCAGTGATTTTGAAGGTGCTGATATCGAATTTACCGACAGTCTGGACGTGCTCCGCGAGGCAAAGTTTTTTATCGTAGCCGTGCCAACGCCAATCGATAACTATGCGCAGCCAGACCTGAAGCCGCTTTTAGCTGCCTCTGCTACCGTAGGCAAGGTGCTGAAAAAGGGCGATTACGTGGTGTTTGAGTCTACTGTATATCCTGGCTGTACCGAAGAGGATTGCGTGCCGGTGCTAGAGCGTGAGTCGGGCTTGAAATTCGGTGAGGACTTTAAAGTAGGATATTCTCCGGAGCGTATCAACCCAGGCGATAAGGAGCATACCTTAGCTAAAATTGTGAAGGTGGTTTCTGGCAGTGATGTGGCTTCTGCTGAAGAGATTGCGCAAGTATACGAGTTGGTAATTGATGCGGGCGTGCACCGTGCGTCATCTATAAAAGTGGCTGAGGCTGCCAAAGTAATCGAGAACACGCAGCGCGACCTCAACATTGCCCTGATGAACGAGTTGTCTATTATTTTCGATAAGATGAACATCAACACTTACGAGGTTTTAGAAGCCGCTGGCACCAAGTGGAACTTCCTGCGCTTCTCACCAGGCTTAGTAGGCGGCCATTGCATCGGTGTAGATCCTTATTACCTGACTTACAAAGCAAAGGCGCTGGGCTATGATGCCAAAGTGATCCTGAGCGGACGTACCACCAACGATACTATGGGAGCGCACATCGCCAACAAATTGGTGAAGATGATGATCATGCGCGGCAAGAATATCTCCCAAACCAAAGTGCTGGTGATGGGCGCTACGTTTAAAGAGAACGTGGAGGATATCCGCAACTCCAAAGTGGTGGACGTAATCCGTGAGCTGCAAAGCTTTGGGGTAAACGTAGAGGTAGTTGACCCCTACGCAAGCTCCGAGGAACTGCAGCATGAGTATGGCTTCGGACTGGTAGAAGAAGCTGGCAAAGATTACGATGCTGTGGTTGTGGCGGTGCCGCACAACGCTTACATGGAGCTGGACGAGAGCTATTTCAAATCTATCATGAACGGTAGCCCAATCCTGATAGACTTGAAAGGCATTTTCCGCAACAAAATCACTGAAATAGAATACAAGAGCTTATAAGTTTTGGCAAAAGAAAAGATATTGGTAACAGGCGGCGCAGGCTATATTGGCTCCCATACAGTGGTAGCGTTGGTAGAAGCTGGTTACGAGCCCGTTATTATTGATAATTTCTCAAACTCTGAGGAAAGTGCGCTGGAGGGAATTGCTGCCATACTTGGGCGCGATATTCCGTGCCACCGCATCGATTGTACCAATGCCGAAGCGCTGCGTGAGGTGTTTGCGCAGGAGCAGGACATCAAAGGCGTGATTCATTTTGCAGCCTATAAGGCTGTGGGCGAATCGGTGGCGGAGCCGCTGAAATATTACCACAACAACGTAGGCTCTCTGGTGACGCTGCTGCAGGTGATGGCTGAGTTTGGCGTGTTTAACCTAGTGTTTTCCTCGTCGTGTACAGTGTATGGCATTCCAGATACTTTGCCTGTAACCGAGCAAACGCCGGTGCAGAAGGCCAACTCACCTTACGGCAACACCAAGAAAGTATGCGAGGAGATTCTGACGGACCTGGCCAACAGCGGCAACAGCCACATCAAAGCTACGGCGCTGCGTTATTTCAACCCAATTGGGGCGCACCCGTCTGCTAAAATTGGGGAATTACCCCTCGGCATACCGAATAACCTGGTGCCTTTCATCACGCAAACCGCCGCAGGTATACGGGAGCAGTTAACTGTTTTCGGAGATGATTATGATACGCAGGACGGTACTTGCATTCGTGATTACATCCATGTGGTAGACCTGGCGAAAGCACATGTGGTGGCGGTAGAGCGTCTGCTGCAAGGCAAAGCCGAAAGTATAGAATTCTTTAACGTGGGCACCGGAAATGGGAATACCGTATTGGAGGCGATTCACGCATTTGAAAAGGCATTTGGCCAAAAGTTAAACTATAAAGTGGGCCCGCGCCGCGCCGGTGATGTGCCAAAAATCTATGCTGACGTAACCAAGGCTACGCAGGAACTCGGTTTTAAAACCACCAGCACCCTGGAAGAGGCCATGAAAAGTGCCTGGGATTGGGAGTTATCCCTTCAAAAAGAAAAAGTATAAGTATGAAAATATTGATTACAGGCGGCGCGGGTTTCATTGGCTCGCATGTGGTGCGCCTGTTCGTGACCAAGTACCCAAACTACCAGATCTACAACCTCGACAAGCTGACTTATGCGGGCAACCTGCAGAACCTGTCGGACATTGAGGAGCGCGAGAACTATACTTTCTTGAAAGGCGACATCGTAGATGCTGCTTTCCTGGAGGAGATTTTCTCGGAGTATAAGTTTGATGCGGTGGTGCATCTGGCGGCTGAGTCGCACGTGGACCGCTCCATCTCTGACCCGCTGGCCTTTGTGCAAACGAATGTGATCGGTACAGTGAACCTGCTGAACACTGCCCGCAAGTACTGGGCTGACGACTACAGCAAGCACCTGTTCTACCACATCTCCACCGACGAAGTATACGGCTCGCTGGGCGAGGACGGCCTGTTTACCGAGGAAACCGCCTACGATCCGCGCTCACCGTACTCAGCCTCAAAGGCAAGCTCGGATCATTTCGTGCGGGCGTATTTCCATACTTATGGCCTGCCGGTGAAGATCTCGAACTGCTCGAACAACTACGGCCCGAACCATTTCCCTGAGAAGCTGATTCCGCTGGCCATCAACAACATCAAAAGCGAGCGCCCGGTGCCTGTGTACGGCAAGGGCGAGAACGTGCGCGACTGGCTGTATGTGCTGGACCACGCGCGTGCCATTGATGTGATCTTCCATGAGGGCAAGCTGGGCGATACCTATAACATTGGCGGCGTGAACGAATGGAAGAACCTGGACCTGATTGAGCTGCTCTGTGACCAGATGGACGAAAAGCTGGATCGCGAGAAAGGCCACTCCCGCAAGTTGATTACCTTTGTGAAGGACCGCGCCGGCCACGACCTGCGCTACGCCATCGACTCTTCCAAGCTGATGGATGAGTTGGGCTGGAAACCATCGGTAACCTTTGAGGAAGGTCTGAGCAAAACCGTAGACTGGTACCTGCAAAACCCGGAATGGCTCGAAAACGTGACCTCCGGCAACTACCAGAGCTACTACGAGCAGCAATACACCGATCGCTAATCTATCAAGCAAAGTATACATGTACGATTTCCCTTACCACGAGAAACCACTCGAGAACCTGTCTTTTTTAATAACCGGAGGTGCCGGCTTTATCGGCTCTAACCTGGTGGAGTACCTGCTCAAGTATAACGTGGGCAAGGTGCGCGTGCTGGACAACTTCTCGAACGGTTTCCGCAAAAACATAGAACAGTTCCTGGATAACCCAGCATTTGAGCTGATGGAAGGCGACATCCGTGACCCGCAGACTTGTATGGATGCCTGTGCCGGAATGGACGTGGTGCTGCACCAGGCGGCGCTGGGTTCTGTACCGAGAAGTATAAATGACCCGATCACGAGCAACAACGTCAACGTGGGCGGCTTTGTGAACATGCTGGTGGCAGCCAAGGAGAACAATATCAAGCGCTTCGTGTACGCGGCCTCTTCCTCCACCTACGGCGACAGCAAGGAATTGCCGAAGGTGGAAGACCGCATCGGCAAGCCGCTCTCGCCGTACGCCGTGACCAAGTATGCCAACGAGCTGTATGCGGATGTATTCGGTAAAACCTATGGCATGGAGATTATCGGGCTGCGCTACTTCAATATTTTCGGGCCGAAGCAAGATCCGAATGGTGCCTATGCGGCTGTGATTCCTTTGTTTATTGATGCTTTGATCCATAACCAATCGCCGAAGATTAACGGCGACGGCGGCCAAACCCGCGACTTCACCTTTGTGGAGAACTGCGTGCAGGCAAACATCAGAGCTGCGCTGGTGGAGAATCCGGAGGCTGTGAACCAGGTATACAACATTGCTGTGGGCGACAGAACCTCACTGCTGGAGATGTTCAACATCCTGAAGGAAACAGCTGGCTCCGAGGTGGAGCCTATCCATGGGCCAGACCGGCCCGGCGACATCCGCGATAGCCTGGCCGATACCTCCAAAGCGCAAGGCCTGCTGGGCTACGACCCGAAAGTACGCATCGGCGAAGGCCTGAAGCTTACCTTTGAGTGGTTTAAGTACAACCAGGAATTTATTTACAGAGACACTGACAAAGCAGCTGCTGTAAAGTAATTCATAGTATACCTCACATGAAAGGAATCATACTTGCCGGCGGCTCCGGCACCCGGCTGCACCCGCTCACGCTGGCCGTGAGTAAGCAGCTGATGCCGGTCTACGACAAGCCGATGATCTACTACCCGCTCTCCACGCTCATGCTGGCAGGGATCAGGGAGATCCTAATCATCTCCACGCCGCATGATTTGCCGATGTTCGAGCGCCTTCTGGGCGACGGCAGCCAGATCGGCTGCAAGTTCAGCTACAAGGTGCAGGAGGAGCCCAACGGGCTGGCGCAGGCCTTCGTGATCGGGGAGGAGTTCATCGGCACGGACAAAGTAGCGCTGGTGCTGGGGGATAACATCTTCTACGGCTCGGGCATGAGCAAGCTGCTGCAGGCTAACAACGACCCGGACGGTGGCGTGATCTACGCCTACCACGTGCATGACCCCAAGCGCTATGGCGTGGTGGAGTTTGATGAAAAGATGAAGGCTGTGTCCATTGATGAGAAACCTGTAGAGCCAAAGAGCAGCTACGCTGTGCCCGGTTTATACTTCTATGATAACGAGGTAGTGCAGATTGCAAAGAACCTGAAGCCCAGCCCTAGGGGCGAGTACGAGATTACGGACGTGAACAAGGAGTACCTGAGGCGGGGCAAGCTGCAGGTGGGCGTGCTCAACCGCGGTACCGCCTGGCTCGACACGGGCACCATCCAGTCGCTGATGCAGGCGGCCACCTTCGTGCAGGTGATCGAGGAGCGGCAGGGCCTCAAGATCGGGTGCATCGAGGAGGTGGCCTGGCGCATGGGCTTCATCAGCGAGCAGCAGCTACGCAGGGTGGCAGAGCCGCTGCGCAAGAGCGGCTACGGCGAGTACCTGCTCCGGATGCTGAAAGAGAAAATATAGCATGAAAGGCTACCTGAGAGGGTGGCCTTTTTTATTAGTGGAAACAGTACAGGAGCTATAAAAAGAACAGTACAGAAACTATATTGCCAAATATATGATATGGTAAAAAACTCAAGAAAATGAAGAAGTGCCATCTTATGATTGTTGCAGCAGTACTAGTGTGCTTTTTATTAAGTTGCGGCAACAGCAATTTAGCACCAGCAGAGGCTAGTGTAGCCCAAACTGAACAAAATCATGCTGTATTCGAGGGGAGTGGTGAAGAAATAGATTTGTTAGAAAAAAAGAAATCAACAGAGGCTTCGGAAACTGCTGACTTCAGGGCTACTTGCGAAGAAAAACATGAAATAGATGATGAGTTTGAGGACCCTATAATCATCAAGACCTGTTGGTACAGGAATTTTAAATCTGTATCTATTGGATCACCTGATTATGTAGGGCGTTATAGTTGGAATCATCAGCTGTCAAAATCAGAGCAAGGTAAAGAGATTGAAATCAATAATTCTTCGCTGTTCAATGAAAAGCAAAATGAGTTGTTAACACAGGTTAACCAAAGGGTAAAAGCTAATTATCAGGAAGTGTTAGCTAGCGATTCAGAGAATGATAGTCGATGCTTTGAGGGAGTAGAAGCTGTGCGGCATTTTGAAATGAATGCGTTTGGAATAAGCTTTGACGAAGATACAATCAGGTTTTATGCTGATTTTGAACTTTCGAATGCCTGTTTTGCAGTTGGAGGAACAACAGTTTCTTTTAAATTGAAGGACATTGAGCAGTATTTGTCAACGTAATATTTTGAAGTCTTGCCATAATCACACCAAAAACCCCAGCAGCAGCCCGGTAAGTATAAGCACTGGCGCAGGAATCTTGGTAAACATGAGCAGGCAAAACGTAGCTACCACAATACTGAAGTTAAGAACTGTGTTTTCGATGGGATGGTAGAGCAGAATAGCGGCAGCCACCACCATGCCCGAGCTCACGGCGCTAATGCCCTCCAGCGAGGCGCGCACCACTCTATACTTCTTCAGTTCATCCCAAAACCGGATTACGAAGAAGATCAGGAACGTGCCTGGCAAGAATATGCCTACTGTAGCCACAAAAGAGCCCAGTAATTGCCCGCCAATGCCATACTCCCGCATGGCCAGGTTGCCGATAAAGGAAGTAAAAGAGAAGGTTGGCCCCGGCAGCGCCTGCACAATCGCGTAGCCCGACAGAAACTCCTCGCCTGTTAGGTAATGCTTAAAATCTACGAACTCGGAGTAAAGCAGCGGGATGAGTACCTGTCCGCCACCAAATACCAGGCTGCCGTTTCGGTAAAAGTTCTCGAACAAGCGCACCGGCAGCGAGGAGGTATAGGCTCCCAGCACAGCGGCTACAACCAGCACCGCTACATAAAGTATAAAGTTGGCCCACTGTATCTTCAGCTGCTTATCCTTCTCCATGGGGTGCTGCTTAAAGCGCAACGCGGTTACAGCGCCTCCTGCAATCAGCAAGGCCGGGAACACCCACGGCGAAGAAAAGAAATACGCAAGTATGGCCGAAATCACCATCAGCACCACCGCTGTTTTAGTATGGATCACTTTAGAGCTGATCATGTAGGCGGCATAGGCCACAAAGCCCACGGCCATAGGCTGAATAATGCGCAAAAACTCCAGCGAGATACCCTGCTCCTGCAAGTATGAAATGGCCAGCGCAGCCACCGCCATGATGGAAGCGGCAGGTAAAATCCAGATCAGCAGCGTGAGGTATGCGAGGTTAGGGCCACCTATTTTGTAGCCTATCGCGGTGATGGTTTGTGTGGAGGTTGGGCCTGGAAGTATGGAGCAGAGGGCGTTGAGCTCTATTAGCTCCTGCTCGGTAACATAGCGGCGCTTATCCACGAGTAACTTAAACATGAGGGCAATATGCGCCTGGGGCCCACCAAACGCAGTGAGGGCCAGCAGTAACACGTCTTTCAGGAAGATGTAGTAGCGCAAACTCATAATCGCATAAAAATAAAAAAAGAGAGACAGCTTTTTAGCCGACTCTCTTTTTTATCGCAAATTTTTATACTTAGGCTTTTTTCAGGCCCAGCTCAATCAGTCGCTCGTTCAGGTACTCGCCTGCGGTTGCGTCTGGGTAAGCTTTCGGGTTTTTCTCATCAATGCAGCTCTCCAGGCAGGTAAGATCCATTTCGGAGCGCGGGTGCATAAAGAACGGGATAGAGTAGCGTGAAGTATGCATCAGCTCGCGCGGCGGGTTAACCACACGGTGGATGGTAGACTTCAGCTTGTTGTTGGTCAAGCGCGCCAGCATGTCGCCTACGTTCACGATTACCTGCTCGGGAAGGGCTGTAATCGGAATCCACTGGCCATCGCGGCGAAGCACCTGCAAGCCATCGGCACTGGCACCCATCAGCAGGGTAATCAGGTTAATGTCGCCGTGCTCAGCAGCTCTAACTGCATCAGCCGGTACGCTGTCCGGGTTCTCGATCGGGAAGTAATGGATAGGACGCAAAATGCTGTTGCCATACTTTACCTTCTCGTCAAAGTAAGTTTCTTCCAGGCCCAGATGAACGGCAATGGCGCGAAGCACTTGTTTGCCGGCTGCCTCCAGCTTGCGGTAAGCCTCCAGAGATACTTTCTTAAAATCAGGAACCTCTGCAGGGAAGATATTCTCCGGGTATTCAGCTTTAATCGGGTCGCTGTCCGGGATGTCGCTCAGTTCCTGGCCCACATGGAAAAACTCTTTCAGGTCGCCGGTGTTAAAGCCTTTGGCCTTCTCTTTTCCTTTGCCAATATAGCCTCGCTGGCCGGCAAGCTCCGGGTTTTCATACTTTTGCTTTACCTCGTCTGGCAAGGCAAAGAATTCTTTTGTGGCCGCATAAAGCTGCTCTGTCAGCTCATCGCTAAGGCCGTGGTTGCGCAGGGCAATAAAGCCGATGTTTTGGTAGGCTTCGCCCAGCTGCTTAACAAATTGAGCCTTTCTCTCAGCATCTCCAGAAGTGAAATCAGCCAGGTCGAGAGAAGGGATCTCGTCAAACAAAATCTCGCTCATATATTAACTTTAGCGTATACTTTTTCGTGATGTTCACGTAGTTCGCAATATACGAAGAATAATTACTAAATTAGCTACCCAGCTAACCTAACAAATGATGATGAAAAAAACGTACCTACTGATGGCTTCGGCCCTGATGCTCTGTTTTTCGGCCTGCGATACCGCACGCCAGACGCAGGAGGCTGAAAACCAAACACCCGAAGCCTCCAGAGTTATAGGCGGCCCGACTCCTTCAGGCGCTGTTATGAGCAAGAATGGTCTGCGTGTTTACGCATTCGACAATTCACAGAAATACCCTGAATCACAGATGCGCCTTAACACGCCGCCTGCTGGAGGTGTGGTAGACCCAGGCCCGGTTCAGTTTAATTACACACTGTCTAACTTTGAGCTGACGCGCATGACGCCGCATTCCAATGCCGAGCACATGGCTAACTCTCAGGAGGGGCAGCACATCCATAACATTGTGGATAATGAGCCTTACACAGCCCATTACCAGACGGAGTTTACAAAGGAGATGGACGAAGGGGAGCACGTGGTGCTGTCGTTTATTTCCCGCTCTTACCACGAGAGCCTGAAGCACAAAGGCGCTTTTGATTTGCGTAAGATTACCGTGGGCCGCCCAACCGAGACAATGGAGTTTGATGAGAGTGCGCCGCACATGTTCTACAGCCGCCCGAAAGGCGATTATGTGGGTCCGGACCAAACTGGAAAAGTGATGCTGGACTTTTATCTTGTAAACACTGACCTTTCTACAACCGGAAACAAAGTGCGTGCCACCATCAACGGCACAGAGTTTATGCTTGACCGTTGGATGCCATACATCATGGAAGGCTTACCGATGGGCGAGAATACCATTAAGCTTGAACTGGTAGATAACAGCGGAAACGTGCTGCCAGGTCCGTTTAACAGCGTAGAGCGAACATTTACGCTAAGAGCGCAGTAAGCTGTTGAAATTTTAAAGTATAAACCCCGCTTCTGTAGCTACAGAAGCGGGGTTTATACTTTAAAAGCGGCCTCTTTTTTAGGATGTCAGATAGCTTCTGATAAGTTTTTGTAGTACATGAGTAGAAAGCCTGTAAATACAAAGCCTATGAAATCAGCAAAGACAATTTTGCTCTTGTTAAGCATAGTTGCTGGGTGTACCGCAAAGCAGCCCCAGCAAACAGCTAGAGGTAATGAAGTGCTGATGGAGCAACGGAATGTGAGCCTTTACCGGAAAACACCGAAAGTATGGCCGGCAAAAGGAAAGGTGGTCGCTACCTCGGATAAGCTTATTTTTATCCCTACGCCATACTTTGGAGCGCTCTATGTAAACGGGCAGGACAGTACTTTTGTGCAATTGAGTAGCGCTGTAAACCTGGAGGAGAAAAAGTGGATGCTCGTGTTCCCGTTTGGGCTTCAGCTAATAACTGAGGATGGCTCAAAGTATACTTTCGTTACAACACGCCGCAGAGAGCTGAGCAGGAAAATACAGGGATTAAAACAGGAGGAGTAAGTATAAAACAGTCTTCTGCTGCAAATTAAAGCGCAACGGCCACCCCGTACTTTGGAGTGGCCGTTGCGCTTTAGTGTATAAATCTGCTGTTAGTCTTTCGATCTGGAAGGCGTGTTGCTGCCACCGCCACCGCCTCCGCTGCCACTCTGGCCCGGGTTAGCAATGTTGTTGCGCATATCCGTATCCGATTGGATGTTCTGCATGCGGTAGTAGTCCATAATGCCCAGGTTGCCGCTACGGAAGGCGGCTGCAATAGCCTGCGGGATTTCAACTTCTGCCTGAATCACGTTGGCGCGGGCCTCCTGTGCCTTGGCTTTCATTTCCTGCTCCACGGCCACGGCCATGGCGCGGCGCTCTTCAGCTTTGGCTTCTGCTACTTTCAGGTCGGCGCCAGCCTGGTCTATCTGCAGTTTTGCGCCAATGTTCTCCCCAACATCAATGTCAGCAATATCAATAGAAAGAATCTCGTAGGCAGTACCTGCATCCAATCCTTTCTGCAGCACGAGTTTGGAGATAATATCCGGGTTCTCCAGTACACTTTTGTGCGAGGTAGAAGAACCGATGGATGTTACGATGCCCTCACCCACACGGGCAAGTATGGTTTCCTCGCCGGCGCCACCCACCAGTTGGTTGATGTTGGCGCGAACCGTTACGCGGGCTTTAGCGATCAGTTGTATGCCGTCCTGCGCCACAGCGGCTACGTTTGGCGTGTTAATTACCTTGGGGTTAACGGAAGTTGTTACGGCCTCAAACACGTTACGGCCAGCCAGGTCAATGGCAGTGGCTTGCTTAAAGGAAAGCGGGATATTGGCTTTGTCGGCAGAAATAAGTGCCTTTATAACGGTTGGCACGTTGCCGCCTGCCAGGTAGTGCGTCTCCAGTTCGGTGGTTGTCAAATCGATGCCTGCCTTCGTGGAGTTGATCATGGAGTTGACGATGAGGCTTGGCGGCACCTTTCTGATGCGCATGAACACCAGCTCGAGCAGGCCCACTTTTACGCCAGAGAACAGCGCTGTAATCCAAAGGCTGATCGGCACAAAGTATAAAAAGATGATGAGCAGGATAATGCCGCCTGCTATTAAAAAAATGGGGGTTAGGTTTTCCATCTACGTTTAGTTAGGAAGTTGCTTCTACAATAATCTTATTTTGATTGAGCCCGATAATACGTACAGGAGTATTAGGATCTAAAAACTCGCCATTTGTCTGTACCTCGTGGTGTCTTTCTGCAAAAAGAGCGGTGCCCTGCGGCCGTAGCGCAGAAACGGTTATACCTTCTTCGCCTACTGCCAAAGCATGAGGAAAGTCTTCGTTTACACGGCCCCGGTTCTGATCTTTCAGAGCAAAGCGAGTCCAGCTGTCAGAGCGAAAACTATAGAAGAAAGCCAGTCCGCCAATCAGCACGGTAGCCGCAAGTATAATATGCCCAGTCTCATTGCCTAGCGCCGCATACCCTATCCAAACACCGATAGCGGTAAGTACAAAGCCCAGTATGCCTACTATGGTGGTGCCGGGTACAAAAATCAGCTCCACTATAATAAGCAGCAGGCCAATGCCGATAAGCAAAACAACTGTTATCCAATCTAGTAGCATAGGGCAATGCGTTATAATGTACAATATAGTAATTTCTTCATTGTTTTGTTAGAATAGTTGCCAAACCAGCATATAAACCAACCAAAAGCAAAAATCGCCACCTGCCGCAGTGGCAAGTGGCGATTAAAGTATAAAAAAGGCTAATCAGCGCAGAACCGTTGCTTAATAAGCCTTGGCAAAGTATACGCGTTGCTTGCTTGGCTTGCCCGTCAGCATATCCACGCCTTCTTCGTCCGGTGTGTTAAGCGCTATGCAGCGTATAGTTGCTTTTGTTTCCTCCTTGATGCGCTCCTCCGTTTCAGGAGTGCCATCCCAGTGGGCAAGTATAAAACCGCCTTTGGTCTCGAGTACCTGCTTAAACTCCTCGTAAGAATCCACTTTAGTTGTGTGCTCTTCACGGTAGTTTAAAGCCTTGCTATAGATGTTCTCCTGGATCTCATCGAGCAGGGCCGGGATATAGTCTGCCAGCGTGGCGAATTGCTGCGTGCTCTTCTCCTTGGTGTCGCGGCGGGCTACTTCGGCGGTACCGTTCTCCAGGTCGCGGGCACCAATGGCAATGCGCACCGGCACACCTTTCAGCTCCCACTCGGCAAATTTAAAGCCAGGGCGCTCGGTGTCGCGGTTATCAAATTTCACGCTGATGCCTTTGGCCAGCAGCTCGCGCTTCAGTTGGTTTACTTTCTCAGTGATCTGCGCCAGTTGCTCTTCGCCTTTGTAAATCGGAACGATTACCACCTGGATAGGAGCCAACTTTGGCGGAAGCACCAGTCCTTCGTCATCAGAGTGGGCCATAACCAGCGCACCCATCAGGCGTGTGCTCACACCCCACGAAGTGCCCCATACGTGCTCCAGTCCACCATCTTTAGTGGCATACTTTACATCAAACGCCTTGGCAAAGTTCTGGCCCAGGAAGTGCGACGTGCCCGCCTGCAGTGCCTTTCCGTCCTGCATCAAACCTTCAATACAGTAAGTGTCTAGGGCACCCGCAAAACGTTCGTTTGGTGTTTTAACACCGCGAACCACTGGCAGGGCAAGGTATTGTTCAGCAAAAGTGGCGTAAACCTCCAGCATCTGCTCTGTTTCGGCAATAGCCTCTTCAGCGGTAGCATGGGCCGTGTGGCCTTCCTGCCACAGGAACTCGGCTGTGCGCAGGAACAGGCGCGTACGCATCTCCCAGCGCACCACGTTGGCCCACTGGTTTATCAGCAGGGGCAGGTCGCGGTAACTCTGTATCCAGTTTTTGTAGGTGTTCCAGATCACGGCCTCAGAAGTTGGGCGCACAATCAGTTCTTCCTCCAGCTTGGCGTTAGGGTCCACGCGCAGTTTGCCTGCCTTATCCGGGTCAGCCTGCAGGCGGTAGTGGGTTACCACGGCGCACTCCTTGGCAAAGCCCTCGGCGTTCTGCTCCTCTGCCTCAAACAAGCTCTTTGGTACAAACAGCGGGAAGTATGCGTTTTCGTGGCCTGTGGCCTTGAACATGTCATCCAGCACGCGCTGCATTTTCTCCCAAATGGCGTATCCGTATGGCTTAATTACCATGCAGCCGCGCACAGCCGAGTTCTCAGCCAAGCCTGCTTTCTTCACCAGCTCGTTATACCACAGCGAGTAGTCATCGCTTCTTTTAGGTAACCCTTTGCTCATCTTGCTTTTATTTATCTTTAATATCTAATTTAAAATCCTTTTGGAACAAATTTTGTTACTAAATCAAGTGTAGTACACGGACATCATTCCGTTCCAAAATTACGTTAATATTATAAACTATAGATAAGGTTTTGCCCCAATTGTGCTTATCTTTGATATAGAAGAAGTTAATACCCACAGAACATCAGCAGAAGGCCATGAAAAAATATACTTTGTTTACCTTAGCCCCCGCACTTGCCCTGCTGGCTGTAGGCTGTAGCAGCCCTGTTGCTATGCAGTCGTCGGAGTACGACGATATGTATTACAGCTCTTCAGACCAGACGGTATACGTGGAGCCGGCACCGCAGCAGCAGCAGCCAACGCAAGCTTATCAGCAGTATGACAGCCGCAGCGAAGAAGTAGCGCTTGCCGAAGGCGAGGTGCTGAATCCGGAATACTCCGAGAGCAACATAACCCAAAACTATAACGGCGATGAATACTACGACGGGCGCACTTATGACGCACGCGATAACTGGTACCGCCCTGACTATTCTTATGTAGACCCATACTGGGGATCGTCTTACGTACCGCGCCGCGCAAGCTATGCGTTCTATGACCCATTCTATGATCCGTTTTACCACGACCCGTTTTACTATGACCCTTTCTGGAGCAATGCCCGTTTCAGAACCGGCGTGAGCATCAGCTTTAACTATGGATGGGGCGGAGGCTTCTATGGCTCACCGTATCGTGGCTACAGCAATTGGTGGCCAGGCAGCTATGGGCACGGTTTCTACAACGGCTATTACAGGGGCTTGCATAACAGCTATTACGCGCACAACCCGTATGGCTGGTACAACGACAGGCCAGTAGTAATCGGGAAGGCGAGCAGCGTGCAGTACGGCCCGCGCGACAGCCGCAACACGCAGGTGGTTGGCAACTCCGCTGCCGGTAGACCATCCAGAGATGGCACCATCCGAACCGAGAGCACCGGACAGCAGCAAAGCGTAGGCAGACAGTCGCGCAGCAGCCGCAGCACGGTGGCGCCAGCCGACGGCACCAAGCAGGAGCTTCCGGCAAGGCCAAGCCGCTCCAGCCGCAGCACTTCAGTACAGCCGCAGGAGCAGAATGCGCAGCCAGTACCAAGCCGCAGCAGCCGCAGAACACGTGAGTATACGCCAAGCCGCTCGTCGGAGCAGCCGCAGCAGCGCCGTGAGGTACGTACCCGTACTATTGAGCGCCAGCCTAGCCGTACCATAGAGCGAAGCCAGCCAACCCGTACCATTGAGAGCAGACCGAGCCGCACGTTTGAGAGCCGCCCAAGCAGCTCACCGAGCCCAAGCCCATCAAACAACAGCAGTTCATCATCATCAGGCAGCAGCGGACGCCCTACACGAGGAAATAATTAGACCCATAGTATAAAAACTATATAACAGATGAAGAAGACACTATTGGCCAGCCTGGCGCTTTTGCTGGGCTGGGGCGGTACTGCTTTTGCCCAAACGGAGGTAGACGCACTGCGTTACTCTCAGTTGGGCGTATCGGGTACTGCGCGTATACAAGGCATGGGCGGTGCACAAACAGCGCTCGGAGCAGATATTTCCAGCCTTTCCGGTAACCCGGCTGGTTTGGGTATGTTCCGCCGATCAGAATTTACCATTACACCAGGTATCCAAACCGTAAACAATAATACTTCTATACTTGGAGAGCGCAACACGAGCAGCAACAGCAATTTTGTATTTCCGCAGTTGGGTGTGGTTATTTCTAACAGGAGAGGCGACAGCGAAGCAAGCGACTGGCGCGGTGTAACTTTCGGCATAGGATTTACCCGGCTCAACAACTTTAATGAGCGCTATACTTCTTATCGGACTGATAATAATATCGATGCGGATGAGTACCAAAAACAATATGATCAATATCTGAATGATATGGTTAATTGGGAGGAAAATAACTTTCAAGGTCCAATGCCATTAATATCTGATTCCTGACTAACGTTTATTTCTCAGGCCATTGTGAAGCCTAACTCTTCAGGTCCTAGGTCTAATTTAGCGATGTTTT
>NZ_CANLZM010000008.1 GCF_947495565.1 uncultured Pontibacter sp.
TTCTTTTCTGTCTCAAGCAATCTCTCAAAGAACTTTCCGAGGAGCTACTCTCCTCGCTTGCCACCTCTCAGTGTCTCCCTTTCCCTCCCGAGCCGTTCGCTCCTTGGCGGGGTGCAAAGGTCCGAAAGTCAATCTCAACTTCCAAACTTTTTCGCAACTTTTTTTTCTCTCTTTCCGTTCCCGGGCTTCCCCCGGGGCGGGCTGCAAAGGTAAGGAACATTTCCCGAACCAGCGCAACTTTTTTTCATCTTTTTTTTCCGGCCCTGCCGGCCGAGGCTTCTCTGAAGGAAGCGGCTGCAAAGGTAAGCAATCTTTCCCTCATCCCAGCAACTTTTTTTCCTCTTTTTTTCCGCGGGCGGCCCGTGTTACCGTACCCCCCTCGCTGCCCCGTCCCTGCTGAACCGGGATGCAAAAGTAGGCAAAAATCCCGCCCCCGCAACACCACCACCCAAAAAAACTTAATCGAAACAGGTAAGCACCTGATTTTCAAATAAAATATTTATCAACTACTCAATACTTAATCTTGTTACCATTACTAGCTAATGCAAAAGGGGAGTAGAAAGGATACTTCCTTCTCCCCTTTTAATCTTTAAGTAGCCTAATTATCCGTTCTTGGGCTTTTTATAGAGTGGTACTGTACTGCAAGGTTCTCCATACATTATACTTGCTGCCACTGGCAATAGCTTTCGCATTACCTCAACATAGGCATATGTAGGCACTGGTATACTTCCGCAACCTTTTACTACAACCTTGGCATCTCTATATTCTTCCATATCAACTTTAGCTATGGCTTCTTGCATTAACGCCTGCTCCAGTGCCTCCAAATCGCCAAACACATAGTAGTGGGCATGGTTCTGCAGTTTAGACGCCAGCAGCATATAAGCCCAGGTTGGCACAATTGCATCTACTGAGCAAGTAATCGCAATGTTCTTGCCTTCATACTGCGACCAGTCGTGCTCCTTAACAAAGGCGCGGAAATCTTTCTCACGCAGGATCAGCCCCTGAAACAGGTTGTCCTTTATATCATATATTACTCGCTCGCCCGGATGCAGCAGCAGTTCCAGGTTTAAAGTTACCAGCGCACTTTGCGCCACTCGGTTTACTATTTCTTCTGACATGATTTTAACTCCTTTTACTTTGCTCCTTTACTCGGGCTTGTTATATAAACATCCTTCAGGTAGAAGGGTTCATAATATGCTACGTCTTCAAAGGCCTGCTGCTCATACTTTGGCAGCGCCAGTGCACCTATGGTTTTAGCGTTTGGCAGCACGCCATCTATAAATAACGCATTGGCCACTGTGTTCACCATACTTTTATACTTGGCGGCTCCGCTTCCGAAGAAGATGATCGGCTGCTCCTTCAGTCTATATTCAAAAGTATGCTCCTCCAGCACCACCGGTGCTATCGGCTCCACCTCCTGCAGCTCGTGGGTGAGCAGGCAGGTATATACTTCCATACGGCGGGCATCCAGCATCGGGCAGAACAGGTAACGCTCCGGGTTTGGCGTCATGGCGATAACCTGGGCCGCCAATCCATATAAGGTTGAGACCTCCAGCAGCGGGATATCAAGTGAGTAGCACAACCCTTTGGCCGTGGACGTGCCGATGCGCAGCCCTGTGTAAGAACCTGGCCCGCCAGACACTGCCACTGCACTTAAATCCTGCAGCGTAGCCCCGCAGTTCTCTACCAATTGCGACACCATCACAGTAATATGAGACGAATGTGATTTCTCGATCTGCAATTCTGATGCCCCCAGCAACTGCTGATCTTTATACAGTGCGACAGAACAGACGGTGGTAGAAGTTTCGAGCGCGAGCAACAGCGGCATGGGCAAGTATGGTTATAGTTTAAAGATGCTTGCAAAATTACGCCAAGTAGGCGAGGCCTCCAAAAGTATGGTTCTTCTAAAGTAAAAGAGGGAAGCACTACTGCGCCTCCCTCCCCTGCTTATGTTCTTTATACTCTTAGTTAGCCTTCAGGTATGCTTTATACTTTGCCGGATCGTTCAGCACCTGTACGGCTGCCAAAATATCCGGGTCATCATCAAAGGAAGACTCTATATATCCTTTCTGCAAGTAATAGCGCGAAGCTATCTCCGCCTCCAGCATCTCCTGAATTTCAGTACGGAAACGTGTCAGGTCGTTAGACTTGTTGTGCGACACTTTCTTTCTGATGGCATCAAGCTCTGCCTGTATATCATTGTAGTGTTTGCCCTCTTTAGCTTTTGAAGCCACATCTTCCAGCTCACTTTCTATGGCTGTGGTATAAGACAGGTCTTTATTGTCCAGGTAAGCGACAAACTTCTTGTACTCGGCATCTGTCAGCTTAAACTCTTTGGCCGAAGGGATGTTTGGATGCTCCACTTTATACTTGTTGGCATAATCGAAGAAGTAGCCCTTGCCAGCAATTGTTTTAATGATCTCAGAGTAATTCGGTTGCTCCACTTCCACATCCGGGCTAACGCCGCCGCCGTCGTATACTACTCTACCTGATGCTGTTTTAAATGCGGCTCGAAGCGAATCTGGAATAGCGGCCACGCTGCCGTCTTCGTTGCGGTGCGCATAATCGATGGCTTGGATGCAACGGCCGCTCGGTATGTAATATTTAGCCGTTGTAACTTTTAGCTGGGAATTGTAAGACAAAGGCCGTGTTACCTGCACCAGCCCTTTCCCAAAGGTACGCTCTCCTACCAGCACAGCGCGGTCATAATCCTGCATTACACCGGCCACAATTTCAGAAGCCGAGGCGCTGCGCGAGCTGGTAAGTATAACCAACGGCATATCCAGGTCCAGGGGCTCGTCCAGTGCTTTGTACGTTTTGTTCCACTCCTCTACTTTTCCTTTGGTGCTTACAATATCGCGCCCTTTCTCAACAAACACGTTAGAGATATTCACAGCCTCGTGCAATAAGCCGCCTGGGTTATCGCGCAGATCAAACACAATTTTCTTAGCGCCCATTTCTTTTAGCTTCTGCACCGCTGTCTTCACCTCTTTGCCTGCATCCACAGTAAAGCCCGATAGCTGCAGATAGCCGATTTCGTTGTTCAGCATGCCGTAATATGGCACGTTGTCCACCATAATGTTTTCGCGCATCAGCTCCAGGTTTCTGGACTTCGTTTGCCCGTAGCTGCGCACTTCCAGCTTTATAGAAGTATTGGCCTGGCCTTTTAGCAGCTTACTTACCTCTTCGGTTGATTTGTTTCTGACATCAACGCCGTTCACTTTCAGGATTTCGTCGCCGATAGAGAGCCCTGCTTTATGCGCCGGGGAGTTCTCGTAAGGCATCTGCACTACCACCTTGCCATCGCGGCTGCCGATAATAGCACCAATACCGCCGTACTGGCCAGTGGTCATCGTACGGAAATCCTCAATATCGTCTTCGGGAATATAATTGGTGTAGGGGTCTAATGACTTAAGCATGGCATCGATGCCGGAGCGCATCATTTGTGCGGGAGGCACATCATCCACGTAATAAGTGTTTACTTCTTTAAATAGCGTGGCAAAAACATCCAGGTTTTTGGCTATCTCAAAGTATCTCTCAGAATCTGTTTTAAAGGAAAAGAGGCCGAGGGCGAAAACGCCGATAAAAAGGCCAGCTATAGATTTCTTGTACATAATATCAGGCTTAAGGGAGCGGGTAAGTCTATTTATTTAGACAACGCTCCAAACCTGAAATTAGTTTTTTTTGAATAGATTGGAAGGATTTTTTTTCCTTGCCAATATACAGGATACCCAGCAGGCGTGGCGCCTGGTCCGGGTGCTGCAACAGGATGTGCTTGTTAAGCCGATATGCCTCCCGCATTTGCCTCTTCAGGTGGTTACGGTCTACAGCACGCTTAAAATAGCGCTTAGAAACGGAAACGAGCACCTGGTTTTGGCCAGGCGGCAGGTCTTGCGGCGTGTAATATACAAACCGCAGCGGATACAAATTAAAAGAAGAACCCTTGGAGAAAAGCAGCGAAATAAGCCGCTTACTGCACAAGTGTTCTTCTTTTGAAAAGGTATAACTGTTAGGCTGGTCGGCTTGCTGCTCGTTAGCTGCTCCTGAATCCATTAGCGGCTATAAAACGCAAAGCCTATTCCTTTAAAAGGAATTAAGCTGCCTTATGTCTTTTCTCGCTAGAAACCGTAAGTCTCTTTCTGCCTTTGGCTCTTCTGCTGGCCAATACTCTTCTACCGTTAGCGGTTTCCATTCTAGATCTGAAACCGTGCTTATTTCTTCTTTTTCTCTGAGAAGGCTGGAATGTTCTTTTCATCGTCTGCCAATGGTTTTATTATGGCCTGCAAAATTAGTAAACCTTTGTAGAATAGCAAAGTCTGCTTCAGATTTTTTGTAAAAAGATGTTGAGAGGGTGAGATACTGCTGTTAGAATAGTGTTGATGAAGTATGATGTTGCGGCTTTTGCTGATTGCGGCTATACTTGCTAGCTGCTTTTCTGGCGCAAGCATCCGCTTGTGCCTATAACTGCTGTTTCCTGCAACTTGACACAGGCTATTCTTTCTAACAGTCTTTTATCCTCAGTCTTACAAGCGGCTCGTTTCATTTCTGGCCTTGGCCCCCTCAAGCCCGGGAGGGCTCGTCTTCGGGCATCGCGCTGTGTTCCCTTCCTTTGCTACCCTTCGGTCGCAATGCCCTTACGGGCACCGGAATCTCACAAGGCGCTCAACCCAAAGACTGGGATCATTTTTGATAGCCACCCCTAACCCCTCCTTTGACAAGGAGGGGTTAGGGGTGTTTGGCCCCGTCGTTGCATACTTGTTTTTCCAGCTTCCATACTTATACTTGTATCACTTTCAACTACTCCAAAGTATAATCTGATTCATCCGTATAAGCAACCATGATACATTACCACCTCTCCTATCAAAACCCGCTCACGCATTTTGTTGACATTAAAATCACTGTAAAAAACAACCAGCAGCAGGAGTTATACTTGCAACTGCCCGCCTGGCGCCCCGGCAGGTATGAGCTACAGCATTTTGCGCAGAAGCTGCAGGCTGCTACGGCCACTGCTAACGGAGAAAGTATAGCCATAGAGAAAACAACCAAAGACCGCTGGAAGGTGCAGGCTGGCAGCGCAAATGAGATTGAGATTAGCTACAGCTTTTTTGCCCGCCAAATGGATGCAGGCGGCTCCTGGCTGGATGAGCAGCAACTGTACCTAAACCCGATAAACTGCCTGATGGCGGTAGAAGGACGCGAGCAGGAGCCTTGCCAGCTTGCACTGCAACTGCCGGAGGAGTGGCAGATTGCCTGTGGCTTGCCGGAGGCGGAGAAGCATACATTAGCGGCCGCAAGTTTTGATGAACTGGCAGATAGCCCATTTATTGCCAGCGGAAACCTGAAGCGGCAAAGCTTTGAAGTGGCAGGTAACACGTTTCACATCTGGATTCAGGGAGACTGCCAACCGGATTGGGAAAAGCTGAAGCATGATTTTAAAGGTTTCACACAGGAGCAGCTGGAGGTGTTCGGTGATTTTCCGGTGCAGGAGTACCATTACCTGAACGAGATACTGCCTTACCGCTTTTATCATGGCGTGGAGCATAGCCATTCTACTGTTATAACGCTTGGGCCAGGTGAGCTGCTGATGACACCCAGTGTGTACAAAGAATTTGTGGGTGTGAGCTCTCATGAGCTTTTCCATACCTGGAATATTAAGAAAATCAGGCCAAAGGAAATGCTGCCTTACAATTTTGCGCAGGAGAACTACTTTAGAACCGGTTACGTGGCCGAGGGCATCACGACCTACTACGGCGATTATATGCTGGCGCGGAGCGGCTTCTTTACTGCCGAGGCATACTTTGAGGAGCTTAACACCAGCTTGCAGCGCTATTTTGCAGACTACAGCCGCCATAACCTCTCCGTCGCCGATTCATCTTTCGACCTGTGGCTGGATGGCTACAAGCCGGGCATCCCCGACCGTAAAGTATCTATCTATATAAAAGGCGCCCTCACTGCCCTGCTCCTGGACCTGCAGCTGCGCAAAGCTACGGGCAACAAGGCAAGTATGGATGCGGTGATGCGGCAGCTGTGGGAGCGTTTTGGCAAAAAGAACATTGGCTATACCGCGCAGGATTATGCTCAGCTGGTGAATGAGGTGGCCGGGCAGTCGTTTGAAGCATACTTTGCCAAGTATATTAACGGCACTGAGAACATTGAACCTGCACTGGACGAGGCGCTGCATTATGTGGGCTGCTCCTTAATCGAGAACCAGAACCCGCTTATCTATGAAAGCAAGTATGGTTTTAAGATTTCCTCTGAAGGAAGTATAAAAGTAACTGCTATTGCTCCCGGCTCTCCGGCAAGCGAACTGCTAAGTATAGATGATGAGCTTATAGCCCTGAACGGACGAAAGCTGGAACACAACCTGCAACAGCTGCTGGCGTTGGAGCCGCAGGAGGTGGAGCTGGCGTTGTTCCGGGAGAAACAGCTGCGTGTGGTAAGGTTAGAGCAGAACGGCAAAAACTTTTATAGTAAATGCACCGTGCAGAAGTGCCAGGATGCCAGCGAGGAAGAGAAAACAAACTTTAAACTGTGGCTGAAGCAGGAGTTTTAGCCACTGCTTTTCCTATTGATGCCTCCGGCCTCCTCGGCTGGCGCTAGTTTTCAACTCGTGTCTTAATATGATGTTGAGTTTGTAACTCAACTGGGCCGGAGGCCCACCAATAGCCAGTTACGAGCGAGGGCGCTCGCGCCAGCTAAAAAGCTTATCCTTTAGTTAAACAACAGCTTGGCGTAAAATGAGGGCTGCCGGAGGCGCTTGCGCAGGTCCAGGTCATTAAACATGCAGGAGATGGTTTCGGCTAGAGCCTGGTTTCTGGAAGCTTTGCTGGCTACTTTGTCGAAAAGCCAAGGGTAATGGAGAAGCTTTTGCATCTGCCGGCTCAGCTTCAGTTCTTTCCAGAGGCGGTTGTACACGGCTTTGTCATACCCTTGCAGATAAGCAGCCGAAAAATTTTGCGCTGCTATACTTTTTGCGGCTTGCTCGGCGGCCCAGCGCCCGCTGATCATGGCATTGCTGATGCCTTCACCGGTAAAAGGGTCGATCAAGGCACCGGCATCGCCTAAAAGCATATAACTCTCTCCGGAGATGCTCCGCTTTTTTGATCCTAAAGGCAAGCCGTACCCTTTTATACTATCTACCAGCTCTGCCTTGGCAAAGCGCTTTTGCAGCTCAGGGTGCGATGCTATCATTTGCTGCATCTCCTTTTTCAGGTTTACTTTTTTACGGCTCACGGCACTGCTCAGCATGCCCACGCCTACGTTGGCCTGTCCGTTGGGCAGCGGAAATATCCAGAAGTAGCCTGGCAGGAAATCTTTGAAGAAATGGAGCTCTATGAAGCCATCGGCATCCATACCTTCCACACCTTTATAGTATGCCCGCAGCCCTGCGCAGTAATGCTCCGGCTCCTGCTGCAGGCCGGCCACATGCCTTGTAAACCCCGACTGCGCTCCGTTAGCTACCAGCAGCAACTTTGCCTGCAGCAGCGGCTGCCCCTGCTTATCCGAAAGTATAAACCCGCCCTCAGGCGCCTGCTCATACTTTGCCACATCTATATTTTCCTGAAATTCAATCTCCGGTCGCTGCCGCACCTGCTCCACCAAAAAATTATCGAAATCAACACGCTTGGAGATATAACCGGCTGGTGCATCCTGCTCCGGCGCATAGTCATACTTAAACGGCACGCTCAGCTTGTGCCCACCCGGCGATATAAAATGAATGCCCCACGATGGCAGCGCCTCCTGCTGCTGCCCCAGCAATTCGGGCAACTCCGGCGAAATGCGGCGCAGCTCGTTTACCACTTTGCCGCTCAGCGCGTCTCCGCAAATTTTATCTCGCGGAAAAGCAGCTTTATCTAACAGGAGGGACGGAATGCCTTTATTGGCGAGATGAAGGGCGGCAGTAGCTCCGGCCGGGCCGGCTCCAAGTATACAAATGTCTGTTTTGCGCATGTTTAGTTTTAAGGCTGCTAAAGATAACAGAAGCCGCTAAGCGGTACAAACCAGACAAAAAAAAGGGAAGCCCTATTAATAGGGCTTCCCTTTTTTACAGTTTTCATAGCTTATTTTGTGTAGAACGCCTTACTACTTATTGTTTGGCGTGTTGTTACCGCCCTTTGCCAGGTTGCGGTTTGGGTTTTGCACTTTAGTCGCGTCATCGTTTAATTTGTTGCGCACTGGGTTATCATCAATATTACCCATTGGCTTATTCGGATCTTGCTGATTTGGATTGTTTTTCTTTAGCTCATCCAAATTCTTTTTGTTCTCATTCTTTATGCTCATAGCTTGATTTCTTTACAGTGTATAGTATAGTTTACCCCGTTTGCCCCTATTTTGTTGCACTTAGTTGCTGCACCTCATACTCTGGAAGCTCTCAGCAAGCATATCGGAAGCATTTAAATTGCACTATATCCGGCAACAAAAAAGGGAAGCCGAAGCCTCCCTTTTCATATGTTATACTTTAGCTGCTACTACTGTAGCACGGTATCGAAGGCAACCAGGTTCACGAACTCCTGCACACGCGCGTCAATCTCTTCCTGCGTCAGGTTTTTCAGACGCTCGGTACCGAATTTCTCTACGCAGAACGATGCCATGGCAGAACCGTGGATCACGGCGCGCTTCATGCTCTCGAAGCTGATGTTGTTGCAGCTGGCCAGGTAACCTATAAAGCCACCGGCAAAGGTATCGCCGGCTCCGGTTGGGTCAAACACTTCTTCCAGCGGCAAGGCTGGTGCAAAGAAAACTTTATCCTCGCCAAACAGCAGGGCACCGTGCTCCCCTTTTTTGATGATCAGGAATTTCGGGCCCATCGCCATAATCTTCTTGGCAGCCTTCACCAGCGAATACTCGCCGCTCAGCTGGCGCGCTTCTTCATCGTTGATCGACAGCACATCCACCAGTTTCAGCGTTTGCGTCAGGTCTTCCAGGGCAATGTCCATCCAGAAGTTCATGGTATCCATCACCACCAGTTTCGGGCGGTTGTTCAGGCGCTCAATTACCGTGCGCTGCACTTGTGGGGCCAGGTTGCCCAACATCAGGAACTCGCAGCCCTGGTAGCTCTCCGGGATGATCGGGTCGAAGTCGCCGAGCACGTTTAGCTCTGTGGCCAGCGTTTCGCGGCTGTTCATGTCGTTAAAATAGCGGCCAGACCAGAAGAATGATTTCTCGTTCTCCTTCACCTGCACGCCTTCGGTGCTGATGTTGCGATCGTGCATCAGGCTAATGTGGTCCTGGTCAAAATCGCCACCCACTACCGATACCACGTTTACCGGCTTCACAAAATAAGAGGCCGACAACGAAATATAGGTCGCCGCGCCACCTACGATCTTATCTGTTTTTCCGAAGGGTGTCTCCAGCGCGTCAAACGCCATCGAACCAACTACTGTTAAGCTCATATTTTATCAATTACGAATTATGAATTAAAAATTAAGAATGGGGCACCACTTGTAAGTATAGCTCCTTGTTTAAAAGAAACTAAAAGGCATACCTCCATTTAATCTCAGCAAATATAAATAAAAAAAGCCCTTGAAGGTTCGCTTCAAGGGCTTGGGGTGGAAGATGGGGCTCGAACCCACGACCCCCAGAATCACAATCTGGTGCTCTAACCTACTGAGCTACAACCACCGTGTCTCAATTGAGAGTGCAAATATAAGCAGCATTTCACATAATACAACACCTATGGCTCATTTTTCGTCTTAAAAATCAACTTAAACTTATAACAAACTATAAATCAGAAATATATTTTTCTAAAATATAACAGTCCAATCTATCTGCTTCTGCTTATTTGGCTAACCTGGCGCCGCACCAGGGGCAATAGTTAATCACCACCATGGATGCGCTGCCATCATGCACGGGTATGCCGTACAGGCCTTCGTCCCATTTGTTGATGATCACCTCCGGGTCGTTATACTTGGTTTCGCCTTCCTCATCTATACTTTGGAATACCTTATCGGCCAGCATCAGGCAGCAGTAGCTCTCGTAGGCAAAGCCCTGGGCATTTAGCTTTTCTGCGGTAGCCCAGTTATAGCACCCCTCATCTTCGTGGATGGCATCGATGTAGGCCTCATACTCTTCCGAATCCAGCACCTCCTGCGGCAGTTCTTTCCCGAAAAAGCGGGCGTGCAGCTCTTTGAATTTTTCCAGCTCCATACTTACCTGTCGAACAGCATCCTCTCGCCTTTCTTGCTTTCATCAAAGGCGCCGTTGGCAAAGGCGTGGTGCCCTGACACGATGGTATGGATTATACTTGCACTAAAGGTATGGCCCTCGAACGGCGACCAGTTACACTTATAGTATGTATTCTCTTTGGTAACAGTATACGGCTTGTTCAAGTCCACCAAAACCAAATCGGCCCAGTAACCCTCGCGGATGTAGCCACGCTCGCGCACGTTGAAAAGTATGGCCGGGGCATGCGCCATTTTCTCCACCATTTTCTCCAGCGTCAGTTTGCCCTGCTTCACAAATTCCAGCATCATCTGCAGCGAGTGCTGCACCAGCGGCACCCCTGACGGCGCTTTTTTATACTTGTTCTGCTTCTCGCCCCAGGTATGCGGGGCGTGGTCGGTGGCAATTACATCCAGTTTATCTTCCAGCAAACCTTTTAGTAAGCCTTCTTTGTGCCGATGCTCCTTTATGGCCGGGTTGCATTTAATCTGCGTGCCAAACGTATCGTAATCGTCCTTATCAAACCACAGGTGGTGCACGCAAATTTCGGCGGTAATGCGCTTTTGCTCCAACGGAATATCGTTTCTAAACAGCTTCAGCTCTTCTTCCGTGGAGATGTGCAGGATGTGCAGGCGCGTGTTGTGCTTCTCGGCCAATTTCACGGCCAGGTAACTCGATTTAAAACAAGCCGCCTCGTTGCGGATTTCCGGGTGGCATTTTATCGGAATGTCCTCGCCATACTTCTGCTCATACAGCGCCATGTTATCACGGATGGTTTGCTCGTCCTCGCAATGCACGGCAATTGGCAGTTTGGCTTTGGAGAAAATCTCTTCCAGCGTCTGCTCATTATCCACCAGCATGTTGCCCGTAGAGGAGCCCATAAAAATTTTGATGCCACAAACCGTGTTAGGGTTAGTAAGCATCACCTCGGCCAGGTTATCGTTAGTGGCGCCCATGTAAAAGGAGTAGTTTGCCAACGAGGTTTCAGCCGCGATTTTATACTTGTCTTCCAGCAGTTCCTGCGTGGTAGCGTTAGGCACGGTGTTTGGCATCTCCATAAACGAGGTGGTTCCGCCGGCCACAGCCGCTCTTGCCTCTGTTTCGATGTTGGCTTTTTGGGTAAGCCCCGGCTCCCGGAAATGCACCTGGTCATCGATTACGCCCGGCAGTAAATGCAGCCCGGTGGCATCAATGGTTTCGTCGGCCTTGGAGGCTATACTTTGGCCAATCTGCGCAATGCGGCCGTTTTGCACCAGCACATCGGCGGTGGTTATACTTCCTTCGTTTACGAGTTGTGCGTTTTTTATGAGGATGGATTTCATCTATAGATATGCTCTCTGGTAACCATTATATCGGCTAAGATACGTGAAGTGCTCGAAAGGGTAAAGATTTAGTTGTACTTACTCTTGCCCTTTCCAGTTTAGATTGTAGCTTATCCCAAAACGCATGTTGGCGCGGCTCGACATAAAATCATAGCTTTTGCCCCATACCTTAACCGCGTTGGTGGCCGAGCGTGTTAGATTTGCCTGATACCTTGCCTCCAGCCTGAGCCGCCATACATTAAAACCGGCACCAACAGAAGTATCCCACACCACAGGTTTTACAGCCGTGCGCATGGCAGGCAGCACGTCCGATACGCCTTGCCCTGCATCTTTATGGAAATAGTACGGAGATCCTTTCCGCTGCAGCCTTATACTTGGCGATAGGCCTGCCATAACAAAAAATCTCCCTTCGGTTAAGGGGATGTTGAACTCCAGAAGCAGGGGAATCTCCAGCGAAGCATGTCCTACCGTTCCGCCTTTCGTGATCGGGCAGAACTGACAATCTGTTCTGGTGTTGTAAACAATGTAACTAAGACCATCATCATAATAGTTTATACCTGATGAGATGCTGAACGCCCTGTTTATAGTATAGGAAACATATCCGCCAAAGTAGCCGCCAAGGTCTCCGCCGCCGCCCAACTCCACCTGAACCGAATCCAACAACACCCTGCCAGCATCACCTTGGTTTATCAACCCAAAGGTAGGTCCGAAGGAAAGCTTTTGTGCCGTTGCAAAATGTATACACATAAAAGTGCAGATAGAACAGAGTATAAGTTTTGTTTTCATATAGAGTAGATAAAGTATAGCAGCATCAATATACTCAATTATAGTACAGGTTGTACCATACTTCAGAGCTTAGGCAAAGCTGCAGCAAACTGTGTTAACCTTTTTTCCCGTACCTTTGTGCATCAACACGAAGTATAAATTTGAACACCATGGCCGAAGAAGCAGAGAAAGAGATAAGCACCTTTGAGGATTTTAAGCTGAACAAGCAGCTGCTGAACGCCATTGAAGATGCCGGTTACGAAAAACCGACGCCGATACAGCTACAGGCTATCCCGCTGATTTCGGCAGGCCACGATATACTAGGCATTGCCCAGACAGGCACGGGTAAAACTGCCGCTTTTCTGCTGCCGCTGCTCATGAAGGTTAAGTATGCGCAGGGCCAGCACCCGCGCGCGCTCATCATTGCGCCAACCCGCGAGCTGGTGATGCAGATTGAGGAGAATATTACGCTACTGGCCAAGTATACCGATATCCGCCACCTGGCCATATACGGCGGCCTCGGCCCAAAAACCCAGATCGAAGCCATCAGCAAAGGCATTGATATACTGGTAGCCACGCCCAAGCGCCTGATAGAGCTCTATCTGAAAGGCGACCTTGTATTGAAAGACCTGAAAACGCTGATTCTGGATGAGGCCGACAAGATGATGGACATGGGCTTTATGCCGCAGATCCGGAGGTTGCTGGAGGTAATTCCGCGCAAGCGCCAGAACCTGCTGTTTTCGGCCACGATGCCGGATAAAGTGGTGGAGCTTTCTGAGGAATTCCTTGAGTTCCCGACCAGAGTTGAAATTACCCCGCAAGCCACGCCCGTTGAAACCGTGAGCCAGGTGCTATACAAGGTGCCAAACCTGCGTACCAAGATTGAGCTGCTGGAGCACCTGATTCAGGATGCGGAAACGCTTAACCGGGTCATCATCTTTACGCGCAGCAAGAAGAACGCCGAGAGCGTGTCTAAGTTTCTGGAGCACCGCAACTACGGCGAGGTGCGCGCCATACATGGCAACAAAGGCCAGAACACCCGCATCAACTCCATGGAGGCCTTTAAGGGCGGCGAGGTGCGTTTCCTGGTGGCTACTGATGTGGCAGCCCGTGGCATCGACGTAACCATGGTAAGCCATGTGATTAACTTTGACGTGCCGCTGATTTACGAGGATTACGTGCACCGCATTGGCCGCACAGGACGCGCCGAACAGGCCGGGGCAGCCATCACCTTCGCCACTGAAGCTGAGATGTACCATGTGCAGAAGGTCGAAAAGATCATCCGCATGAAAATTCCGCAGGAGCCGATGCCCGAAACGGTGAAAGTGTTTAAAACCCCTTTTGAGGAGCAGCAGGAAATGGCCCGTGAGATAGACCGCCAAAAGCGCCGCGACGATCCCGACTTTAAAGGCGCTTTCCATGAGAAGAAAGGCCGCCACAAGTCTAACTTCGACAAAGGCAAAAAGAAAGGCGACCCGAAGAACTCGGTTTGGCAGAAGACCAAGAAAAAAGGAAGCAGAAAGAAATAAAACAGCAGCGGCCTGAAGTTTAAACTTCAGGCCGCTGCTGTTTTAACTGTTATACTTTTATAAGGCTGATCAGAAAAACCGCGCGGCAAGGTGGCCAAACTCAAATACCATCAGGTTCAGCACGGCACTCCATACTATAGAGCTCCACAGCATATGTATAAATATCTGCTTGCGCGATGCCCCAAACAACGCCGCTACCACCGTACCTAAAATAGGCGTAAAAATAACGGGCGTTAAAAAGGCCACGCCTACCACTCCAAAGCTTCTCCAGATTTTGATAATGCGGCGGTTCTTTTTATTGAAAGCTGATTTGTTCTTTGCCTTTTGCCGCGCAGACCACCACTTTGCAAACGCTCTGCCGATTATTGAGAAGATAATCACGCTGGTCATCATGCCAGCCACCGTTAGCATCACCGTTTCGAAATAAGACAATCCTAACGACACACCTGTAAGCGGCCCTCCAATAAACTTCACCATACTGGCCAGGTATACCGAAAGGTATTTTAGTATTTCAACAAACACAGTAGACTACGTTAAAGAATTGCTTTCAAAAATTAAGCTAAAGCTGAATTAGTAGTTTATACGCAACACCAGAAAAATTACCGCACAATTTCAGGCGCAAACCAGCTGGGCAAGCGCATTTGCTATACAACCGCTCAGGCTGCCATACTCCCGCGAAAAATAAACCAGCGTATGCACTTAAATTTTCGGGCCAAAAGCAAGGTCGCCGGCATCGCCAAGGCCAGGCACAATGTATGATTTGTCGTTGAGGTGATCATCTACAGCTCCGAGCCAGATATGCGCCTCCGGCACCTGCTCCTGCACATAGGCAAGCCCTTCCGGGGCGGCTATGGCTGCGGCAATATGCACCTGCTTTGGCTTTCCGTGGCGCAGCATGCCCTGGTAAGACTTCACCAAGGATCGGCCCGTGGCCAGCATCGGGTCTGCCAAAATCAGAATCTTGTCGTGCAGGTTTACCGAAGCCAGGTACTCCATATTTATCTGCAGCTGCGTGTTCTCCTCCTCCACACGGTAAGCGCCTACAAAGGTGCTGTAAGCTTTATCGAAGTAGTTGAGCATGCCGTTGTACAGCGGCAGGCCGGCCCGAAGTATGGTGGCCAGCACCGGCTGCTCAGCCAGCAGTTGCGTGCGTGTTTCGGCCAACGGCGTTGTGATGTTTACTTCCTGGTATGGTAGCGTTTTAGAAATCTCGTAAGCCAACAATTCTCCCAAGCGCTCCAGGTTTCGCCGGAAACGCAGGCTGTCGCGGTGCACGTGCACATCGCGCAGCTCGGCTACGTAGTGGTTAGCAAGCGATGGTGTTTGGGTAAGGATGTGTACGTTTTCGTTTTCCATGATAGCTACCAAATTATAAGTGATGGCTTAAAGATACGTAAGGTGCAGGGCTCACTCCAAAACGGAAGGCAAATTTCAACCGCTCGTCGGTTTTACCTTATTTTTTGGAACCGCCAAAGAAAAGCATCTGCATGCTGCCACGGCACGTTCAGTAGCTCAGGCAAAGTATAAATTAGCCTTTCGTTTCTAAACTTTCAGCTTCAAAAAGAGTACATTCGCATTTTATTATTCTGATTTTCTTACTAATACAATATACATGAAACGCATACTTGGTGCCTTTGCCCTTTTGCTTGCCGCTTTTGCAGCGCAGGCGCAGGATGTATACATGCCTTATGATCGTGACACGTATCATCTCGTGGACCGTTACCAGATAAAGTTTGGCAGCCAGGTGCCGGAAATGCATACAGCCGTTCGGCCTTACGGCCGGGCCGAGGTGGCAGAACTTGCCGAGATTAGCGCCCGCAACACCATCTCCCGCGCTGATGAGTTTAACACGGCTTACCTGCTCAACGACAACTGGAACTACACTAACCAGGCCCAAAACGAAAGCCGCAAGCCTTTCCTCCAGCACTTTTACCGCAACAAATCGGACTTATACCATGTGGATACTGAAGACTTTGTGCTGCGCGTAAACCCAGTTATTCATTTTGAATTAGGGCTGGATAGTGAGTCTGATGGCGCGCGTTACGTAAACACGCGCGGTGTGCAGCTGGAGGGAAGTATAGACGAACGCTTCGGCTTCTATGCTTTTGTGGGCGAAAACCAGGTACGTTACCCGGAATACGTAAACCGCCGCATCCGCCGCGATGGCGTAGTACCGCACGAAACCATGTGGAAGAACTTTAAAGATGGTGGCTACGACTTTATAACCGCACGCGGCTACCTGAACTACGCCCTGAGCAAGCACGTGGAAGTACAGCTAGGGCACGACCGGCATTTTATAGGCGATGGTTACCGCTCCTTGCTTTACTCCAACTATGCTCCGCCGGCCTTCTTCTTCAAGCTCAACACCAAAGTATGGAAGCTGCACTACATGAACCTCTTCCAGGAGCTGATCTCACAGTTTAACCGCAGAGATGAACTCTTGCCTAAAAAGTACATGGCCATGCACCGCCTGGGCGTTAACATCACCGATAATTTTAACTTCGGATTATACGAGCAGGTAATTTTTGCGCGTGGCAAAGGCCGGTTCGAGCTGCAGTACCTGAACCCGGTGATCTTCTACCGCAGCGTAGAGCACGGCCTCGGCAGCCCAGATAATGTGTTGCTGGGCGGCGATTTCCGCTGGAACATCCTGAACCGTGTGCAACTGTACGGCCAAATAGCGTTGGATGAGTTTGTGCTGGACGAGGTGAAGTCCGGTGACGGCTGGTGGGGCAATAAGTTCGGTGGCCAGATTGGCGCTAAGTATATTGACGCATTCGGTGTAGCTAACCTGGACCTACAGGGCGAGGTAAACGCTATTCGGCCGTACACTTACCAGTACGAGGATGAATTCTCTAACTTCCAGCATTACCGCCAGCCGCTGGCGCACCCAATCGGGGCTAACCTAGTGGAGCTGATAGGCATTGTGCGTTACCAACCAATACCGCGTCTCCACCTTACAGCCAAAGCCATTGCCACACAGTATGGCCAGGATGTGGTCACGGCCACCGATACGCTAAACTATGGCAACAACGTACTGCTCTCCTACCTCGACCGCGTATCTACCTACGGAAACGAGATTGGCCAGGGCGTTAAGACTAACCAGGTACACTTAGACCTATCAGCAACTTTTCAGCTGCGCCACAACGTTTTCCTGGACCTGAAGCAGATTGTGCGGCGAGCTGAGGCAGCAGGCGAGGCACCAGACTACAACACATCTTTTACCTCCTTCGCCTTCCGCTGGAATATTGCGCAAAGGCTGCACGAATTTTAAGATGAAAGTATAGACGAATTTGAAAAGGTAGGAGGGTAACTTTCTACCTTTTTACCTTTCTACCTTTTATTAAGTATCTTTGCAGCGGCTTGAGCACCTAACGCTTTAACAGCCATAGTATAAACATTTTAAACACTGACCTGTGGTTGCCAAGTGTAGCAGCCACACCTGTTGCCGGAGTGCGGAGAAGGCTTGTGCAGAAGAAGCGGCCGGCAACCCCAACCATACCATGAAGACCTACCTTCGCATACTTCAGTTTGCCAAACCCTACAGCCGGTTTGTGCCGCTTTATACCATTTATACTTTCCTGGGCATCATCTTCGGCCTCTTCAACTTTACGCTGATCATCCCGCTGCTAAACGTGCTGTTTGGGGAGGTTGGGCAGGAAGAAGCTGTTGCAATGGCTGCCACCCGGCCGGAGTTTGCGCTCGACATCGAATTCTTTAAAGACTTTTTCAATTACCATTTCGGGCAGATTATACTGCAGGAAGGGCGCGAGGGAGCATTGCTGTTTGTTTGTATCATGGTGATTATTTCCGTGTTTCTGGCAAACCTGTTCCGTTACCTGGCCTTCCGGATTGTGGGTGCATTGCGTGCGCACGTAGTACGCAACATGCGCCAGACGGTATATAAACGCGTAACTGAGCTGCACCTGGGCTACTTCAGCAACGAGCGCAAAGGCGACCTGATGACGCGCCTGACCGTTGATATTCAAGAGATAGAGAGCTCGGTAGTGAGCACACTGACGGTGGTAATACGTGAGCCGATCTCCATCATCGCCTTTTTCATACTTCTCTTTAACATGTCGGTGGAGCTGACGCTGTTTTCGCTCATACTTTTGCCTATATCAGGCGGCATTATCGCTGGTATCTCAAAGCGCCTGAAGCGGAAGGCAAAAGAAGGCCAAAACTCCCTCAGTTTTATACTTACTATTATTGATGAGACCCTGAGCGGCATGCGTGTGGTGAAGGCTTTCAACGCTGAGCCGTTTATACTTAGCAAGTTCCAGGACCAGAATAGCCGCTATGCCCGCATTCAGCGCTCGATTGCCAATAAGCGTGATCTTGCTTCTCCGCTGTCGGAGTTTTTGGGTGTGTCGGTGGTGGCGGGGCTGCTGCTATACGGCGGCACGTTGGTGCTCAACCAAGAGTCTGATCTGTCGGCAAGTGAGTTCATCACCTATATTATACTTTTCTCGCAGGTGTTGGTGCCGGCTAAAGCCATGTCGGCGGCCTTCAGCAATATTCAGCGCGGCCTGGTGTCCGGCGACCGCGTACTGCAGGTGATTGACACAAAACCACAGATCGTGAACAAGCCAAACGCAAAAGTGCTGCCGGCTTTCAGACACGAGATTGAGTTCCGCGACGTGGCCTTTGCCTATGGCAACAAACCAGTGCTGCAGGATATCAACTTCCATATCAAGAAAGGTAAAACAGTGGCGCTGGTAGGCCCATCTGGTGGCGGCAAATCCACGCTAGCCGACCTGCTGCCGCGTTTCTATGACCCAACCGGTGGTGCTATTTTGATAGATGGCCACGACATCAGGGATTATACCATAGAGTCGGTGCGGGCACAGATTGGGGTGGTAACGCAAGAATCTATACTTTTCAACGATACCATCTTCAATAACATCGCCTTTAATAAAACTGATGCCACGGAAGAAGAAGTAATTGCCGCCGCCAGAATAGCCAATGCGCACGAGTTTATCATCAACGCTGAAAATGGCTACCAGACCATGATCGGCGACCGGGGTGGCAAACTTTCCGGGGGCCAGCGCCAGCGCCTCAGTATTGCCAGGGCTATACTTCAAAATCCGCCTATACTTATTCTGGACGAAGCTACCTCGGCTCTGGACACAGAATCAGAGAAGCTGGTGCAGGAAGCCCTGACCAACCTGATGCAGAACCGCACCTCTGTTGTGATTGCACATAGGTTAAGTACTATTCAGCATGCGGATGAAATATTAGTGTTGCAGAAGGGCAGAATAGTGGAACGAGGTACGCACGACGAGCTACTGGAGCATTCCGGTTTGTACGCAAAGCTGACGCAGATGCAGCTCACTGCATAAACCAAATTTGCACTGCAGCAGTTGCTTTATTGCTTTAGAAGCAAATTACCAGCACAACAAGTATTGCTAATACTATTTTTTTACTAATTTTAGCAAAACAGTTGTTGCACCTAAATTGCTAAATAAGCATGAAAGCTCTAAAAGCGTTACTTGATGTACTTGTGTTCTGTTATATTATATTCACGGTACTGCTCCTGGCCGGAGCAATAGATGAAAATGCTATTTTGAACACAACTATAGAAGATGAGGCTCTAACGCTTTACAAAGGACTGGTGGCTGTAGGCGGTGTGGTGATGCTGGCCAGAGTATTGCTGAGCAACGTTTACGTAGCCGACCTGGAGCATGAAAAGTATCGTGCAGAATTAAAGATAAACAACCTGAAGGCCACACTATACGAAAAGCGCCAGGCGTTCAGGAGCAACAACTATAAAGAGGCTTTCGCTGAAGAACAACAGGCAGAGGTCGCGTAAAAAAACACATGACATCAACTACCATACTTGCAGAACTAACGCAGGCACAGGAAGTGCTTACTGCGTTTCTGTCTGATGCGAAAAACATCGCATCCATTGAGCTGGCCGCCGACACAATGGCCGAATCTATTAAATACGGAGGAAAAATTCTGAGCTGCGGCAACGGCGGCTCTATGTGCGATGCCATGCACTTTGCCGAAGAACTGACCGGCCGCTACCGCGATAACCGCAAGGCTATTCCTGCTATCTCTATTTCTGATGCAAGCCACATGAGCTGCGTGGGCAACGATTATGGCTATGAGTTCGTCTTCTCGCGCTACCTGGAGGCACTTGGCAATAACGGTGACGTTTTGTTAGCAATCAGCACCAGCGGCAACTCCGGTAACGTAATTAAGGCAGCCGAAACAGCAAAAGCTAAAGGCGTGAAAGTAGTTGGCCTTACCGGCAAAGATGGCGGCAAGTTAGCCCCGCTCTGCGATGTAGAGATACGCGTGCCGCACTTTGGCTACGCAGACCGTGTACAGGAAATCCACATTAAAGTAATACACATACTCATACTTTTGCTGGAGCAGAAGCTGACTTAGGATACTCCATCTTAATAGCACAAAAAAGGCTGAAGCAGATGCTTCGGCCTTTTTTGTGGGTATGTTCGGGTCGCCGCTACATCGGCAAGTACACATCTATGGTAGTGCCTCTGCCAAGCTCGCTGGCAACTTCTATACGCCCGTTTGCATTTTCTATGATACGTTTCACGATGTATAAGCCTACCCCAGATCCTTCTACGTGGTCGTGGAGGCGCTTGAACATACTGAACAGTTGCTCCTTGTAATTCATATCAACGCCAAGGCCATTATCCTCCACCCGCAGCCTTACATGGTGAGGCAGTTTGGCAGTACTTATTTTAACCTCCGCAGGCCTGTCCGGCGACCTATACTTGATGGCATTGCTCACTAAGTTATATAGTACGCTACGCAAATTTTTATGAGAGAACTGCATGCTCTCCACCTCAGAAAAATCTTTCTGTATTGTGGCGCCTTCTCTTTTAATCAGTTCGCTTATACTTTCTTTCACCTCCTCCAGCAGCTCATCTAGGTCTATTTTTTCAGAGGAGTCTTCTTCTATGTTGCGTTGGATCTTGGATATGTCTGTCAGGTCTTCGATGGTTTTCTTGAAGCGCATCACTGCTTTATCCATCATCTTTAAAAGAGGCTTTACACTTCCGACCGGTGTCTCCAGTTCCTCTTCCAGCGCCTGCAGCAGGCCTTCCAGGTTAAGTATAGGAGCACGTAAGTCGTGCGAGGCTGTATAAATAAAGTTGTCCAGATCTGCATTGGTGCGGGTAAGCTCCAGGTTTTTTTGGCTTAGCTCTACATTGGCCTCCTTAAGCTGATCCTGCGCCTGCGCCAGATGCTCTGTCATCATCCGCTGCTCATGTATATCGGTGCTGGTGCCAAACCACTTTTTCACCTCTCCGGTACGGTCACGCAGCGGGAGAGCCCTTACCAGATGCCAGCGGTAACCTCCGTTGCGCCTCATCCGGAACTGCGTTTCATAGTCTATTCCGTTTAAGTACGAGTTGGCCCAAACCTTGATAACTGATTCCTTATCATCAGGATGCACTACACTCATCCAACTATTTCCAAGACCAAGCTCTTTATCCTGGCCGGCATACTCCTGTACCCAACGTGCATTCAGGTAGTCGAGTTCTCCGTCTGGGTTGGCAGTCCAGGCAATTTGCGGCATGGCTTCCAGCAGCATCTTAAACTTTTCGGAGCTTTCCACAATATCCTGCTGCGCCTTTTTCTCACGGGTAGTGTCTCGAACCTCAATTACGGTGCCTACCGGCACGCCATTTTCTTTTATTGGGCTGGCTGCACACGATACCGGGAAGAAGGTGCCATCTTTTCGAATAAATACATCCTCATGGGCTCGAACTGAGTTGTCCTGCGGCAGCGCACGGTCTATAGGGCATTCCGACATAGGATAGTGAGTACCGTCAGGGTGCGTATGGTGGATAAGGTCGTGCAGCGGCTTTCCCCTCACCTCCTCCAAAGTAAAACCGATCATGGCTACCGCAGCAGGATTCATAAAGGTGCAAAAGCCTTTCTCATCCATCATAAACATAGCAGCAGTGGCATTGTCTGTGATCGTTTTGGTGATGCGGTTTTGATACTCCAGTTCGGCAGTACGTTGCTGCACCCGTTTGTCCAAATCCTGGTTTAGGTTAAGCAGTTCGCTGTTGGCGTGCCGCAGGCTGCTTTCTAAAGCCGTGCGTTCGTTCAGCAGCTGCTTCCACTCTATTGCCGTACCAGCAAGGCCAGCGGCCAATTCCAACAGCTCTACTTCGTCTTGGGTAGGTTTTTTAAAGTTGGCATAATACATGGCAAAAGTCCCGAGCACCTTTTTTCTATCAGACGAAAGTATAGGTTCTGACCAACAAGCCCGCAAATCATAGGCTACGGCAAATTGATAAGCGCGCCAGCGCGGATCCTCGGCTATATTCTCCACAATTACCCGTTGCTTAGAGTAAGCAGCAGAACCACAAGACCCTACATTTTCTCCTATTCGCAACCCTTCAACTAACTCGCTGTAGGCTTTAGGCAGGCTAGGAGCACAGATAACATGCAGCGTTTGCGTCTGCTCATTAAGTTCTAGCACAGACCCTTTCATTTCCGGGTAATACGATTGCAGAACATTAATAAGAGACTCCAGCACCTGTGCCAGCGGTAGCCCCTGCATTAGTTGCTCCCGCACAGTATTTTGCGCCTCATTAAAAATAGCAAGCGCACCTTTTTTGCCAGACGAGGCAACAGGCACAGCTGTGTCTTTAGGCTGAATTTGCATGGTAAAAAATTGGAAGAGGTATAAAATGGCTTTCAGGAAGCCTTACAAGTACGCAAATTTATACTATATGTTTGATCCACAGACTCAATTTCTATAAAATAAGTTTCTCTCACACTCACTATTTTGTGCAATTGCAGTATTTTGCTAAGCCAGCTTTTGTTTTCATTTTAAGCATATCTCGCATGCTTAATAAAAGGCAGCATAAGACTTTGTATACCTGCAAGATACCGCCACTTACTATACTTCTGCAACGCTGAAAATATGTAAAAAATATATACTAAATCAATGCGATACTAATACTTATCACAGTCAGAGATGGTATTTGTGTGCAAACTTCGGATAGAAAAGCCAGCTGCTGTTACTCGTGGCTTACGGCTTAATCTGACCTGTACATGCTGCCGATAGTTACCGTACAAGTCAATATGGCCTGCGGCTTATGCTATACTATAAGGCATGGTCATACTTTCAGCATCTATAATTATGATAAGGAACACGCTATCCATTATATTCTTACTAGTTCTACTCTCCTGCCAAAGTCAGGAAGCCAACAACCAGGCAGCACCAGATCCTGCCGCTCAGGATACAATAGCCATTGCACAAGCTCCGCAGCCTGCCCCTCTAGACTCGGCCTATCTAATAGTTCCGGGCAAAAGCATTGGCCAGATACAATTAAACATGCCAGCCCGGCAAGTGAACCTTATACTTGGCAAAGCTGATAGCGGAGACGCTGCAATGGGTAAAGCACTATCTTTCTGGCTAAGCAAACAAGCTACTGGCCAGCCGCAGCACTATGTGGCAGTGTATACAGTTACAGATTTTGGAGGGAAAAAGGACTTGCCCAAAGTACAGCAAGTGCAGGTTACCTCGCCACAGTTCCAGACAGCCAAGGGCATTGGCACAGGTAAACCGCTATCTGCTATCAGAAAGCATTTCAGTAACATTCGTCCCATAGCTTATTACCAAAACGCACTACAGCAACAAGTATACATCTACGATGACCAGGAACAGGGAATTGCCTTTGAGGTTGCCTTGCCTGACAGCCTTTGCACTGCTGTAACCATACATCCGAAAGGGGAAAACATGGCGGATATTTACCTGCCGCTGCACCCTGACATAACCAGGCTTGAGCAGCCGTAACAACTTCAGCAACTGTTTCTTTAAATATTAAAGTATAGGGCGGAATCAATTAACAAATTGCATTGTTCCGCATCAAAATCCTCTGAAATTTATATTTCTTACAAGAAGAAAACATGCTTATCAAAACATTTGGCAGCGCCGTACAGGGCGTAAATGCCTATACCATTACCGTAGAGGTTAATGTTAGTGCAGGCACAAAATATTTCTTGGTGGGCCTGCCAGACAATGCAGTTAAGGAAAGCGAGCAGCGCATAGAATCGGCACTGAAGCAGTACGGTTATAAAATACCGAGGCAGAAGATTGTCATCAACATGGCTCCCGCCGATATCCGCAAAGAGGGCTCCTCTTACGACCTAACCATTGCCATGGGTGTACTTACTGCATCCGGCCAGATTGCTGATAGTAAGGTTGGCCAATACATGATTATGGGTGAGCTGTCGCTGGACGGCTCCCTCAGACCTATAAAAGGTGTGCTGCCTATTGCCATACAAGCCCGTAAAGAAGGTTTTAAAGGATTTATACTGCCGGCGCAAAACGCGCAGGAGGCGGCTATTGTCAATAATCTGGATGTGATTGGGGTACATACTATACTGGAGGCAATAGAGTTCTTAGACGGTGCACGCGAAATTGAGCCGATCGTGATCAACACCCGCGACTTGTTCAGCAGCACTGCCGATCAGTATGCCGCTGATTTTTCGGATGTGCAGGGGCAGGAGAACATAAAACGCGCCTTAGAAATTGCCGCTGCAGGTGGCCATAACCTAATTATGATCGGACCTCCAGGAGCAGGCAAAACGATGCTGGCCAAAAGGCTGCCGTCTATACTTCCGCCCCTCTCGATGCACGAGGCGCTGGAAACAACCAAGATACATTCTGTGGCGGGCAAGTTAGGCGAGGCTGCCTCCTTACTCACCACGCGTCCATACCGATCACCGCACCATACTATTTCAGATGTGGCTTTAGTGGGAGGCGGTGGCGTGCCGCAGCCCGGCGAAATCTCCCTTTCGCATAATGGCGTGCTGTTTCTGGATGAGTTGCCGGAGTTTAAGCGTACGGTGCTGGAGGTAATGCGGCAGCCGCTCGAGGAACGCCGCGTCACCATCTCCCGCGCCAGAACAACTATTGATTTTCCGGCCAACTTTATGCTGGTGGCAAGTATGAACCCTTGCCCCTGCGGATATTATAACCATCCCGAAAAAGAATGCGTGTGCGGACCAGGCATAGTACAGCGCTACCTGAACAAAGTAAGCGGCCCGCTGCTGGACCGCATAGACCTGCACGTAGAGGTAACGCCTGTAACTTTTGATGAAATGACGGCTTTGCGTAAAGCCGAAGATAGCGCCTCGGTGCGTGAGCGCGTGATACAGGCACGCGAGGTGCAGACAAAGCGCTTTACAGATTTGCCCCAGATTCACTCCAACGCCATGATGCCCTCGCAAATGGTAAAGGAAGTTTGCCAGATTAATGAAGCTGGGCGCAATCTGCTGAAAACTGCCATGGAGCGCCTCGGCCTCTCGGCACGCGCCTATGACCGCATCCTGAAAGTGAGCCGCACCATTGCCGACCTGGCCGGAAGTGAAGATATAAAAATTGAACATTTAGCAGAAGCCATTCAGTACCGAAGTCTGGACCGCGAAGGCTGGGCTGGCTAAACACCCCACCACACAACCATTTTATTAACAAACACTTGACATAAGCGACAACTAAGTATGGTTGTCGCTCTTTTTTTGCCTATACCGTTGTTGGGCCTCCCTAAATTGTACTCCTCTGTCGCTAAAATCCAAAATCAGAATTATACTTTTCTAAAAACCATGCGTAATAGCTTACGACTGTTAACCAAAACACTCATTTAGAGGCTGACAGTGTAGAGTAATTATCACAAAAAAGTAGAGCTATGAAAAAGACCCTATTACTTTTAGTATTTATGCTGGCAACTGTGTTTGCCGCAGACGCCCAGACGCGCTTCGGTGTTAAGGTTGGCGCTAATTATTCAGGTTTTGAGGGAGATGACGCTGATGACCTGGACCGTCTGTTTGGTGTGCACGCCGGCGTGATGGCAAGCGTACCTGTTGTAGAAAATTTCTTTTCCGTAAACCCGGAGGTGCTTTTCTCTAAGAAAGGAGCCGAAACCAGCGATGACCGGGTAAAGTATAAAGTCAGCTACATTGATGTGCCTGTGTTAGCGCACATTAACGCAGGACCGTTGTTTTTTGAGGCTGGCCCACAGGTATCTTTCCGCATAGGCGGCGATATTGAAGTGAATGACGTAAACGTCGATGATGACCTGGATCAGTTTAAGAGAACCAGCCTTGGTTATGCGGCAGGTATAGGTTTGGCCTCTACTCCGCTCGGCCTAAGCCTGGGCATCCGCTACAACGGAGATATTTCGAAGCTATATGATGATGACAGCATCTCTGACGCAAGAAATGGCGTATTCATGTTGTCGTTGGGTTATATGTTCCCGAGCCGCTAAGATTGCCTTAGTATAAAATAGAACTATGGAAAACAGAAAGTCCGGTTAACAGCCGGACTTTTTTTAATATCTGTAAACTAAGCATTTAAACATACAGGTCTTCCATATTTACGCATCCTATATACAATAAAACTATACTTTGGCCCATTTGTTGATATGGACGTTAAAGCTGGCAGGGCATATAAATTACAAGGCATTTTTCCGTTAAGTTATAGGCGGGTTGCTGCCTATACTGCCAGTTGATTACGGTATTTAACTACATTTATTAAAAAATTTGCTGCCTATAGACAGGCGCATACAACTAACTGTTACTATTATGAAGAAGCTAATTTTATCTTTTGTCATCGCACTCACCTCGTTTGCAGCGGCACAGGCGCAGTCTGGTCTTGGTATCAGAGGCGGCGCTAATTTCTCTAACCTCTCCGGCGACCTTAAAGAAGAATCCCGGTACGAGAACAAAGTAGGCTTCCATGGCGGGCTTACCTACAACATACCAGTGGTAGGCGACTTTTTCTCGGTTCAGCCTGAGCTGCTGTACTCTAACAAAGGCTTTAAGTATCAGGATTCGGAAATACCCTTGCCATTGGGCGGCACGTTGCGCAGAGAAGGCAACATGAACTATAATTACTTGGAGCTTCCGGTACTGGCTCGCATCAAGGCTGGCCCAATTTATTTTGAAGCTGGTCCGCAGGCCTCTTACCTCTTAAGCGTGAACAATAACATTAAGGAGTACATGAATGGAGAGCGTACCAGCTCCGCTACTACCGAAATGGACAAAAGTGATTTAAAAGATTTTGAGTTTGGCTATGCGGCAGGCATCGGTATTACCAGCGGTATGCTGAGCCTTGGTGTGCGTTACAACGGCAGCGTCACAGATTTTATGGATAAGTCTTCTTCAGATTACTTTGAAGATGAAAACTTTACCGATGCGCGCCACTCTACCATTTTGTTAACGTTAGGGCTCAACTTCTCAGCCTCCAGATAAAAAATTTTCTTTTCCTGTATTACCTAAGCCCGCCTCGCCTTTTTGGTGAGGCGGGCTTTTTTATGCCTCTCAACTATTTTATACCTCCGCCAGTAAACTATTATACAAATCCATTCCTCTCTATACTATGAAAAAGCTGCTCCTACTCCCACTGTTTATACTTTTGCCCATGTTGCTTGCGCAGGCGCAATATGCTCGTTTTGGAGCTAAAGTAGGCGGCAACCTTTCTACCGTGCAAGGCACCGATGGCTCCTCCAACACCACCAACAGCTTAGCTGGCTTAAACGGAGGGTTTATTCTGAGCTATGAGTTTGTATCTCGGCTGGCGGTGCAGGCAGAGCTGCAGTATGAGCAGAAAGGCTTTGTATACGATGCCTACCCGATTAGCCCGGATGAAGTGCTGGCAGACGACCACCGGCTGCATTACCTAACTTTGCCTGTTATGCTGAAGTTGCAGAAAGGAGGCTTGTTTGTAGAGGGCGGCCCATACTTAGGATACCTAATAGGCGAATCCACTGCAGTAAAGCGCCTCGACCGAAGTACCTTAGACAACCCCAGCCCCACCCAGTTAGGTAACTACCCATTAAACATGGATGACTTTGAGCGGTGGGATTACGGCTATACTATAGGTATTGGTATAGAGCTAGACAATGGCTTCTTTTTGAGTGTGCATAATTCCGGCGGGCTCACCTCCTTCTCCAAGGCATTAGACCAGAAAAACTTTGGCTACAAATTAAGTATAGGATACCTGCTGCGCCCGCCCTCGCTAGATCAGATGATGCGCTAAAAAACAAATGCCCGGCTAGTTTACCAGCCGGGCATCTTTATACTTTATACTTTAAATTGATGCTTATTTCTTCAGCTCAGCAAAGTGCTTGTAAAACAGCGGTATTGTTTCGATGCCTTTCATGTAGTTAAACAAGCCGAAATTCTCATTCGGAGAGTGAATAGCGTCTGAATCTAATCCGAAGCCCATCAGCACAGAGTCCAGCCCTAGCTCAGATTTAAACATGGCCACAATCGGAATAGAGCCTCCGCTACGCACCGGAATCGGCTTCACGCCAAATGTCTCCTCATAGGCCATAGCTGCCGCTTGGTAGGCTGGCGAATTGGTTGGCGTTACCACCGGCTCGCCACCGTGGTGCGGCTTCACCACCACTTTCACACCCTTAGGCGCTATACTTTCAAAGTGCTTTTTAAATTTCTCAGTGATCTCTTCAGAAGTTTGGTGCGGCACCAGGCGCATGGAAATCTTAGCATAGGCTTTAGACGGAATAACCGTTTTAGCACCCTCTCCGGTATAGCCTCCCCAGATGCCGTTTACATCCAACGTTGGGCGGATAGAGTTGCGCTCCATTGTTACGTAGCCTTCCTCGCCGTGCACACCGCTTAAATCAAGCGCCTTTTTATACTTGTCCAGGTTAAATGGTGCACGCGCCATTTCAGCACGTTCCTCCTGGCTCAGCTCCTCCACATTATCGTAAAAGCCCGGCACTGTGATGTGGTTATTTTCATCATGCATCGAGGCGATCATCTGGCAAAGTATATTGATCGGGTTTGCCACAGCCCCGCCATATAGGCCAGAGTGCAGGTCTCGGTTGGGGCCGGTTACCTCTACCTCCACATAACTTAGGCCACGCAATCCGGTTGTAATGGACGGTGTGTCGTTGCCCAGCATGCCAGTGTCAGATATCAGGATCACATCGCCTGTCAGTCGGTCTTTGTTCTCACGCACAAAAGCGCCCAGGTTAACGGAGCCTACTTCTTCCTCGCCCTCAATCATGAACTTCACGTTGCATGCCAGGGTGCCGGTTTTCATCATAGTCTCGAACGCCTTTACGTGCATGTACATCTGTCCTTTGTCGTCACAGGCTCCGCGGGCATAAATTTTCCCGTCTTTTATCACCGGCTCAAACGGAGGTGAGCTCCAAAGTTCATAAGGGTCGGCGGGCTGCACATCGTAATGGCCGTACACCAGCACCGTTGGCAGGCTTGGATCTATTATTTTCTCTCCGTATACTACCGGGTTACCGGCAGTCTCTACCAGCTCCACGTTATCGGCACCGGCTTCTTGCAGCCGCTCTTTCAGGAACTCGGCATTGCGCGTCACATCGGCCTTAAATTTAAGGTCGGCGCTTACAGACGGGATACGCAGCATATCGAGCAGCTCGTTTACAAAACGGTCTTTGTTGTCGTTGATATATTGATTGATCATAGCGTATGGGTTTTGCTCAGTTTTGACTTAAAGTTACAAAAAAAAGCCACCCTTGCTTAGCAGGATGGCTCTTCCAATGTTTTTTATACTTGTGTGTACTTTTTACCGTTTGCGGCCAAGTTTGATGTTCGCCTTGCTCTCCTCGCCCGCTATCAGGCGGTTAATGTTTTTCCGGTGGGTTAGCACCACCACCGCGAAAAGTATAAAACCGAAGATAATAAGTATAGGATTGTCAGGATGGAAGCGCGGAACCAACAGCAGCAGCATCGGGAAAGCCAGCGCTGCAATCATAGAGCCTAAAGACACATACCTAGACGTGAACAAGACAACCACAAAAATCGCGATACACATTAAGGCTACGACCGGCTCAATGGCCAGCATCATGCCCAGCAGCGTTGCTACACCTTTGCCGCCCTTAAACTTCTCGTATACCGGAAAGATATGCCCCAGCACTCCGACAGCGCCATAAATCAGCTGGTACACAATAAGATTCTCGGGCTCAATGGCGCTAAAAATCACCAGGAAACCTGCAAGCGAGGTAGCCGTCCAGCCTTTGAAAATATCCAATAGCATCACAATGGCACCAGGCTTCTTGCCCAATACCCGAAAAGTATTTGTGGCGCCGGAGTTACCGCTGCCATGCTGCCTCACATCGATGCCGTAATATGCTTTGCCTATCCAAACAGCCGAGCAAATAGAGCCGATCAGGTAAGCAGCCAGTGCAAATACAGCTATCAGTAAAATATCCATAAGTTTGAGATTTGAACCAAGGAGTTTGTTTTCTGCCAATTACACCGGCAAGCCGCTCAGGTACAGATTTAGCAATAAAAACAAGCCCAAATATAGGCAAAACTTAATTTCTAAGCTAGCAATTAAGCGCCTCTTTAACCCTATACGCTGTGTTTATGGTTCCTGGTTATATTAGAATATTTCTGATCCATCTTCTTCCTTGTTTTTCTTTTTCTTCTTCCGGCTCTTCTTGTCATCATCTTCTGATATAAAATCGAAGTTGCCTGTTGGCTCGTTGGCTACCTGCTGCGTTACAGTTTTAAAGCCTTCTTCGCCGCCCAAATAGGTTTGCTGGAAGTAGTTTATGAATTCGTTCTTTTCGATCGGCATACCTTCGTAGAAGCCATAGCTGCTTGTGGCGCCGCGGCTGCCTTTAGACTTAGACCTTACCACCTTGTTAAACTTATCATCCGATGATGCCATGGTGAGGCCGTTCTCGAAGAAACTGAAATAGTACCAGGTATACGGGTCAGCCTGCAAGTATAAATTCACCACCGGGTCGCCGTACATGTCCTGCTTCATTTCCAGATAGCCGTTCATGCGGGAGTTGATGTCTTCTTTCATACTGCTGGCCACACCTATTCCACCTTTGCTGTACCAGGCTTTCTGCTCGTTAGACCAATGCAGGTTCACATCGGTCAGTACCAGGCTGCGCTCCAGTTTCTTTGATACCTTCGGCAGCGGCACATACTCTATCATAGACTGATCTCTATACTTACGGGCATCTCTGTCGCCTATAAATTCGCCTAACTGGTAAAGCAGTTCATCATCTACGTTACTGATGGCTGCAGCACCGGCAGCATTGCCCCGCAGGTTACCGGCCATGGCGCCCAGTGCCTGCGATGGCACATCCAGATCAAATACAACCAATGATTTCAGGCTGTAACGGCTACTGTCTACGTCAGCGTCGCCGCTACCAGCTGCTTCCACGCTAAAGTTCTTCTTCGGCTTTACAAGGTTCAGTTTACCTTCAAAATGAATAGCATTAGAGGCCTCGTTGTAGCGCAGCATATTACCCTCATACGCGTTGCCATAAGCCCGATCCTCACGCCCGATCTTAAACTCGCCGCTTTCTTTGTTATAAGACAGCAGCCCATCCACTGTAAACAGGTCCAGGTCTTCTTCGCCCTGCTTTCTTGAAACGAATGTGTTGTAAATTTTACCTGATCCGGTGGCTACGTGCAGCCCTGTATACAGCGGCGACCCGTCAGCGGCTTTCGGTTTCAGAATAGGGATGCGGACGTTGTTAGGGTTAAGCGTGTCTTTCTTGTAAGGAAACCAGTCAGCGTCTTCCGGGTTGCCCGTAAAGTTCAGTTTCACTTCTCCGTCAAAATCCATGTACTGATTTGGCGCTTGCATCACGGCTTTACCGCGGTACATAATCTTAGGGAAGATGTAAAACGGAGCGGCTCCTTCCTCCATATTTGCTGTGGCATAAGTATAAATCGGCTTCTTTTTCTCCTGCGGATTTCCGTATACAAAATCGCCGAAACGCAGCTGGAAAGAGTCTCCTGCGGCATTGTAGTAGTCGTGCACTGCATCGCCCCGAAACTCCTGCCGCGACAGCACATCAATATTGCCTGCATACAGTTTATGGTGCTGCTGCACGGTATCCGCTAAAACTTTAGCATTGCGCAACGTCCGGATACTGGCCCCGGCTAACACGGCCACCTTACCGCTATCGGGCACTACATACGTATCGGCTACAGCTATATGAGGCACTCCGATGGCATGCAGCGTATTGTCCTGAAGACTAAACTCACCTCCGTCAGCCATAAACCTTAAGCCTTCCTGCTCTGGGTGCTGCGAGTAGAACCAGTTCTTGCCTCCATTCACATCTGCCTTCAGGTTAACTTTTTCCTGATTCATATTCCAGCGGGCGCTGCTCATGGAGGTTTTGTACTGCGTTTTCGGAAACTCCATACTGGCTGCTCCTTTCTGTTCGCTCTCAAAATCTACGAAGCCGGTTGTCATATCATAAGTAAAAGCCACATCCAGGGCTTTGATTGCCGGGCGCCCCTCCACATCCGATTTCACAAGCATCTGCGCATTGTTGCCACTAAAGCTGCGCTGCTTAAACATGATATCTGCGGATGTTATACTTGCATTCTGGTTATCCAGCACGCCGCTGCCATACAAGCCGCCCGGAGCAAGCTTGGCTACACCTTTAAAAACGTAGCCTTCTTTGTACACCGTCATTGGGCTGTCTGTGGTCTGCAGGTACATGGTATCTGCCTGCGGCTGCCAGTTCATACTAAAGTTCTTTAAAGAAGCTACCGGGTAGGCTGTTCCGTTTAAGGTACTTTCAGAAATGGTAACTTCTGCTCCGGCTTCGGCCACGGCTCCGTTTTTGTAGAAAGTATACTCTGGCGCTTGTAGCGTGGCAGCTAGATAGGTTAATTTGCCCCGGCTCTGTATACCTGCTGAGCTCATCATAACGGTATCATACACCACACCTTTGCCGCCAAAAGCTTGAAGGCCTTTGGAAGATGGCTGGTAGTAGAAGCCCATGGTTTCATCTTCCATCATCTGCAGCTTTGTTTTTATGGGCGGAAAGATGCCTCCTGAATGGAAGGTGCCATCAAAGGCAACCACACTTTTGCTCGAACTTAAGCTATCGAGCTTAAAGGGAGGCATGTCGAAATACACAGTGCTGTCGTAAGCGCCCCCAGCCACATCAGGGCGGGCAAAAGCCATTTGGGCACCGGCCACCGCGTCAAATTTAGGGTACTCTGCCATGTACTTCTCCCCGGATTTGTTGCTTGGCTTGTTGATGTAAAGTTTACCGGAGAGGTTACCGCCTGAATTACTTGTCAGTACCTGCTCCGACACTTTCCGGTTCAGAGTTTTGCGGCTCTTTGTTACCAGTGCAATGGTGTCCAGCTTGGTCAGGTTGATGGCAAACTCATCATAGTTAAAGCGGAACTCCGTGCCGCGTAAAGCAAGGCGGCTCGCGTATACTTGTCCGTCAAACTCAATGTCGCGGTTCTTCAGCACATGAATCTCCTCGCGCCGTGGCAGTATGTATACGCTTGCGGTATCATTGTTAAAGGTGATTCTATTCACTCCGCGCACTGTCAGCTTGTTGTTTTCCAGGTTTAGCGTGGCGTTGCGGCCAGAGGGCACCACTGATTTTATAACGATGTGGTCGTAGTCGTTTTTATCGCGAGAGGCGCCAACGTAATGCCAGGCTTTGTTCTTGAGTTCTATATAGCCGGAGGCGGGATCAAAGTCTAAATACCCCTGGTAAGACATAGCTTCGGCTGCCTCGCGCACAGCTTTTTCGTTTAAGCGGGTAGCTTTTGCCACGTCAGAAGCATAGAATGTACTTGATTTGGCCTTGGCTCCGTAGCCAACCAGCACCTGCAGCGGGTGGAAAGTAGCGATACCGACTAGCTGCTGATACCGCACGTTAGAGTAATATTCCGTCGACTCCAGCTGCACTGGAATAAGTGTTTTTGTGTTCAGGATGGAGAACTCGATTTCTGGGCTGTTGAGCTTCCAGTGCAAACGCTCGGCAGTTATTTCCAGCTCGTGGTAAGAGTCGTAGAACGGTGTGTGAGCGTAAGGCCCTTTGTCTTTTGTGAGTGTCAGCTCCTGGTTTGCGCGGGAGTAGCGTAGCTGCATGGCCGGGTGCGTCAGCGAATCCTGCCCTTGGTACACAGCTACTGAGGCGCGGTTTGCCAGCACTAGCGAGTCCTCAAAAGTATAGTTGCGGGCCATGGTGCGGAATTTACGCTGCCCCTGCTGCGACACAATCAACTGAGAAAGACTGCCATCCAAGGGGCGGCTGCCTATACTATTCCCCGTAAGCGAGAAGCCACCGGTATATGCAATGTTGCTCCCCAGGCTGTTCAGGCGGGCATCGCTTGTAAAAGATGTAAACTTAGGGTAAGGGTAATTGCCGGTTTTGCGCTTGCTACTGATCCACTCCAAGGCGCCATCTACAGGGGCGGCAAGCACAGCAGGGTAAGTTACTTTTACATCTGGTGCCTTAAAACCGGCAAAGCTGGTGTTAAAGCTATACTTGGCAAGTTCCGCTTTGGCAGCCTCTCCTTTTACCTGCCAGTTAAACTCTCCGCCTTCGCCCACAAACATGTTTTGGGCAAGCATCAGCTGGCCGGCCGTACGCTGAATAACCGTAGAGTCCCAGGGGGTAATAAAAGTAAGCGCAACCTCCTGCAGCTTAAGCACCGGACCGGTTACCTTGGGCATGGCCGGTACAAACTGCCGCTTCAAGCTTTCTTTCTGCTTCTGCGCATTTTTCTGTTTATCTTCTTTTTTAGGCTTCGGAATAACTGCTCCCCAACCATCATCTTCCCAGGCGTCTGCCTCCCCTGAGCTTGCTTCATCATCCCAGGATACGCTGCCCCAGGCATCCGCGCCTTCTTCCTGCTCATCGGTTGCTTTGCTGGCACCCTCATACCCAAAGCTGAAGCTGCCGCCAGAGGTGCGCAGGCTATAGTAGGAGTTTTGGAACAGCTTGTTCTGGTCCATAAACAGGCTGGTAGTACGCAGAAACTGCTCCAGGCGCTTTGTATCCTCCTGCTGCACCGTTTTCGCGATTACATCCAGCATATTGTCTAGCTGGGTTGGGCGCAGGCTCTGCTTTTTTACACCGGCCGTAAGTATGGTAAACAAATCGGAGAAGTGAGGGTTGCTGCGCATACGCTTGCGGTACATCTGCTGCGCAATCTCAATAACCTCTTTTTGCTGCCTCGCGGAGATTTTGCCGCCGCTCCATACTTCCTCCAGGTCGGCAGAAAGCGCTTCGGCATTCTCAACCTTACCTGCCAAGAGCATGGTTTTTACATCTCCCAAAAATTTATCAGGCTCGGTAGACAGCTTTGCCTGTTGTGCCTGCGCCGCCAAAATTGTAAAAAACAGGATGAGGGGTAAAAGTTGTTTCATAAAGTAGTGGTTGGGTGATTGGGGTGGTGAACTTTTATACTATGCCCTAAAGACTGCAGAAACCCAGTTGTTCTTAACGCGGTGTGATACATAGGCCAGGCCCAGTTCTTCACAGCGTTGCTGAATCAGGGGCAGGTCTTCTGTGTAGAAGCCGCTCAGCAGCAGCCAGCCTTCCGGCTTTAGTACAGCCTTGTAAGCCGGCATATCTTCTAATAGAACGTTTCGGTTGATGTTGGCTAGTATAATATCGAAGGGTTTTTCTCCTTTAACAGCCTCAGCATCACCGAGTCTCACATCTATACTTGCGTAATTGTTGAGTTCGGCGTTTTCGCGGGCATTCTCCACTGTCCAGTCTTCTATCTCTACCGCCACAATCTCTGAAGCGCCAAGCTCTCCGGCCATAATGGCGAGTATGCCCGTGCCGCAGCCCATGTCCAGCACGCGCTTGCCCTGGTGGTCCAGCGTCAGCTGGTTCTCAATCATGAGTGTGGTGGTTTCGTGGTGGCCAGTACCGAACGACATCTTCGGGTTGATGACGATATCATACTTGGCGTTGGCAGGTTTCTCATGAAAAGAGGCTCTTACCGATACCTGATCGCCGATAAAAAGGGGCTCAAAGTTGCGCTCCCACTCCTCGTTCCAGTTCTGGCGCTCGATCTTCTGCGTGGTATACGCTACCTGCACAAAATCAGCGTAGCGGTTCAGGGTGTCCTCCAGTTCCTGCTGGCTATACTTATCCTCCTCAATGTAGGCGCTAAAGCCGTCTTCATTTTCTACAAAGGCGTCAAAACCAAGCTCTCCCAGCTCGGCTGTCAGAATATCCGCAAAGTCTGCGTTTACTTTTAAGGTTACTTCTATAAAATCCATAGTAAATATTAATCTCGACAAGTGGCAAAAGATCGCGCATCGGTAAAATGCACGGTAAAATCAGCTTGGTGGCGCTGCTCCGTTACGTACAGCACATGGTTGGCAAAGGCTTTGTTGGGAGTTACATACCAGATGGCGGGTGCATCGGCAAAGAGCTTGTTGCTCTCGCGGTATACTACCATATCAGCAAAAGCCTCTTCCTCTCCCAGGTAAACAATATGCGTGGCGGTGTTTTTATATAACGGGTTTCGTTCCAGGTACACAGACCCGTATACCTGGCAGTGGTTTCGCCCGACTTCTGTGGCAGCAGCAGGGTTCAGGTATGGCAGCAGCGCCATACAGATCGTGAACAGTATCTGCATAATATTAATTTGTTGAAATATTGGCAAGATACAAAAAAAGGCCGCTAACCCAGTGGGCTAGCGACCTTTTTAGCAATTTCTGTTTGTATTTTATATGGATTTGATCACATCCGTAAAATCTCTGGATTTTAGAGAGGCTCCGCCAATCAGGCCGCCATCCACATCGCTCTGCGAGAACAGTTCTTGTGCGTTGGCCGGGTTGCAGCTGCCGCCATAAAGTATGGAAGTGTTGTAAGCCGCCTCGGCATCGAACATGCGCGCAATTTGCTCACGTATGTACTCGTGCATCTCCTGCGCCTGCTGGCTGCTGGCGGTGCGACCGGTACCGATGGCCCAGATTGGCTCATAAGCGATAACTACCTGCTCAAACTCCTCGTTGCTGAGGTAAGAAAGGCTGTCGTGCAGCTGCTTGCCTACATAGTCGAAGTGGCGGTCAGCGTCGCGTTCTTCCAGCGGCTCTCCGCAGCAGAAAATCGGCTTCATGCCATGTGCCAGTGTGGTTTTCATTTTTTGGTACAGGGTCTGGGCATCCTCATGGTGATACATGCGGCGCTCGCTGTGCCCGATAATCACATACTCTACACCCACTGACTTTAGCATAGCCGCAGACACCTCACCGGTATAAGCGCCGCTTTCGTGTTCGCTCACATTCTGGGCTGCCAGGTGCATTTTATCGTTGCCTTGTGTTAGCTTGCCTAAGCTCTGCAGAAACGGGAAAGGAGGGGCCACAACTACTGCTACATCGCCATTCACCTCGTCTTTCACCATGTTATCGATCTCCGACACCAGCGAAAGCGCCTCTTCAGCGGTTTTATTCATTTTCCAGTTGCCTGCAACAATTCGTTTTCTCATGTTTTATACTTTGGGTTGATGATGGTTATACTTGCTTTTGCTTGCTCAGAAGCTTTACGGCAAGATAGGAAAATTTGGTGTACCTCTCCTATTCATACTTAGTATGGATATTATCTTCAGAGATATACTCCCATGGCCACAGCTTCTCGCAACTAGATACAAGCTATACTTTCCAGCTGCTGTTTATCCCTAGCCTTACAACCTGCTCTTTTCACCTCTTGCTTTGGCTCCCTCAAGGCCGGGAGGCCTCGTCCTTGGGTATCGCGCGGTGTATTGAAGCTGCCATCGCTTCGCTGTAGGCTGCCCTTCGGGCACCGCATCAATACAAGGCGCTCAACCCAAGGACTGGGATCAGTTCTCTATAGCCGCTGCTGACGGAGCTTCTACAGAATTCCCCGCCTTGGACTAGTGAGAACGGGAGTTCGAAACTAGCGAGCGTAGCTCTGAGGGGTTAGGGGTGGTTCGATAGCCACGGCTGACGGAGCTTGAACCAAACTCCCTCCCCTGTTTTGGGGGTAGGGGCCCTCGATAAAAGGGGAGGGGCGAAATGAGGGTTGGGGTTGAACACAGGCACAACAAAAAAGCCGCTGCATTTATACTTGCAGCGGCTTTTTAATCATACTTTATACTTACTTTACAGCCTCTCTTTCAGGAATCTGGCGGTGTGGTTGTCTTCCAGCTTAATCATTTCCTCCGGCGTGCCCTCAAACAATAAATGGCCTCCGTTTGTGCCCCCTTCTGGTCCGAGGTCTATAATCCAGTCTGCGGATTTCACAATATCCATGTTGTGCTCAATAATAACGACGGTATTGCCGTTCTCGATCAGTGCGTTAATGGAAGTTAACAGCTTGCTGATGTCGTGGAAGTGCAACCCTGTGCTAGGCTCATCAAAAATGAATAAGATATTATCCTGGTGCGGCTGCGCCCCTTTGGTAAGGAAAGATGCCAGCTTTACGCGTTGCGCCTCGCCACCCGAGAGGGTGTTACTAGACTGCCCCAGGCGTATATAACCCAAACCTACATCGTTCAGCGGCCTCAGCTTCTCAATAATTTTTGGCTGATCAGCAAAGAAGTTTATACTGTCTGCAATTGTCATGTTGAGCACGTCGGAAATGCTCATGTCTTTAAACTTGATATCCAGCACGTCCTGCTTAAAGCGCTGTCCGTGGCAGCTATCGCAGGTCAGGTAGATATCAGCCATAAACTGCATCTCAATTTTCACCTGCCCTTCGCCCTGGCATACTTCGCAGCGGCCGCCCTCAATGTTGAAAGAGAAATGAGAGGGCTTAAAGCCACGCGATTTAGCCAGAGGCTGATCTGCGTACAGCGCCCGGATGGCATCATAAGCCTTAACATAAGTGACCGGGTTAGAGCGCGACGATTTGCCGATCGGGTTCTGATCCACAAACTCCACATGCTCGATGCTGTTATAGTCGCCGGCCAGTTTATCGAACTTACCCGTAGCCTCTGCGGTAGAGCCATGCAGCTTTTGCATAGCCGGAGCCAGTATCTTCTTAATCAAGGTTGATTTGCCGGAGCCGCTCACACCGGTAACCACTGTCATCACGCCCAGTGGCACCTTTACATTCAGGTTTTTAAGGTTATTCTCGCGTGCACCGATAAGCTCAATAGCATTGCGCCACTTACGGCGCTGCGCAGGAACCGGCACCTCCATGCGGCCACTTAAATATTTTGCGGTATAGGTATCCGCTTTCTCGGCGAGCTCTGCAAAAGTACCCTGAAACATCAGGTTGCCTCCGCCAGATCCAGCTTCAGGCCCAATGTCTATGAGTTGATCTGCCGCACGCATCATTTCTTCCTCGTGCTCCACAACAATAACGGTATTTCCTAACTGCTGCAGGGTACGCAGCACCCCGATTAACTGCTCCGAATCTTTTGGGTGCAATCCTATACTTGGCTCATCCAGAATATACATAGACCCAACCAAGGCACTGCCTAAAGAGGTAGCCAGGTTAATGCGCTGGCTCTCGCCGCCGGAAAGCGTGTTAGACAAGCGGTTGAGGGTGAGATAGCCCAAGCCAACACGCTCCAGGTAACTCAGACGGTTTGTTACCTCCGTTACCAGGCGCTCGGCCACATTCTGCTCGTGCTCCGTTAGCTGCAGGTCGCGGAAAAACGGCAGCACCTGTGTCAGGGGCATCAGCACCAGGTCGGTTATACTTTTGCCGCCTACTTTTACGTAGCTGGCGTCTTTGCGCAGGCGCGAGCCTTTACAGTCGGGGCAGGTGGTGCGGCCACGGTAGCGCGACAGCATCACGCGGTACTGAATTTTATGTGTCTGCGACTGTATTTCTCTAAAAAAGGCGTTGAGGCCCGAAAAGAACTTGTTACCTTTCCATAGCAGCTCCTGCTCCTGCTCCGTCAGCTCGTTGTAAGGCCTGTGAATCGGGAAATCGAAGCGGATACCGTTTTTGATAAGCGGCTGCTGCCACTCGTTCATTTTGTCGCTTCGCCACGGTGCGATGGCTCCTTCGTATACTGTCAGGCTTTTGTCTGGTATCACCAGGTCCGGATCGATGCCAAGCACACTCCCAAAACCCTCGCAGGTTTGGCAGGCGCCGTATGGGTTGTTAAAGCTGAAAAAGTTGACCGACGGCTCCTCAAACACCATTCCGTCCAGCTCAAATTTATCAGAAAACACCCGCTCCTCATTATCGCCATACTTTATGCGGCACTCACCATGGCCTTCAAAAAAAGCGGTTTGTATGGAGTCAGCAATTCTGAACTGCAGGTCTTCATCAGTTTTGTAGATAACGGCACGATCTACCAAAATATAGGCTTCTTTGCCCAATTTAGGCTTTTTCTCTTCCAGCAGCTCCTCAATAAAGTATACTTGCCCGTCGGCATACAGGCGGGAATACCCCTTCTGCAGCAGCAGGTCCAGTTCTTTGGCCAGTGTGCGCTCCTTGTGCTGGTGCAGCGGCGCCAGAATCATCACCCGGGCCTCATCTTCCAGGGAGAAAATGAAATCCACCACATCCGCCACAGAGTCTTTCTGCACCACCTCGCCTGATACCGGAGAGTATGTTTTGCCAATGCGGGCGTAGAGCAGCTTCAGGTAATCGTAAATTTCGGTGCTGGTGCCAACGGTGGAGCGGTTGTTTTTTATACTTACCTTCTGCTCTATGGCAATGGCCGGGCTGATGCCCTTGATATAATCCACATCAGGCTTATCCATGCGGCCCAGAAACTGGCGCGCGTAAGAACTGAGGCTTTCCACGTACATGCGCTGCCCTTCGGCATATAAGGTATCAAAAGCCAGCGACGATTTGCCCGACCCCGAGAGGCCGGTGATGACAATAAACTTGTTGCGGGGCAGGGCCACGCTCAGGTTTTTAAGATTGTGCACCCGTGCGCCTTTGATAATAATGTGCTGCCGGGCGTCAAGTTCTTCTAATTTATCTTCCGTGTTATTTACCATATATCAGTTAGCCTCTCTGGCAAGTATAAGTAGCCGTTTATGAGGCTGTTTTATGCGAATTCTCAATTTGTAAAGATACGAATAGATAACCGCTTTTTGAAGGGCTTTGTTGCAGTTAGAGCCAGAGGCAATTGCCTGCCAACCGAGTAACTTTATACTTTCAGCAGAGACCAGGCAGGAGGTAGTGCGGCAGCGGCTAGGTCTGGGGCAAGAATCCAGCAACAAAATTCAGCCTCTGCCAGACAACCTGCACCGGCATATAAAGCGTATGAATTGTTACTGTTAAACAAAGTTTTAAGCATTGTTTTATCATGGGAAAAGGCGACAAAAAATCCAGAAAAGGCAAAATCACGAAAGGCACTTTCGGGAAAAAGCGGACTCGTAAAGATTACAACCTCAAAATGAAGCCTTTTAACAAGGAGGCATCTGCCGAGTAGTGCAGCAGAACTATCTTAAAGCGCCTTGCTCCGGAACCTAAATGCCTGAGTGAGGCGGTTTTGGATTTTTACACTTGTCTGCCTTAGCCATAACAGGTAATATACCTATCCCGCCCCTACCCGGCAACAACAGTAATTAACATCAAACAGTAAGGGCTTTACAATATGGTAGCAATAAGCTGCCTTACTGACTTTTAGCATTATTAATCAATTGCATCCAAAAATTTTACTAAAAACAAGGCTTTTTCTGCAACTATGTCCTATTCAAGGAAGTATAAAGATTTACCTATTTTTAGTTTCGAGCCACACTTAATTAGGCGGGCATAAGGTATTTTGATTAGCCTGCTGTAACAATATTGTAATCTCACTGTTAACACAGCGGCTCGGGTGTTATTAGTATGTAAACTATACTTTTCCAAGCCAACACTTACCATAAAGGTTCGTACCTTAAGGTCTATTAAGCATTAAATAAATTATTTTCATCTTTAAAACACTATTCCATGCAAGTACTGAACATCAGAAATTTGTTGGAGAACATTGAGCGGAAGGTGTACCAGCAGGAAATCACTACCGACGACGCAGTAACAAAGTATATCAACACAGAAATTGCTAAAGCCATAAACCTAAAATATAAAAAGGAGAATGAGGCTGAAGCAGATATACTTAAAAATGTATCTTGCACAACGTTGGAGTGCTACCTCGACCACCTGAAGGCCGTAGAAGCCAAGCTTAAGACGCCATGTGATATCTCCGCGCAATGCAACCCGGTAGAGGAGCGCGAGATTAACCGCCGCCTGTTACTTATACTTAACCGCCTGAAAGGCTACAGCAGAAAGTAACAGCCAGCACAGTCTCTTAATTGTCAGACCATCCTTCGAAGATTCCTCAGCTCTCTCGAAGGATTTTTTTATGCCTATACTTTTTCCTCCACAAATTAACCCATACATGACATAGATCATTTTTCGGGTGGCTCTACCTTTGTAAACTTGTACTTTACAAAAGGCAGCAGGAGAAGGTATGGCACATACACTAAATAACTTACAGGAATTTACCGAAATGGGCAGCCAACTGGCTTTTAGTCCCACAGGATTCCAAAGCAAGGTTATCTTTGAGCGCGAGAAGCAGAAAATTATTCTTTTCGCTTTCGAGCAGGGGCAGCAGCTAAAGGAGCATAAAACAGCTCACGACGCACTGCTGGTTATGCTGGAGGGGCAGTGCACTTTTGATATTTACCAGACGAGGCTGCACCTGAAAGCAGGGGAAGTGTACCGCATACCAGCAAATGAGCCGCACGCCCTGCAGGCAACAAGCAACTTTAAAATGGTGCTTATCAAGTAATAACAATGAAGAAAGACATTTCAACCCAAGAAGACATAAAGCTGCTCGTAAATACGTTTTACCACCACGTAAACCAGGATGAGTTACTATCGCCGGTGTTTAACGGTTTTGCAAACGTAGAATGGCAGCAGCACCTGCCCATTATGTACAGCTTCTGGAGTTCGCTGCTTTTTGGGAGCATGTCGTACAAGGGCCAGCCGTTTCCGAAGCACATGCGCCTGCCCATCCAGCAGGAGCACTTTTTGCGCTGGACAGCACTATTTACCAAAACTGTAGATGAGCTTTTTGAAGGCGTTAAGGCTAGAGAAGCAAAGCAAAAGGCTAAAAGTATTGCGCGCATTTTCCAGATGAAAATGGGCCTGCTCAGCATACTTGATAAGGAGGGATAAGCAGTACCGCAGCCTTCCTTGTCATTTTATAAGAGGCAGTAGCACCACCAGCTACTGCCTCTTACATTTTACGGCAATCATACTTAGGTGTAGAGCAAAGTATTGAAGGCATTTATACTTTCGAAAGAGGCCTGCATTTATTTGATGTCTAGGCAAGTTGCGCGGCACAGCCTTTTTTAGCTAACAACAAGGCTACAACTTGTCCTCTTATTAAGAATTTGCCCTTCCATACCTTATATACTGTTTGTGCTCAACTCCACTTTCAATAAGCTCGGCAAGCTAACTAGACCATAACAACCTACTGCACAAACCAATAGCTTTTCTTTCAATATGTGGAAAACTAAATTTAACCCATCGCATTATAACTTTGATTATCTTAACGTATATACCACTTTAAGCAAAAGCAGCGCAACGTTTTAGTGCGGTGGCAAGTATAAGGCCAACTTATTTTTTTTGAATATTACCGGCATCAATGCTTGCACATCCAAAAGGCGTTCTATATATTTGATTTACATTTCTGATAAAAACTGTTTAATAACAAGTAAACGCTACAATATGATATAAAGCTCTACGTTAACTTAATGTAGCTTTAAGATGAATACAACTACCCAGATGAGCGACTCAGCATTGGTGTCTCTCTACATCGCAGGTAATGAAGGTGCGTTTGAACAGCTTGTAAACAGGCACAAAAACAAAGTCTACACCACTATTTTATTGATTGTAAAGGACTCGTACACGGCCGAGGACCTCATGCAGGATGCTTTTATCAAAGCCATCCACACCATGAAGGGTGGACGTTATAACGAGGAGGGCAAGTTTTCTTCCTGGATATGCCGTATTGCACATAACCTGGCAATCGATCATTTCCGTAAAGAGAAAAGAAGCCCGGTGATCACGCTGGAAGACGGCAGCAACGTGTTTAATAATATGTCTTTCTCTGAGGACTCTGCGGAGTCGCTGCAGATAAAAGAGGACACGCATGCCCGTTTACGCGAGCTTATCCAAACGCTGCCACAGTCGCAGCGCGAAGTGCTTATGATGCGCCACTACGCAGAAATGAGCTTTCAGGAGATAGCTGACGCTACCGGTGTGAGCATCAACACTGCCCTGGGCCGGATGCGCTATGCGCTGATCAACCTCAGGAAAAAGATGCTAAACAGTAATATTGCGTATGATACAAACCTCTACTCAGAATGAACTGATCCAGTACGTATATGACGAGTTGGCCGACGACGCCTGCGCGCAGCTGGAATCAGCGTTAATGCAAGACTCAGAGCTGGCCGAGGGCTGCTCCGACCTGCTCCTGCTCCAGCAGCTCCTTGATGGGGCAGCAAAAGCGCCAAGCGAACGCTCGGTACAAAACATATTAAATTACTCAAAAAGCTTAAGTTTGCAGTCTTAACTGATTGCAAGCTTTTTTTTATGCAGAAAAAGGAACGCTACAAGCTCCTGATTGAGTACTTTACCCAACACTTTCCGGAGCCGGAAACCGAACTGGCTTACAGCAACCCTTATGAGCTGATACTGGCCGTGGTGCTGAGCGCCCAATGCACCGATAAGCGTGTGAACATGGTAACGCCTGCCCTATTTGAGGCTTACCCAACGGCTGAGGCACTGGCCACTGCAACGCCTGAGGATATTTTTCCGCTGATCAGAAGTATATCATACCCAAACAACAAGGCCAAACACTTGGCTGGTTTAGGCAAGATGCTGTTGGAAAAGTTTAATGCGGAAGTACCTAACACTGTGGAGGAACTGGTGAAGCTGCCGGGCGTTGGCCGTAAAACAGCAAATGTAATAGTTTCTGTTATCTGGAACCAGCCAGCCATGGCCGTTGATACGCACGTGTTCCGGGTAAGCAAACGTTTGGGTTTAGTAACAAAAACCGCCAAAACGCCACTGGAGGTAGAGAAGCAGTTGGTTGCCAACATTCCGGATGAGCTTATTTCCAAAGCGCACCACTGGCTTATATTGCATGGCCGCTACATTTGCCTAGCCCGCCGCCCTAAGTGCGAGGAATGCCCTCTAACCCATTTCTGTGCCTTCTTCCAGAAGAACTTCCCTAACATACCGGATGACCCGGAGAATAAACTGGGTGGGGTGTAGATTTAGAAGTATAAAACAGAGACAGGCAAGCTTTATAGGCTTGCCTGTCTCTGTTTTATACTTCTTCTAGCGGGATTGCATTCTGCCTCTCTCTTGCTGGGCGCCACGCTTACCTTTTTCCTGGTGGCGGGCTTTCATTTGCTCACGCTTCTGAGCCTGCAACTCCTCATACTTGGCATACTGCTTTTTGTTGAGGATGTCTTTCATCTCTTCGTTGTGGCGTTTATGAGCAGCCATCATTTCAGACCGCATCTGCTTACGTGCAGTAGCATCTTTCCGGTCGCTCTTCTTAAAACCTGCTCGCTTTGCCTCACGCTCTTTAACCTCTTTCAGGTGTAGGGCCTCTACTTTTTTAGCCTGTGCTTTAGTAAGATCAAGCTCTTTTGTTATACGCTCTGTTCTAGCTTTGGCTCTCTCTTCAGGAGATTTGCGCTCGCCTTTATGCTTATGCATTCTGGCTTCCTGGCGAGTTTTATTATTGTCTTGTGCTACTGCTGGTGCTACAGAGCTTCCTGCTATCAGCACACCTAGTGCAAGCATTAATAGGTTCTTTTTCATCTTCTTTGGTTTTAAGTAGGTTAGATAGATCAGCACCACAGCCTAGTTAAGGCGTTTTGTGCTTGTATTTTTACTTATCCAAACCATGTGCCAAAAACCAAATGTAGATTATCCACAAAGCCGACCCATCAATAACAACTTGATAATCAAATATTAAATATTTAATTAAATTAACCTAAAGGCTCTATATATGCTTGTTTGCCACTTGCGCCAGAATACTCTCTACCTGCCTTACCAGCTTTTTTCTGTCAAATAGATCTCGCGCTACTGCCTCTCCCCTTTTTCCGGTAGCTTGCAGCAGCTGCGGCTGTGCCAATACCTCACGCAGGGTTTGTGCCAGCGCATCCGGCTGCTCGGCGGGCGTGTACCAGCCACACTCATACTTCTCTACAAATGCTTTTGTCCAGCCGGGGTTGGTAACAATAGTAGGCGTGCCGCAGGCAAGGCTGTCATAAAACTTAGCAGGCGAATTACTGGCTAGCACGGCCAGATCATTAAAAGTCACTAAGGATATAGCAGCCAGTTTAAAGAGCTTAAACACGTCCGGCCTGGGCTGCGGCGGCAGCAGCAGCAAATTAGTGACTTGCTGTGCCAGTTCTTTTAGCTGTGGCTCATAGTATCCGTTGCCCGTCAGTACAAACATTATACTTTCATCCTGAGCCATACTTCGGATGGTTTGCATGAGGGTAGTCATGCTGTTGGCGCGGCCATAAGTGCCGGCGTACAGTACCACCTGCTTGTCTTGCAATTTATACTTTCGGCGCAGCTCCTCCACCTCCTGCTCCTGCACGGCATCCACCATATTAAAATCAGTGCCGTTATAGTTAGTCGTGATTTTCTCCTGCGGAATACCAAGGCTTGCTATATAATCCGTCATATCCGGAGAAAGGGTGATGATATGGCTAGCGCTTTCGTACAGGCGGCGCTCCATATTAAACAGCCGTTGCTGCAGCCAGGCATTTTGCACTGCCCCCATCTGTATCGGGAAACTCGGCCACAGGTCCTGCACCTCAAAAACCCACGGCACATTTCTCAGTTTAGCCACTTGAGAGGCAACCCAAGGCGTACTTAGCGGAGTTGAAACCGCCCACAAAACATCCGGCTTCTGCAGCTGCATAGTTCGTTTAAAGGCACTACCGGCAAAACCTGCAAAAGACTTAAGCCGTTTGCGCACACCCATTTTATTAGAGTATGGCGCAATACACTCCTGCAACTCTACCCTGTTGGGCACCCAACTGTATTTATTTGTAATACGAACTTTTCGCCAGCCGTCGCTTGTCACCAAGCTTATCCTATGCTTTTGCACCAGCTCCTCCATAAAAGTATAATGCCGGCACGTGGCGGGGCAGTCCGGATTATGGTGATGCTGATTAAGGAGGGCAATATGCATTCTTGATTGTTGAATTGGTGGATCGTTACATTGATGCGCGTAGAATTTTCTTTTCAGCAATGTAACAGCTAAGCCATTTGGCTTTTAAAAATTACCGTCGTTTCTCTGGTTTATACTTTGATCCGTCAAAAATCTTGCGGTAATCTGTTTCGGCCATTAACTCTGGCAAACTCACATCCGGGTTACGTTCCATGTACTTCCGCACAATCTGCCAGCCTAACCAGGCGCCTATCCTGCCGGGAGCAGTGGCATCAATTTCAGGTGTGTTCGGGCGCTCACCAATATATTTATTTATGTTGAATGGAGTTTTATCAAACAATAATTCCTTCTCTACAAAATGTGCCCAAATCCGGCCTTCGTTATGGAACACATCTGCAATTTGCTTATCTGTGTAAGAGATGATCAGCGAATCAGGCACGCACGGCAAAACCTCTTTTACAAAATAATATGCCTTGCCCATGCCAATCATTTCGGCTAGCAATGTGCGGTCTGCAAAATTGGTATCGTTGAAACGGTTGGATAGCAACAGCATGGCGGCAGGCACCATTTTACCCGGCTCATAGCGGTTCAGTATATACTCGTAGGCCTGCGGGCGATACTTTGCTTCCGGTCCAATGAAGTAGTCTATCCCAAACACGATCAGGCTGTCAGAAACATACAAGTCGTTGCCCAGAGTACCAAGGCCAGTTACAAAGGTCTTTACCTGCGGCGCTTCAAATTCAGGGTAGTTATACTTAAGCACTTTGAAGGCGCCTTCCAATTGTTTTTCCTGCTCCTCCATATCCGCAAAAGTATACATGGCCTGTTGCGCCAGCGAGTCTAGGGCTGGGTTGGTTGCAAGGCCGTATAGCGGGTTGATAAAAGCAGAGTCGGACGGATACTCCCCCTGCTGCAGGTACTGCTCCGTAAAGTATGGGTTTGCTTTGATAAATTCGGCTATATCCGCTTTTGTATCAGCCGCAAAAAAAGGCTTCTCCAGCCGCTCTATCTGCACCTCAACCGGAATTTTGGCAATTTCTTCAGGCAGTTCGCACCCTTTGTCACCGCATCCGAAAGAAAATACAAGTATGGCAAGTATAAGTAATCTATAATACATGTTTCGTATCTTTGTACAAAAATAGGGGGTTACTTCGTAATAGGGTAACACAAAGTATAATAAAAGCTATGCTGATGAAGAAAATTACACTCTTAATGCTGTTTTTGTGCGCTGGGTTCACATCTATGGCTCAGGTTGAGATCGGTTTGCAGTTATCTCCCACCATTTCCGGCAACCGCTTCGTGGCTGAAGACAGGTACAACTTTGAGAAGGAGAGCAACAAGCTTCGCCTTGGCGTTGGCGTGGTGGTTGACTACTTTTTTGCTCAAAATTACGCTTTCAGCACAGGTTTAATGTACCGCAGCAAAGGCTCTGAAATTACTTATACCGAAACAGACGACAGCGGTTTTAGCCGTTCTGCGAAAGACGATATTTCAGTGCAGTACATTCAATTGCCGATTACGCTTAAGCTATTTACCAATGAGGTAGCCCCAGGCACAATTTTATACTTCCAGGTGGGTGGCTCGCTTAACACGAAAGTGGCTGCGCAGGTAAACGACAAGAAGGTAATAAACAGTGAGAAGGTTATAAAGCGCTTCAATATTTTTGAAACGGATGCTATCTTAGGAGGCGGCGTGGAGTTTCAGATGGGTCAGAGTACAAAGGTTTTCGGCGGACTTACTTACCACCGTGGCCTTACTGACATAGACGATTTTTATGAGGAAAAATTTGATGACAAGAATATCTCTGTAAAGAATAACGGTGTGTCCCTGGATTTCGGACTGAAGTTCTAGATCAGCCACCGGGGTTATAATAAAAAAGCCGCTGCTAGTAATTAGCAGCGGCTTTTTTGTGAGTAATTTAAATTACTTCTTCTTCTTTATCTTGCACGCCATTCATGTCGCTGAAGGCGGATCGCAATTCAATTTCCTCTCCTCTGCTATCCATCACTTTAAACTCAAGAATGCCAAGGGAGGTGTCTTTTACTAAGCTCACCCACCTGAAGTACTTGAAGAACCACTTCACCTGTCGTGAGATCAAGCCTTTGGTATAGTAGGCATGCACAAACGGGTGTAAGTATACTTCCAGACTCTTGTGGTTGTGGCTGGTCAGCAGGTCGTCTACCGCTGCGTCAATTTCGTCTGTTACCAGAATACTGGCAGATGTTTTACCGGTGCCGCCACATGTTGGGCAAACCTCTCCGGTTACAATGTTTTGCTCGGGCCTTACACGCTGTCTGGTGATCTGCATCAGGCCAAATTTCGAGATAGGAAGGATCGTAGACTTCGAACGGTCTCGCTTCATTTCCTCCTTTACCACCTCGTATACTTTCTGGCGGTTTTCCGGCGACTTCATATCAATGAAGTCAACTACTATGATACCACCTATATCCCGGAGACGCAACTGGCGGGCCACTTCTTTGGCGGCCATCATGTTTACGTGCAGTGCGGTTGCCTCCTGATCGGTTTCAGTATTAGATTTGTTCCCACTGTTCACATCAACTACATGCAGTGCCTCGGTGTGCTCTATTACCAGGTATCCGCCTCCTGGTATTGTCACTGTTTTACCGAATGCAGCTTTTAGCTGTTTCTCGATGTGGAAGTGTTCAAAGGTCTTGGTTTTGCCCGTATAGTGCTTCAGGATCTTGATCCTTTCCGGCGCTATACTTTGAACATATGCCTTGATCTCGTCATAGAGTTGCGTGTTGTCAACTACTATGTTGTCAAAGCTCTCGTTTAATAAATCCCTCAAGATGGAGGAAGAACGATTGAGCTCACCAATGATTTTATCATTTGGCTTTGCTATTCTGAGGGTTTTAAAGCCCTCTTCCCAATTTGCTAACATGGTACGCAGGTCTCTGTCGAGCTCTGCCACATCGCGGCCTTCTGCCACTGTCCGGATAATCACGCCGAAATTCTCCGGCTTTATACTTGTGATCAGGCGTTTCAGTCGGTTTCGCTCCTCTTTGCTAACGATTTTCTTGGATACGCTTACCGTGTTTGAAAACGGCACGAGCACCAGATAGCGTCCGGCAAGAGAGAGCTCGCAGGATAAGCGTGGGCCTTTGGTCGAGATAGGTTCTTTTACAATTTGCACCAGCAGCTGCTGCCCTTTCTTGAGCACGTCAGCTATTTTGCCGAGCTTGTCTATCTCAGGCTCATACTTCGCCTGGTTTAGCTTGGGTGTTGCGTTCTTCTGTGTTTGCGCCGCTTTAACATACTTGTTAAGTGTTTTGATATTGGCGCCCAGATCGTGGTAATGCAAAAATGCATCCTTCTGGTAGCCAATATCAATGAAAGCGGCGTTCAGTCCAGGCATTACTTTTTTTACAGTTCCCAGAAAAATATCGCCTACTATGTAGTCCGTGTCCTTCGACTCGAAATGATATTCAACCAGTCTCTTATCCTGTAAAAGCGCAATGCGATCCCCATCTTGAGTAGAATTGATAATTAGCTCGTTGCTCAATTTCTCTCAAATGGTTATGTTGGATGTATAAGACCAAAGCCCACTTTAGCTTATGCAAAGTGGGCCCTCGTGAACGCAGAAGAATTACTTCTTCTTATGTCTGTTTTTTCTAAGGCGCTTCTTTCTTTTGTGTGTAGCGATCTTATGTCTTTTTCTTTTCTTTCCGCAAGGCATAATCTTGTAGTTTTTGTTTTATGGATGATTTCTTTAACTCTCTACTGTAATCTTGCCAGATACTCGTCTGCCGAGGAATTCAAGGCCGGATCCGTGCTCATGCCCTTCACCTTGTTAAATAATTCTTTAGCCTCTTCGTTCTGCCCCGTCTCAGCCAACGCCACACCCAGGTAGAAGGTTCCTTCCACGTGCTCCGGGTTTACCGCAACAAGCTTCTGGAAGTGCCCTACAGCCTTATCAAACTGGTTTGACTGAATGGACAGAATGCCAAGGTTAAACAGCGCCTTCTGGTTGTTAGGGTCTGATGTCAGCACCTCGCGTAGCATGGTAATTCCCTGCATCGGATTTGAGGTCGCGATATAGGTCATGGCTACGTTTGTTTTGGCATCATGGTCAGAAGGGTTGTTCTTTAACACCTGCTCATACATGCTGCGGGCTTTTGTACCCAACTCGCTGGCACGCTCCTGTGTAGCGGCAAACGTAAAAGCCTCATAGTAAGCGTCTCCGGCTCTTTTAAAGCTTTTCTCACCTCCACGGGCCTTAGCGGCAACTTCGTAATAATATCCAGCGCTATCATACTTGGCAGCGTTGGCATAAGCCTCCCCAAGTTCTACAGCCACACGACTGCGTGCCTGCTCATCGGTAGCCTTGTTATACTTGGCGCGCGCTGTTGTTAGCGCCATCAGCTGCTCTGGTGTGGCTGTTCTGTGAGCGTCTACCGCTGGTCCCTCTTCTGCTGCTCCGTGGTTGTGGCCATCATCTTCTGAGTGGCCTTCCGGCACGGCGGCAGTAGTCTGGTTTCCGGCTAGGTTGTCCTGATCGTCATTATCCACAACAACTTTAGGCAAAAAGAATAGAACGGCCACCAACGCGATGGCTGCAACAACTATCAGTATTTGTGTCCGTTTCATTCTTTTTGCCTTAGTGCTGTAATGCTTTATTCAATTTAAGATCAGCAAAGATACAAAAAATTAAGAATGCGTAAGCTCCTGAATCTTTTTGCTGTTCTTGATCTTCTGAATGAAGGTCTTAGACGGTTTGAAGCTTGGAATAAAGTGCTCGTCGATAATGATAGATGTGTTTTTAGAAATGTTACGAGCTACTTTTTTCGCACGCTTCTTATTCACAAAGCTACCAAAACCTCTCACGTAGATGTTGTTACCATCAGCCATTGAGTCCTTCACCACTTTGAAGAAAGCCTCGATTGTAGACTGTACATCTGCTTTATCAATCCCTGTCTTATCAGCAATCTCTGATATTACTTCTGCTTTAGTCACTTTCTTAGATTTTTAGGATATTAATAATATGTTAACTTTCTAATCTTTGGAAATCAACCTGTTCCGTGAAACGGTAAATTTCGGGGCACAAAGGTAGTTTTACTTTTCGAATAGTAAAAGCTTTAGTGCTAAATTATTAGGGATGAAAAAAAGCCATTTTTAAGGCGTTTCACCTGCCGTAATGCAACCGCTGCTAAACACTTACCATCTGGTAACGCTTCTTGCCTGCCATTATTTTAATGTTTACCCATTGGTTCTATACTTGCGCTTGCCTTAAACAATGACGTAACTTGCCTGTTCTGCAAACTTTAAGCGATACAATTAATGTCAACTGCCGAATACGCGCATTTCTCAAGAACACTCCTACAATGGTATGGCCGGCACAAACGTTCCCTGCCTTGGCGCGATACTACTAATCCATACTTTATATGGCTTTCGGAAGTAATCCTGCAGCAGACGCGTGTGGCGCAAGGCTTGCCTTATTACGAGCGCTTTGTAGCGGCATACCCTACCGTGCACGATTTGGCTGCAGCCCCGCAAGACGAGGTGCTGCGGCTTTGGCAAGGACTCGGCTACTACTCCAGGGCCCGCAACATACACCACACAGCGCAAATAATAGTAGGAAAGTATGAGGGCAAATTTCCAGGCAGATACGAAGAACTGATAAAGCTGAAAGGAGTGGGCAGCTACACGGCTGCGGCCATAGCGGCTTTTGCCTTTAAAGAGCAGGTGGCCGTGCTGGATGGCAATGTTTTTCGGGTGTTGTCGCGTGTCTTTGGCATCTCGGACGATATTGCCGCCCCCGCCTCCCGAAAAATATTCCAGAAACTGGCCGATGAACTGGTACCCGCCAATGAACCGGACACCTACAACCAGGCCATTATGGAGTTTGGGGCCATACAGTGCACGCCCGTAATGCCCGACTGCCTGTTCTGCCCGCTGCAGCAGAGCTGTTTTGCCTTTAACCATGGCATGGTGCAGGAGCTGCCGGTAAAATCGAAGGCCAAGGCGGCGCGGCCACGCTTTTTCCACTATATTGTGTTTGAGCTGGAGGGTAGCTTTTACCTGCGCAAGCGCCTGGAGGGAGACATTTGGCAGGGGCTTTATGACTTCTATCTTTATGAGAGCGACACCAAAGACTTGCCAACCGAGCGCCTCCTGCAGGAACTACGAGAAGCAGGCGTGCCAGTACAAAATGCGCAGCTGCAGCCGCCCGCTAAAGATTATAAACACGTACTTAGCCACCAGAAAATAACAGCGCGGTTTTACCGTATTAAGCTTAAAGCGCCTTTAAAAGAGGAGGTACTTCAGGAGACAAGGTTAGCACTTTATAACACCGAAAAAATAGAGGCCTTACCGAAGCCAGTTTTGATCAGCAGCTATTTGAAAGATGCTAAGATTTTAGTATATTTATAGGCTGAAACTTTTCTGGTAATAAAAGCATTCTAGTAGTTCAGTAAAAGCCATATTTGCCTCCAGCTTGGTTGTTGGAGTAGCCCAATTAAACGTTATATTTAGACAAAAAAAGACATGGCAAGTGTAAACAAAGTAATCCTGATCGGAAACCTGGGCAAAGACCCGGAAGTACGTCACTTGGAAGGTGGAGTGGCTGTTGCCCGCTTCCCAATCGCAACTTCCGAATCCTTTAAGGATAAAAGCGGACAGAAGCAGGAGCGCACCGAATGGCATAATATTGTGGTTTGGAGAGGTCTTGCAGAGGTAGCAGAAAAGTACCTGCGTAAAGGCAATTCGGTTTTTATCGAAGGCAAAATCCGTACTAACAGCTACCAAGATAAAGAAGGCGTTCAGCGTTATAGCACCGAGATTGTGGTGGATAACCTGACCATGCTCGGCGGCCCTAACGGCGGTAGCGGCAACGGCGGCGGTGACTATCAAAGCTCTAATGCGGCAAGCAGCGGAAACTACAGCGCTGCTCCAACGGCCAGCAAAGGCGGCGGAGCTGCCGGCGGGTTCCAGAATGATGAGCCGGACGACCTGCCGTTCTAACCTATGTTCCATTAAACTGAACAATCTTGGAAAGTACAGATCCCGGAGACCCCCTAAGTTATAGTCTACTCCAACTTTTACAGAGTTCGCTAACGCAACTTAGATTTGAATACCTGGCTGCCATAGCAGGCGGCTTGATTTTATTGCTGCTCTCGGCCCTGACCTCAGGTGCCGAGGCAGCATTTTTCTCTCTTTCGGAGCAGGAGCTAGAGCAGTGCAAAACAAGCAAGCACCCCGCTGAGCAACGTGTGTATCGCCTCCTGCAGGACCCGCGCAAGCTTCTTACCACTATACTGATTTTTAACAACGGCATCAACGTTGCCATCATCACGCTATTTGCCTATGTGGCCTGGCAGGTGTTTGGCACCATGTCTTTGTCTGTTGGCGCTTTTGCACTGTGCATGCTGTTTGCCACGTTCTTCATTGTTTTTTGTGGGGAGGTGCTGCCAAAAGTATACGCTCAGAAACAGCGCATGCCGCTGGTAAAGCGTATGGCAGGCGTGCTGGACAGGCTACAGGTTTTAGTGCGTCCTATCTCCTGGCTGCTAATTTCTATCAACGAGTATGTAGACCGCAAATACATTATCAGGGGGTATACCCATACGATAGAGGAGCTACACCATAGCCTAGATGTTGCGCTTATAAACGCCGACACCTCGCCGGAGGAGCGCAAGATACTTCGCGGCGTGGTAAACTTCGGGGCTATTTCTGTAAAACAGATTATGCGGCCGCGCATTGATATGGTGGCTTTCAACACAGCCCTTACACTACCTGAGCTAATGCCGGAGATCGTGAAATGGGGTTATTCGCGCGTACCTGTTTATAACCAAGACACTGACCACATTGAAGGTATACTTTACGTGAAAGACCTTTTGCCGCACCTGGGCAAAGGGCAAGACTTTAACTGGCAGCAGTTAGTGCGCACGCCATTCTTTGTGCCGGAAACAAAGCGAATTGCCGACCTTTTTCAGGACTTTAAGGAGAAGCATGTGCATATGGCCATCGTCGTAAATGAGTATGGTGGCACAGTGGGCTTGCTCACACTAGAGGATATTGTGGAGGAAATTGTAGGCGAGATTAATGATGAGTTTGACGATGATGACGATATTATTTACTCTCAACTCGACGAAAATACCTATATCTTTGATGGCAAAACCTCTTTGCATGATTTCTGCAAAATTACAGAGGTGCCTTTTGATGCCTTTGATGAGGTAAAAGGTGAAAACGAAACGGTGGCTGGCCTGATGTTAGCGCTGTTCTCCAAAATCCCGAAATCCGGCGAAGACGCTTCTTTCGGGCGCTTCCATTTTACTGTAGAGTCGGCGGACTTAAAGCGTGTGAAACGAGTAAAGATCAATGTCACAAGTAAAAAAGAACAGTATCATAAAGTTGGGTAGCCTAAAAGCGTTTATGTGGTTAAGCCTGCTAGCAAGCATGGCAGCCTGCGCAGGCGAGGAATATACTCCAAAGCCTAAAGGGTATAACCGCATTGATTTGCCATCGCAGTCGTACCAGCAGTTGCAGGAGGCACACCCGTATACTTTTGAGTACTCGCAGCACGCCAAAATACGCCCTGACTCTTCCGGCATTGCACAGCCGCACTGGATTAATATCATCTACCCCAGCCTGGGCGCCAATGTGCAGCTGACGTACAAGCAACTGCAGAGCAACCCCAAAATGCTGAACGACCTGGTGGAGGATGCACGTAAACTTACCGCCAAGCACCAAATTAAAGCCTACGCCATCGAGGAATCCCAGATCAAGGTGCCTACCGGCGATATAGCTGCGGTTTTCGAGCTGGAAGGCGAAGTGCCAAGCCAGTTCCAATTCTACGTCACTGACTCTACCGACCACTTTCTACGCGGCGCTTTATACTTCCGCACCGCCACCCAAAACGATTCTTTAGCTCCGGTTATTGAGTTTGTGAAGAAGGACATCGTACACTTGCTGAATACACTGGAGTGGAAATAGGCTGGTTGTTGATTGTTTTTTATTGCTTGATAAAAAGCTGAGCAGGAATAAAAATCCTGTCCATCCATGCATCCTGTAAATCCTGATTCAGACAACAAGTATAAAGTATAAAGCCCCGGCAGCATTTACTCCTGTCGGGGCTTTTGCGTATTTTTGTAATCTATACTTGCCAATCTTTCACCCTAAGCAAGCCAGAGCACGTGAGCAATTTCTTCAATACCAAAATAGAATTTCTGAAAGGCGTAGGGCCGATGCGGGCAGAGCTGTTGCAGAAGGAGCTCAACATCCATACCTACGGCGACCTGATCCAGCATTACCCCTTCCGCTACCTCGACCGCACCCAGTTTTATAAAGTGGCCGAGCTGGACGAGAGTATGCCCTATGTGCAGGTGCGCGGCCGCATCCGGGGCAAGGAGCTGATCGGGGAGGGACGCAAGCAGCGCCTGGCCGCTACGCTGGTAGATGAAAACGGCGACCAACTGGAGCTGGTTTGGTTTAAGGGTGTGAAGTGGATGCAGAAAACGCTGAAGAACCACACCGATTACATTGTGTTTGGCAAGCCAACCTCGTTTAACGGGCGTTTTAACATGGCGCACCCCGAGCTGGAAGAACTGGCCGAGGAAAAGCAAACCACCTCGTTTCTGCAGCCGGTTTACCATACCACCGAAAAGCTGAAAGCCCACCGCATCGACAGCAAGGTGATTGGTAAGATGATGGAACATCTGCTCAAAGTGGCCTTGCCGCAGGTACAGGAATCGCTCTCCCCAGAGCTGATTGATACGTATAAGCTGATGGACAAGCAGAGTGCTTATGCGAACATCCATTTTCCTGAAACCGCAGACAAGTATAACAAAGCTAAATTCAGGCTTAAGTTCGAAGAACTTTTTTACATACAGCTGCGCCTGTTCCGTCAGAAGGTGGTGCGCAAAGCCGACCTGAAAGGGCAGATTTTTAACCAGGTGCCCACGCTCACGGAGTTCTATAAAAATCACCTGACCTTCGACCTGACCAATGCCCAAAAACGGGTGGTGAAAGAAATTTACGCCGATCTGAATGCTGGCAAGCAAATGAACCGCTTGCTGCAGGGCGATGTGGGCTCGGGCAAAACCATCGTGGCCTTCATCACCATGCTGATTGCCGCAGACAACGGAGCGCAGTCGGTGCTGATGGCGCCAACCGAGATCCTGGCCGACCAGCATTACGTGGGGCTGAAGAAGTTTGCCGAAAGCTTAGGTATAAACCTGGGCAAGCTCACCGGCTCCACAAAAGCTAAAGACCGCAGAGTGCTGCACGAGCAGCTCCGCTCCGGCGACATGAAAATGATTGTGGGCACGCATGCCTTGCTGGAAGACGTGGTGCAGTTTCAGAACCTGGGCTTGTGTATTGTGGATGAGCAGCACCGTTTTGGCGTGGAGCAACGCTCCAAACTCTGGCGTAAAAACCCGCGCATTATTCCGCACGTGCTTGTGATGACAGCCACGCCAATTCCGCGCACGCTGGCCATGACACTGTACGGTGACCTGGATGTATCGGTGATTGATGAGCTGCCGGCAGGCCGGAAAGAGATCGTAACTGTGCACCGCTTCGACTCGCACCGCCTGCGCGTGTTCCAGTTTATCCGCGACCAGATAAAGCTTGGCCGCCAGGTATACATTGTGTACCCGCTGATAGAGGAATCGGAGCAGATGGAAAATTACAAAGACCTGATGGATGGCTACGAGAGCGTGAAGCGGGCATTTCCGGAGTATAAGGTAAGTATGGTGCACGGCAAAATGAAGCCGCAGGACAAGGACTACGAGATGCAGCAGTTCGTGAAGCACGAAACGCACATTATGGTGGCCACCACGGTAATTGAGGTAGGCGTGAACGTGCCCAATGCCTCTGTGATGGTGATAGAAAGTGCCGAGCGCTTCGGGCTTTCGCAGCTGCACCAGTTGCGCGGCCGCGTGGGCCGTGGCGCCGAGCAAAGCTACTGTATCCTGATGACGGGCTACAAACTGAGCAAAGACAGCAAAACCCGTCTCGAAACCATGGTGCGCACCAACAACGGTTTCGAGATTGCCGACATTGACCTGAAACTACGCGGACCCGGCGACCTGATGGGCACTCAGCAAAGCGGCGTGCTCGACCTGCTCATCGCCGACCTTTCCAAAGACGCAACCATACTTCAGGAAGCCCGTGCCGCTGCCCAAAAAGTCCTGAATGAAGACCCGCAGTTGGAACAGCCGCAGCACCTCAACATCCGCCGACATATACAGTCGCTCAGCGCCAACACCGTGAACTGGAGCAGAATCAGTTAAGTTAGAAAGTTAGAAGGTTAAAAAGTTAGAGAGTTATAGGCTCCTTAATGTGATTGGTTTGTACTAATGATAAAGGAGAAGTGTGCTTACCTTCTTTTTCTAATCAAGCAGATATTCCCCTCCTCGGAGGGGTTAGGGGTGGGTCTTTCATGCTACACCTGTAAAGGCATACTTAATCTGCAGCAGCTAATTGATATTATCATCTACGCTTAAGTATAAGCTGATTCATCCCCATACATTTCTCAAAAAGCTTACCTTTGCTGCGTCTGCGGTACTTTGGTTAAGTATAACCGGGGTTTAAAGAGGAACCGTGTGTAAATCACGGGCTGACGCGCAACTGTAAGTAACGTTTATACTTGCTGCCATTATAAGTCCATTGTCCGGAGGAAGGATGAGAAGGGCCGCAGCGAGGTTACAAGCCAGGAGACTTGCCACAGACACATACACGCATGCTTTCGCGGATAAGGCCTGTGGACAAAGTATAAACGGCAACACACTCTTGCCGTTATCCCTGCTTTTCCCCTCTCCTACTGCTGCGCCAGTCTGCATTTTATACAGGTGTTTGCCGCAAAGCTACACTTTAGCCAAAGCTGCCTTTGCGCCTGCACCATAACAACAGGCATACTTAAACATTATACTTTATGAATTTAGAAGAACGCATTGCGCAGTCCGAAACCCGCATTTTTAAAGCCGTATTCCCGAATACTACCAACCACTACGACACCCTTTTCGGTGGCACCGCCATGCAACTCATGGACGAGGTAGCCTTTATCGCCGCCACCCGCTTCTGCCGCAAACGCGTCGTTACCGTTTCCTCAGACCGCATAGACTTTACCCAGCCCATTCCGGCAGGCACCATTGTAGAGCTTGTAGGCCGTGTAATGAGTGTAGGCAACACCAGCCTAAAAGTACAGGTTGAGATTTTTGTGGAGGAAATGTACTCTGACGTACGCATAAAAGCCGTAAGCGGCAGCTTCGCTTTCGTAGCCATAGACGAGCACAAACACCCCGTGCGCGTGCTCCCCGACTAAGCCAAAGTATATCCCTGCTCCGCCAGAAGTTCCACGAGAAACAATAGTTAGATTTTATACTTTATCAAATTCAGATTAAGTATATTCGGTGGGCTTATTCGGATCAATCCAGCTGCTGATGGATGGGTAATGGCAGTAGCTACTGAAATCTACTAGTTGGGGTATAATAATATAATATGAATGAAGAAGTAGAGGGTCATTTAAGAAGCTTAGAACTTTTAGAATCTAAAGTTAAACATTCTGCAAAAGTTCTGATGCAATCGGGAAAAGGCATATACGATTTAGACTTTTTAGCTAATGCAGCTTTAAACAGGACTTTATCTACGATTAATGGGTTCCTATTATTGACAAGAGCAAATAATTTTAATTGTGCGGCTCATCTAATAAGAATCCACTTAGATACCTTTTTAAGATTCGCCGCTGCATGGCTTGTAGATAATCCACACGAATTTGCAAGGAATATTCTTGAAGGTAAGAAGGTTAGCGCAATGAAGGACAGAGCAGGAGTATATATGTTAGACAGAAATTTAAAAGAGAAACTGTCTCAGCTATATCCTTGGGTCGAAAAGGTCTACGACGAAGCTTCTGGCTATATCCATTTAAGCGATAAACATATTTTTAACTCATCAGCATTAAAGGATGGAGGTACATTAGCATTTTCAATTAGCAGCGAAGACCGCTTTGTGAGTGATGCATCAAGGATTGAGGCGACAGAGCTTATGATTGAAATCACAAACTGTATCTGCCATTTTGCTAATGAGTATAGTATAGCAAAAGATAATCAAATTAATCTTGATGATGAAGGTTAAGACTTTATAGCCTTACCGTTAGCACTAAATTCAAACTACTTGATGCATCCGGTATAACTTACATCTAAAAATGAACAGAAAACTTACTCTCACCTTAATCATAGCCCTTTTAATCTGCTATCTACCATTGTTTGCACAAGGAGATTCGAACACAGAAGAAGTTGGAAGAACTGTTATAAAAAATGGCGTAGGCTTAGGTGCTGTCATTGCTGTAGTAGCCTCTTGGTCTAGAAATGCATCCATTCTATGGGCTATACTTCATGGACTTTTTAGCTGGTTTTATGTGATTTACTTTGCCTTTACAAGAAGGTCAGAAAGTTAAAAGGAATAGCAACTCTCTAAAATATCATAGGTTCTAAATTTTAATAACGCCACAATTTATTCCTACACCTCAGCCCAGGAAAGTAAAGACCTGCACAACAGGCACACAGAATAAACAGCAACAGCCAACCGTTGTTGTAAAATACTAGTACACGCGTTAAAACCCAGTTATACTACCCGTGAAAAAGCATTTTATACTTCTGGCGCTTTTGTGCCTGCTCTGTTTGCCGCAGTTTATACTTGCCCAATCAAAAACCAAGGCAGCCATAGCGTTTAATTACCAGCCCAACCCGGAGGCAGATCAGTACAACCAACGCCTGCCGCACAAATCCATACCTGTGGGGCAAAACGAGTTTATACTTTTAAACCGCCAGGGCGATGGCAAGTATGTTGTGGAGAAGTATAACGTAGACCTTAAAAAGCAGTGGTCGGCGGAGATACCGATGGCTGCAGGCGAGGAAGTAGAACAGTTTACGGCCAGCCAGGAGGCGGCATTGGTAGTAACGTACCAGAAAGAAAGCCAAAACCAGTTGCTGCACGCGCACCGCATCAACCTTAAAAACGGCCAAACAGACAAACCTGTGCAGCTGCTGGAGGCCCCGGCCAAAGGTCGGCGTGCAGGAGTGGCGGTGTCTGCCGATGGCTCTCAGGTGCTAGCTTACCGCTTCCATACCGACAACAGCTTTCAGATACAGCACATCAGCGGAACGCTCTACAACGGCAACCTGCAAAAACAGCAGGATGTAAAGTATGATCTCAGCGACCTGCGCGGCATCCTGACAGCAGATATAAAACTGGGCAACGGAGGCGAACAGTACGTGAACCTGATCTCGGACCAGATGAACCGCCTGAGCGTGCGCCAGTTTAAGCCGGGCAGCCAAGAAGCACAGGTAATGTCGGTGCTGGTGGGTGGCGTGTTTGGAGGCAAAAAAGTATACATCCGCGATACGCGCTTTGAGCTGATGCCAGACGGACAAATGTACGGCGCCGTACTAACCGCCGATGAAAAAACAGGCAGCTACTACAGCCTGAAAGCAGTAAAGTATGATTTTGAGAAAGAAGACATGCGCTTTGCTGAGGAGTTCAGGTTTACACCGGAATATGTGCAGAAGGTAAACGCACTGGATAAGGCCAACACGAACAACAGACTGCAAGATATCTACCTGACTGACCTGGTACTGACGCCAGAAAAACAGCTGCTTATACTTGCCGAAAAAAAGTATACCGAAGGCGGTGAGGATGCGCCATACTTTGCCAAAGAGATACACCTGTTCGCCTACGACGAGTACATGACTTTTGACTGGAACTCTGTGCTGACGAAGCAGCAGCAAGCCCCTGCTTCCGAGGGTTTTAGCGGCATTTCCTATAGCTCCTTTTTAGATGGCAACACGTTAAACCTGCTCACGCTGGAAAACCTCAATGGAAAGCATGATTTATACTTCCGCCAGATAAATACCGGCAACGGCAGCGCTTCAGCACCGCAAAACCTGCGCCTGAACATCCCGAATGATAGCAAGGCAGCCTATATAAAAGATTATACTACCTGGCTTGGCCAAAAAGACCTGGTAACGGTGCTCCGCAGCGGCAAACAAGAGCTGCAGTTAGTCCGCATCGAGGTTAAATAAAAGCTGTTGAAAGCACAAAATAAAAGCGCCGTAGCCTAGAGCCACGGCGCTTTTATTTTGTGCTTTACCGAAAGGCCGCTGCCAGCAGCAACAGCCTTTCTTAACTATAAAAAATGGTCAGAAATTAATAGGTAAATTCGTTTGCCTCAATCATAGCAGCGGCTATGCGGCGACGCGCTTCTTTCGTGTTGTACAGGTCCTTCTTCGTGAAACGCTTCAGGCCCATAAACAGCAGGCGCTGCTCATCGCCTTCGGCCATGGCGGCAATTGCCTCCTTACCAGCTTTAAAAGAAGTATCCACGGCATCGTTTACCGTAACACGCACAATATCAATTTCGTTAGCAACGGCCTCTTCACCTTTCTGGCTCACCAGTTTCTCCACACGCAGCAAAGTAGACTCCGCCACATACGTTTTAATAGACATGTCAGCGATGTTCATCAGAATCTCCTGCTCTTTTGCCAGCGAGTTCATGTACTTCTGCACGGCTGTACCGGCTACCATCAAAATGGCTTTCTTCAGGTTTTTAATTGCCTTGTGCTCTGCCGAGAACAATGTTTCTTCCTCTGTATTAAAATCCGGAATGGCCATCAGTTCCTGCTGCACCGCCTGGGCTGGGCCCATCAGATCCAACTCGCCTTTCAGCGCTTTTTTCAGGATCATGTCTACGGTAAGCATGCGGTTGATTTCGTTGGTACCCTCAAAAATGCGGTTGATGCGTGAATCGCGGTACGCGCGGTCCATAGGGTAATCGGCTGAGAAGCCGTAGCCACCGTAGATCTGCACGCCTTCGTCCACCACGTAATCCAGCACCTCGGAGCCTTCTACTTTCAGCATGGCGCACTCTACGGCAAATTCGCGGGCAGCACCCAGCAGCGCTTCGTTCTCGTTCGCTCCGCCGGCCATCAGCTCCTGCTCCTTGCGGTAAATATCCATTCCGCAGCGGTACAGCGCCGACTCCACCGCGTAAATGCGGATAGCCTGCTCAGCTAGTTTATAACGGATAGCACCGAATTTAGAGATTGGCAGTTTAAATTGGTGGCGCTCATTAGCATACTTAACTGATAGGTTAGCCACACTTTTGGCAGCACCTAAAGTAGCAGCACCAAGTTTGATACGGCCAATGTTCAGGATGTTAAACGCGATAAGGTGCCCTTTGCCGATCTCGCCCAAAACGTTCTCTTTCGGAACTTCGCAGTCTTCAAAGAAAACCTGGCGGGTAGATGATCCTTTGATACCCATCTTATGCTCTTCGTTGCCTAAGCTCAGGCCTTTAGAGTCTTTATCCACAATAAAGCCAGTAAACTTGTCGCCATCAACTTGTGCAAACACTACAAACACATCGGCAAAGCCAGCATTGGTAATCCACATTTTCTGGCCGTTCAGGATGTAATGCGTGCCTGCCTCGTTCAGCTCAGCTTTGGTTTTGGCTGCAAGCGCGTCAGAGCCAGAACCCGGCTCCGTTAAACAGTAAGCCGACATCCACTCGCCGCTCACCAGCTTCGGGATATACTTGTTCTTCTGCTCCTCGTTGCCGAAGTATAAAATCGGAAGTGTACCAATACCCGTGTGCGCCGCAAAGGCAACTGGAAACGAGTGGCCACCGCCTACTGACTCTGTTACCAGCAGCGAGGTGTTAAAATCCATGTCCAGGCCGCCGTACTGCTCCGGTACAGATACTGCAAATAGCCCTAGCTCGCCTGCTTTTTTCATCAGGTTCTCCATTAGGCCTTCTTCATGGTTATCGAGACGGTCTAATAGCGGGTATACTTCCTCACGCACAAAATCGCGGCATGTCTGAGCCATCATGCGCTGCTCCTCATTAAAGTCAGCAGGTATAAATACGTCTTGCGGGTTAGTCTCCTTTATCAGGAATTCACCACCTTGGATGGTGGCTTTTTTGTCTGTTATATTTTCCATGGCAGGTTATCTTTTTATATTCTGAATACAGTCTTAGTAATTTATTTAAAGGCAATGCTGGCGCGAGCTTCCTCGCTCGTGATGCACCATAATTTGGGCTTCTGCCCCAGTTGAGTTACAAACTCAACTTTATCGTAAGACACGAGTTGTAAACTCGCGCCAGCAAAAGTTTTATGTCGTGTGGCGTGATACGTGATACCCTATTTCAGCAGTTCAAACACACCGGCCACACCTTGTCCGCCGCCAACGCAGGCAGTAACAAGGCCGTGCTTGCCGCCGGTTCTGCGCAGGTCGCTGAAAAGTTGCACCGACAGCTTGGCGCCAGAGCAGCCCAGCGGGTGACCAAGGGCAATGGCACCTCCGTTGATGTTCAGCTTATCCGGATCGAACTCCAGGTGGCGCATAACAGCGATAGATTGTGCCGCAAAGGCCTCGTTCATCTCGATCAGGTCGATATCGTTGAGTGTCATGCCGGCTTGCTTCAGCGCTTTAGGCACAGCCGCAATCGGCCCCATACCCATAATGCGCGGATCTACGCCGCCGGTTCCGTAACTAATTAACCGGGCAATCGGTTCGAGGTTCAATTCTTTCACCATACGCTCGCTCATCACGATTACGAAAGCAGCTCCGTCGGACGTTTGTGAGGAGTTACCGGCCGTTACCGTACCACCAGCCGCAAATACAGGCTTCAGGCGGGCAAGCGCTTCCATAGACGTATTGGCACGCGGGCCTTCGTCAGTATCTACCACATAAGTGCGCGTCTTCTTTTTGCCGTTCTCGTCCAGGTAAGTCTCCTCCACGGTTACCGGCACGATCTGATCTTTGAAGTAGCCGTTTTTGATGGCGTTTATTGCCTTTTGATGCGACTTAAATGCAAACTCATCCTGGTCTTCACGTGAAACATTGTAGTCGTTAGCCACTGCCTCAGCCGTTAAGCCCATGCTCAGGTACCAGTCGGGGTTATTTTTGGCGATCTTATAGTTTGGAACGGTTTTCCAGCCGGCTGTTGGCACCATCGACATAGATTCCGTACCGCCTGCCACGATACAATCTGCCATACCTGCTGCGATGCGATTTGCGGCAATGGCAATTGTTTCCAGGCCTGAGCCGCAGTAGCGGTTCACCGTCATGCCACTCACGGACATTGGCAAGGCCAAAAGCGAGATCATACGGCCAATCTGAAGCCCCTGCTCTGCCTCCGGTACAGCGTTCCCCACAATCAGGTCGTCTACGCGCTCAGGATCGAGGGCTGGCACAGAGTCCATTACATGTTTGATGACGTCAGCGGCCAGGTCATCAGGTCTGGTGAACCGAAACCCGCCACGGCCCGCTTTACCCACGGCGCTACGAAATCCGGCTACGATATATGCATTGTTCATTTTGATGCTCTTTTATAGTTTATACTATAGTTCTTAATTTCTCAGTGGCTTGCCTGTGGTCAGGATGCTCTGGATACGCTCCAGTGTTTTGCGCTCCCCTGTCAGCGACAGGAAGGCCTCACGCTCCAGATCCAGCAGGTACTGCTCGCTTACCTCGGTCGGGGCCGACAGATCGCCGCCGCACATCACATAAGCCAGTTTTTGCGAAATTTTCAGGTCGTGCTCCGACATATAACGGCCAGTATACATGGCGTTGGCACCTGTCAGGAACATACCTAAGGCTCCTTTGCCTTGTACCTTCACGTTTGTGCGCTGTACCGGCTTGGTGTAACCAGCATCTGCCAGAAGTATAGCCTGCGCTTTGGCATCGGCTATCAGTCGGTTGCTGTTGATCGTGATGCCGTCGCTCTTGCGCATAAATCCTAAGTCAACGGCTTCTTTAGCCGAGGTAGAAACCTTCGCCATACCGATGTTCAGGAACACGTTTTTCAGGTCGTTGTACTCGATGTCGCCGTCAGCATACATATCGGCAGCGCGAAGCGTCATCTCTTTTGTACCGCCACCGCCTGGTATCAGGCCAACACCAAACTCCACCAAGCCCATATAAGTCTCAGCGGACGCTTGTATATGGTCGACGTGCAGGTTCAGCTCGCAGCCACCGCCCAGCGTTAGGCCATGCGGAGCACCTACCACAGGAATAGCCGAGTAGCGCATGCGCATCATGGTGTTCTGGAACTGGCGGATAATCATGTTCAGTTCATCGTAATCCTGGTCCAGCGCATACATATAGATAAGGCCCACGTTGGCACCGGCAGAGAAATTAGCTCCCTGGTTGCCCACTACCATACCACGGAAATCTTTCTCGGCAAGCTCTATCCCTTTGTTCAGAGCCTGAATCACATCGCCGCCAATGGTGTTCATCTTCGTGTGGAACTCTACGTTCAGGATGCCATCTCCCAGGTCAAGTATGGTAGCGCCGCTGTTTTTCCAGATCACGTTGCTGCTGCGCAGGTTATCCAGGATAATGAAGTTCTCAGCGCCAGGTATGGCTTTATACTCGTTGCTGTTGATGTCGTAGTAGCGGCGGGTGCCGTTCTCTACAATGTAGAAAGATTCTTTGCCGTGCTCCAGCATCTTCTCTACCCAAGGCGCAGGCTGATAGCCGTTCTCGATCATGCGCTGCACACCTTCGCGGGCGCCAATGGCATCCCAGTACTCAAACGGACCAAGTTCCCAACCAAAGCCGGCACGCATGGCATCGTCTATTCTGTATAGTTCGTCGGAGATTTCTGGGATACGGTTGCTCACGTACTGGAACAGCCCGTAAAGCGACTCGTTGAAAAACTGTGCGGCTTTATCGTTTTGTTTGGAGAAGGTCTTGATGCGTTTCTTCAGGTCATCGATCGGCTTGAGCACTTCCAGGCTCTGGAACTTAGGCCGCTGCTTTGGCCCGTACTCCAGTGTGTTCAGGTCCAGCGTCAGTATCTCAGTTTTGCCTTTGGCGTCTTTTGTCTTTTTGTAGAAGCCCTGACCGGTTTTATCGCCCAGCCATTTGTTCTCTACCATCTTCTGAAGGTAGTCAGGCAGCTTGAACAACTCTCTGGACTCGTCGTTCTCGCCTGTCTGATACAGGCCATTGGCCACATTTGCCAGGGTATCCAGGCCAACCACATCCAGTGTGCGGAACGTAGCCGACTTCGGACGGCCAATGATCGGACCGGAAATCTTATCTACCTCATCCACGTTCAGGCCCAGTTTGCTCATTACTTGCAGGCCCTGCATAATGGCATAAATGCCTACACGGTTCGCAATAAAGGCAGGCGTATCTTTGGCCAGAACGGTAGTTTTGCCTAAATATAAATCACCGTAGTGCATCAGAAAATCAACTACCTTTTCATCCGTTTCCGGAGTAGGAATGATTTCGAGCAGCTTGAGGTAGCGCGGCGGGTTAAAGAAGTGCGTGCCGCAGAAGTGTTTCTTAAAATCGTCGGAGCGGCCGTCCAGCATCATGTGGATCGGGATGCCCGAGGTGTTAGACGAGATAAGCGTACCCGGCTTACGGTGCTGCTCCACCTGGTCATACACAATCTTCTTTATTTTCAGGTTCTCCACTACCACCTCAATGGTCCAGTCGGCAGTGGCGATGTCCTTCATGTTATCTTCAAAGTTGCCTGTCTTGATCAGGCTGGCATCGGCCTTGCGGTACAGCGGCGATGGATTGGAGTTGATGGCCGCCTTCAGCGAACTATCCACGATGCGGTTGCGCACAGCTTTGCTTTCCAGCGTCTGCCCTTTTTTCTCTTCGTCCGGCGTGAGCTCTTTGGGTACGATGTCGAGCAGCAGCACCTGCACCCCGATATTGGCAAAGTGGCAGGCAATGCGAGAGCCCATCACTCCGGAGCCAAGCACGGCTACTTTCTTGATTATTCTTTTCATAGAATAGCGATAGTTGTCTATGGGTTAAAAGATTTTTTTATTTTCGATCATGCCAAGTATATGGCCACACACTTTAAAGAACACATCCAGCTCCTCCTGCGGTATCTCTTCGCGCACCTTGTTGTTGAACTGCTTCACCGTTAGCCGCGACACCTCCTTTTTCTCCAGCCCCTTCTCCGTTAGGAAAATACGCACCAGGCGCTTGTCGTTGGGATCTGATACTTTATAGATAAGGTTTTTCTCCTCCATGCTTTTGAGGATGCGGGTGAGGCTGCGGGCCTCCAGGCCAAGCAATGGAGCTATTTTAGTGGCGGGAGTGCCTTTGTCCTGGTCTATGTTGAGCAGCACAAAGCCAATGGATGTGGTAATATCGTTCTGCGCCGCCTCGGCATTATACATACGCGAGATGGCGTGCCAACATACTTTAAAGTTATAGTCTACTGTTTCTTCGGGCTTCATCATTCGTAATGGTATATACCAAATATAGATAAAATTGTTATGCTTGCATACCTTTTTCAGCAAAAATTTTATCTGTACCCCTGGTGCAGCAGCTGGCAGTAATATTATAGGAGTTACAGGTATAGTTATACTCCAAACTTGCAGATGGGATTTGCTAAACTGCGATTAAGTATGAATAGAGCTAAAAAAAGCCCTTTCCGGTGGGGGAAAGGGCTTGGGGCAAGGATTTATACTTATAAACTATCGAGCAATGCTTTATCATACTCATGTCCTGGAGGCGGAGGAAGTGTTACATCTTTAGCAGTACTGAAATGTCGGTTCTTACTTGGCACAAACTTCTGGCTCTCAATAATATTTAACAACTCAGCAAGCTTAGGATACATCCCCTTAGGGGTACCAACCATATGTACTTCACCATTAGCCATATTAAAACGTGCAGATATGTAAGATTCATGCTCTGCAGTCAGCTCTTCTATTTTTAATCTATTAAAATCAATTGATGCTAGAACAGAGCGCACCTGAAACATTAACACAGAGTCTAGCACACCAGTATAGTTTGCTTCTATTTGGCAGCAGTACCTTTCTCTTAAGCGGTAATAAAATGTGCCATCTTCTAAAATCTCGACATCCTTGCTATTAGGTACACTGCTGAAACCTGGAAAGATGGAAAAAGTAATTCTCTCAAATTGCGCCTGCTTCTTAGCAGCAGGTGCTTCCACAACAGCAATAGCAGTCTCCTTCTGCCCACCACAGGACACAAGCACAGCAAAAGCTGCGAGTAGTAAGGCTTTTATTATTATAGGTTCGGGAAAGGCAAGCATGAAGTATAATAAGTCTAAACAAAATCATCCTGAAAGAACCTTAGCAGAAGCGAAACCTCCGCCCAGGATCCTTTCAGGATGACAAATTAGGTTATGGAAGTATGGCTGCAGTTAGTTTACCAGCATCAACCATACTTTATACTTTAGTACATGCCCTCAATCACATCGCGGTAGTTCTGCGTGATGATCTTGCGCTTTACTTTCAGGGTTGGTGTCAGTTCTCCGGTTTCTACTGTCCACAGGTTCGGGATGAGCGCAAACTTCTTGATGGTTTCGTACTGCGCCAGGCCTTCGTTGGCTTTCTCAATCTCACGCTTAAATTTCTCGATCACCTCCGGGTGCTTGATCATCTCCTCATCCGAAGTATACTTTAAGCCTTTGTGGTTTGCCCAGTCCTGCAGCCCCAGGAATGCCGGCACAATTAGCGCTGCGGCATACTTGCGGCCGTCGCCTACAATCATCACCTGCTCTATCACCACCGACTCTTTCAGCTTATTTTCTATTGGCTGCGGCGCCACATACTTGCCACCAGAGGTTTTGAACATCTCTTTTTTACGGTCCGTGATCTTCAGGTATTTGTCCTGTATCATCTCGCCGATATCACCGGTATGGAACCAGTTATCCTGGTCGATCACCTCGGCAGTCAGGTCCGGCTTTTTATAGTAGCCCTTCATCACGTGCGGTCCGCGGGTCAGTATCTCTCCGTCTTCTGCTATTTTAATCTCTACCTCGTCAATGGCCATACCTACGGTCCCGATCATGTTATTCTCCGGCTCGTAGCGGTTTACGGCAATTACCGGCGATGTCTCTGTCAGGCCGTAGCCTTCCATGATGCGGATATTGGCCGACCAGAACACGCGCGCCAGACGCGGCTGCAGCGCTGCACCACCCGAAACGATCACTTTTACATTGCCGCCCAGGGCTTCGCGCCATTTGCTGAAGATAATTTTGTTGGCCAAATCCAGCTGCTTGTTGTACCACCAGCCGTGGTCTACCTGCGGGTCATACTTCAGGCCCAGCTCCAGCGCCCAGAAAAACAGTTTGCGCTTTACGCCTGTCAGTTCCATGCCGGTAGCTACAATCTTATCGTATACTTTCTCGAGCAGGCGCGGCACTGTGGTAAACAGGTGCGGCTTTACCTCCTTCAGGTTATCGGCTACTTTCTCTATGCTTTCGGCATAGTAAATAGACACCCCAAAACGGAAGTACAGGTAAAGCAGCATACGCTCAAACACGTGGCAAAGCGGCAGGAAGCTCAGCGCGCGATGGGTATGGTTTACTGGCACGTAAGGTCCTGCTCCGCGCACGTTGCTCATCAGGTTATTGTGCGTCAGCATAACGCCTTTGGGGTTACCCGTGGTGCCCGAAGTATAAATAATAGTCAGGGTATCATCCGGCTTCACGGCGGCTTTTAGCGGCTCCAGCTGCGCCACATCTCCAGACTCGCCCATCTTCAGCACTTCGCTCCAGTTTTTGGCGCCGTGTATGTCATCAAAAGTATAAATCTCCTTGATGCCTTCCATACCCTCGGTGGCGGCCACTACTTTGTTGTAAAGAGAAGCATCCGCTACGAAAATAGCCTTTACCTCGGCATCGTTAAAGATATAGCGGTAGTCCTCTTCTGTTATAGTCGGGTACATCGGAACGCTGATGGCTCCTATTTGCTGAATCCCGAAATCTACAAGCACCCACTCCGGCCGGTTGAACGAAATGATCGCTACTTTGTCTTCTTTACCTATTCCAAGTTTCAGCAAGCCCAAGCTCACTTTGTTGGCATATTCCTGCACATCACTGGTGGTATACTTTTGCCAGCTGCCGTTTACTTTAGCCGCCAAACAGTCGGGCTGCGGGTAGTTCTGCAACTGGTAAGGCAAAAGATCGAAGGTACGGGTTACGTTCATAGTGTAGCGTTATACAACAGTATTTTGATTAAATAGCTTGCAAAACAGGTAAAGATCAGTGAAAAAGACCTGTTCTTGATGCATTTTAATTATTTTTTTCGAATTCTGCCACGGCAGACCATATAAATATTTCCCATGTGTTATATTTATACTTTTAGAAGTATGGCCATACATACGCATAAACCCATACTTGTTTCCTGTATGCTGAAAGTGATTTTTCGGAGATAAGCCAACAACGCCACACCTATGAACCTGTCAATCTTTTTCGAGCCCCTGAGCGAGGAGGTTTTTTCCAACCTGAACAAGCCGCGCACGCTTGGCTCCTACGTCAGCCGTTTCGTGAGCAAGTTCCCTGATTGGCGCTCTGCCGACATTGCCATACTTGGCGTAAACGAAACACGCGGCCGCAGCAGCGAGCAGGAAGACCTGCCAGGCCTTGTTACCACCCAGGCTCCGGCCAGGTTGGTGCGCAAAAAGCTTCTGAGCATGACTAAAGGCAGTGGCCGCTGCCAGATTGTAGACTTGGGCAACTTGCGCCCCGGCATTACGCTGGAAGACACGCACCTGCGCCTGAAGGAGATCGTGGAAGTGCTTATCTCTCATAACACCATCCCGGTTATTATTGGCGGCTCTCATGACCTGGAGTATGGCCAGTACATGGGCTACGAGCACCTGGACCGCGTGGTGAACATGGTAACTGTAGACAGCAGCGTGGACATGACCGAAGACACAGACGCAGCGCCAAACAAAAAGCAGCTGCGCCAGATACTCATGCACGAGCCCAACTACCTCTTCAGCCTGAGTCAAATTGGGTACCAGTCGTACCTGGTGGAGCCTGAGGTAATGGCTACTTTTGAGAAGATGCACTTTGAGGCTTACCGTGTAGGGGAGGTGCACCGTAGTGTGCAGGAGATGGAGCCGGTAGTACGTGTGGCGGATTTGCTGACTTTTGATATCGCAGGCATACGCCACCAGGACGCACCAGGCTATGTTCCCGCCAACCCGTTTGGGCTTACCGGAGAGGAGGCTTGCCAGCTATGCTGGTACGCCGGCCTGAACGACAACCTGACTTCATTGGGTATCTATGAGTACAACCCCGACCTCGACGACCGTGAGCTAACCGCCATGACCATCGCCACCATGATCTGGTATTTTATAGAAGGCTTTTACCATCGCAAAAACGAGACAAGCTTTAACAACCGGAACTTTACAAAGTATGCCGTAGCCTTTACCGAAGATAACCCCGACCGCATGATCTTCTTTAAAAGCCGCAGCAGCGAAAAGTGGTGGCTGGAAGTAGAACCCCTGAGTTCCGACAAAGGCAGCCGCATTGTGCCCTGCAGCTACGAAGATTACCTGCAAGCCACGAAAGGCGAGGTGCCCAACCGCTGGATTCTAACACAGGCCCGCATCGGTTAAGCTCAGGTTTTGTAGTTTTGGGAACGAACTATATAGAAGCATGCGCTCTCTCCGGGTATACTTCTTTTTGGAAAGCACCAGGACGACCACCGGCAGTTACAGCCGTTTCTTAGCTTTTAAAACCTAAACCAGGCAATGATTTTACCAGAATATACGCTACAGCAACTGGCGCTACGAAACGGCCAAGACCGCGACGAAGTATGGGTAGCTTACCAAGGCGTGATCTATGACGTTAAAAAGTCCAGAATGTGGCGCAACGGCAAACACTATGAGCACTGGGCCGGGCAGGATTTAACAGAAGAACTGGCTGATGCACCGCATAATGCCAATGTTTTTGATAAATTTGAGGCTGTGGGCCTTGTTAAGAATTCTGCCTACCGTCCGGCGCAGAATTAACAGACCTCAAAATAAAACCGTATATTAGGGTTACCACTTGTATAAACACAAATAATTCAAATTTATACCAATGATATTTATAGCTGATAGCGGCTCAACGAAAACAGACTGGCGCATCGTATCGAGCGACAACGAGCTGGGCCAGGCACAAACTGCCGGATTTAACCCGATGTACCAGGAGGCTGACGAGATTTACCAGGAGATACACGATGTACTGCTGCCACAGCTAAACGACCAAAAACCTGAGGCTATCTACTACTACGGCGCAGGCTGCAGCTCCCCGGAGCGTAACAAACGTGTGGAAGAAGCGCTTCTTAGAGCTTTCCCGGATGCACTGATCCATGTCGACCATGACCTGCTGGCGGCGGCGCGCGCGCTGTGCGGCCGCAAGCCTGGCATAGCCTGTATTCTGGGCACCGGCTCTAACACCTGCCTTTACGACGGCACCAACATTACGGATAACGTACCATCGCTGGGCTTCCTGCTAGGCGACGAGGGCAGCGGCGCTTATATGGGCAAGCTGCTGATAAAGGCATACCTGTACCGCGAATTGCCTGAGGATTTGGCTACATCACTGAAAAACACCTATGGCCTGACCAAAGACGGTATTCTGGACACGCTGTACGGCTCTGCCATTCCGAGCCGTTACATGGCTACGTTTGCCAAGTTCATGTACGACAAGCAGAAGAACCCGATTATCCACAGCATGATCTATGAGAACTTCTCTGAGTTTTTTGAGCGCCATGTGGTAAAGTATGAAGGCTACCAAGTCCTACCGGTAAACTTTGTGGGTTCTATTGCCTACCACTTCAGCGATATACTAAAGCAGGTAGCGAAGAAGTATGGCCTGCACGTAGAAACTATTCTGCAGAGCCCAAGCGAAGGCCTGATCAAATATCACCAGGAGCTGCTGCAAACATTCGGCACTCCTAAAAAAGCGTAAAGTATAATTATAAAGGATAAAGAGATGGCTCCAACTGTCTCTTTATCCTTTTACCTGTTCATCACCTTAAAACACCTTACACAGTGTCTACTACCGAATCAACGTCCAACTACGACGGATTAGAGCAAATGAGCGTGCATGAGCTGCTCGTAAACATAAACCGCGAAGATAAAACCGTACCCCTTGCCGTAGAAAAAGCTATTCCGCAGCTAGAGGCTTTGGTAAACGCCACAGTGGAGCGCCTGAACCAGGGCGGCCGCTTGTTCTACATCGGTGCCGGCACCAGTGGCCGTTTGGGTGTTGTGGATGCTTCAGAATGCCCTCCTACCTATGGCGTACCGCATGGCATGGTGGTAGGCATTATGGCTGGCGGCGATGCAGCTATCCGTAAAGCAGTAGAGTTTGCCGAAGACGATGAGCAGCAAGCCTGGAAAGACCTGCAGGAACATAATATTTCGGATAAGGATATTGTGGTAGGTATAGCCGCCTCTGGTCGCACACCCTACGTAATAGGTGGCCTGAACGCTTGCCGTGAGCGCGGTATCGCCACAGGTTGTGTTGTTTGTAATGCGGATAGTGCCGTAGCCGCCGCTGCTGAGTTTCCGGTAGAGGTTGTTACCGGACCCGAGTTTGTGACAGGAAGCACCCGCATGAAAGCAGGAACAGCTCAAAAACTCGCCCTCAACATGCTCACTACCTCCACCATGATTAAGCTTGGCCGCGTAAAAGGCAACAAAATGGTAGACATGCAGCTCTCTAACTTAAAGCTGGTAGACAGGGGCACCCGCATGGTGATGGAAGAGCTAAACATTGGCAGAGCGGAGGCAGGCGCCTTACTTAAAAAGTATGGCAGTGTACGCGCTGCCGTAGAAGCCTACCGCAACGGAAACGGGCATCAGGTTTGAAAAACACAGAAACAGCAAGAGCCGGAGCAAAACTCCGGCTCTTTTTTTATACTTGTAGGCGGCGCAAACTTCAACCATACTTATCTTAACACACCAATGCACCGTTAACTATACTATAGCAACCCACAGAAGACGATCTGAATGAAAACTGGCATAGCGTCTCTTCTAATTGGCATGATAGGCTTGGCAATAGTAACTTATTTTTACTACCAAACCGCGCACTTTGGCCAGCTGCAGGATGTAGCCACCGCCCCTGCCCTGAATTATACAACCAGGCTCATACTGTTTATACTTGAAGCTGCGGGTGCAGTAGCAGGGTTTTTATCTTACAAAAAGTGGCGAACTAAAGTCGGGCTGTTGGGTATGGGCTTATGCACGCTTAGCCTTATTTTGCTTCTATACTACCCTTTCTAGGTTGATTGATTCCAGCAAATCCTAAATCTACACTTTACTACTTCATCGTCAGCTTCTCCAGCAGCACCCGGGCAGCCTCTTTGCTTGGCACTACATAATTTATCACCGACCACGGATAAGTAAGTATAAACTGCTCTCGGTTCTTGTCGCCGATGTGCACTATTTTATACTTGTACAGCTCCAGCGGCTCAAGCCCAAGCTCTTTGCGGCGCTTATCAACCCTTTCTTCTTCTTTTCTGCTGATTTTTGTGGTCATGTAGTCATCCAACGAGCCGAGTTCCTCATCGCCGGTGCATTGGCCGCAGTTTATCTTGGCGAAAACGCGGGAGCCATACTTGCTGGTACCCGCCTGCTGGTCTAAAAGGTAAGCAGCGGCTTGTGGGGCTATGCGGCCCTGCTGTACTGCTTTTGTGAGTACTTCTGTAAAGTCGTGGCCTTTGCGTGCTTTTGTCTGCCGCTCAATCACAACCGTGAAGCGGGGCAGCAACTCCAAGGTATCGGCTAAACCTATCTGGTCTTCGCCGGGATAGCCATACTCCTCCACCCAGCCGAGCAGCAGCTTTGTGTTAGCATCTTCAATTTCCCGTATGGTGTCGCCGTGCACGCGCCAGCCACCTTCGGCCTGCCGGAAGTACTGGTCTCGGGCATACAGTTCATCCAGGTCGGCACGCAGTTCTTTGTTCAGCTTCTGCTCATACTTTTCGCGGCGCTTCGGGTATTTTTTTGCAAATTTCTTCCAGTGCTTTGTGCTCCGCAGCGAGTCTAGCACCGGCTGTTGCTCCAGGTACTCCAAGCCCACGCCTTTCTGCACCAGCTCCTCCAGGTAATTAAAAGTCTGTTTGCGGTCCTGTAGCTCCAGCGCACAGATTGCCGCATTGTAATAATCGCGGGCGAAAGGAGAAGGCACAGCGGCAAAGGCTCTTTTGTAGGTACGCAGTGCCTGTTGATAGTTTCGATCTACTACCAGCAGTTCCGCCTCGTTTATGACCGGGTGGTATACCTGCGTGTAGTCAGGCGCCTCTTGGGCAAAAGTATACTGCTGCACCAGCAGCAGCACCACAAAGTATAAAAATAGTTTTCTGAACATTGTTGTAGAGCTGATGGCGCGGGAGGTACGGCGGCAGCCCTGTTTTAGCTGCTGCTACCGTAGCCAGTCTATGGCTGTATCGCGCTCATCTAATTTAAAGAATTTCACATTATCTCCGGGAGGCTGCACACCCGACCGCTGCAGCCACTCCTCATGTCCGGCTATAGCCACCTTACTTAAATCGCTGTAATACTGCACCCGGTGCTTCAGGTCTTCCCACATGGCTTCCGGTGTGGCTCCGTTAGGCTGAAGCACCTCCAGATACAAACGCAGATTGGAGCTTTGAATTGCCTGCTTGTCCAGCAGCTGGTTTATAGTCTGGTAATCGCCTGCGGATAGCCCGCTGAGGGTAGCCAGCCCTACCACGTGCCTTGGCATCGCCTCCAGCACCGATACGCCCTCTTCGGCCTTTTCGGGTATAGGCAGCCGCAGCCAGTCTAGCGCCTTTTCTTTATCAGCCAGGCCAAAAGCCATCACTTCAAAATGTGGTGTCAGAAAATTAGCCAGCCTCGACTGTTTTTTAACCCAGTCTTTGTCTGTTACAATTACATAACGGGCTATTTTGTTCCAGCTATGGAACTTCATCTTCAGGGTATCGAAAAATGACTGCACACTATCCCAGTCGCCGAAGCTGATAAACTCAAAGTATAAGTATACCTTCTCATGAGCGCAGGCTTTCTTCTCCATCTCATGTACAATTGCTCTAAGGCCAGATTCGTCAATATAGTGTTGCACGTGGAAACCCGCCAGGTTGCCTTCTTCAAACTGAATAATAGAAACCATATTTTGCCGAAAAGTTAAAGTTGAGCCGCGCTCTTTGTGGATATCTTTGCTACTGTAAAGCAGCGCTATAATCTACATACAGCAGGAGCTTCTAAACTGTTTCCTTATCTTGCCTTTTACTTTGCTAACTTAGCGGCTTTTGCTTTATTTAACCTGCACCGGTGCCTAAACGCCGCAAAAAAGGATAGCGCTGCGGCTAACTTTGCGACAGCCATTGCAGTAAGTTATGCTACAGCTGCTAAACCTGTACTTATTGCTTATGCACACAATAGAACCATACTACAACTGGATTGAGAAGTATTCTGCCTCCGAAGACCCGTGCTCGCCCCTTTACGGAGCCGAAAACAGCCTCTCGCAATACACCCATACCATTTACGGGTATTTTATACACCCGCAGTGGGACGACATGGACTCTGAAACGCTTTTCCTGAAGATCCTTTTTGTTGATTATGACCTGAGCTTTGCCGTGATTGAGCTGATAGGCGAGTGGAACGATGCCATAAACAACGATATTATGCAGCTGAAGCGTAACATCATCGACCCTATGATAGAAGAAGGCGTTAAAAACTATATTTTAATCGGGGAGAATGTATTTAACTTTCACGGCTCCGACGACTCCTACTACGAAGAATGGTTTGAGGACATAGAAGAAGGTTGGATAGCTGCACTAGGGTTTCAGGATTTTGTATTGAGTGAGATGAAGAACTATAACCTGGACTACTACATTAACTATGGCGGCAACCTGGACGATATTCATTGGCGTACCTTTACGCCTAAACGCTTGTTCGGGCTTGTAAACAGCCTGATTCAGAAGCGGCTGGGGCCATAGCAAAAGAGCCTGCACAACGCGTTGTGCAGGCTCTTTTGCTATTAAGGTTAACGGTATTACTTCTTATCTATTTCGTCTTCTACTTCTTCAGCAGCTTCTTCCACTTCGTCGGCAGCCTCTTCTGCTGCGTTCTCTACTTCGTCAGCTCCCTCCTCTACTGTGTTTTCTGTAGAAGCGCAGGCACCCAGGGTAAATAACCCTGCAACTGCCATGGTATAAAAAATCTTTTTCATCGTTTGTAGTTTTAAGTGTGTAGTGGCAGCGTGGCATGCTTAACTTTCATTACCATGCCTATTGAGAATTCTTAGCAAACTAATGGCAAGATTACTCAATTACAGTGTTAGTGTCTGCTTCTTGGATTTCTTCCTGATACTCACCTCTTTCCTCTTCCAGTTCACGTCTTTCCTCGGCTATGTCATCTACATCACCTTCAGCTCGCTCATCAGCCAAATCCTCTCTTTCCTCTATAACGTCCTCTCTCTCACTAGCGGGAGAGTCGCAGGAGGTGGCAAAAGTAAATGTGCCCATGGCAAATAACATAAAGATTAATTTCTTCATAACTTATTAGGTTTTGGTTTTACATTTTTGACTCCACCTTGCTTCAAGTACATACATGCACCCAAGCAAAGAGTTCTTTACTTCAACGTTACTAACCTATCCTAGGTTAATCATCAAAATGATAAGGAGAGATCACCAACCTGCTAATCGCAAAAATTTGTGGCATACTGTTCTCTACGACCAATATTCTTATTTATACTTTAAGGTACTGCATATTCACTCAGTTAAAAGTGCAGCACTTTTAACTGAGTGAATATATGACAATGGTCAAACCCAGTATGGCTGCTCTACTCGATTACAGCTGTTGTGTCTTCCATTTCATCGGCCATATCGTCCATTTCTTCGGCTCTTTCCTCTGCGTTGTCTTCCATTTCCTCTACGGCTTCTTCTCTATCCTCAGCTCTTTCTTCAGCCGGAGAGTCGCAAGAAGCAAAGCCAAACAGGCCTGCAAGGGCAAATACATACAGTACTTTTTTCATGGTTCTTATTGTTTAGTGGTGGGATATTCCCTTTTGAATAGCACAGCATACTACAGGCTGCGCCAAAACATGAGAACAATACGCGCTGCTTCCTATATAGTTTTTGCAAATATTGTAAAAACGCAAAGAGGCACCTTTTCAGGTGCCTCTCCGGAAGCTTGCTAGCAGCTAATTATCTTTAAAAGACAGTTACTTTTTCTTAAATAGTATCCTGATCGGAACACCTTTGAAATCGAAGTGCTCGCGCATCCTGTTCTCCAGGTAGCGCATGTATGGCTCCTTAATGTACTGGGGCAGGTTGCAGAAAAACGCAAACGTAGGGTTGTGTGTTGGCAACTGCGTGATATACTTAATCTTGATAAACTTGCCTTTGTTTGACGGCGGCGGGTAACGCTCGATATCGGGCAGCAGCAAGTCGTTCAGCTTAGAAGTTGGGATTTTACGCGTCTTGTTGTCGTATACCTCCATGGCCACCTCAATGGCTTTGTGGATACGCTGCTTCGTTACCACCGATGTAAAGATGATCGGCACGTAAGATATTGGCGCAATACGGCTGTAGATTTCCTCTTCAAAATGCTTGGTAGTATGCGTATCTTTCTCCACCAGGTCCCACTTGTTCACCAGAACCACGATACCTTTGCGGTTCTTCTCAGCCAGGGCGATGATGTTTACGTCCTGCGCCTCGATGCCGCGCGTGGCATCCAAAATTACGATACAGACATCAGAGTCTTCCAGGGCGCGCACCGAGCGCAGCACAGAATAAAACTCAATGTCTTCGCTTACCTTGCTTTTGCGGCGCAAACCGGCCGTATCTACAATGATAAACTCCTGGCCAAACGCGTTGTAGCGGGCATGGATGGCATCGCGGGTGGTACCGGCTCTATCGGTTACAATGTTGCGCTCATGGCCGAGCAGCAGGTTAACAAAGGATGACTTGCCTACGTTCGGGCGGCCAAACACACCAATCTTCGGAATGCCTGCGTCCGGGTCTTCTATGCCTTCGTCTTTAAAGTGCTTTACAACTTCGTCCAGCAGTTCGCCGGTTCCGGAGCCGCTCTGCGAGGAGATCGGGAAAATATCTATACCTACACCCAGAGAGTAAAACTCGCCCATTTGGTGCATGCGGGCATTTGTATCGGCTTTGTTAGCCACTACATACACCGGCTTATCAGTGCGGCGCAGCACGTTGGCAAACTCTTCGTCCAAACCTGTCAGGCCGGCATCCACGTCCACCATAAACAGGATCACGTCAGCCTCGTTCATGGCCAGCTCAACCTGGCGGTTAATCTCGGATTCAAAAATATCGTCGGAGCCGTGCACGTAGCCACCTGTGTCTATCACGGTGAAGTACTTGCCGGTCCAGTCGCCGTGGCCGTAGCTGCGGTCGCGAGTTACGCCGCTCACGTTGTCCATGATGGCTTTGCGCTGGCCTATCAAGCGGTTAAAAAGGGTAGACTTGCCTACGTTTGGGCGGCCTACAATGGCAATGATGTTGGTTGACATCGAACTAAAATAAAAGTGTTAAAGTGCCCCCGGAGCACCGTGCCCCGAAGCTTTATGGTGCGCTACTCTTCGCGGTAGCCGAAGCGCCGAAGCAGCTTCTGGTCTGTCCGCCAGTTCTCGTTCACGCGCACGTATAAATCAAGAAATATCTTTTTCTGGAAGAAGTTCTCCATATCGAGGCGGGCCTGCGTGCCTACTTTTTTCAGCGCCTCGCCCTTGTTACCGATCACAATGCCCTTCTGGCTGCGTCGCTCCACACTGATCTCTGCACGAATCCGTATGATGTCCTCCTCTTCCTTGAACTCCTCTACCACCACCTCGCAGCTGTAAGGGATCTCTTTCTTATAGTTGAGGAAGATCTTTTCCCGGATCATCTCCGACACAAAGAAACGCTCTGGTTTGTCTGTCAGTTCATCTTTGGGATAAAAGGCCGGATGCTCTGGCAGGTAATGCAGTAAGCGCGCGAAAAGCTGGTCCAGCCCAAAATTGTGCAAAGCTGAAATGGGATGTATTTCCGTCGGGTTCATGTGCTCCTGCCAGTAGGCCACCTTCTCGTTAACCTCCTCTTCGGTGGCCTGGTCAATCTTGTTGATCAGTAGAAGTATGGGCACCTTAGCGTGCTGCAGGCGCTTGATCACGTCGTCCTCATCGTGCTTCTCATAAATGTCCGTCACAAACAGTATAACATCGGCGTCCTCCAGCGAGGTGCGCACAAAACCCATCATCGACTCGTGCAGGGCATACTGCGGTTTAATGATACCCGGGGTGTCAGAATACACGATCTGGAAATCATCGCTGTTCAGGATACCCATGATGCGGTGGCGCGTTGTCTGGGCTTTTGACGTGATGATAGAGAGCTTCTCTCCTACCAGTGCGTTCATCAGCGTTGATTTACCCACATTTGGTTTCCCTACTATACTTACAAAACCTGCTTTGTGCGGTGTGTCAGCCATACTCTTAAAATTTGAGGGTGCAAAATTACTTCTTTTTTACGAGAGTCTGGCAGAATGTCTAAATTATTGTGAATGAGGATGTGAGCGCATGAGCACTTTGTTGCCCAGAATTGCTTTCTATACTTGCAGCAGAAAGCTGGTTAGCACCTTTTCTAATACATCCTGCCGTGAACTTTAAAGTCATATTTATTATGAGGCAAGTTTTTAGCTTGCGCAAGTATAAGTATAAATCACCCTCGCCGGTTAGAAGTTTGCCAGATGCAGCACCACAAGCCGTTTATGGCAGCATTGCCATTTCATAAACCAGCTTCTTAAACCTTTTTTATACTTGTGGCTTTATGCTTTACCGCCTCTATAAGGCATAAAGAATTCTGATCGGCAAGAAAGAATTATACTTAGTATCTTTGCACCAGATAAGCACTTATACTTTACATGAGCAAGAAGAACACCGGTAAGATTGGTGTGCTGTTGGTAAACCTTGGCACCCCCGATACCCCCGAAACGCCTGATGTTAGAAAGTACCTGCGCGAGTTCCTGCTGGACAAGCGCGTGATTGATATAAACCCGGTTGGCCGCTTTTTCCTGATTAACGGGGTAATTGCGCCTTTCCGTGCGCCTAAGTCTGCGGTGGTGTACAAGCAGCTCTGGACTGAGCGCGGCTCCCCGTTGCTTTACCACGGCCTCGACCTGAAAGAGAAGCTGCAGGCCAGCCTCGGTAACGATTACTTCGTTTCCTTTGGCATGCGCTATCAGAAGCCAAGTTTAAAAAGCGCCCTGGAAGAGCTGCGTGAGCAAAGCGTGGACCGTATTATCGTATTTCCGCTGTTTCCGCAGTATGCCTCGGCCAGCACCGGCTCCGCCCAGGATAAGATCATGGAGATTGTGAAAGACTGGTGGATCATTCCGAGCATCAACTTCATCTCTAACTTCTGCAACGACCCTGGCTTTATTGAATCGTTTGCGGAGCTTGGCAGCAAGTATATGCAGCAGGAAGAATACGACCACGTGATGTTCAGTTACCACGGCCTGCCGGAGCGCCACATCCTGAAGGGCAGCGACCACGGCTATTGCAAGCTTGGCTCCTGCTGCAACAGCTACAACAAGCGTAATCAGTACTGCTACCGCGCATCCTGCTTCGAGACCTCACGCCAGTTGGCGGCGGCACTTGGCCTGCGCGAAGACCAGTATTCCGTTGCGTTCCAGTCGCGTTTGGGCAAAGACCCATGGCTGAAACCTTATACCGATGAGATGCTGAAAACCTTTCCGGAGAAAGGCATCAAGAAAGTGCTTGCCTTCAGCCCGGCCTTCGTGGCCGACTGCCTGGAGACCACTATAGAAGTGGGCGAAGAGTTCAGAGAGATGTTTTTAGAAGCTGGCGGCGAGAAGTGGCAGCTGGTAGAAAGCCTGAACTCCAACGACACCTGGGTGGAGGCCGTGAAGCAAATCATACTTGAGAACTAGTTTGAGAAATTTAAAGACGCAGAGATCTCTGCAAAGTATGAAAGGCCGCTGCAAGTATAAATGCAGCGGCCTTTTTATGTAACAGTAATCTGCCGCTATACTTTAAATTGCCGCAAGTTTAGCGCAGCGTACCTTGTGGTAAAAACGACTGAAAGCTTTCGACTTGCTTTCTGTGGAACAGAAAAGTATGTTTTTAAAAAACACTCCGCGAAATTTTGCTCGCCTATTCTATTTGGTCCTCCGCCCTAGTTGAGTTAAAAACTCAACACCATACAAAGCCACGAGCTCGCTAGCCTAAACTCGCAGCAGGTATTTTGAGCAGCCTGTATAACCAGTAATTAAATTCGCTCAGCGTCTACCCAGTCTTTGGCACAGGCAGCGGCATACTTGCCCAGCTTTTCGAGCAGTACACTTGCCTCAGCTTCTACAATCAGGCTCTTCTGATATGCAGGCTGGATGAATCCTTCTGCCACACCGAGCGCCACCTGCTGCATAAACGCATCAAAGTAACCTCCTACATTGTAAAACGCCACAGGCTTCCGGATGATACCCAGCTGGTTCCAGGTGATGATTTCGTTGATCTCGTCGAGCGTTCCAAAGCCGCCCGGCATCGCAATAAACGCATCCGACTGTGCCGCCATCAGCGCTTTACGCTCGTGCATAGTTTTTACCACGTGCAGCTCCGTTAGCCCGGTGTGCGCCACTTCGCGATCAACGAGGCTCTGCGGGATAACCCCAACGGCCTCGCCGCCGGCAGCAAGTATGGCATCGGCAATGGTGCCCATCAACCCTACTTTTCCGCCACCAAACACCAGCTTAATGCCTTGCTCGGCCATAAGCTGCCCCAGTGCTGTGGCCGCTTCTGCATACATACTTTTATGGCCGGCACTGGCTCCGCAGAACACAGCTATACTTTTTATACTCATCTGTTAACTGATTAGAATGTGATGTAACTAAAGAAGGCTCCGGCAAAACTGCCAGAGCCTTTGAATTTATACTTCAAGTAAACTATCCTTGGTTTAGGCCAGCTCCTTTTTATACATTTTAGCTAGTGTGGCAGCGGCATAATCTATCTCTTCGGGTGTGTTATACTTGCTGAAAGAGAAACGCACCGAGCCGCGAGTTGGGTCTACATTTAGCGCGCGCAACACATGCGAGCCGGTGTTGGCCCCGCTGCTGCAGGCACTGCCGCCGGATGCTGATATCTTATTGATATCCAAGCTAAACAGCAGCATTTCGTTAATGTGCGAAGCCGGCAGGTTCACGTTCAGCACCGTATATAGGCTTTTGTCACCAAACTCCGACATCCCGTTAAAGCTCACATCCTCCATCTGCTCGCGCAGTTTATAGATCATGCGGTCTTTAAGCCCTTGGATATATGTGGTGTGCTCCTCCATATCGCGGTAGGCAATTTCCAACGCCTTGGCTAGGCCAATAATACCGTACACGTTCTCGGTGCCGCCGCGCATGTTACGCTCCTGCGCCCCGCCCTGGATCAGGGGCTGAATTTTAGTGCCGCCATCGCAATACAAGAACCCAACACCTTTTGGCCCATGGAACTTATGCGCCGAGCCTACAATAAAGTTTGCGCCCAGCTGCTGCACGTCGTGCTTGTAGTGGCCCATCGTCTGCACGGTGTCCGAGTGGAACAGCGCATTATACTTGCGGCAGATCTCCCCGATGGCTTCTATGTTGTTCAGGTTACCGATTTCGTTGTTGGCATGCATGACCGACACCAATGTTTGCGGTTGGTTTGCCAGCAGTTCCTCCAGGTGCTCCAGGTCCAGGTTGCCGCGCTCATCGTGGCGCAGGTAGCTCACCTGTACGCCTTCCTGTTTCTCGAGCAGCTCCATGGTGTGCAGCACCGCATGGTGCTCCAGCTTGGTAGAAATGGCGTGCTTAATGCCCAGCGAGCGGCACGTGCAGATTAGTGCAGCGTTGTCGGCCTCGGTGCCGCCGGAGGTAAAGAACACCTCGGCAGGAGATGTATTTATTAAGCCCGCCACCGTTTTGCGTGCTTTCTCGATGGCTGCCCTCACCTCGCGCCCATGCGAGTGGATGGAGGAAGGGTTACCGAAATGCTCCAGCATAAACGGAGCCATGGCATCAAAAACCTCTTTATCCAGAGGTGTGGTGGCAGCATTGTCTAAATAAACACGCATATTCTTAAACTGATTTTTTATTCTATTCTTAAATCAACCACTAAAGTATAAAAAAAAGTTGCGCCAGAGACAGGAACATTCTCCTACCAGTGGCGCAACACGGTGCGTTACTCATTGTTTTTATGACAGCAGCAACAACACATTATACTTATGCTTTGGCAGAGATGATCTCTTTGATGTCCGCAATAATTTTATTGGCCAGGTGCTCAGCGGTGGCATTGCTATCGCTCTCGGCGTAAATACGAATGATAGGCTCGGTGTTGGACTTGCGCAGGTGCACCCACTCCTTGTCAAACTCAATCTTAACGCCATCAATGGTATTGATCGGCTGCTTGGCGTAACGGTCCTCCATCTGGTGCAGCACTTCGTCCACGTTTACATCCGGAGTCAGCTCGATTTTATTTTTGGAGATGTAATAGTTAGGATAGCTGGCACGCAGGCGCGTCATGCTCATCCCTGATTTAGCCAGGTGCGTCAGGAAGAGGGCGATACCTACCAGCGCATCGCGGCCATAGTGCAGCTCCGGGTAAATAATACCGCCGTTGCCCTCGCCCCCGATGATGGCGTTTTGCTCCTTCATCATGTTTACCACGTTCACCTCGCCTACTGCGGCTGCATAATACTCGCCGCCGGCTTTCTCGGTAACGTCGCGCAGGGCGCGGGTAGAGGAAAGGTTAGATACGGTGTTGCCTACTTTGTTCTTAAGTATATAATCCGCTACGGCTACCAAGGTATACTCTTCGCCGAACATGCTGCCGTCTTCGTTTACCAACGCCAAACGGTCTACATCCGGGTCTACCACAATACCCAAATCAAACTTGCCTTTCTCGATTACCTTCGATATTTCGCGCAGGTTTTCTGGGAGCGGCTCCGGGTTGTGGGCAAAGTTTCCGTCTGGCTCGCAGAACAGTTTTTCAATCTTATTCACACCAAGCGCTTCCAGCAGCATCGGCACGGCAAAACCACCGCTTGAGTTTACGGCATCTACCGCTACGCTGAAGTTTTTGGCTTTGATGGCCTCCACGTCTACCAGCGGCAGGTCAAGTATGGTTTTGATGTGCTTCTCCAGCGCATCTTCGCTCTGCGTATACTTGCCAAGCTCTGTTACCTGCGCAAACTCGAAAGCTTCTTTCTCCGCGATCTCCAGCATAAGCTTACCTTCGGCATCAGAAATAAACTCTCCTTTATGATTGAGTAGTTTCAGCGCATTCCATTGTTTTGGGTTATGGCTTGCTGTAAGTATGATACCGCCTCCAGCCTCTAGCGCCGGCACCTCCATCTCCACGGTTGGCGTGGTAGATAGCCCTACATCCACCACATCTATCCCTAAGCCTTGCAGCGTAGCGCACACAAGCTTGTTCACCATGTCGCCGGAAAGGCGTGCATCACGGCCAACTATAATTGTTTTTTTGTCGGTGTTCTGAAGCACCCAGGTTCCGAAAGCAGCAGAAAACTTAACTACATCCACAGGGGTAAGTCCTTCACCAGCCTGTCCGCCTATCGTGCCACGTATTCCTGAAATCGATTTTATTAAAGCCACTGTTCGTATATTTATTACTCAGGCAAAAGTAGTAATTTTACTTATACTTCCAGCGGGATAATTTGGTATTGTGGCAAGCCGAAAAATACGTAGCGGGAAGCACGCAGCGCAAAAACCTTGTATAGAACATTCAACAGCTAATCCGGAAAGGCGCTAAACTTTACTCTCCGTTCTCGGCCTCCAAACTATTGTCTATTTAAGATTGATACCATTGTTTACAGCGGAAGATTTTTAATGGCTGATTAACCAACCGCCAAGCCTGCTAATACCACAGCAACGGCAAACCTGTTTATACTTGCTTTCAGCATATCTATACTCAACACCACCGTTTTTTTTAAGGAAAGGCGCAGGCCGGTGACTTCAGAAATCACTTCAGGGTTAATAGAGGGTTAAGCCTTGCTTTGGCCGAACCACATACGTTAATTATTTAGTATCTTTGCCTTTATGACTACTTTACAACCTGGTAATAACATGCGCCATCGCCAGCTCGAGGCCTTTAGCCGCCTGCTGGATGTGATGGACGACCTGCGCGAAAAATGCCCCTGGGATCAAAAGCAAACAATGGAAAGCCTGCGCCACCTGACCATTGAAGAAACCTACGAACTCTCTGACGCCATCCTGAAAGGAGAGCTGCAGGAGGTAAAGAAAGAGATCGGCGACATAATGCTGCACCTGGTATTTTACGCCAAAATTGCCGCCGAGAAAGGCGCCTTTGACATAGCCGACGTACTAAATGCGCAGTGCGAGAAACTCATCTTCCGCCACCCACACATTTACGGCGACACCAAAGCCGACAGTGAGGAGGAAGTAAAGCAGAACTGGGAGAAGCTAAAGCTAAAAGAAGGCAACAAATCTGTGCTGGGAGGAGTACCTCAATCGCTGCCTGCATTGGTAAAAGCGATGCGCATACAGGAGAAAGCCCGCGGCGTTGGCTTTGACTGGGACGACAAATCGCAAGTATGGGCTAAGGTGGAGGAGGAACTAAACGAGTTCGCAAGTGAGTTTAACATAGAGGATCCTGCCGCCATAGACCAGCAAAAAGCCACGGCCGAGTTCGGCGATTTACTGTTTTCGCTCATTAATTTTGCCCGCTTTGCCGGCATAAACCCAGAAGAGGCGCTGGAACGCACAAACCTTAAGTTTATCTCCCGCTTCCAGTTTATTGAGACAGAAGCTGCCAAAGACGGAAAGCAACTACAGGACATGACCTTGCAGGAAATGGATTTTTATTGGAACCAGGCAAAAAAGCTGTAGGCACACGCACCGAATAAAGAATTATTGTTTATATTTAATGCGCTTTTCTTTACAGTAAAGAGAAAAAGCAGCTTAAAGAGCGTAAAGCAGTGTGTATTAGCAGGCGTGTTTATTTAATAAAAGTAAAGAGCAGGCCAACATGCCGCCCCACATTCCCCATTTCACCCCCTGGTGGAGTAAACTGATGCGAAACGGGAGAGCAAACTAAGTACCGTAAGCTTCGGTGTTTATACTTTGAAAGTAACTTGATAATTGATAATTTGCGATATTGCTGCAGCATGGATTTGGAATCCTGAAAGATAAAAGCTTAAATTTAGGCAGCTAAAGCAGCAGATTTTGGCTTTTATCTAAATTTTCCGGCCTAATTTAATTTGGAAAAGTTTAGAAAAATCGGAAATTGCAATTTCAATAAAGAACTAAAAGCGAAACAATTACATTTTATACTTACACAACTTTTTTTTATTACAACACAAACAGCTAAACTTTAAATTTTAATCAAAATGGAAAAAAAGACTGCAGTAGTGAGCAAGAATGCTAATGTAGAGAAGCAACCTAGCCCGGTAGGCTCTCTATTTGCAACCATCGTTATTCCGGTAGCCTTGATAGCATGTGTGCTTATCTATATGTTCGTTTTTGGCAACCCTGCCAACTTCGAAGGCAATGATCCAAACAATCACCCGCTTCCGGGCAACTATCTTGGCATCGTTTACAAAGGTGGATGGGTAGTACCAATCCTTCTTTCTCTTAACTTGATGGTATTCATCTTCGCTATCGAGCGTGCACTTACTATCGGTAAAGCAAAAGGTACTAAGAGTGTTGCTGAGTTCGTACGTAACATCTCTGCAAAACTGAACCAGCGTGACATCAACGGCGCTATCGCTGCCTGCGACTCTCAGAAAGGTTCTGTTGCAAACGTAGTAAAGGCTGGCCTGCTGAAGTACAAAGAAATGCAGAACGAGCCAGAGTTACTGAAAGCTGAGAAAGTAGCCGCTATCCAGAAGGAAATCGAAGAGTCTACTTCTCTTGAGCTGCCAATGCTGGAGAAAAACCTGGTAGTTATTTCAACTATCGCCTCTATCTCTACACTGGTTGGTCTGATCGGTACAGTACTTGGTATGATTAAGGCCTTCTCGGCTCTTGCAACTTCAGGTGCTCCTGACTCAGTAGCTCTTGCAAACGGTATCTCTGAGGCCCTTATCAACACGGCCCTGGGTATTACAGGTTCTACTATCGCGATCATCGCTTACAACTACTTTACAAGCAAAATCGACGAGCTTACTTACAGCATCGATGAGGCTGGTTTCAGCATGGTGTCTACTTTCACGGCACAGCACGAAACTCCAACTACAAGACCTCAAACTGTTTAAGTTAAACCGTTTTAATAAAATAAAATGCCTAAAGTAAAAGTAAAAAGGAAAAACCCCTCATTGGACATGACGCCAATGGTGGACTTATTCTTCTTGCTGGTTACTTTCTTTATGCTGACTGCAACAGCCCGTCCTGACGAGGCTGTTATAGTAGACACGCCTTCATCGGCGTCAGAGATCAAAATCCCGGATACTAACGTAATTACTATTACAATAGATAAAGATAGCCGAGTGTTCTTTGGAGTTGATGGGCAGCAAACAAAGGAAGCGCTACTTGACAAAATGGCGGGCAAGTATGGCATAGGATTCACGGAGGAAGAAAGGAGAACGTTCTCTCTTCTTAGCAACTTCGGTGTTCCAATGAGCCAGCTTAAGTCTATCCTAGCCATGGAGTCATCTGCACGCAAGGAGGTAAACCAGCCAGGTATTCCAATTGACTCAGTTCGTAACGAGCTTGGTGACTGGGTACTGCAGACACGCTTGACAAACCCAAAAGTAGTTATCGCTATCAAAGGTGACCAAGATGCAGATTACCCAACAGTTCAGCGAGTAATCGATATCCTGCAGGAAAGAAAAGTAAACAGGTTTAACCTGATTACTGACATGGAAGCCAAGCCAACGAATTTATAATTAGAAAGGAGAAAGACTATGGCAGAAATGCAAGAACAAGGCGGCGACTCCGGCAAAGGAGGTAAAAAACGCGCCAAACGTTCGTCGACTAAAATCGACATGACTCCACTGGTAGACCTTGCTGCCCTTCTGATTACATTCTTCATGCTTACCACGACTTTCAACAAGCCACAGACCATGGAAATCAACATGCCTGTGAAGCCTGAGAACGAAGAAGAACAGATAGCTCTGAAAGCCAGTAACGCGATGACGATTATACTTGGCGATGACGATGAGATCTACTACTACTTCGGTCTTGCTGAAGATAATCCGGAGGTAATCGAGTCGAGCTACGCATCAGACGGTATTCGTAAAGTTCTGACTTCACCGCAAGTGAAATCTAACGACAAGATGACCGTAATGGTGAAGCCAATGGAAGGGTCCCGCTATAAGAACATGGTGGACATTCTGGATGAATTAAAAATAACTGATACCAAGAAGTTTGCAATGGTAGAAATTGCCGATGATGACAAGCAACTGGTACAAGAACAAATTGGAAATTAAGATATGGACGCAAGTAAGTTAGCAAAAGCATCGCTTGATGATATCGTCTTTGAAGGACGAAACAGAGCGTACGGTGCCTACCTACTTCGCAGACTTTACAACAAGCATATCACAATTGCCGCTATTGTAGCGATTGTATTGTTCTTCCTTTTCATTAGTATTCCTTTGATCACTAAACTGATTAAAGGCGACCAAAGTGAAGAACAAGTGGTAGAGCGAATTGTAACAGAAGTAGACTTGGCCCCACCACCACCATTAGATGAGGCTACGCCGCCACCGCCGCCACCGCCGCCGCCAGATCTTCCGCCACCACCACCACCAGTGCGTGCTACTGTAAAGTATACGCCACCGGTAGTGAAGCGTGATAACGAAGTTGTGGAAGAGGAAGAGATTCCGGATGTGGACGTACTTGACGAGATTGATGCGGGTATAGAAACCGTAGAAGGTTCTAAAGACGCACCTCTCGACTTAGGTGAGATCGACGGTACAAGCGATGTAGTAGCAGAAGTAGTAGAAGAAAAGCCTTATACTTACGTTGAACAGATGCCAACCTTCCCGGGTGGTGAGATGGAAATGATGAAGTATTTAGGTAAAAACATTCGCTACCCAGCAGCTGCACAGCGTGCCGGAGTTGAAGGCCTAGTAGTACTATCGTTTGTAGTAAGCAAATCAGGAGAGATCTCCGATATCCAGGTTGTTAAAAACCTTGGAGCAGGCACCGACGAAGAAGCTGTACGTGTTGTGAAAACGATGCCAAAGTGGACTCCGGGCAAGCAGAACGGTAGAGCTGTACCAGTGCGTTACACACTTCCAGTACGATTTACTATTAAGTAAGCAACAAAGCTTATTATATAAAAAGCCCCGCCAATCTAATTGGTGGGGCTTTTTTATGCTCAAAAATAAAATACTCAGCATGCATACTGTTTATGCAAAAATCCGTATATTAAGAAAACAAAACATAATCCCTTACACAAAATACCTACCAAAATGCCTTAACTATTTTTTCACATAAACCTTACAGCCCATGGAAAAGAGCTATTTCTTAAACATGACCTTCAACGACATTGTGTTCAGAGGGCGAAACAAAGCGTATGGAGCCTACTACCTGCGCAGGAAGTATAGTAAGCATATGTTATTGGCATCAACATTAGCCATAGCAACCTTTTCCGGGGCACTAGTCGGCCCACTGGTGGAAACGCTGTTTTTCAGTGAGCCAGTAAAGTATGTGAAACCCATTTATACCGTAGTAGAGCCGGTAACTATTATACTTCCTGAGCCACCAAAACCCAAGCCGGAACCGGCCGCTGCTGCAGTAGCACCGACACCTGCATCTGAGAAAAATGTGGCAACTGAAAAGTATACCAGCATTAAGGTGGTGGACGATGCAACTCCGCTAACAGAGACAGTACCTAACCAGGAAGACTTAGCGAAGGCCAACATCGGGACAGAAAAGATAGAAGGCGCCGCTCCAGAAGTTCCATCGGTTACTTTATCTGATAGCCCGCCAACAGGCATAGAAGAAGGTACAGGAACAGAACCGGCAACATCAGAACCTTTTGTACATGTAGACCAAATGCCGCAATTTAAAGGAGGCACTGACGCACTGATGCAGTACCTTGGCCGAAAACTGCGCTACCCACACGAGGCACAGAGCAACGGCATAGAAGGCACTGTAGTAGTAACGTTTGTGGTGGCAGCCAATGGTAACATCTCGGATGTAGCCGTACTGAAAGGGCTTGGTTTTGGAACGGAGCAAGAGGCAAGCAGAGTAATAGAAAGTATGCCTAGGTGGGAACCTGGCAGGCAAAACGGACGGGCCGTACCTGTAAGATATACGCTCCCGATTAAGTTTAAAATTCAATAAGACAGTAAATAAAATTTAGGAAAGCAGAGGCAGCAAGTTACTTTTGTATGCTTCTGCTTTCTTTTTATTAGCAATAGCCTTATTTTTAAGGGTTAAACAAACTGACAGCACATGCTAAGACCAAGGAGAGAAAATGAAAGGCAAACACAAAGTATGTTTGCAAAGTTTGCACGTATCTTCGGCATCTTCATGACTTTGCTGTACATCTGTATGGGTATCTTTATCATGTTTGCAGGAGATACCATGAATTTAGACATTCCTGACACCATGAAATATGCCTTGGGGGGAATTCTCATATTATATGGAATTGTTAGATTTGTAAGAGTATACAATAGCACGAAATCTAACAGAAACAGATATGAAGATTAAAACAATAAGCATAGCGGCCTTTGCAGGCATTGTGGCTCTCACTAGCTGTGGCAGCGACCCAACCACTCAGCTTGATACCCCCACAACCGGCACTATCAGCATAAGCGTTGATGAGTCCTTTCAGCCAATCATAGAATCAGAGGTTAACACGTTTGAAGGCATCTACAAGTATGCCAACATCAATGCAGCCTATAAGGCAGAAGGGCAGGTAATAAATGACCTGCTGAACGACAGCACCAAGATCGCCATACTTTCGCGAGAGCTTACTGCCGACGAAAAAGCAGTGTTTGAAAAACAAAACAGGGTGCCCCGCGTTACCAGAATCGCAATTGACGCTATAGCCATTATCACTAATAAGCAGAACCCAGACACGCTTCTAACTATGGACGAGCTGAAGCAGATCTTCAACGGGCAGGTTAAAAGCTGGCAAGAGCTGGACGAGGAATCTACTTTGGGTGATATCACAATTGTTTTTGACAACAACAACTCCAGCACAGCGCGTTACGTACGAGACTCTTTAATTACCGGCAATAATCTGCCAGCTAATACGTTTGCATCAAACTCGCATAAAGCTTTGATAGATTATGTAGAGGAAAACAAAAACGCCTTGGGTGTGATTGGTATAAACTGGGTAAGCGACTTGGATGACTCAACAGCCGTAGGTTTTCTTAATAGAATCAAGGTGTTGGGTATAAGCAAAGAAGCGGCACCTGTAACCACAGAAAGTTATTACCAGCCTTACCAGGCATACATTGCTCAGGAGGCATATCCGCTTCGCCGTTTCCTCTATATCATTAGTACTGAGGGGCGTTCAGGACTTGGCACAGGTTTTGCATCTTATGTAGCCAGTGACAAAGGGCAACGCCTTATCCTGAAGTCGGGCCTTGTGCCGGCTACAATGCCAGTTCGGGTAGTTAGCCTGGGAGACAATTAAAATCGCAACAACTAAACTATAATACAATGACAAATAACTGGAAGTACATCGCTTTGATGGCGGCTGCTTTCCCTGCTACTGCAGCGTTTGCGCAAACAGGTGATGCAGGAAGAAACGCCGTTGACCTTGAGCGCTATGAAGAAGCTAAATCTATTTATAAGTCTCAGCTGAAAAGCAAAAACACAGCAGATAATGCTTACTTCGCACTTGGCGATATTTATCTGCGCACTGATATGCCAGATTCTGCGGCATACTACTTTAATCAGGGTATTGCAGCAAATAAAAAGTCTTACATCAACCACGTAGGTTTAGGTAAGATTGCACTGCAGCAGGGGAACCAGGCTAAAGCAGAGCAGCACTTTGATGATGCGCTTAGCGGCCGAGGCAAGAAAGATTCTTATGTACTTGCTATGGTTGGCGAGGCGTTTGTAAATGCACCTAACGCTACTGAAGAGCAAATCAACAAAGGCATTAGCTATTTAAAGCAGTCGCTTGAGCGTGACAATAAAAACGCTGTGGCGAACGTAATTATGGGTGATGCTTACCTTGCGCTTAAAAACGGGGGCCAGGCAATGTCTAGCTACGACAGAGCTATCCAGTTGGATGAGCAGTACGCAAACGCTTACCTGAAGCGTGGCCAGCTTTACACCAGCTCCCGTAACTATAACGAGGCTGAGCAGGCATTTCAGAAAGCAATTGAAATTGACCCTAACTTTGCCCCGGCATATCGTGACCTTGGCGAGCTTTATTACTTTGCAGGTCAGTATGACAAAGCTTTATCTACCTTCCAAAAGTATGTAGATATGGCAGAGGATACGCCAGATACAAAAGCGAAGTATGCGTCTTTCCTGTTCCTGACTAAGAACTATGATCAGGCACTGAAAACAGCAGAGGCCGTACTGCAGCAGCAGCCAGACAACATGGTAATGAATCGCTTGAGAGCTTATTCATACTTAGAGCTAGGCCAGCCGCAGCAAGCTTTGCAGGCTATGGAAACTCACATGCAAAAGGCTGACCAAAGCAAACTGATCGCTCAGGATTATGAGTATTTTGGCCGCATCTTAGCTAAGAACAATCAGCCTCAAAAGGCAATTGAGAACCTGGAGAAGGCGCTGCAGATGAACAATGCTAACGTTGAGCTGTATGCTGAGCTTGCAAACGCTTACGCCCGTAATAACCAGTACGACAAAGCTATTGAGGTTTATGACCGTAAGCGTGAAAACGTAGAGCCAAGCAACTCTGATTATTACTACATGGGCAACATCTATATGATGGCCGGAGAGGAAAACGCTGCCAGCGGTAACGCTTCCAAAGCAAATGAATTTTTCTCTAAGGCAGACAGCACTTATGCCAAGGTAGTTGAAGCTAACGCTGATTACGCATATGGTTACCTTTGGAGAGCGCGTGCTAACGCCAGCCAGGACCCTGAGACTGACAAAGGATTAGCAAAGCCATACTACGAGGAGTTCATCAACAAAGCTGGTGGAGAGAAAGAGAAGTATAAGAGAGACCTTATCGAGGCTAACTCATACTTAGGCTACTACTACTACCTTAAAGGAGAGAGAGACAATGCCGTGAAGTACTGGACTGAGGTTAAAAGCCTTGACCCTAGCAACCCACAGGCAGAAGCCGCTCTTAGAGAAATCTCTAAAACACCACGTAAGAAGTAATCTCCTTCTTATAAGTATAAAACAGAAAACCCGCTACAGTAACTGTAACTGTAGCGGGTTTTCTGTTTTATACCCTATACCTAATGCAGCGGAAGGTAATCTTCACAGTCTGCATATGCATAAACAATTGCGACTAACTCTTCGCTTAATACTTGAAACGAAAGTATAGGTTCAGGTTTTAAAGCTGCTCTGCATATAGCTCCCACTTCTCTAGCACAGCGTTTAAATCTTCTGGCAAATCAGAGTTAAAATGTATAAATTCTTTTGTGGAAGGATGCAGAAACCCTAAAGACTTAGCATGTAACGCTTGCCGTGGTATAAGTTTAAAAGCATTTTCAACAAATGATTTGTAGCTTCCGTTTGGCGTTCCGTAAAGTATTTTATCACCGCCGTAGGTAGCATCAGAAAAGAGCGGGTGCCCGATGTGCTTCATGTGCGCCCTTATCTGGTGGGTTCTGCCTGTCTCCAGGTTGCATTGCACCAACGAAACATACCGGAAGCTCCGCAGCACCTTATAATGCGTCACAGCATGCTTGCCATAATCTCCGGCAGGGTAAACAGCCATAAACTTACGGTCTTTCGCGCTTCGCCCAACATGGCCTGTAATGGTTCCCTCCTGCTCTTTAGGCACTCCCCACACCAAGGCGTAATAGGTACGCTCTATACTATGGTCGTAAAACTGCTTGGCCAGGTAAGCCATACTATAATCTGTCTTGGCAATAACAAGCAAGCCGGAAGTATCTTTGTCGATACGATGCACCAGGCCCGGCCTTCCCTCTCCGTTGCGGTGAGTAGGCAGGTTTTGCAGGTGGTATGTCAGTGCGTTTACAAGCGTGCCGCTCCAGTTGTTGTAAGCAGGGTGCACAACCATGCCTGCGGGCTTATTTACCAGCAGCAGCTCCTCGTCTTCGTAAAGTATGTTAAGCGGAATATCCTCCGGTACGATGTCTGTATCGCGAGGAGGTTCTGCCAGGGTAATTGTAATTACGTCCAGCGGCTTTACTTTATAGCTTACCTTTACCGGCTTCTGGTTTACCTGCACCGCCTCTGAGCGTATAGCACCCTGCAACTTGTTACGGGTTACATTTGGCAAACGATCCATCAGGAATTTATCTACCCGAAGCTGCGCCTGCCCTTTATCCACCACTATGCGGTGGTGCTCATAGAGTTCGTCTGAGTCTTCTGTACTTTCTGTTTCTGTGTATTCTACCACGGTATTACCATAAAAAAAGAAAGCCGAAGTATACACAACGGCTTTCCAAACAATAGAAAATATTTTGCTTAGTTCTTTTTCTTGTTGCCTTTAGCAGGTGTAGCCGCTGGCTTTGTTGCTGGCTTAGCAGCAGCCGGCTCCGGAGTCTGCTGTGCTTTAGCTGGGTCTACGCCAAGCTTCTTCAGTACAAGCGGAGAGATATCACCGTCCTCAGGGCCGGCAAGCAATGCCTGGTTGCTGATAACATAAGTATAGCCATTCTCTTTTGCTACATCTTTGATAGCTTTATCGATCTTCGTGATGATTGGATCTACAAGAGATTTCTCCTTTTGCTGCAAAGACATCTGTGCGTTGCGCTGAAATTCCTGGATAGAGTTGTTCAAACCCATCAGTTCTTTCTCTTTATCTTCACGGATAGTGGCATCCATAGTGGCTGCACCTTTCTCGTATGCCTGCAGCTTTGTTTCATACTCAGAGTATTTTGTTTTCAGCTGGTTCTCTAACTGAGCGCTATGCGTTTTCAAATCAGACTCTATTTGCTTGCTCTCTGGCAACTGCAAAAGAATATACTCTACGTTTGTATAACCAATTTTAAGCGGCTGGTCGTTGCTTTGTGCGAAAGACGCAAAGCTGATCAGAAAGAACGCTGCTACTAATAATTTAATCTTGTTCATCATTGGTTGGGTTGGTTAATAAGTATTTAGATGTTTAGTTGTTAGACTTCTTTTTTGTTGATTTTCTGGCAGGTTGCTCTTGTTGCGGCTCCTGCTCTTCCGCTCCTACTTCAGGTAAGTCTTCCGGGGCATCCTGTATGGCATCGGCCGGCTGGGCACCTGGCGTATTCTTTCTATCTGAGGCTAGACCAAGCTCTTCCAGCACATACTCTGTATAATCATGCACCGGATTTGTGTAGATCATGACAAGATCGCCTGATTTGTCGAACATGATCTGAACACTTCGCGACTTGGCTACTTTCTCTACAGCAGTAAATACTTCATCCTGTATCGGGCGCATTAACTCTTGGCGGCGCTTAAACATCATACCTTCATAACCAAAAACTTTCCGCTGGTAATCGCGCAGTTCATTTTCCTTTTTAGCTATCTCGGCCTGTCGTTTCTGCTTCATCTTATCTGTCAGCAGCACCTCTTCCGCTTTGTAATCTTGCTTAAGCTGATCAGACTGCTGCTGCAACTGCTCTATTTCACGTTGCCACGCCCCAGCGTATTTGTCCATCTCCTGCTGCACTTTATTATAAGCCGGCATCTTACTCAGGATAAAGTCCGAGTCAATATAGCCAATCTTCTGCGCTTGCGAAACAGACGCCAGCAAAAAGCCTGCTAAAAAGATGAACAAAAACTTCTTCATACTAATTCAATTCTGGGTTTAGCGTATCTGCTGGCCAATAATGAAGTGGAACATGCCACGCTTATCATTAGCTCCACCAGGTAGGTCGTCCATTCTCCAGGCATAGTCAAAACCGAGTAAGCCAAACGCCGCCATAAAGATTCTGGCACCTACACCCGCAGATCGATACAGCTTAAACGGATTGTAGTTTTTGTAACTGCCGAAGTTATTACCAGCCTCTACAAAAGCCAGGCCATAAATTGTAGCAGCCGGGTTAGGAGAGATTAATTGGCGTGCCTCAAACACAAATTTGTTGTAAGCAATACCTCCTGCTTGGCTCAATTCTATATCAGTGTTAGTGTTAATCACTCTTTCGTCATCATATCCGCGAAGGCCGATATATTCTGTACCCACAAAGATGTTACCGCCACCAAGGCCGGCGCCACCAAGCTTAAAGCGCTCGAAAGGTCCAATATTAGCTTCTTTGCTGTAAGTGCCCAGGAAGCCAAAGTGCGCTCTTGTGTTGAACACTAAATTGCCCGTCACATTTATGAAGTATGAGGCATCAAACATCCACTTATTAAATTCGATGTATTCAAACTCGTCTTTACGATCAGAGAACAGCGAGTATGGAGGTGTCAGGTTTACGCTCAGCGAGAAAGTTGAACCACGTCTCGGGAAGGTTGGGTTATCTATACTTGAGCGGCCTACTGTATTTACTATAGATATACTGTTTGAAATACCGTTATCAAACGAGCCAAATAAAGTATAATCTTTCAGCGTGTATCGGTTGTAAGACAACGAGTGATTCATGTAGAAGTAGTTATCCGGCCAGTTTAGTCGGCGGCCCAAGCTAACAGCAACACCATCTACATTAAGGCGGCTTAGCTCATTCACATCCTCTACTTCGGCATATGGGTTATAAGCTCTAGGGTCTCTTCTGTAGATGGTTTTAAACAGGCTAACTGAAAGCGAGTTTGGCTTACGGCCACCTAGCCAAGGCTCTGTGAACGAGAAGGAGTAAGACTGGTAAGCTTTACCGTTCGCCTGTACGTTCAGCGACAGGCGCTGCCCATCACCAGTAGGTATAGGTTTCCACTCTGACAGGTCCAGCATTTTGCGGGTAGAGAAGTTGTTTAGCGACAGGCCAACCGTACCTACGGCACCAATCGGGCCACCCCAACCACCTGATAAACTGATCTGGTCATTTGGTCTCTCTGTTACGCTATAGGCAATATCAACTGTACCATCCGCCGGATTCGGGATTGGGTTCAAGCCAATTGTTTCAGGGTCAAAATAGCCTAGACCAGCTAATTCGTTCCTAGTTCTGATCAAGTCATCACGGCTATACTTCTGCCCAGGCAAGGTACGGATCTCACGCAAAATCACGTGGTCACTGGTTTTATCGTTACCTGAGATAAGAATCTTGTTGATTGTTGCCTGCGGCCCTTCCTGCACGCGCATTTCCAGGTCAATAGAGTCGCCGTCTACACGCATCTCTACCGGAGTAATGCTCGAGAAAAGGTAACCGTCGTTCTGGTACAAGGCAGATACGTCTACACCTGCCGGGTTATAAGTCAGGCGCTTCTCCAACTCTATCTGATCGTATATATCTCCCTTGCTGATACCTAACACACGCGCCAAGTATTCATCGTTATACAGGTAGTTGCCCGACCAGATGATATTACGATAGAAGTACTGTTGTCCCTCATCTACTGTGATTTGTATACCTAAGCGGTCTTCGCTGATACGGTATACGGAGTCAGAAACGATAGTAGCATCGCGGTAACCCTGGCTGTTGTAGAATGTGATTAGCGCCTCTTTGTCTTCCTCAAATTTGGTGCGGTTAAACTTAGAGGAGGTAAATATTTTATAGAAGCGTTTTTCTTTGGTGTTCTTGAGCTGGCGCTGGAGTTTTTTATCCGTAAACGCATCGTTGCCAACAATCTCGATATCGCCAACTTTTACTTTATCGCCTTTATCCACGTTTATGTTCAGCACCACGCTATTTGGCAGCACAGAGTCAGGGCGCTGGGTAATATTTACCTTTACGTTCAGGTAACTTTTATCAATGTAGTATTCCCGCACTACGTTGCGGGTGCTGTTCAGAACTGCGTCTGTCACAATTCGGCCCTTCTGCAGCGGCACTTTATCTCTCAGCGTTTCCCCCTGCGATTTATTGATGCCGGAGAAGCGGAAATTAGAAAGGCGCGGACGTTCTGTTAAGTTAAAGGTAAGATAGATAACATCACCTTCTGTACGGGCTGAGACATCAACATCACCTAGAATCCCTTGATCCCAAAGGTTCTGTATAGCACGGCTAATGTCCTCACCAGGCACTGTAATCATATCACCTTCTTTCAGGCCTGTCAGAGAGGTAAGTGCGATCGGGTCCAGGAATTTGTATCCGCTAACCGAGATTTCACCGATACGATACTGGCGGGGCTGCTGGTAATCTACCGGAGACGACTGGGCAGGTCTGTTTAGTACTTGAGAAGAGGCCGTGCCTGCCATTAGCAGAAACACAAGCACCCAGATACATCTTGTCATTCGAGTGTCTATCACTTTGTTATTTGTTCACTTGTCTTACCGAAACGGCGCTCACGGCTCTGGTAAGCTAATATTGCTTCATACAGGTGCTCTCTTCTGAAATCAGGCCAAAGCAACTCTGTTATATATAATTCAGTATAAGCTAACTGCCACAGCAGGAAATTGCTGATGCGCTGCTCTCCGCTAGTCCTGATTAGCAGTTCAGGGTCAGGTATGCCTGCTGTAGAGAGGTAGTTGGCAACAACTGCTTCGTTTATTTCGTCGGCTTTTATACTTCCATGACCCACTTCGCTGGCCAGGCGTTGCATAGCTTGCGTAATGTCCCAGCGGCCGCTATAGCTTAGCGCCAGCACCAAAGTCATGCGGCTGTTGTCTTTCGTAATCTCAATAGCCTCCATCAGCTCACGCTGGCAAGCCTTTGGCAGGCTGTCGGTGTTGCCAACTGTCTGCAGACGAATGTTATTTTTATTGAGGGTAGCGGTTTCCTTGCGGATGGTAGATACCAATAGCGTCATCAGTGCCGATACTTCCTCTACCGGCCTCGACCAGTTTTCAGTAGAGAAAGCATAAAGCGTTAAGTACTCAACGCCAAGTTCAGCTGCAGCCTCCACTGTATCGCGCACGGCCTTTACAGCGTTCTGATGCCCGAAGATGCGAAGTCCGCCTCTTCTTTTCGCCCAACGCCCGTTACCGTCCATAATAACGGCTATGTGCTTTGGTAAATTGCCTAAGTCTACTTTCTCCTTCAAATTCATTAAAACACAATTTCCTTGCAAGTTACAAAAAGCAAGACAAATTTGTGAAAGATTGCGACTTAATCTAAAAGGCCAGGCCTGTTCTTGTAGATAGGAGGGCAGTTATAGCGGTAAAAAGTATAGGAAATGCTGATGCCGTTGTAGAAGTACCAGTCGTTATCGTGTGGGTTTGCAATATTCTCCGGGTATTCTTCAGTGGTTAGATGATCTAACTTATCTGTAAAAGTTTTTCGGGCTCCAAATTCCAGCCCCAGGTTCCAGTGGGTACTTAGGGCATATTTTAACCCTACCCCAAACGGAATGGCCACTGTCATATCTGTGTCAAACTCTTTGCTCTCATTGCCGGCAAAGTTTAGTTTTTTATTGTAGAGCAAGCCTGCCACACCTACAAATACGTATGGCGATAGGCGCGGACTTTGGGTACGGTCGTAGTAATCGAGGAAGTTATACTCGACCACGCCGGAAAGCTCCAGCAGGCTTAAGCGCAGCTCAGCTTGGCGGTAGGCGTGAAAAGGACGGTCATCAAAGGCCTCGTCGCTGAAAGTGTTGTCATTCACAATACGGTGGCTGCCCATCAGGCCTCCCCGTAAGGTAAGCGCATTAGACATGTCGCGACGGTAGAACACCGTTACAGCGGGTTGGTTATTCAGGAAACGGTAATTCGGCGCTATTTCTCCCTTATAGTTGGCTCCGCCTATACCTATACCTATTTCTGAAGTGGTAACAGGCTGAGATGTTTGGGCGTTTACATCGGAGCCAAAAAAAACACTCCCTATCTGCAGAAATAGACAAATAAGGAGTGTTTGCTGTAAAGTACGTAATGTCATGTATTCTGAACAAAGTTTAGTTGAACAACGCTTGCGCTGTCCGTTCTATTATCTAAACTTCGGACTTCTAACGCGCGGTGATAAAATATAATTTAATGTAAGGCCTGTGGTGATGTACCAGTCATCATCTGACGACTCGCCTCTTTGTCTGCCTGGATCACCATAGCCTTTTACAACAGCATAAGGCGTACCGCTTTGATCAGGCTGTGTGGTAAATCCTGAACCTGCGCTTCTGTCTGCTAATATAGCTGCTGCGGTAGGGTTTTCGCCTCCCCCTGCAAGTATATCAGCTTTTGATGCATAGCTAGTACTAACATCATCCAAGTAATCTGTAAAGGTTTTTCTCCAGCCAATTTCCAGGCTCAGGTCCCAGTATCTGTCGATCTTATAACGAACACCTAAACCAAACGGAATGGCAAATTGCACTCTTTTGTAAGGCTCTGGATAATCTCCACCATCAGCATACTGTCCTTCGGTACCTAAAGGTTGCAATTCATACCAACCTGTTGAGATATCAGCATTACCAAAGTTGCCCTGCGACCCACTTTCGTAATAGGCTTTTGGGTTATGGTGCATTACAGCCACACCTGCAAAAGCGTAAGGCACAAAATCAGGACGGCGCTGAAAAGTGCTGCGGTTCTCAAACAGATCCACAATGGCAACTGCGCTAACTTCCTTGATATCATTTCGGAAGGAAAGATTTCTGCCGAAGCGGCCTCTGTTTTCTCCTTCATTTTGAGAAGCACTCAGGGCATCATCGCCTGTAATGCGTCCCCATGTAAAACCCGCACGGTACGAGAAGCGCGGTGAAAAGCGGTAAGTATAGCTAATGCCTGCACTTGGCCTGGTAGACTTAAAGCGGAAGCTCGTAAAGTCTGGCTGAGGCACGATATCCCCGAAGTAGTTCATAGCACCGAAGGTCACGCCTACGCTACCATACTGCTTACGCTTTGTCCAGCGCTGCGCCACAGCGTCAGTCGCAACAAGTGTAAGCATAAAACCAAGTGTTAAAACAAGAGTACAAAGTTTCTTCATAACAGAGAAATATCTAAAAAGTAGCGTTTCAGCAAGCTTATATTCGCCCTAAATTAATAGAAGCCAAAAATAATTGAAATAGCTGATTAATAAAATAATATAACGGATATATTTAATATTATTTTATCTGTGTGTTCCGTTTGTCAAGCCCCCAATTTAGCTTGCTCCGAAGCGTCGACAAAAAATTAACATGATGTAGCTTTACTAACCTGGCTACAAAAGCCTCCCTCCGAACAGCCAACTGCACATTCATATCCACTGGTGTAGACCTGGAGTCCAGCGCAGCCAAATAGCTGCTGCTGCGGCCCTCCACTTCAAACGAAATAACGCTGCGGTCTGACACAATCATTGGCCGCACGTTAAGGTTATGCGGACATACGGGCGAAATGACAAAATTGTTGGTCTGTGGCAGCACCAATGGCCCCCCGCAGCTAAGCGAGTACCCCGTTGATCCTGTAGGCGTGGCCACTACCAAGCCATCGCCCCAATAAGAATTTAAATATTCACCATCTATATACGTATGCGCCACAATCATAGACGATGTATCACGCTTTAGTACGCTAAACTCATTTAACCCAAAGTTAATGCCGTTAAATACTTCCTGATCTGAGTCTACCCGAATCAGGGCACGGTCGTCTAACGTGTAGTGGCCTTTGTAAAGCGCATCTAAAGCAATGTTTATACTATCGTAAGGGATGGTGGCCAGAAAGCCGAGGCGGCCGGTATTGATACCAAGTATAGGTATCTGCCTGGCACCTACGTAAGTAACCGTATCCAGCAGGGTTCCGTCTCCGCCTACACTCAGCACCACGTCCACACCCTCCAGCCTATCTCCGCGCCTGAAAGTCTCGATACCTGTAGGTAGATTGATGGTGTTTTTGAGGTACAGCTCAAAATGCTCCACTAAGTATAAATTGGCCTTACGGCGCTGCAGCTCATCGAAAAGCGCCTGAATGTATGGCGCAATGTCATCCGTGAAAGGCTTCCCAAGTATGGCTATATTCATTCTGTTGTTCTTAAAAAGGAAATCTTGCACTAAAATACAATCCCTTGTCCCCCTCTCGGTTTAAAGTGTACTCCAGGCGCAGCACAATATCATAGAAGGTGACGGCATGCAGCCCCAGCCCGCTGCCAAGCAGCAGGCGGTTTGTAAGCGGGTTCTGCTGTTCAAACACCTCGTCTACCACATAACCGGCATCTGTAAAAGCATTCAGGTACAACGCCAGAGGCACACTATTGAACTTCGGATTATCTATAAATGTAAGCTTTATACTTTTAATATCCAGCAGCTGCCGCGTAAGGCCCTGCTTAAAAAGGCCGTAATGCTGCCCGCCTACCACGTATAGCTCGTAACCCCGCACGTAAGACCTGTAGCCCAGCGCAATATTATCAGCGAAGGCGTGCTTGCCGGCCAACCGCAGCTGCCCCTCTGCCCCAGCCATGTACGTATACTTATCCGAAAGAGGCATGTACTGCACATACTTAGCGCGGGCCGTAGTATATGGGCTGCCTGAGCTAGCCATGAAAAGCGTTTGCGCAAGACCCGCCTCAAAATAGCTACCTGCCGTTGGGTAAGAGAAATTATTCCGCAAATTGATCACCTTGTATAACTCCACCCGCAGGTACTGCCGCTCCTGCTGTTCATTTCGGTAGTATTCCGGGTTCAGAAAAGTTACAGAGTCGGAAATTTGCTCGTTGTAGTACGATAGCCTCAGGCCCGCCTGTCGCTGCACGTCCTGCCTATGCACCAATGCCGCTGATACGGCAGCACGCTTGATAGGCATTCCGTTCTGTTGCTCAAAAAAACGTTGCTTGTTGTTCAGGTTGGTGTAGCTGATGGTGCGGCTACGGTAGTCGGATACAGAAAAATCGGCTCCTAAATTATACTTGCGCCATACATACGGGATGCGGTAAGCCAGCTCCAGCCGCTTGTTAAAACCCCGCTGCACCCGCACACGCACCTCCTCGTTTCGCCCCCTAAAGTTTCTGCGGGTCAGGTTAATGCCGTAATCTATCCGGCTCCAGTCTTTCTTCTCGAGCCAGGCGTTAAAGTTGCGATCTGCAAAATCAAAAATCGGGATGGGGTAAAGGTAAAACCGCTCCTGCACCTCATACGTCACCTGCACTTGCCCATCTGCGCAAGTATAAGTATAGTTTACATGATGAAACAGGCGGAGGTTGAACAGGCGCTTCTGGTTCTCCTGCAGCAGTAGCTCCAGTTCCTCTGTGCGTATGGTATCGCCGGGCGAGAAAGTGAGCTCGCGCAGCATTACCTGGCTTTTGGTGATTTCGTTACCGGTTAAGCTGATATCCGCTATCACCACTTTGGGTACAGCACAAGGCGCAGCTAGCCCAGCAGCTCCGGTTAAAAGTATAAAAACAAGTAGGTAAACCCGCACCAGCATTTCTGCGAGCGTTAAATATCAAGGTATTTGAAGAGCATATCAAGTCGGTCGCGGCCCACATCGTACTCAGTGTTGTCATTAAACTGGGCGGTGATGCGGTATTCGAAGCGCTCTAAGGTAGCAATGATGCGGCTAAGGTCGGTGGTGTTCAGCTTCAGTGTCAGCTTGATTTTGTAAGGGTCCAGCTCGTCTGGCGACACGTAGGCGCTCAGGATCTTGCTGTTTTCCTCCTCTATCAGGCGGCTGATCTGGGCCAGCGAGTAGTCTCGCTCCGGCATGGAGAGCACGAGTATACTTCCCTGCCCCTGCAGCGCCGACATCTGCCCAAAAGCTGCCAAAGTATCGTTGATGGTGATCACGCCCATGTAGTCCAGCTCCTCATCAAGCACGGCCACTACCTGTATTTTGTTTTTGATGGCAGCCTCCATCACATCGTAAAAGTGCTGCTGCCCCTGCACGTGCACCTCCTGAAACTCCAGTTCAAGGTCTTTTAACTGGCGAGTGCGGTCAGGCATTTCAATTAGACTTAGCTCCGTTGCCAGGCCCATGTACTTGCGGTTGCTTACTACCGGCAACTCGTTTACGCGGAACTCATCCATCCAACGCAAAGCCTTATCTACGGTGTCGTAGAGCTTCAGCGGCGGAATCATTTGGTTGATGAGTTCTTCTGCGATCATACGGATGAGACGGTTATGGGTGTTCTTTCTAAATATTTCTCTAAGATACTGTTAAACTTCTCCGGATGTTCCATCATGGGGGCGTGCCCGCACTTATCAATAAAGTATAAATCGGAGGATTCTATGAGCCTGTTAAACTCATAAGCCACCAGCGGAGGCGTGATGGTATCGTTCAGTCCCCAGATTAACAACGTGGGCACCTTAATGTTTGTGATATCTTTGGCCATATTGTGGCGCTGCGCCGATTTGGCGATGGCGATGATGCGCAAGCACTTGGCGTTGCTGTTGGTGATGGCGAACACCTCATCCACCAGCTCCTTAGTGGCCGTTTTAGGATCGTAGAAAGTATAGCCTACGCGCTCCTCCACGTACTCATAGTTGCCGCGCTTCGGAAACGAACCGCCCATGGAGTCCTCAAAAAGGCCGGAGCTGCCCGTAAGTACCAGGCGCTTTACCGCAGTAGGGTTATTTAAAGTATAAACCAGCCCCACATGGCCGCCCAGCGAGTTGCCCAGCAGCGTCAGGTTATTCAGCTTTTTAAACTTAACGAAGCCTTCCACAAAATTCACCAGCCCCGGCACGCCGGCCTTGTGCAGCGCCATTTCATAGATCGGCATCAGCGGAATAACCACGCGGTAATTTTTCGAGAAATGGTCTACAACGCCGTTCCAGTTGCTGAGTGCCCCGAAAAGACCGTGCAGCAGCAGCAGTACTTCTCCTTCTCCCTCATCAATATACTGATATTCTCCTTCTTGTCTGACTTGTAAATCCATGAATCGAAAAAATCTTTAAAATAAACGTGAACTCAGCGCATGTTACACTTTATACTTTGTGCGGCAAAACCGGGTTCAAAAACTTGCTGCTTCTGCGGGCAAAGAGCCTGCTAAAGTATAAATCTGCCTGTTTGTTGCTTAAAATTAAAAACTAAAATGAAACTTTAAGCTTTATTGGCCCGATGCATGCGCAATACTAGCCCAATTTTGAAGCATCTGCAAACCATAAGTAGTAAGCGCCGCTTCCGGGTGAAACTGCAACGCATATAACGGCAGCTCTTTGTGCCGAAACGCCATTAGCTCGCCCTCGGCGGTGTACGCGAGCGGCAGTATACTTTCGGGTATGTGCCGCAGCACCAGCGAGTGATAACGCACCACCGGCATGGTGGCAGGCAAACCTTTGAATATCGGATCAGGCTCGCAGCTGATTTCTGACAGCTTACCGTGCATTGGCCGCAGCCCTTTCTCCAGCTTTGCACCAAAAAACTCACCCAGCGCCTGGTGCCCCAGGCAAATTCCAAGCATCGGCACGCGGTTGTGGTAATATTGGATCACTTCCATCATACTTCCCGCACCCGCCGGAGCACCCGGCCCCGGAGAAAGCACAATCGCCTCTATTGGCAGCTTCTGCAGCTCCTGCAGCGGCACATCGTTCCGGATTACCTGCACCTCTACCCCTAACCGGCCAAAATAATCCACCAGGTTATAAGTAAAAGAGTCGAAGTTATCGAGCAGCAAAAGCATGGGAAAGCTGGAAAGTTAGAAGGTTAAAAAGTTAGCGCGTTAGAAAGTTACATATACTTGAGCGGCTGTTCTAAAGTGCTATGATGTATACAAGAGCCTGTTTAGAGTTTATTCATACTACACTGCCTGCCCTTGCTGCGTGTTTTCACCAGCAAGATTTACAGCATCCGCATTTTGATTGTTGGTGAAAAACACTAATAATGGCGGGTGTAGGCCCTATAACCAATATTCTAAACAGCTTCCAAGTATAAATCAGCTTGATCAATAAATTCTACTCCCGAAAATTATTCACTTTTTAACTTTCTAACTTTCTAACTCCTAAAAGTGTTGGCGCAGCGATGTTATCAGAGCTTTGATGAACGGGAGCACGTAGCTCAGGATGTCGAGGGCGTAGGGTGTGGTTTTGAGCACCACCGGGTATACCATAGAGGCATCAGCCGTATCCTTCGCAATACTGATTCCGGCCATATCCGAAATATAGAGCAGCAGGCTTAGGGCCAGGCACCATTTCAGGGCACCCAAGATACTCCCAAGCATATTATCGAAAAGACCGAAGGGCGTAAAGTCAATTACTTTTTTGAGCAGCAGGCCACCCAGATGTATAATCAGAATGATACCCACAAACACTACCAAAAAGGTAACGTAAGGCAGCAGCCCGTGCGCATCGCCGAGAAAACCGGCCATTAGAGGCAGGGCCGTATCCAGCAGTTTAAGGCCGCCAAGTATGGCCAGCACCAACGCCACCAACGACACCAGCTCCAGCAGCAGCCCCTTCCGGAAGCCCATAAATGCGCCGTAAGCAATCGGAATAGCCAGGAAAAAATCTAACGTACTCATAATATCATAAAAAGTAGAAGCAGCAGGAAATCATACTTCTAAAGTATAGCCAGGCCATACTTATTTTATAAATTTGCAGCTGCCGCCGCCTTGCAAGGCGGCGGCAGCTGCAAATTTATACTTTAAAAGTCAGTATTGCTCAGCAGGTCGCCCACCGTCTGCGAAATAGCGCGGCCGTCGGCCTGCCCTGCCAGCTCTTTGGTGGCTATGCCCATTACCTTGCCCATGTCTGAAGGCCCAGTGGCACCCACACGCTGGATAATCTCAACCAGGCGCGTGCGCAAATCGCCTTCATCGAGCTGCTTTGGCAGGTAATCCTCAATCACGGCCAGCTCGGCCAGCTCAATCTGCTCCAGGTCTGCGCGGCCCTGCTGGGCATACAGTTCTGCCGATTCGCGGCGCTGCTTGGCGGCCTTGGTCAGCAGCTTCATTTCTGTATCCTGAGAGATGCCCTCTGTGCCGCCTTTCTCTGTTTCGGCTAGCAGAATTTGGGATTTTATACTTCTAAGCGCCTGCAAACGGGCTTTATCTTTGGCCAACATAGCTTGTTTAATGTCGGCATCAATGCGTTGCTTTAGTGTCATAGTTTCTGGTTTATATACTTTTATCAGGTTGAGGTGCTACTGCTTACGCGGCAGACGCTTTTTTATACGCGGCCATGGCTATGGCAAGAGGCTGTCATCTTAAACAAAATTCCATTAATTTAGTCATTCTATTACGTTAGACGATGACAGGGCAGCGGCCCGTAAAACAAAGCCATGACAAAACTGAGTGTAAATATAAACAAAATAGCTACGCTGCGGAACGCCCGCGGCGGCGACAGGCCAAATGTTGTGCAGACGGCAAAGGATTGTGAGCGTTTCGGTGCGGAAGGCATTACGGTGCACCCGCGCCCCGACGAGCGCCACATCCGCTACCGCGATGTATATGATTTACAGGAAATCGTAACAACCGAATTCAACATAGAAGGCAACCCAACGCCGGACTTTCTGAAACTGGTAAAAGAAGTACGCCCGGAGCAGGCTACGCTGGTACCAGACGCACCCGACGCCATCACCTCCAACGCCGGCTGGGACACTATAAAGCATAAGGATTTTCTGACAGATGTGATCGGGGAGCTGAAGGAGCTCGGCATCCGCACATCTATTTTCGTGGACCCAATAGAACAGATGGTGGAAGGTGCCGCCGCTGTTAACACTGATCGCATTGAGCTATACACGGAAGCCTACGCCAGCGGTTACCATCAAAACCGCGAGGAAGCCATTGCCCCATACTTGCAAGCTGCCCTAAAAGCACAGGAATACAACCTGGGCCTGAACGCCGGCCACGACTTGGACCTGGATAACCTGAAATACCTGCACGGCACGCTGCCGAACCTGATGGAAGTTAGCATCGGCCACGCCCTGATCTGTGATGCTTTATACTTTGGTTTGGAGAATACCATACAGCTGTACCTGCGCCAGCTCAAGTAGATGGTAAATAGCATTAGCATACAGGAGTTTTTGCAGAAGGCCGAACAGCTGCCCGTGCTGGATGTGCGCGCGCCGAAAGAGTACGCGGCTGGGCATATACCGGCAGCGTACTCTTTCCCTATTTTTGATGATGAGCAACGCGCCAGAGTAGGCACCGCCTATAAGCAGCAGGGCCATGATCCGGCAGTACTGATCGGTCTGGATTTATTCGGGCCAAGGATGTCGGAGTTTGTGAAGCAGGCCAATAAACTGGCTACAGGCAAGGAGGTGTTGGTGCATTGCTGGCGCGGCGGCATGCGCAGCGGTGCTATGGCGTGGCTACTTGGTTTCTCTGGTTTGAAAGTGCACCTGCTACAGGGCGGTTACAAAGCTTACCGCCGCCTGGTGCATGCCGAATTTGAGCAGTCCCGTAAGCTACTTATACTTAGCGGACTTACGGGCAGCGGCAAAACCGACATTCTGCCGTACCTGCAAAAGCACGGCCAGCAAAGTATAGACCTGGAGGGTTTGGCCAGCCACAAAGGTTCTGCCTTCGGAAGTATAGGCATGGCCTCGCAGCCCAGCACCGAGCATTTTGAAAACCTGCTGGGCACAGAACTGCTGAAACTGAATGAGGAGCAGCCGCTGTGGCTGGAAGATGAAAGTATAACCATCGGCAAAGTACAGATGCCTAAACCGCTCTTTGACCAGATGCAAGCTGCGCCTACCCTTGTGCTGCAGGTGCCGCATAAGCTGCGCGTACAAAAGCTAGCACAGGAATACTGCCGCACCAACGAAGCCATACTTGCCACAGCCATCCTAAAGATAAAAAAACGCCTGGGCGGACTGGCTACTAAAGAAGCACTTTCCGCCATATCAGACGGCGACATGGAGAAGATGGTGGAGATCGCGCTTACGTATTACGATAAAGCCTATACTTTTGAGCTGGCTAAAAAGCAGCAGGTGCTGCCGCTGGAGCTGCCAGGTATAGACCCCGAAGAGAACGCTGCCCTTGTGGTAGCCTTTGCCAAACAACATAACTTGCTTTAAAAATGGAATCCACATCCACCGAAAACATAAAACTAACCCAATACAGCCATGGCGCCGGTTGCGGCTGCAAAATATCCCCGAAGGTGCTCGATGCCATACTTCACTCTGATGTGCATTACCCGGAGGAGAAAAACCTGCTGGTGGGCAACAGCTCCCGCGACGATGCCGCTGTGTACGATATCGGTCAGGGCCGCGCTGTTATTAGCACCACCGACTTCTTTATGCCGATTGTGGATGATGCCTACGACTTTGGACGCATTGCTTCAGCCAATGCCATTTCGGATGTGTATGCCATGGGCGGAACCCCTATGATGGCGATTGCCGTACTGGGCTGGCCTATCGACAAACTGGCCCCCGAAGTAGCCAAACGCGTGATAGAAGGCAGCCGCAGCATTTGCCATGAAGCCGGTATTCCATTGGCCGGCGGACATAGTATTGATAGCCCTGAGCCGATCTTTGGATTGGCCGTAACCGGTATGGTAGATATCAAAAACCTCAAGCAAAACGACACCGCCACCGCCGGTTGCGAGTTATACTTAACCAAACCATTGGGCGTAGGTATACTTTCCACATCTCAGAAAAAAGCTATACTTAAACCCGAGCACACGCAGCTGGCACCGCAGCAAATGATGCAGCTAAACAAAATAGGCGCGGAACTGGGCCAACTGCCACAGGTAAAAGCTATGACCGACGTAACTGGTTTCGGGTTGATGGGCCACCTCTCGGAGATGTGCGAAGGCAGCAACCTGGCAGCAGAAGTATACTTTAACAAAGTGCCTGTAATACCAGAGGCGCTGGAGTACCTGGCGCAGAAAGCCATTCCGGGCGGCACGCACCGCAACTTCGACAGCTACGGCCACAAACTTGGCGAGCTAACCCCAGATCAGAAGCACCTGCTCTGCGACCCGCAAACCAGCGGCGGCCTGCTTGTTGCCGTAGACCCGGCTGGCCGCCAGGAAGTACTGGCGATTTTTGAGAAGCACGGTTTGCAGCTGGAGCCGTTGGGCGTGCTGAAGGAACGGGAGAATAGCGATAAGCTGATAAGAGTGATATAAGCTGCAGCAGATGAACAGAGGCAAGCATAAGAAGCTATACTATGTTCCGGGGCTAATTAGCTTGGCCCTGTTGCCTCTTATTTTATCTTTTATTGGTGCTGATATAGTCAAAAGGATAGATAAAAGGGTTATCGAGATAAACGTATACCATCCAAGGAATGAAGCATACTATCCCTTGCTAAAGAGAAATTACAAGGACTTTATACTTTCAGGTAATTCAGCGAATGACAATAAATCTATTGAATCAGCAAAGCTTCTTATAAAAGATTTATATGCCGCAGAAGACACTCTAAATGGCGTACACTTTATCTTACAGGACTCTGTTTCTTATGGCACTTTTGTAGAGTTAATTAACTCTTTTAAAGCCGACAGCTTAAGGTACTTTGCTATTTATGGAGAGAGTATTTGGGTTGCGTACCCTTTGCCAGTTAAACAAATTGAAAGTAATTACCTCTTTGTGTGTGGCACAGTAGGCATGTTCCCTGTTCCTGATGAGCCAAGCTTTCTTGATCGTATATCATATTACTTGCCAACAGCATCTAAGTTATGGCCTGTACTCGCTTCTCTTTTATTTCTTATACTGGTAAGTATAAAACATCTTACGTCTCGAAATTTTGAACAACCTCTATCAACATAGACTATAATCCCGTAGAAAACGAGAATATTGACAATTGACCTCTTATAAACATGAAACTACACTATAAGGAAATGGGCCATGGCCAGCCGCTGCTGATTCTGCACGGTTTGTTTGGCACATTAGATAACTGGGCCACTCTGGCTAAGCGATTGGCAGAGCATTACAATGTGTTTCTGGTAGACTTGCGCAACCACGGCCGCTCCCCGCATAGCGATGAGCACGATTACGATGCTATGGCTGACGACGTACTGCGCCTGGTGGATGAACTCAACATACCGACACCCGCTATTATGGGGCACTCGATGGGCGGCAAGGTAGCCATGAAATATGCGCTGAAGTACCCCACCAGACTTACACGTTTAATTGTGGTGGACATCGCTCCAAAAGCTTACCCGCCGCACCACGATGAAATTATAGAAGCACTACAGTCAGTGGATCTGAGTACAGCCACCAGCCGTGGTGAGATAGACGCGCAGCTGGCCAAAAGTATAAGCGAAGAAGATGTGCGCCTCTTCCTGATGAAAAACCTCTACCGCAAAGAGGATAGTACCTTCGGCTGGCGCATGAACCTGGATGCTTTAGAAAAAAACTACGAGAAGATAGCCGCTGCCATTACCGCAGATGTTCCATTTAAAAAGCATGCGCTGTTCATTAAGGGTGGCCGGTCTGGCTACATCAAACAAGAGGATATTTACAGCAGCATTGAGCACCTTTTCACGTTGGTAGAGGTAGAAACCATACCTGAGGCCGGCCACTGGGTACACGCCCAAGCTCCGGACAAAGTATATGATTTGGTCACAGCTTTCCTGAGCGCCGACTAGCTTCAGGATTTACTGGATTACATGTTGAGCAGGATTTTAGCACAAAGTATAAAATCTATATAATCCATCTCAGGATATTAGCTCTGATTTATACTTTAGAAGGTCATCCTGTCCATCCTTACATCCTGCAAATCCTGATCCCGACAAGCTGCCACTGCTAAAAGCTGTGGCAGTTTCGTTTATACTTTTACAGGCCTCAACAGTTTATTGATAAAGCATTCCAGCAATTACTTTTACCTTTGCACCATGAAGAAAACCGGCACTTTATACTTGATACCTACCATACTTGCAGAAAACACCCAAGACCAGGTTATTTCGCCGCAAGTAAAAGAGACGGTGCAGCACCTTACTTATTTTATAGTAGAAAATCTGCGCACAGCCCGCCGCTACGTAAAAAGCATTTGCCCGGAGCTGGTGATAGAGCAGCTAAAGTTCGTGCAGGTAGACAAGGATGCTTCTCCGGCACAGGTGCAGGCCTCGCTGAAACCGCTGCTGGAGCAAGGCATAGATGCCGGTATCATCTCGGAGGCCGGCTGTCCCGGCGTGGCAGACCCCGGCGCTGAGGTAGTAAAGTATGCCCACCAGAAAAGTATAAAGGTAGTGCCCTTTGCAGGTCCGTCGGCTATACTTCTGAGTTTAATGGCCAGCGGCTTCAGCGGGCAGCAGTTCTGCTTCCACGGCTACCTGCCCATCGAGAAAGGCCCACGGCTGCAGGCGCTGCGCCAACTCGAGAAGGAGATGCAGCAGCGCAACCAGACGCAGATCTTTATGGAAACGCCCTACCGCAACAACAAGCTGCTCGAAGACCTGCTCGCCACCCTGCACCCCGACACAAAACTCTGCATCGCCGCCAACATCACCTCCCCGGAGCACGAGTTCATCCAGACCAGAAGTATAAGCCAGTGGCGCGGCAAGCTGCCGGACATACACAAGCAGCCGGCGGTGTTTCTAATTTATAGGTAAAAGAAAACCGCTTCCATAAAAGCAGAAGCCTCAGCAAACAACACTGAGGCTTTTTTATGCAAAAGAAAAGGCCCTCGGAAACCGAGGGCCTTTGTCCAATGAAGAAGACTACTACCTAGTATTCTAATCTATCTACTTTATTAATCATTCTCTTGCTTAGTTAACATCCCACCAAGGCCTCACACCTAGGCTGTTCTTGCCACCAATTCTCTGTACAGCATCAGCATAGTTAGTGCCGTTCAGAGAAGCTTCTGTTACAGGGTAGCTCATACGGAATGGCACCAAGGTTACATCCGGATCAACTGATCCATCGGCTGGCTCTACAAAGATTTCCTCACCTGTGTAAGGGTCTTCAAACTCTAAACGAAGGCGCTCGAACCAAGACTGGATACCCTGGCCATACATCGCTATCCATTTCTGAGAGCCGATCAGGTCAAGAGCTGTCTCCAAATCAGGAGCTACCATAGCGGTACGAGACTCACTGTAAGGCACCTCTGCCAGGTAGGCCTCATATTGTTCCTGAGTTAAACCTGCATCATCGAAAGACGCTTTGATACCAGCCTCATAATGCTCTTTAGCAGTCATAGGAGTGCCAGCTATACCACGTGCAGCAATTTCTGCCAGCATGAACTGAACCTCAGCGTAGCTTAGGATATAAGTCGGAGCAGTTTCACCGATAACATAATCGCCTGGTAAGCTTACAAGTTTAGCATCTCCGTTTGAGTTACCATTACCTGCATCTAGACCATAAACCTCACCTACATACTGCTGATTACCGTTAGCATCTAAGATTGGCGTGAAGCTTGAGCCCAGCGGGTTGCCTGTTCCAAGAGGTCGGGCAAACACAGTTACACGTGGGTCATCATACCTCTGCAGGTAATCAATAAACGGCTCAGAAACAGAGAAGTCGATTCTAGTCTTATAAGCCTGTGCAAGCGGGTTGTTGTTAGGCGCACCAGCTACCCATGCAAACTTAGCGCTCTCGTCGTTAGATGAGATAAAGCCCGCATCGCTGTTCAGAGCTTTTGTGATAGCCTCAGTAGCTGCACTTTGGTTAGCGTCATACATACGAAGTGCGATACGCAGGCGAAGAGAGTTTGCAAACTTCTTCCACATCATCACGTCTCCGCCGTAAATCACATCACCAGCCTGGAAGCTTGGCTTCGACTCATCCAGAATAGCGATTTGCTCATCCAGCGTGTTTAAAACACCCATATAGATTTCTTCGCCTGAATCATACTTTGGTGTTACATTTTCTGTGCTCAATGCCTCAGAATATGGAACCGGCCCACCGTAGATATCAGAAAGAGTCTGGAATGTCATCGCCTTCATAATTTCTGCGATGGCGATACGGTTTTCATAACCGTTTAACTGATTCTCTGCTTCTATTTCCTGAGCAGTGGTTAACTCTCTTAATACATCAGCATAGAAAGTGTTCCACATCGTTTGGTTTACACCCTCACGAATCTGGTAGCGGCTTTCGTCTGTGTACTGCGTAGAAGACCAATACTGCGCATAGTACATACCCATACGGGCGTTGTTCCATGCATCTCCTATGTTTGTGGCAAAGTTGTACTGTGCAGTAGCCATTAACTGCGCAGACGTAGCATTTGCCGGTTGGTTAGGGCTAATGTTCATCTCCTCGAAGTCTTCTGTACAAGACGCCATAGAGAACAATGCTGCCCCGAGCAATAGCTTATTATATAACTTCATATTTATTCTATTTGAAATCGTTTATCTAAATATTACAGTCCCAGCGTTAATGTGAATCCATAAGAACGAACGGACGGTAACGCACCACCTTCAATACCCTGCACGTTTGTGATAGAGTTTGTGATGTTTGATGGATCAACGTGATCAGAGTTTGACTGGATCAGCCATAGGTTTCTGCCTACAAATGCAAGTCTCACATTGTTGAAAGGAGTCTTCTCCACTAAGCTAGTTGGCAGGCTGTAGCCTAAGCTAGCCTCACGCAGGTAGATGTAGCTTGCATCAACAATATCAGCCGCATGCACTCTGTAGCCACCGTTAGCATAGAAGTAAGTTTCTGCACCAATAACTGTAGTATTTTCAGTTCCGTCAGCAAGTACACCTGGAGTTACCATTCCTTCTTCACGGATGTCACCTTCAGCTGTTCCTTTTAGCATACCTGAGTAGTTACCCCACATTTGCGTAGTAGAGAAGAAGTCACCGCCTTTCTGGAAGTCAACCAGTGCTGAAAGGCTCACGCCTTTGTAACGGAATGTGTTTGTTACACCACCTGTAAAGTCAGGCAGTACAGATCCGATCACTTTTTGCTCATCAGAACGTGCATACACACCGCTTGCTAGTACAATTTTTCTACCCTGATCGTCATACTTGTAGTCATAACCTACGATAGATCCAAATGACTCACCTTCACGAGCCTGCAGCTGAACTGCAAACGGAGCGTTTGTGATAACCATTGTTTTCTGGTCGTCTGTCAGCTTAACGATTTGGTTTTCGTTCTTAGCCCAGCTAACATTAACATCCCAGCTGAAATCGTTTGTTCTTACCGGAGTACCGTACAGGTTAACTTCAACACCTTTGTTTTCTACTTCACCAGCGTTGATGTATCTGTAAGTGAAGCCTGTAGCGGCTGAAAGGCTAAGTGGAATAATCTGGTTCTCAGTCTTTCTGTTGTAGTAAGTAGCATTCAAACCTAATCTGTCGTCGAATACACGCCACTCAGTACCAAATTCATATTCAGTTGAGATCTCTGGCTTCAGCACTGAGTTAGGCAGTGTGTTTGGCACAGAAACTCTTGACTCTGAACCAAAAGGCATGTTCAACTGGTAAGTCAGGATAGTGTTGTACGGGTCAGTATCGTTACCAACCTGTGCTACGGCAGCACGAACTTTAGCCATGTTCAACCAAGAAGCATCAATCAGATCTGAGAATACATAAGAAAGAGATGCAGCTGGGTAGAAGTATGAGTTCTCATCAGCAGGAAGTGTTGATGACCAGTCGTTACGCGCGCTCAGGTCTAAGAATAGCTGATCCTGGAAACCTAAGGAAGCACTAGCGAACACAGAGTTGATTTGCTTCTCTGTCTTGCTGTCAACGATAGAAGGACGGCCAACTGATGCACCCAGGTTGTATACTTCTGAGCTCAATCCATCCACAGTAGAACCTGCAAATACGTTACGAGTACGCGTCATTCTGTTCACACCTGCAAAAGCGTTCAATGAGAATACATCAGAAAGGTCTTTGTTGAAGTTCAATAAACCTTGGATGTTGTTCTCCATAAAGTCGATCTTGTACAGAGTGTAATCAGAAATACCTTGAGAACCTGGAGCGATACGCTCTTCCTGCGTTTCAGAATATGTATCCGTAGACACTCTTACATCAGCGCTTAGGTAATCAGTAAGCTTATAGTTAGCGTTTACGTTACCGAAGATACGATCTCTACCGTCGTTCTGGTAGTTCTTGTAACGAACCCAGTAAGGGTTGTCAGAGTATTTAGGAGTTGGGTTGTCCCAAGAAGTACGGTTCCAAGTCAGCTGTGTGCCGTCTGGCAACATGTAAGTTTCTTGTCTCTCGATGTCTAGTTGGCGCTGTCCCCACTGCGTAAACTGCTGCAGTACGTTGTTTCCGTCGTAACCAGTACCTGGGCGGCCTTTCGCCTCGTGCGTTACATAGTTCGCGCTGGCAGATACGCTAAGCTTCTCTGTTACATTGTAACCACCGTTAAAGCTTAGGTTATGGCGTACAAGCTCAGAGTTTGGAAGTATAAAGTTCTGATCCAGATTTGAGTAAGACAAACGGAAAGAACCTTTGTCATTAGAGCCGTCTACAGAGACAGAGTTTGTTAGAGTAGTACCAGTCTCGAAGAAGTCACGGATGTTGTCTGGCTGAGCTTCCCATCTAGCTAACTCACCGAAGTTAGGGTTGCCAAGCTCTTTGTCCCAGCTCCAGTAAGGACGGTACAGTTGTCCTTCAAATGCAGGACCCCAAGATTCATCCACATCGTAATCAGGAAGCAGGTCATAGCTGCCTTTTCCGTCACCGTCGTCATATGCACCTTGTCTTCCTTCTGGAAATGCTTCTGGGTTTTCATCAAAGTATAGTTTAGTAAAGCCGAAGCCGCCACCATACTTATTCTGGTATTCAGGCAGTTTATACACACGGTCTAAAGTTAGACCAAGTGAGTAAGTAACGCCAATGCCACCACCTTCTCTGTTGCCTTTTTTAGTAGTGATAACGATTACACCGTTAGCACCACGGCTACCGTAAAGCGATGTAGCAGCAGCACCTTTCAGTACAGTTACTTCAGCAATGTCATTAGGGTTAATATCCTGGATGGCACTACCGTAGTCATAACCGCCGCCACCGCGTTGCTGATCAGAGCTGTTAGAGTTTGAGTTTTCGATTGGAACACCATCTACCACAAAAAGGGCGTTGTTGTTACCACTGATGGAGCTAACACCACGCATAGTAACTCTTGCAGAGCCACCCATGGCGCCTGAGTTTGTACCTACCTGAACACCAGCAATTCTACCTGAAAGGGAGTTTACTACGTTCGTCTCGCGTACTTGGCTCAGTTCATCACCACTCACCGTCTGAGATGAGTAACCGATAGACTTTTCTTCTCTTGCAATACCAAGGGCTGTTACTACAACCTCGCTAAGCTGCTGCGTATTAACAGGCAACCCAACATTAACAGTATTGTTAGAGCCAATATTGCGCTCTACTGATTGGTAACCAATAAAACTGAAAACCAGTGTATTGTTACCTTCAGGAACATTAATTGAATAACTACCGTCTGCTGAAGTAGCAGTACCAACGGTTGTACCTTTTACCAGAACGGTAACGCCCGGTAACGGCTGGCTGGTAGCAGCATCCGTCACTTTACCAGTGATAGCCCTTACCTGTGCCATGGCCTGATGCAACAGGGCCGTCACAAGCAAGAAGCTCAGGAATAGAATTTTCTTCATTGTGTGTTAGTTTAAAGTGAGAGTTTAGGTTAAAAATTATCAAAAACGAAGGTTTAAAAACCTTAGTGGGAAATAATCTGAGAGAAAAAAGCTATACGCCGTTATTCTGCTTCTGCAGCAGTTGCACATTAAGCTTTTGAGAATACACAAAGCACCTCCACCCTGCATAACAATATGCAGGAAAACAGCCACACCTTAGCAGCGTGATGAATTTATGAGACTTTTATTTTTGAAGGAGGAGAAGGTGCAAAACACCGTGATGGCACTAAAGTAAAGAGTAAAGAAGTAATCATAAATTGTTTGTTTAAGGTGAGATACAGTTCAACAAGTTTAACAAAAACCTGCCGTATTAACAAATAATTAGTTTAACTTTTAAAGTATAAAGAGAGCTTTCAAAATTATATATGATATCTCAACAAAACTTAACCAACTGATTATCAGAATAATTTAACCTAACCCACAACATCCGTGAAAATCTTCTTCAAAAAAGCATTTTTAATTAAGTTATGCCACTGAAAATGCGCCACAATGCGTATTATACGTGCTGCATAATTTTAGTTGTTGCATTTTACAAGGGTTAATCTACAAATAAAATATCAATAAAACCAAATTATAAATTAAATAATCAACATATACAACATGATTACAAAAGGATCTTATAAACCAAGAGCCTTTTGTAATATTAAAACAATTAATAGTTAATTGAAATCTAGTTTCATAGGTGACTGGATCTCACAAGCAGCTACATCACATCCCAGAAAAGGCGTGTTGAGCTTTCATCTCCTCCAATGGCTGCCGCCGCTGCTGCACGGTTAGCAGGGTTAAGTGTTTGCTCGTTAATAGGATAAATCATCCTGGTAGGTATGGTTAACTCACCTGCTCCTTCTACAGCCGGGGGTTGTAAGTCTGGGGCATCTGTCTTCTCCACTCCAGCCATGCTTCGTTGCCACGGTTGTAAAGAGCTATCCATTTCTGGGTCCCGATTTTTTCTCGCCAATCACCAGAAGCTATATTGCAGTAAACTTCAGGCTGAGCCAGGTAATTCTGAGCTTCTGCTTCTGTACCTCCTCAATAAGTGATAGAAGCAGTAATGGCAGCATTATAATGCTCTTCTGCAGTCCCCTCTACACCAAAGCCCCGCTCCACAGCCTCTGCCAGCAAAAACTCAACCTCTGAGTAATCCAGCAATATTGCCTCAAAGTTAGGGTCTGCTATTAGTGGGCTCACAGTAGAGAATGCAGCGAAGTTATTCGGGAAGCCATACTCTCCCCCAATAAACTCACCGTCAACATCGCTGAAATAATACTGCCTACAAACGCAGACACCTCAAAACCTTTGTTCTCTACCTCACCGGCATTCACAAACCTGCTGGAGTAACCGCTTGCCGACGATATGGTAACGGGAATGATCTGATCTTCTGTGTTTGATTTATACCAGGTAAAATCGAACCCGAAGAGACTGTTAAAGAATTCGGCTTCAAAGCTTTTTTGCCGCTCAGGCTGCAGAGCTTGGTTGTTTTTAGTGTTAGGGATAGAGAAGAGAGCAATAGACCCAAAGCCTGTTGGCTTGTCATACACATCATATATACTTAACGGTGGCGCATCATTGCCTACTTCTGCATAATTTACGCTAACCTTCCCTAGCGAGAGCCACTCCATATCAATTACATTAGAAAAGAGGAAATTGGCTGCGGCAGCAGGATAGAAGTATGTATTATCGCTTTCGGACAAGGTGGTAGACTTGTCCGAAAGCGCTGACAGCTCCAGAAACAGCACTTCCTTATAGCCAAAATTGGCATTCGCGAAGACACCGTCCACCCCTCTTCTCCACTCATCTTCCACGGGAGGCTTTACAGGGCTGACCGAGTTAGAAAGCGAGTACAGCCCCGGCACAACCAAACCTACGTTAGTGGATGCCCTAACTGATCTGGAACGCTCTCGGCGGAGGTTGGAACCAAGCAGACCAGAGAAGCTAATATCCTCCGTGATAACTTTATTGAAAGTTTGCTGAGCCGTTGTGTTGTTATTGGCATTGCTCGCCGGTACGCCGTCTATCACGAAAAGCGCCTGGTTATTTCCGGTAATAGAGGAGTAACCACGGATAACCACGTTGGTAGAGCCACCCATGGTGTTGTTGGTTCTAACGTCGAGGCCGGCTACTTTACCGGATAGCGTATTCACAAAATCGCTGCTTCTTGTGCGGGTAATCTGATCGCCGCTTACTTCCTATGCAGAGTAAGCAAGCTCGTTGCGGCTGCGCTCTATGCCCAACGCAGTTACCACTACTTCCTGCAGCTGCTCTGCATCTGTAGCCAGTGCTACATCAATTGTATTGGCATTTCCGATATTTCGCTCTACGATTGATTGGTAGCTGATAAAGCTAAAGGCCAGCGTATTGCTACCTTCAGGAAATTGTATGTCATAGCTACCGTCTGCTGATGTAGCAGTACCAACGGTAGTGCCTTTTACCAGGACAGTAACGCCCGGTGGCGGTTGGTTGGTAGCAACATCTGTTTCTCTACCAGTTATTGGCCTTACCTGCGCCATACTCTGATGCAATTGCAGTATGGCCACAAGCAAAAAGCTTGTAAATAGAACCCTCTTCATTATGTGTTAGTTTAAAGTGAGACTCTAATATTAGCTATATACAAGTTTAAAGTTTGTTAAGCCTATACTTACAATAAAGCTGTACTCGCCTGCCTTAACACACGTGAAGAATAACTCCATAAACAGCCAAAGGCCGGGATCTAAAATTCCGGCCTTTGGCTGTTTATACTTTGTAAATTAATGCTCTAGCTGAATAATTGGTAGGTGATAAAAGCCATGACGTAAGCCAAGCCGCTCATGTAAATCAATTGCGCTGCAGGCCAGGTCCAGCTTTTTGTTTCGCGGCGGACAATGGCCAGGGTGCTCACGCATTGCATGGCAAAAAGGTAGAAGATCATGAGCGAGAAGCTGCGGGCAGGCGTAAAGAATGGGTCGCCGTTGGCGTCTTTCTCCGACATCAGCTTTTCCTTTATGGTGGTCACGTTTTCCTCCTCCCCTATACTATAGATAGTAGACATGGTGCCTACAAATACCTCGCGGGCAGCAAAAGAGGTAAGCAAAGCAATGCCAATCTTCCAATCGTAACCAAGCGGCCTGATAACAGGCTCTATAGTGCGGCCAACCATTCCGGCGTAAGAAGACTCCAACTGGTGGGAGGCAATCCTGTTCTCTGTCTGCACCTCTGTTAGACCTTCTGCGCGTGCCTCTGCAAGCGCCTGCTGTTCTGCCTGCTCAAAACTGTTGCCGGGGCCATAAGATGCCAGCACCCAAAGTATAATCGAGATCGCTACAATCACTTTACCGGCTTCAAACACAAATGCTTTTACCTTCTCGATGATTGTAAGGCCCACATTTTTCCAGCGCGGCATTTTATAGGTCGGGAACTCCATGATAAAGTAGCTGCGCTCCCGGGCCTTCAGTATAATTTTCAGCAGCAAAGCTGATAGTATGGCAGCCAGAAACCCGATCAGGTAAAGCGCCATTAGCACAATGCCTTGCAGGTTCAGGAAACCAAAGTAGTACTTCTCCGGCACCACCAGCGCAATCAGTACAGTGTATACCGGAATGCGGGCTGAGCAGCTCATCAGCGGCGTCACAAAGATGGTGATCATCCGGTCCTTCCAGTTCTCGATGGTTCTTGCCGACATCACGGCTGGCACGGCACAGGCCACGCCCGAGATAAGCGGCACCACGCTTTTACCGTTCAGCCCGAACTTGCGCATGATCTTGTCCATCATGAAGGTAACTCGCGCCATATAGCCTGTCTCCTCCAGCACCGCAATAAAAGCGAAGAGTATGGCGATCTGCGGCACAAAAACTAGGATACCTCCCAAACCGGCAATCACACCTTCGGTAAGCAGGTTAACCAGCGGCCCGCTAAAATTTTCCTGGATCAGCGTATTCAGGCCGGCGATACCGCCATCAATTAGATCCATCGGGTAACTGGCCCAGGCAAAGATGGCCTGGAAGATCATGAAAAGTATACCGAAAAAGATAAGGTAGCCAAACACCTTGTGCGTCAGTATCTGATCGAGGCGGTTGCTGAACTTCTCATCTCTCTCCGCCTTCTCCACGCGCACGGCATCGAGTAGCAGCTCGTTAATGCGGGTATAGCGCCCAATAGTTTCGTCGGCCTGCTGTGCATTGGATTTGAAACCGGCACTCTCCAGCTGCTCTCCCAACCAAGCCATGTCCTCCTCATTCAGGAATTTCAGGCTTTTATACTGGTGCGCAAACTGCAGCGCCAGATAATCGGTGCTGAGGCCAAATCGGGTTTTTATACTTTGGAGCAGCGGCTGTAACTGCGTTGGGATATCATAAAATGGCTTCTCCGGTGCGCTCAGGTGCTGCGTCATCACAATTTTGAGGGCAGCAACGCCTATGCCTTTCCGGGCATTCATTGGTATAACCGGCACGCCCAGCTCACGCTGCAGTGCTGCCACATCAATCTTCACGCCCTCCTGCTCGGCCACATCCACCATGTTCAGGGCCAGCACCGCCGGCAGTTGCAGGTCGGCCAGCTGGGTAAACAACAGCAGGTTGCGCTTCAGGTTTGAGGCGTCGGCGGTAACAATTACCAGATCCGGGAAGTGCTTGGAAGTCGGGTCGTAGAGCAAGTCGGTTATCACCCGCTCGTCAAGGGATTTAGGATACAGGCTATAAGTACCCGGCAGATCGATGATCTCAGCCCGGATAGCTGGGGTAAGCTGGCTATAGCCGGTTTTCTTATCAACTGTAACCCCCGGAAAATTACCTACCTTTTGGTTTAGGCCGGTAAGCTGGTTAAAAAGCGATGTTTTGCCAGAGTTCGGATTGCCGATAAGGGCGATCTTTACCTCCTCCGGCTTGGCAGATACACGCTCTGCCGGTTTTATTTCTGGTTGGGTAGCTACAGGCATGAATAAAAACTACTGCTTGAGTAAAATGGTCTCGGCTTCGTCTAAGCGCAGGGAGAGGGTATAGTTGTTCACAATGATAGTGATAGGGTCACCGAGCGGAGCACGGCTGTTCATTTTCACCTCAGTGCCAGGTATACAACCCATTTCGAGTAGCTTCAGGCCCATTTCCGGGTCTTGCAGGCAGCAGATCACACCACGCTCACCTATCTTCATTTCGCGCACCGATTTGCGCCCTTTATGATCTTCTGCCATGTGCTGCACCTGTTACCTCTCTTTATTATTTAGACTGTTTATAAACAACTGCAAGTTACAAGGTGTTCAACTTTAAAGCAAAAGATTTGGCTTGATGGCAGGTTTAATCTCTAAAATGTTGAATTGTTGATTGTTCAATATAGGATAATTAAGGACATCCAAGCTAGCCAAAAAGTGGATTTAAAATTTACGTTTCCAGTTGCTACTGTCCTTCCTATTGCGGTTTAAAGTAATATTTGAAGCAGCAATTCAGCTATCATGCCTACTCCGAATAAAAAATCCGTTTTACCCGGGTACTTACGTTGGTGAGCAACTCGTAAGGTATTGTACCGATTTGCTGCGCCAGCTCCACCAGCGTAAGCTCTGGCCCAAACATAATGGCGGCATCTCCTGCTTTCACCTCTACGCCTGTCACATCCACCATAGTCATGTCCATGCACACGTTGCCGATGATGGGGCAGCGATGGCCGTTGATGAGCACCTGCCCTACCCCATTGCTGAAGCGGCGGTCGTAGCCGTCGGCGTAACCGATGGCGATGGTAGCGGTGGTTTTATTTACATCGGCGATGCCTTTACGGCTATAGCCTACGGTGTCGCCCTGCTTTATACTTTTAACCTGCGACAAAGTGGTTTTAAGAATGCTAACAGGCCGTAATGCTTCCTGCTCTGCGCCTGTGGCCTCTACACCATAAATTCCGATGCCTAAACGCACCATATCCAGCTGGTGCTCCGGAAAACGAACAATACCTGCCGAGTTCAGGATGTGCTTGATGACTTTATACTTCAGGCGCTCCTCCAGCGTGGCAGCCGCACTCCTGAACCTTTCGACCTGAAGCTGCGAGAAATCGTTGTGCAGCGCCTCGTCTGCACCAGCCAGGTGGCTAAAGGCACTGGCTACCTGCACCTGCGGGTGCTGCTCCAGCAACGCGAACAAAGCCTCAAAATCTTCCGGCACAAAACCGAGACGGTGCATGCCGGTATCTAGTTTCAGGTGAATTTTATACTTTAAGCCGGGCTCCAGCAGCGTTACAAAAGCCTGCAGCTGCTCCAGTGAGTAAATTTCGGGCTCCAGGTTATACTGCCGCAGCTTTAAAAAACTATCCGGCGACGGGTTCATGACCATAATGGGTAGGGTGATGCCGTTATCGCGCAAAGCTACGCCCTCGTCGGCATAAGCCACCGCCAGGTAATCCGCACGGTGGAACTGCAGCAAATTAGCCACCTCAAAGCTGCCGCTACCGTAGGCAAAGGCTTTTACCATCACCATCAGTTTGGTATCCGGGGCCAGTTTGGAGCGGTAATAGTTGAGGTTGTGCACCAGCGCATCCAGGTTAACTTCCAGCACCGTGCCATGCACCTTCTGCTGAAAGGCCTGCACAATCTTCTCGAACCCGAACACGCGCGCGCCTTTTACCAGAATCAGCTCGTTTCGGAATGAATCAGGGTTAAATGCTTTCAGAAAATCAGCGGTGGAAGTATAAAAATCAGACTTTGGGAAGAAGCGGCTATACTTGCGGATGGTAGGCCCGATACCGATCAGGCGCTGTACCTTGTGCGCCTGCACCAGTTCGGCTACTTTGGCATAAAGCCTCTCTTCTGGCAAGCCCGACTCCAGCACATCCGAAAGTATGAGCGTGCGCTGCCCGCGCTGCGGCTGGCTGGCCTGCAGGTCCAGGGCAATGGCAAGGCCGGCAAGGTCGTTGTTATAGGTGTCGTCTATCAGGTAGCAGCCGTTGATGGCCTCTTTCATTTCAAGGCGCATAGCTACGGGGTGCAGCCGGTCCAGCCGGTCCTGGATTTCGGAGAGCGGCAGACGGCGGTGCAAAAGTATGGCCAGGCAGTGCAGGGCATTTTCTATCGAAGCCTCGTCAGTGAACGGAATAGCCAAGCGCTGCTTCTCCCCCTCAAAGGTATAAACCACGATGGTTTTATGGCCGGCAGTGGTGCTGCCGTTGATATATAAATCTGTCTCCTTATTTTTTCGGCTCCAGGTAAAACAAGGTATACTTTGCGCCTGCACAGCCTGATGCAGCAACTCATAATCAGGGCAATAAAATAAAATATCTACCTCTCCAAACAGCTTCAGCTTCTCCTGCACCTTCTGCTCCCGCGAGGTAAATCCCTGGTCATGGGCGCTTCCTATGTTTGTGAATATACCGAGAGTAGGGCGGATAATGGCCTGCAGTTTCTCCATCTCGCCGGGCTGCGAAATGCCGGCTTCAAAAATAGCCAATGTATGGTTTGGCTGTAGTTGCCACACGCTCAGCGGCACCCCAAGCTGAGAATTATAGCTGCGCGGGCTCTTTACTACCAACTCGTCCGGGCTCAGCAGCTGCGAGAGCCACTCTTTTACAATAGTTTTGCCGTTGCTGCCCGTTATGCCAATTACCGGAATACTGAACTGCGCCCGATGCCACGCCGACAGCTGCTGCAGCGCCTTCAGGCTGCTTTCTACCTGCAGGATGTTTGCCTCCGGATACAGCTGTTTTAACTCCCCGGCATCGCCTTGCTCCAGCACAAAAGCCCTTACGCCCTGCGCGTATAGCTGCGGCAGGTACTTATGGCCATCGTTATACTTGCCCCTGATAGCGAAGAACACCGAGCCTGCCGGCTGCGAAACCTTACGGCTGTCGGTGAGCAGGTGCACGATGGGCAAGGGCTGCGCGAACTGTACTAGCTTGCCTCGGGTTATACTTTGTAGCTGCTGAAACGTGAGCATGGGCTTTATTTATACTTCGAGCGTTAAAGTTAGAAAGTTGGTTTGAGTAAAAAAGTTAGAAAGCTAGAAAGTTAAGGCCGGGGGAGTTAAAGCTCCTTGCGTGCAGGGAAAGGTCGTGGCCTATCTGAATTATACACATTTTGTGATCGTGTAAATCCTGATTCGTACAATATTAACAACTTAATTATGTAGTAACCGGCAATTAGCAATCAACAATCAAATTCCTGACCTTTGCGCACTTTTATTCTTTTAGTAAGCTAATGGAAACTACTAATACTAAACCATACTACGCCGCCGGCTTGGCAGCTTTCGTTATCTGGGGTTTCATCCCTTTTCCGCTGAAGGCGCTGGCTGCTTACCCAAGCGGGCAAATCCTGTACTTTCGGGTGGCGCTGTCGGTGGGGCTGCTGCTGATCATCTCGCTTTTGTTCCGGCGGAGGCAACTGCTCACTACTTTAAGTCAGGTAAAGGTTTCCGGAGCCCGCGAAAAGCGCCTGTTCATACTTTATACTTTTTTAGGCGGTGTGCTGCTCACCACCAACTGGCTGACCTTTATATACGTGGTCAATCATATCGATATCCAGACCGGTTCTTTCTCGTACCTGCTCTGCCCTATACTTACGGCGGTGCTTGGTTTTTTATTATTGAAGGAGGAGTTGCGGCCCAACCAGTGGCTGGCTATCGGCCTGAGCGCCCTGAGTTGCGCATTAATAGGCAGCGGCGAAATCAGGAGTTTGCTGTTTAGCTTGCTCATTGCGCTGAGTTATGCTTTTTACCTGATTACGCAGCGCATTCTGAAGTCTTTCGATAAGATTGTGCTCCTGAAACTGCAGTTGCTCCTGTCGTTCGTTTTTATTGGCCCGTTTTATACTTTCTTTACCGGCGGCAACGCGCAGCTGGACACGCACTTTTTTGTGCAGGTAGGCTTTTTGAGCGCCGGCTTCACGGTGCTACCGCTGTTCCTGAACCTGTTTGCCCTCAAAGAACTCACCTCTGGCACCATTGGCATTCTGATGTACATTAACCCGATTCTTAACTTCATCATGGCCTTTTTATACTTTGGGGAGCAAACTACAGGCACCAAGGTAGCGGCTTACCTCATCATTTTCATTTCCGTGATTATCTACAACATCAACCTAAAAGGCCGCAAAAAACGTGGCGACGGGCTCGTGATACCCCCTGTGGGAACTACGGCGGTGGTGAAGTAAGGCTGCCCTGGCTTTCGCTAGCGCGGGCTTTTTATACTTTCTTAGCCGCTGCTTTTTGCCACCTGAAACAAGCTATACTTCCTAGCTGCTGCTGATCCACGGCTTTACAACCTGCTTGTTTCATTTTATACTTTGGCTCCCTCAAGGCCGGGAGGCCTCGTCTTCCCGCATCGCGCTGGGACCTTTTCCTGCCCTCGTGCCTCGGGCTGCCTCGCTGTCGCTCGTCACCGGAAAAACTCCATAGGCGCTCAACGGAAAGACTGGGAATTATTTCGGTAGCCCTTGCTGGCGGAGCTTCAACAGAATCCCCCTCCTTAGACAAGGAGGGGTTAGGGGTGGTTGGACCCGGCGATGCAGAAACGCCCCTCTCGGGAGGGAACCAGCCGCTATAAAATTTATCATCCAGCCAAAGCAACAACAGCAACTCCTTTGCCTTAGTAAGCAAAGACAAGAGTGGTTAATCTCATTGCCGCACCTTATCCTGTTCTTAAAAGAAGTACCTTCAACAACAAAAAAGCGCCTCCCTAACATTAGCTGGGGAGGCGCTTTTCTCTCTTTTCTATACTTTAGTTGGTGGTAGTGCCGCGTTGGCGCTGCTCATCCAGTCGCTCTAGTTCTCGGGCGGCGGAGTCTACGTTAGGTTCCGGGTTGCCGAACTGGTCTGCTTGCTCACCGGTTACGGCTGTGTCGCCGATGGGGGCAGGACGCGGCTCGCTAAGGTTTGCGGCTCCTTCGTTTCCTTCTACAACTGCCTCTGCAGTGCCCGTATCACGTTCTTCCTGAAGCGACTCGGCGCTTTCACTACAGCCAAAGCCTACAACCGTGGCAAATGCCAGCGCCAATCCTGATTTTAATATATGTGATGTTTTCATAATTCTCGGTTCATTTGTTCTTCGGATATTTTTAACGGCCTCGGTACAAAATAGGTTATAGAGTCGCGCCTATACTACCTGCTGCCTTAGAACCCGAAACCCACCATGACACCTGTTCTGGCTTTGTTGCCTTCCTGAAAAGAGGTTACAAAATCTACGCGCAGCACTTTAAAGATGTGCTCAATGCCTAGTCCCAGCTCCAAATAATGCCGCGACTCCTGCGTATTTAGATAATTCAGGCTCACCACCTCCTGCCACTTCAGCTTACGGAAAAGCGGTATCTTATTAAATATAAACCCGTTGAAATGATGCTCGTAATGCGCTTCCAGATAACGGTTGTTGGTGCTGTAACGGTAATAGTCTAGTAACTGAAAACCTTCGTAAGTTCCTGCAACCAGCGTGCGGTTGCCGTTAAAATGCTTGTAATCCATTAGCCGCATCCCTTCTTTACCCCAAAAGGTGGCTCCCAGCACACTATACTTACTGCGGCCCAGCAAGCCAAAGCTTACATCATCGCTGATGCTCAAGCCTGCAGTGTTATACTTTACATCGCTTCCGAAAGCCTTTATCCCGCCACGGTAACTCAAGGTAAAAGTTGGGTATTTAGAGCCCAGGTTAATTTTATTATCGGGACGAGAGATGTAGCGCATACCCGGTTTTATACTTAGTGCGGCAGTTACCGTCAGGGCCTGGTGTGGCGTGAAAGACGCACCTGGCAGTTCGGCATTATCAGGCACATTGGAAGTAAAGCGGCTGGGTTCATCTTTGCCCCTGTCCCTGAAAGTAAAATCAGCGGTGTTCTGCAGCGGCATGCGGTGCGCGTAGTTTACCGATGTATTAAGCCTAAAGCCGTTCCAGAGTTCGCTGCGGTAGCTTATCTGGCCAAAGTCGCGCTGGTAGAGCTTTAGGTAATTGCGCTCGGCAAACAAAGTATAAAGCGTGTTTACGAACGGCGAAATCGGGTCCAGGTAATTGATCTGGCTCACGTAGCGACCTCCTTCCACGCTGATGGTGCTGTTCTTGATAGGGTCGTACTGGTAGCTGAGCAGCAGTTTCCCGTTTAGCTTTTTATTGCTGAAACCGTAGCGCACAGCGGGCTCTATCTGGTAATAGCGGCGGTCCTCGAAGTTCTTGCGGTAATTTATGCGCACATCGGCAGCCACACCCTCTACCGTGTTGTACTGCAGTATACTTGGCCCGCCCGTCAGGCTCAGCAGCGGATCGAAGCGGTAAAACTTGCGCTCATAAGAGTTGGAATAAGTATAACCGCCCAGCAGGAAGCTCCCAAAAGAAGGTTTATTCCGTACCGCATCCAACGAGTCCTGGTAGGGTCTGGAGTTTTTAACCACCTCCAGGCTGTCCTTTTTCTGATAATCCACCACCTCCTCCTGCGTAAGCGGCACCGGCCTTACCGATGCCCAATAGGCTGAATCGCGTTTGTTGGCATCGTTCTCCACCAGCAGCACCTCTTTGCTGAACAAGGCATCGCTTACCACAGGCTGTACCGGCTGCGCTGCCTCCTCGGGTGCTATAACTTTATATTTTGGTTTTCTGGCTGGCTTGGCAGCGGCTATCTCTGGTTCAGGACTCGGCTCCGGCTCTACTTCCTCCACCTTTGGCGGACGGGTGTAGGCGGGCTGCACTTTGTAGTTAGAGTACACGCCCATGGCATAGCCACCGCCCTTAAAGCCCAATCCGGCAGCCTCAAAGGTAAAGCGCTGCGACACCGGCATCCATACTTCCTCGGCCACCGGCGCGTACACCTGCCTTACCCGTATCCAGTCTACAAACTCAATTCCGGAATCTTTGGTCAGTTTTAAGTCGGTGCTGTGGATACGCCAGCTGCCATCTACAATATAAATATTGCCTGCAAAAACCGGGTCGTGCTTACGGCGTGGGATAACTTTGATCTTGTTGATGGTGCGGCCGTTCTCCTGGAAAGTGCCCAGGTACTCGAAGCGGTAAAACATGAGGGCGTTGTTGGCCAGCGGCGACACAAAACCGCGTTCGCTCAGCCCCACCACCTTTAGCAGCGGGTCGTAAAAACTAATGCTCATTTCGGAGGCTTGGTTAAAGCTGAAGCCCTTTTTCTGGCCGCTCACCTTGCTCGAGATCATCCGTTCATGAATTTTGTTGGGCTTCTTAAACGCCAGCTCAGACACCGACTCCGACAGGTACACAATGCCTGTATCTACGTCCACTATCTTTACGCCCAGAATTTTAGAGGGCACTTTATCCATGCGGGCAACGCCTTTCATGTATACGCGGGCGCTCCAGGCGTTCACTTCGTCGCGGTGGTACTTGCGCAATTTTATGGCATTGCGCATGATGCCATAAGCCGGGTCTTCGTCGGATGCCTTTACCACCACCTCCTTCAGGTTAAGCACCTCCGGCTGCAGCTGCACGTTCAGCTCCTGCGCCGCCTTGCCAACTGTTACAGTTTGGGTGTGAGCACGGTAACCTACATACTTAAACTCCAGGGTATAGGTGCCGGGGCTAAGCTGCAGTTGGTACAGGCCCTGGTCGTTGGTGGCGGTGCCGCTGGCGGTTTCTTCTATGTAGATGCTCGCAAAAGGCAGGCCTTTGTTGTTTTCATCGGTTACGCGGCCGCGCAGAATGCCTGCCATGGCCATGGCAGGCAAGAAAAGCAGCAGCAAAAGCAGGTAGGTATGGCGCATGTGCTAAAGGGTTAGTAGCAAACGTATCAGCTAAAAATATACGCAGTAAAGGCCTAATCTTCCGCACAAAATCACAAATTTATACTTTGCAAGAGGAGGCGTCTGTTTACTTAGAGCCTGTTTCGGTGGCAAGGGTTGCCTTCCTGCTGATTTTATTTTTGTACTGTACGTTCAGGATCACCCCTAGCAGCACCAGCGCCATACCTGCATACGTCCAGATATGCAGTAGCTCGCCAAAGAAAATAAACCCGAACAGCAGCGCGTAAATAATGCCGATATAGGTTAAGTTGGCTACTTTGGAGATTTCCTCGTGCTGATACGAGAGCGTCATGTAATACTGCCCCAACTGCGTGAACAGGCCCACCAGCAAAAGCACTCCCCAGTCCCAGCCCTCGGGCTGCACCCAATGAAACAACGTATAAACGCCTACCACCGGCAACGTTACCAGCGGAAAGTAGAAGATAATGACCAACGGATGCTCCTGCACGTTAAGCCGCCGCACAATGCTATAGGCCAAGCCAGTAAAGACAGCGCTTATCACACCCAGCCACAAGTATAAACTGTCTATATTCGTCTCCACACCCTCAATTACCAGCACCCCGGCAAACGACAACAGGAAGAAGACCCACTGCCACAGCCGCACCCGCTCCTTCACCATAAAAATACCTATAATGGCCGTAAAGATCGGCGACAGGTACTGCAGCGTGGCCGCCGTGGCCAGCGGAATGTTTTGCAGCACGTTAAAGAAAAGTATAAGTGCTACCGCCCCGAAGGCTCCGCGCGCGAACAGCCATTTCCGGTTATTGCCCCACACGCTCACGCCCGCCCTCCTCAAAAAAGCTACGCTAATTACCAGCGAAATCAACGACCTGAAAACGATAATCTCTTCGGCCGGGATATGCGGCACCCACTTCACGCACACCTGCATCAACGAAAAAAAGAACGTTGAGAGCAGCATGTATATCACTCCTTTTGATAACTTCATCTTTGATACTTTTCACAACAAAGGTCTGGGTTTTGGCTGTAGTTTGCTAATAGTTACCTGCTGTTTGTCTGAATCAGAATTTGCAGGATTAACAGATGCACAGGATTGGAAAAACCTGCACGATTCGGACAGATCACGACCTGTTCCTGCAAATAAAACTTTCTAACCTTCTAACTTTTTAACTTTCTAACTTCAAACCCTGTTTATACTTTAGTAGAAGCCCATTTACACATTTGGAACGCGATAAGAAAAAGAAAACCTATACCCCTAAAGAGGCCTTGCTAAAGGCTGCCTCCTACTGCGCCTACCAGGACCGCACGCAGCAGGAGGTGCGCGACAAACTCTACTCCTATGGCCTGGAGCCCGACGATGTGGAGGAGCTGATCGTGCGCCTGAGCCACGAGAAGATGATTGACGAGGAACGTTATGCCCAAAGCTACGTGCGTGGCAAGTATGGCCTGAAGAAATGGGGCCGCCGCAAAATTATGCAGGGCTTAAAAGGGAAAGGCATTTCTGATTACTGCATTAAACAAGGCCTGAAAGAGATAGACCCGGAAATATACGAGCAAAACCTGCTGCAGCTACTGGAGAAGAAAAACGCCACCGAGAAAGAGAAAAACCCCTTTGCCCGCCGCCAAAAGCTAACTTACTTTCTAATGAGCAAAGGCTATGAAAACGACCTGATACAGGATGCGCTGAAGGGGCTGGAGGAGCAGTAGAAATGTTTGCCTTGCCGCAGGTTTAACGTTGCTTGTTTGTATATTGGTTTGGAAGTCTTGAAGTATAAATTCCTTTTCAACACACAGTGCAGAAATGTCAAATAAGCTTCTGTTTATCTGCTGGTTGGTCAGGCAAAGTACAAACCTTAAAACAAGCATGAAACACTTTCTTAAACTACCCTTGGTGCTCATCTTCCTATTCCTGCTCGCCTGCAAAAAAGATGAAATAGAGCTACTGCCCAAAGCCACCATGACTGGCGCTGACACTATGGGAGCCATTGTAAACAGCAAAGCATGGGTTGCTAACGGCGGCAAGGGCTTTAACGCACCCGCCCCTGTGGAGGGTGGATATCATGGAACTTATACTTTTGACTCAACCCGAAACAATGTGCTCATAGATGCTTACAGAAAAGATAAGACCGGTTTTCAGATTTACCTCAGAGGCGTGTCTAAAACAGGAGAATATCCGTTAACATCTACCACAAATTTAATAGGCGGAGAGCTGAAGCAGCCTGAGAACTATGGCGCCTACTACGTGCCTGGCAAATTATACATGACCACCAGTAAGTCTAAAGGCATGGTCATCATCACCAGAGCAGATACAGTTAATGGTATCGTATCAGGCACCTTTTCCTTTGAGGCTCAGCATGGGCAGGAATCTATAACGGTTTCTTATGGGCGGTTTGATGTCAGCACTTTCAAGTAAATCACCTACCTCAATACAATGGCTACTGCAGCATAACCTATCCATTTAGCAGTAACAGGTTTCAAAAAGTACTATATTCGTTTGCGCTGCACTATCTGTTGAGTATACATGAGTTCAAAAATCTTGAAGCTACTTTAGTTGGCTTTAGCACAGGAAAAAATTTCAATGGGAAATAAAGTCTTGGTACAACCTCATCATATCAACCAGACGGGATGGGAGTATTACAACAAAATGCGGCGGGAGACGAAGAAAGCTGCATTTGTCTCTGGTCCACTTTTGTTGCTGTTTTTTAATTTCTGTACGGCGCTTATCGTTGGCTGGAACATTTATACGTTGTACATTCTCATTTTCCCATTTGCTTCGGTAACACTGTTTTCATACTTTATTCCTTTGGTTATTCGAGGCAAATACATCAACGCGATGGCAAAAAACCTACAGGTAAAAGAGAACTCAATTGTTGTAGAAACTTTCGAGTGGTTTTTCTTAGAGCCTAAATATCTGCAGATAAACAGCTACAATGTTATCTTTAAACATAACAGCAGTGACATACCAAACTTTCCTGCCAACATGAAGCTAAGCCTTAGCAAGAACGGAAAAACGCATCATGTGTACCTAATTAGAGACTTCTTTGATAACTGGGAAGAAATAATGCAACAGTTAAAAGCTATAACATCACTGCGGGATAACCTATCCATTTAGCGGGAACACATAATAACTATGAGGCTTCAAAAAGTATTATACTCCTTTGCGCTGCTATATCTGTTTAGTTTCACTTGCTACGCACAGGTAAAGCTTAAACTGGAGCTTCTATCAGAAAGTAAGGATGCTATTAATATCAGGTTAACCTCCACCAACACTAGCAGTATAGACACGCTTCTCTTTTATAAGCCAACAGCAGAATCATTTTGTGCAACTGTTATAAGTATAGATTTCAGACAAACAGGCACTAATAAAGAGCATACATATTACCCATGTACTGAAATTCTAGATTTAGATCACATACTGCTTCATAAATCCAACTCCGTTTTAATTCCCCCCACAGATGCCTACGTGTTTGAGATTAGCCTAAAGAAGAAAGAAATTTCACCCTACCTAATCAAAGGGGAATATAGCATGCAGGCTTCTCTTTACTATGGATACGGAAATTTTAAATCGGTTTTAGATCCTAAGTATTCAATTTACCGGGGCACGACAACATCAAACGAAGTACTAATACATAATCAATAGTTTACCTCTAAAGTATGCTTTAGCCAAACAAAGTGGTAGCATTAAAAAATGACAAATACAGATAAAGAAATACAGGCTGACTATAAAAAGCGTATTAACCGGGTTTTTACATTTATCGACGAAAACCTGGAGTCGGACCTGTCTTTGGCCACAGTATCTGAAATTGCATTTTTCTCACCGTTTCATTTCCATCGGATTTTTAAGCTTATCACAGAAGAGACGCTGAACGAGTACGTGACCAGACGGAGAATTGAAAAATCAGCGTTGGAGTTGTTGCACAAAAACAGCACGGCCACAGCAATTGCGCATAAACTTGGCTTTAGTGACAATTCTTCTTTTTCCAGAGCCTTCAAAAAATATTATGGAATAAGTCCGACGGAATTCAGAAAGCAAAATCCAAACAGATTTAGCAAGATTCGTCAACTAAGCAAGAACGGACAAGAGTATCCTGACCACAACAAGTACATTTGCATCATTGATAATCTCAGAAATTGGATAAGGATGAATGCTAAAATTAAAATCGCAGAACTGCCGAAAATAAACGTGGCATATGTTTCAAGTATCGGGCCGCAGAACCTTGAAGAAGCTTTCGGGAAGTTAGTTAGATGGGCAACACCTCAGGGCCTGATGAACGACGAGACAAAAATGCTAACGGTTTACCACGACAGCTTTAAAGTAACAGAAGCCAGCAAAGTAAGGATGAGAGCTGCCATTCTGCTAAACAAACCAACTGAGGCAGACGGAGAAGTCGCGCTCACATCAATAGAAGCGGGAAAGTATATTGTAGGCAGCTTCGAGATTGGGTTAAACGAGTTTGAAAAATCGTGGACAGGTCTGTTTCTATGGATGAACGAAAACGGGTACAGAAAAGCAGATAGTAACCCTTTTGAGATGTATCACAACAATTTTAATGAACATCCCGAGAGAAAGGCTATTGTTGATTTTTATATACCGATTGAATAAAAAATACTGTACAGTACTGCATAAGGTTTTAGCATTTATTTAAGTTTAGCACGGGCGGCCAAAGTATAACTTTGCTACCTGCGTGTCGCTTATACTTAAATTCTGCTATTTATCTTTTAGGCCCTGATTCCGGGTTCTGGATTCTGCGCTGCGGCACCAGCACCACGCGGCGGCCGGTCACTTCCTCTAAAATCGGCCTCAGTATTTTTTCGGCGTTTATCTTGGTTTGGTCAAGTATACCGGAGTTTAGAGCGGCCTTTTTGACGTTGGCCTCGGCGTATTTGTAGCTTTCCTGCACCAGGTCTGCATCCTGAAAGTAGGTATTCTCTTTGCTGAAAACTTTGGTCTTGCTCTGGTCGATTTTATAGTAGCAGATCTCCGGCTCCGGCAGCGCCACCTGCACCAGCGAGTCGCCCTGAAACTGTATGTCTGCTTGTGTTATTTTGGTAAAGTCTACACAGCCCACAGCCTCACCTGCCACAATCAGTACTATTTTAGAATTCGGCACCCACCGCGATACACGCTTCTCATACTCTACTACATCTTTAAAATTATAGCGCACCAGCTCCATGCGTCCTAAGTCCTCCACGGAGGTAAGCACAGTGTTAAAGTTGATCACCACCTCCGGCTCCTCCTTCGCTTCCGGCTTGCCGAAGTACTCGTTAAAAGTACGCCACAGAAAGAAGCCGAGTGAAATAAGTATAATCCAGGGTAAAATCTTGATCAGAAAACGAAGTAAAAGCATTAGGGGCTATTATGATTTCAGGTATAGATACGGTAACGCAAATATTATGCTACAAAATTCAGCCTATACCTGCAGCCCCAGCCGCTCCTGAAAACCGGCGTTTCCCTGCAGCCCGCCTGTGTGCACCGCCACCACGCGGCTGCCTCTGGCAAAGTATCCCTGCCCTATCAGGTCGAAGAGGCCATACATCATTTTACCGGTATAAACAGGCTCCAGCCGGATGTAGTGCTGCCGCCGGAAAGACTCCATAAACGCCAGCAACTCCGGCTTTACCTTGGCATAACCCCCAAAGTGATAATCTGTTATGAGTTGCCAGTTGCTGTAACTTTGGCCGCTGTACCCTAGCACCAGCTCCTCGGTCTCCTGCTTCAAAAACTCGCCGCCTTTTAGCGCCGGGAAGCCAAGCGCTTGTTGTTTACCTGCCAGGCTAGCTACAATGCCTGCAAACGTGCCGCCTGTGCCCATTGCGCAGCAGATGTAATCATACTTTATGCTGATGTCATGCACGATCTCTGTGCAGCCTTTTACGGCCAATAGGTTAGTACCGCCCTCTGGCAACAGGTACACCTGGCCGAACTGCAGCAGCAGCTCTTCCAGAAAAGCAGGATCATTTTTAAGTTTATACTTTTCGCGGGTGATGTAGTGCAACTGCATACCACAGGAAGTGGCAAAACTGAGTGTGGGGTTGAGCGGCAGATGCTCCTCACCCCGGATAATGCCGATAGTCTTGAATCCATACTCTTTGCCTGCCGCTGCCGTGGCCGCAATATGGTTAGAGTAAGCGCCTCCAAATGTAAGTATGGTTTGGTGATTTTGCCGCTGCGCCTCCTGCAGGTTATACTTTAGCTTGCGCCACTTATTACCCGAGATGTGCGGGTGCAGCAGGTCCTCGCGTTTCACCCAAAGCTCCACGCCTTGCGCCTGCAGCAGTTTATCTTCCAGCTTCTGTAGCGGTGCCTCCTCCATACATGCAAAATTGGCAAAAAAAGAAGCCCCGGCAACAGCCAGGGCTATACTTTATAGATTGTTAAGTGTTGGATGGTTAAATTGCTGATTGTTGTCTGTGCACGATTCGGACAAGTCACGACCTGCCCCTACAAGAATAACTCTCTAACTTTCTAACTCCACCTACACTTTCTCCACGATCGGCTCCTCCACCGGCTGCTTCTTTACGGCGTAGAAGATGGCGCCTGCTATTACCAGCACCAGCAGGATAGAAGAGATCAGCGACACAGTGTTGCCTGTATAGTATGACTGCGGCGCGAACTTAAACTCGATGGTGTGCTTGCCTTCCGGCACCTCCATGGCGCGCAGCACATAATTGGCGCGGAAGTGATCAACCGGCTCTCCGTCCAGGTAAGCCTGCCAACCCTCAGGGTAATAAATCTCAGAGAATACCACGAGCCCTTCTTTGGCAGCTTCATACTCATACTTCAGGTAATTCGGCTCATACTCCGTCAGCTTGATGTTGGCATCGTCTGCGCTGAAGTAACGCCTTTCAACCGGAAATTTAGTTACATCCACCACAGCGGTTGCACCGGCATCAAACATGGTCAGGGCATCCAGCTCCTCGTCCGGCGATTGCACCGGCTTCACCTCCTCTATAAACCAGGCATTGCCCAGAGCATCCGGCACGCGCTGCACCGGCTGCTTCGGATCTCCGGTGATGGCGTAGCGGGTGTTCAACATACGCAGCACCTCCAGGTTATTACGGGAGATGTGGCGGTCGATTAAGTCCTGGTAGCGGCGCAGCTTGGCGCCATGGTAGCCGCCCACCGACTTGTGGAAGTAGGACGTACGGGCATCGTTAAACGGATTCGGCAGGTTAATCACGCGGTAACTCAAGCCCTTCTCCGGGTCCGTATCCTGCAGGATCATCTGGTCGGCAGGAGTTGGCTGGAAGAAGTTGGCCTCCACACGGCGCTCAAAATCGCCATTGTTCAGGTAACGCTGGTCTACAGACCACAGATCCACTAGCACCAGTATACCTACACCGGCTATGGCTACCGTGGCAGACAGCTTGTTCTTCACATAGAAGTATAGCAGTCCGGCTGCCAGCACGATAAACACCAACGAGCGGAAGGCATCAGAGCGCATCATACTTTCGCGGTCGGCACGGATGGCATCAATCGGGAACTGCGCCTGTATCAGCTGCTGATCAGCGGCTGATACAAAGCTCGCGGTACCGGCAAACAGCCACACCAGCAAACTGATGCCCGCCGTTATACCTCCCGATATAAGTAGTTTCTTATCCAGGTCTTTGATCTGGCTACGCTCGTTTATCAGTTTCCAGAGGGCAAGTATGGCCAGGAACGGAATAGTGATTTGCGCGATAACCAACGCCGATGAAACAGCCCTGAACTTGTTGTAAAGCGGGAAGTAATCGAACATGAAGTAGTTGAAGGACTCGAAGTTCTTACCCCAGGCCAACATCAGGGAGAGGATAGTTCCGGCCACCAACCAGCTCGTCCAGCGGCGATCCACGATGAACAGGCCCAGCACAAACAGGAACACCACGATGGCACCCACGTACACTGGTCCGCTCGTCATGGGCTGCGGCCCCCAGTACATTGGCAGGCCCTGCTTTACCAGCTGCTCGGCCTGTGCTGGCGCGGCTCCCATCTTTGTGAAAGCCTCATATGTTTCAGAATCGGTGTCGAGCGGGGCGCTGCTGCTGCCTCCATAGAAGTCAGGGATGAGCAGGGTCATTGTTTCGCTTACGCCGTAGCTCCAGTTAAAGGCATACTCACGGTCCAGGCCACTGCCTATGTTGTCGCCGCTGTTTGGCTGGGTCAGCTCAGATTTGCCCCGGATGCTGTACTCGCTGTACTCAGCGGTGGTATACAGCCTGCCAAAGTTTACGCCCACAGCAAGTATGGCGGCCACCAACAACACCACACCGCGCTTCAGCAGTTCTGCAAAGGTGCCATGCTTTACAGCATAAATGATTTCTACTACGGCAAACACCAGCACCAGCAACAGCATGTAGTAAGTCATCTGCAGGTGGTTGAAATGCAGGTTCATCGTCAGGCCAACGGCAAACAAGGCCGCACCCACCCAAAGGTTCTTGCGCAGCGCGTAAATCAGGCCGGCCAGCACCATCGGGATGTAGGCAATTGTCAGCGATTTGGTGTTGTGCCCCGCCTCTAGTATGATGAGGTTATAGGAGGTGAAGGAAAAGGCCACCGCGCCGATAATGGCCAGCCAGGAGCTCATGCCCATGGCCACCAGAAGTATGTAGGCGCAGATCAGCGTGATGAAGATATTGCCCGCCAGTGCAGGCAGGTCAAAAGTGAGTATTTTGTGGATGTAGCCCGACCAGTCGCCGGGAAACTTAGTCTGGATAAGGTATGCCGGCATACCGCCAAACATGGAGTTAGTCCAGAGAGCTTCCTCGCCGGTGCGCTCGCGGTAATCTTGTATTTCTTTGGCGCCGCCCTTAAACTGCAGAATGTCGTGCTGGGCAAGGCCTTTGTCCTGAAAAAGGACCGGCGAAAAGTATACCGCCGTCAGGATGAGGAAAATAAGTACGGCGATGGCATGCGGCAGCACATCGCGCTTAAAATTGAAGGAAGTTGTCATAATCTTTCAAAAACCCGAAATAGAGCTTGAAAGATAGTAGTTTTATTTCACTTCTTCATAATCCACGTACTCGCCGCCGTTGAAACTCTTGCGTTCCGGCTGCTCTGGTATGTAATCTATTTTAACATTCCCGTTTGCTCGTTTTGCGCTGCCATTATTGGGCTGCTGCGCCTGCCGCTGCTGGTTCATGTTAGAGTAAAAGAAGGAACCGTTGCGCATTTTTTTCTTGATGAACATCCCCAGCAACCATCTGAATAAAACAGGCGCTACCATTCGAATAAAGAAAATTATGAGTAAGGTGGTGAATATGAACTTGATCATTATGATGCTTTCTCTTTTAAAAGTATACCAGGCATACTACAAAAACAGTACCGATACTATCTTACAACTCCTTTGCCAGTTTTTTGTTATCTGACGTTTTGGCGGTGCACGGCAAAGATAAGGAGTATAGTTTTGAAATGCAGGTTTGGTTAGGTTAGTTCCGGTTTGGTGTAGTGAGTTATACTTTCGTTAGCTGATTTATACTTGCGGTTATACTTTATATTTACGGGTACATACTTGTATAGCTGCTCTTCTGGCACAATCACCCGCATGTGCTTTACCTGCGCAACTGGAGCCAAACTATACTCTCTAGCTTCTGTTGATCCCCGGCTTTACCACCTGCTTGTTTCATTTTATACTTTGGTTCCCTCAAGGCGGGGGTAGGGGCCCTCTTTAAGGGAGGCCTCGTCCTGGGAGTAGGGGCCCTCGATAAGGGCATCGCGCTGTCTACATTTCCTTTGCTCCTGCGTCGCAATTTTGCTGAAGCGAAACCGGAAATCTAGAAGGCGCTCTTTAACGAGGGCCCCTACCCCCACCCAAGGACTGGGATCAGTTTTAGATAGCCACTGCTGACAGAGCTTAAACAGAATCCCCCCCTTAGACTAGTGAGAACGAGAGTTCGAAACTAGCGAGCGTAGCTCTGAGGGGCTGAGGCGGTTAGACCCAGTATTGCAGAAAATCCTATCTATCCTAGAATCCTGTAAATCCTGATTCAGACAAACTGGGAGCTGCCAAGCCTAAAAAAAACCGGCCGCTGCAGTTTATGCAGCGGCCGGTTCAGGTATGCGTTTATACTTTCTTACTTACTCATATACATATTCCGCTCGGAGTATACTTTGGTGAAGTAATCGTCCTGCAGGTCATCGATGAAGTAGATGGCCTCGCCAGTGGATTTCATCTCTGGACCGAGCTCCTTGTTCACTTCCGGGAACTTGTTGTAAGAGAATACCGGCACCTTAATAGCGTATCCGTGCTTGTACGGGTTAAAGGTAAAGTCTTTCACCTTCGCCTCGCCCAGCATAATTTTGGTAGCGTAGTTAATGTATGGCTCTCGGTACGCTTTGGCGATGAACGGGAACGTACGCGATGCGCGTGGGTTGGCCTCAATAATGTAAACTGTCTCGTTCTTAATGGCGAACTGGATGTTGATCACACCTACAGTCTGAAGGGCCACTGCTATTTTCTTGGTGTACTCTTCAATCTGCTTGATCACGTTCTCGCTCAGGTCAAACGGAGGAAGCACCGCATAAGAGTCTCCGGAGTGAATACCGGCCGGCTCGATGTGCTCCATAATACCGCAGATGTACACGTCCTCACCGTCGCAGATGGCGTCGGCCTCGGCCTCAATGGCATTATCCAGGAAGTGGTCTAGCAGTACTTTGTTGCCAGGATGATCTTTCAGCAAGTCGATTACGTGGGCTTCCAGCTCTTTCTCGTTGATCACGATTTTCATGTTCTGGCCACCCAGTACGTAGCTTGGGCGAACCAGCAGCGGAAACTTCAGTTCTTTGCTCAGCTCCAGCGCCTCCTCTGCCGTCTCGATAACAGCAAATGGCGGGTAAGGAATGGCCAGGTCACGCAGCAGTGAAGAGAAAGAGCCGCGGTCTTCGGCCAGGTCAAGCGCCTGGTAGCTGGTGCCCATTACTTTAATGCCGTAACGGTCCAGTTTTTCAGCCAGCTTCAGTGCGGTTTGCCCGCCCAGCTGCACAATCACGCCTTCCGGCTTCTCATGAAGTATGATTTCATAAATATGCTCCCAAAACACTGGCTCAAAGTATAGCTTATCCGAAATATCAAAGTCAGTACTTACCGTTTCAGGGTTACAGTTGATCATGATGGTTTCGTAGCCGCACTCCTTGGCAGCCAGCACGCCGTGCACGCAGCTGTAGTCGAACTCTATACCCTGACCAATGCGGTTCGGGCCTGAACCCAGCACAACCACCTTTTTCTTATCGGAAACAAGGCTTTCGTTTTCGCCCTCAAAAGTACTGTAGTAATATGGTGTGTTCGCCTCAAACTCAGCGGCGCAAGTATCTACCATCTTGTACACACGTCTGATGCCAAGCTCCTGGCGCACGTTAAACACCTCACTCTCGAGGCAGCGCAGCAGGTGAGCAATCTGGCGGTCGGCGTAGCCTTTTTCTTTGGCAGTGCGCAGCAGCTCAGCAGGCAATGTAGAAAGGCTGTATTTCTCAATCTCTTTCTCCATCTGGTCCAGCTCCTCAATCTGGTTCAGGAACCACGGGTCTATCTTAGTCAGTTTCTGGATGGTGCTGGTCGGGATGCCGATGCGCATGGCGTCTTTGATGTTAAACAGGCGGTTCCAGCTTGGGTTAGCCATGCCATGTATCAGCTTGTCGTAATCGGTCATCTCCTTGCCGTCGGCACCAATACCGTTACGTTTAATCTCCAAGCTCTGGCAGGCTTTCTGGAGCGCCTCCTGGAAGGTACGGCCAATGCCCATTACCTCACCCACGGATTTCATCTGCAGGCCAAGCGTGCGGTTCACACCCGGGAATTTATCGAAGTTCCAGCGCGGAATTTTCACGATCACATAATCAAGCGCAGGCTCAAAGTATGCGGATGTTGTTTTGGTGATGGCGTTTTTAAGCTCATCCAGGTTATAGCCAATGGCCAGCTTAGCCGCAATCTTCGCGATCGGGTAGCCAGTTGCTTTAGATGCCAGCGCCGAGGAGCGCGACACGCGTGGGTTAATTTCGATGGCGATGATGGTGTCATCCTCCGGGTTAACGGAGAACTGCACGTTACAGCCGCCGGCAAACTGCCCGATACCGTTCATCATTTTGATAGCCAGGTCGCGCATCTGCTGGTACACGGTGTCTGGCAGCGTCATGGCCGGGGCAACAGTTATAGAGTCGCCGGTATGCACGCCCATCGGGTCAAAGTTCTCAATGGAGCAGATAATGATCACGTTGCCCAGGTTATCGCGCAGCAGTTCCAGTTCATACTCCTTCCAGCCCATGATGCTTTGCTCTACCAGCACTTCGTGTGTTGGGGAGGCATGCAGGCCGCGCGTAAGCGCTGCGTCGAATTCCTCAGGGGTATTAACAAAACCGCCCCCCGTACCACCAAGAGTAAACGAAGGGCGAATCACCAACGGGAAGCCGATTTCCTGGGCTATCTCTTTACCTTCCAGGAAGGAGGTAGCTGTTTCTCCTTTACAAACATTTACGCCGAGCTCTATCATCTTCAGACGGAATTCCTCACGGTCCTCTGTCGTTTCGATGGCCTTGATGTCAACGCCTATAATACGCACATCATACTTTTTCCAGATGCCGGCTTTGTCGCAGTCTATGGCGAGGTTTAAGGCCGTCTGCCCGCCCATGGTTGGCAGCACTGCATCAATCTTATGTTTCTCTAAGATCTCTATGATATACTTTTTCTCCAGCGGCTTCAGGTACACATGGTCCGCCGTTACCGGGTCGGTCATGATGGTAGCCGGGTTGGAGTTGATAAGTATAACCTCTATTCCCTCTTCTCTTAAGGAACGGGCAGCCTGGGAGCCGGAGTAATCGAATTCGCAAGCCTGACCAATAACAATAGGGCCGGAGCCTATGATCAGAACAGATTTTATAGAAGTGTCTTTAGGCATGGTGTGGTATGTATAAATTGCCCAAAGTTAAGGCAAAATGTTGGGCCTCGCAATGTAAAAATGCCTAGCCGGCGATTTATTTTGAGTTTTGCCTCCTTACAGGCGTAAACTATACAGAGACTTTGGCAGTAAATACAAGTATAAACTTAAACCCAAACGTATGCAAAACCCGAAAGAAGACGACTTTATTACCAACTCTGACGAGAGCAAACGCCTGCCGGATGAGAACCCGGAACCCCTGACAGGTATAAAAAAAGAGCAAACTGATTTTCTGGATAGTGAGCCGGAAGGCAAAGAGGAAGGCGGAAACGTGGCGGCTAAAAACGAGGAAGACACACGCAAACTGGATGGAAGCAACGCCAACAACCTGCGTACAAAATAAAATAGTTTCTATAGCGCCTTGGCGGTAGTATAACCTGCCTGCTGAGGCGCTACAGTATAATTATCAAGTTATCGTGATTATAAGAATAATTTTAAAAAAATAGTTTTATAACATAGCATAGGCTTTGATATTATTCAGTAAAGAGTTAATATTAAGAAACATAACACACTGCCTATGGTGCTATCTTCTACTCCCTTTCACCACATAGAGTACTATAGTACTCATAATGTAATTGTAAGCCAGTGGTATGGAGCCTGCACCAGCAGGGAGTACCGCGAAACGCTGCATCACTTTTTGCTTCTGGTGCAATCAATGGGTATACCTTACGCCATTTCGGATCGCCGTTTGCTTCCTCCTATACCTATCGAGGACACCCGCTGGACCTTACAGGAGTTTCTGGAAAATTTCCGCAGACTGCCGCTCAAGCGCTTTGCCTTTATCAACTCCTTCGACCCTATTGCCGAGAAGCAGCTGCAACATTTTGTAGATAACGAAAAGATTCTCCCTTTCCCGTTTGATGTAGCGGTTTTCACAGATCTTACTTCTGCTTACGAGTGGCTTATGGCCGCGGAAACAAAATAGCTTATGCTTCTGTAGTTGGCATCTCCTGCCGTATCCGCTCCAGCGTGGCACTTAGCTGGTCGAAAGGCTGGTAGCCCTGGGCCGCTAAGTATAGCTTTTCATTTGCCTGGCACACGATCGCCGGAAACCCATTTATTCTCCAGTTTGCAACAAGCTCAAACTCCTTTCGGGCTTTTTCGAGGTAATCTCTCACTACAAACTTTTCCCTAAAATCTGCTTCGTCAGCTCCAAAAGCCTGCACCACCGGCAGGTATGTATCTACCTCATTAAGATCTTTCCCGGCTACAAAGTGCTGCTCCTGAATGGCTGCAGCCAACCGCACCTGCTGCTCCGGAAACTGCTCTTTCAGTATTGCCATGGCCACTGCAGGAGGTTCGGAGTTGCTCATATAAACTCCCTTGTCCAAAATCTCGCGGTGGTATACTTCTGTTAATTTTACTCCTGTGGTTTCCTCTAAACGGGGTGCTACCTGCCGGATATAATCAGCCATGCCGCTGATGGGCCTGACATTATTGCCACGGATCATGCCTCCGCTCAGCACCTCAAAAGTATACTTCTGCCCCTGCTCTTCGTGCAAACGTTTGATAACCGGTCCCATGCCATAACACCAGCCGCACAGCGCATCCTGCACATAGTATAGTTTAAGCTTATTCATTACCTGTTCCTTTTTTGTACTTTCTCTCAACCATGCAAAATGGCAAAAGTTTAACAACAGCCTTTTTGTACACACTTTATACTTGTGCAGACTCTTAAGCCAAAAACACCGGAATTGCCTTTTGCCAACCTCGCTCTACAGCAGCGCAAAACTTAAAACATGCTTTATAATTAGCACTTGAAAACAAGCTCCGGCCTCAGAAATAGACTACACCAGGCGCTGGCAGCAGAAACAGTTGTATAACCTGGTTATACTTTTTTTTGTACTTGCCGTAGAATCAGGATTAGATTTCTAAACATTAGTTTAAACAAACACTGATTACTATGAAAAAGAACTTAATAACTTTCTGTGCCACTGCCTTTGCGCTAACGGCTTTTACTTTTGGCTGCACTACTTCTGATGGCACAACCGATAGCGAAGCGATAGACACGACCGAGGAATATGACGGCACCACCACCACAACGGGCACCACAACGGGCACCACAACCGGCATGACCACGGGTACAACAACCGGCACAACTACAGGCACTACCACAACGGGTACTACTACCGGCATGACAACTGGTACAACCGGTACAACCACTGGCATGACGACAGGGACGACAACTGGAACAACCACTGGCATGACGACAGGGACAACAACCGGAATGACTACAGGTACAACTACAGGTACAACTACAGGTACAACCACTGGCACTACGACAGGAACGACCACTGGAACAACGACAGGTACTACTACCGGAACAACTACCACCGGTACAACTACTGGCATGACAACTGGAACGACTACTGGAACGACTACTGGAACCACAACTGGAACCACAACCGGCACTACAACTATGTAATGTCACATAACCTCAACAGATAGTCAGGAAAGGCAGACACCACACGGTATTTGCCTTTCTGCTTTTAAATACTCGATAGCCGATGAAGCACCTGGAGCTATACCTGCGAAAAGTTTTTACCGTAGACCTGAGGGCGCTGGCACTCATGCGGATCTGGCTGGCCGGTATTGTACTGATAGATTTGGCCATACGGGCTACCGACATGGAGGCGCATTACTCTAATATGGGCGTGCTTCCGCTGCATGTGCTGCATCAGTATTTGTGGTTGCCGCAGTTCTTCTCCTTACACGCGCTTAGCGGCCTTTGGCAGTTCCAGTTGGTGCTGTTTATACTTGCTGCCGGCTTTGCCTGCTGCCTTTTACTGGGTTATAAAACGCGCCTTGCCACAGCGGCAACCTGGCTCCTGCTGCTATCGCTGCAAAACCGAAACCCGCTGATAGAACAAGGTGGCGACGACCTGCTCCGGATGCTGCTGTTCTGGGGCATATTTTTACCTTGGGGCCGATTTTACGCTGTGGATGCGGTACAAGCCTGTAAACAGGGAGTCGCTCCACAGCAAACCAGTTACTTTAGCGCCGCCACTATGGCCTATATTGTGCAGGTGGGGCTTGTGTACTTTTGCACAGCATTGCTCAAAAACTCTCCGGAGTGGCACACAGACGGCACCGCGTTATACTATGCCCTTAGTCTGGATCAGATACTGATGCCCCTGGGCCGTCTGATTTACCCTTACCCTGAGCTCCTGCGTATCCTGACTTTCTCGGCTTATTATACAGAGCTGCTGCTGCCTTTTCTGCTGCTTATCCCGTTCTATAATGCCTTCTTCCGGATGGTGGTGGTGCTGGTGCTGGTAGGCTTCCATATTGGCATTAGCCTGACGCTGTTTGTGGGGCTTTTTTACCTGATTAACATAGCTTCTGTGGCCGGTCTGCTGCCTGCCTCTGCCATGAACTGGATCGACAGGCGTTTACTTGGCTCTTTCCGGAGACCGCAACTGGGGCAATTTCGGCATCTTTTCGGGCGGTTCCGTAGCCCTGTTGCTTTACGGGTACAGGTAGCATGGCGCAGCAAGCCGCTGTTTCCGAAAAGCCTGCTGGCGCCTATGCGCAACGGCTTTGTGGCCGTGGCGCTGCTCTACTGTGTCTGGTGGAACTTTAGCGGCACCAGCCTACCCATCTATAAAATACCGGATAGCGGCCGCTGGTTAGGTTACCTGCTGCGCCTGGACCAGCACTGGGGCATGTTTTCGCCTACGGTTTTTAAAGATGATGGCTGGTATGTGCTGGAGGGATATACGGCCAGCGGCATCAACATAGACCTGAACCAGGAAGGCAAAGAGGTAAACTACAGCAAGCCGGCATCCGTGGTATCGCTGTTCAAAAACGACCGCTGGCGCAAGTATTCCGAGAATTATCTGTTTATCCATAACGCTTACATGCGGCCATACTACTGCAACTACCTGATGCGCCGCTGGAACGAAGCACACCCGCAACAGCCCATTCAGCAACTGGAGGTGCTTTACATGAAAGAACCGTCGCTGCCCGACTACCAACTGGCCGTGCCTACCCGCGAGATGCTTTGCAGCTGCGCCAACCAGCCGGAGTAAGTATAAACCTTATCAGTTTTAAAAATTCCCCGTAAAAGATATCTTTATATCAATGTTAGAAAAAGAAAGAATAAAATGAAACGAACATATGCATGTATACTTGCAGGCACTTTGCTGGCTGCAACAACGCTAACAAGCTGCGGCACCGAAAACACAACCGGCGTAGACACTGAAACCAATGCCAATGAGGTTGATGGCAGAATGAACGACGAAGACGGCGACGACGTGACCAACGAAAACATCAGCCCTCTTGACACGGCCCAGAACAGCGCAACCGGAGGAGACACCACGGGCACCATGGGCACTACCACTGGCGGCACCACAACCAGCGGCAACTAAAATCCTATTTAAATAAAAAAGAAGAAGGCAGGCACTTTACAGTACCTGCCTTCTTCTTTTTATGGTTTACCGCAGTTTATACTTATACTTCCTCGGCTTCTTCGTCGCCGCTGAGGGCATAACCCACTGCTGCGGCCACCATACCACCCAGCAAGTAGTAGCCAACGGTCATTGCCTGCGTTTTGGAAGTGCGGTTGCTTGGCTCCTCGCCCAGCCCCAGTGGACCGGGCAGCAATACAGCGCCTGCACCGGCCGCTGCGCCAAGTATGGCTCCGCGCCACCAGGCATCTTTTCCCGTACCCGCCAGGCTATAGTACAGCGAGTTCGACACTACATCCCCGGCCAATGACCAGTTGTGCAGCTCTTCCTCGTCCTGCGGCGGCTCCTCGCCTATACCTTTCATTATTTTAGAAATAGAGCGCATACCCAGTATATCCATGCGGGGTGCCTCCGGTACAAACCGGCGAACGGTTTCGTGCAGCAGCGTAAGGGCACAGGCACCTGCCAGGCCGCCTGCCATCGCTTTTATAGCGTTATTCATAGTTTTATTCGTTTAGATGATCAGCCTTGGGCTATTTAACAAGTATAGGCACTTTGGCTAAAGAAGGTTACAATTACTCCACCAGGCGCAGCACATCCGCATAAACTCCCTCCTTGCCTTGCTTGCGCTCGTCTGTGGGGCTGTCAAACACTACCAGCACATGATGCTCATCCAGCACGGCCAGTCCTTCTGCTTTGTCTTTGCCGGTATGCTCCCCACTGCCGTGCGGCACTTCCTGTAGCCGCTGCAGCTCGTTGTTGTGCAGCAACTGCTCCTGCTGCCCCACGGCGTTTGGCCAGCGGTAGATGGCTATCACACCATCCAGGTCCATGGTGGGGCCGGCCAGCAAGTATAAATCTTTGCCGAAAAACCGTAACTCACGGATGCCTTTGCCGCGCAGATTCAGAAAATGCTTTTTATAAAATTTGCCGTTTTCCAGCGTCTTCAGGTGCAGCTCTCCTTTCCGGTCTTCCTCGGCCTCTACCTCCAGCACCATCGCCCAGCCACGCAGCACCGGCCCGCGCAACCCTATAAAAATACGCTTGCCGTAAATCGCCAGTCCCTCCACATCAAAGCCATTGTCCTTGCCGGGTATGTCCATAAAAGCGGCTATGTGCTCATCCTTCTCCAGCACCTCGGTTAGTATGCTGCTGTGCGTGTCGCCGTGAAGCTGCGCCGCCCGCAGCGTGTGTCCTGGGCTATTGGGGTCATCGGCCTTCTGCATCAGAGTATACTCGCCGGTTTCAGCGTCTTTAAGTATAGGGATGCGAGCCAGCAGGTAGCGGTTAGGGTCGTTTTTAACTTTTGCGAGTTTCTCTATTTGTTTCTGGATGGGTTGATGGCGCTTCGGTTTGCTGCGTTTGAGGCTATGCGAGCCCATTATCCAGAGATAGTTATCGGCAATGCCCATTCCCTCTATATCAATCTCACTTTTGCCTTTTGCAGGTAAATCCAGATAATCTTCCAAATCAAAAGACTGATGCTGCGCGTAAGAGCCATCGGCCTGCAACGACAGACGCTCAATGGTAGTGCGCTCATCGCAACTGAGCCACAGGTTGTTGCCAATCGCCAGCACTGTAGAGAGCCCGTCGCGCACATGCTTCCCTTCGGGGTTTCGGCTGTGCTGAGGGTCAAACTGAAGTATAACCTTCTTTTTCATTATGCAGTTTTAAAGTATGGATAAGGCATTTTACGAGCTGCCGCACCTGTTTGTAATGCGCCAGCTATAAGAAAACAACGAAAGGACTATGGAATTGACAAAAGATAGACAACTACAGAAAGCCACCTTCGGGGCGGGTTGCTTCTGGGGTATAGAAGTTACCTTCAGGAACACGCCCGGCGTAGTAGATACGGAGGTAGGCTATATGGGCGGGCATACCCATAACCCAACTTACCAGGATGTATGCGCTGGCTGCACCGGCCATGCCGAAGTAGTGCAGGTAACATTTGACCCAAAACAGGTGAATTTCGACCAGCTGCTGCAGGTGTTCTGGCAAGCGCATGACCCCACGCAGTTTCACAGGCAAGGCCCGGATGTGGGCTCTCAGTATCGTTCCGTTGTATTTTACCACAACGATGAGCAACGCCTGATGGCCGAAACCACCAAGGAGAACTGGCAGCAGTCGCCGGAGTTTAGCGGGCGTCAGATTGTTACTGAAATTGTACCCGCCGACACCTTCTACCATGCTGAGGAATATCACCAGCAATACCTGATAAAACGGGGTATGGCCACCTGCCGCACCAGCTGAATTGACTTAAATTAGAAACTACAAAGCCGAACCTGCTTGAGGTTCGGCTTTGTAGTTTTATCTGCTTCGCTAGCTTATTTTACACGAGCGTCTGTGCTCGAAGAACTTGAGTTGGAGCTAGAGCCAGTATTTGAGCTGCTGGAGCCGGAGTTGCTTGGCTTGTTCTGCTGCTGCTTTGCGTTAATATTATGCATGGCTTCTTTGGCAGTAGATGCTGCTGAACCTACCTGGCTTTTGATTTTGTTTTTGTTTTTCTGGCTTAAAGCTACCCAGCCTGCGCCTAACGCCAGTACGGCACCGCCTACCATGGCTTTCTGCTTGGTTGTCATGTTGCTGAACTTAGTAGCTGCGGTGCTGCCAAACTGTGTCAGTTTTTCCTGCATATCCTTTACGCCGCCTTTGCCTGTAGTAGCTTGCTGGTTGCTGCGGCCCTGCATGTTATTGCTGCTGTTGCTGCTTCCTTGGCTAGAGCTATTTTGGTTCAGGCTTGATCTGTTTTGTGTAGAGCTGCTTTGGTTTGCGTTGCTCTGCGTGCCGCTAGAAGGCGTTGTATTTGCTTTAGCCTGAGTTTGTGAGGTTGAGCTATTAGAGGTCGTGCTATTATTCTTGTTCGTTTCCATTTGATTTCTTTTATCGATTTATAAATGATATAATTTTGTGCAGTCCGGATTGATCGGAGTTATTCCGGCTAATCCATAGCCCGCAACTATATTTATCGTTAAACTCAACGCATAGTTACGTTTGCAGCTATATTTTTCAGTAGCGGTTGCGTTCTCTTTAAAGTTTAGCCGGTTTGCTAAGTAATTAATCAGCTCTACTTCCCGACACAAAAATTATACTATTTTAAAAGTTTACTGCCCGGCATGTAGTTGCCGCAGCTGCACCAGGTATTCCTGCGTATCCTCCCACTCCTTTAGCTCCTCCTTATCTCGCCGCCCGGTGGTTTAGCTTTTTCAAAATATAGCAACAGCTCCTGCTGCAGTGCCCGGTTGGCTTGCTTAAACTCTGATTTGGCCAGCTTTTTCAGCAGCTTGGCGTAAGTTTCGTCGGTGAGGGAATAGGCGCCGGGGCGTGTTGGGTTGCCTGTATCGAGCTGCAGGTTTTGCAGCTGTGGTCTCTGCTGCTCCAATTGCTTTAGCATGGCTCCATACTTGTCTACGATTACGTTAAAGCTTTCCATGTACAATTTTTCTGCTTCGGGAGCCGGAGGCACAAATGCCAGAGGCCGCAGCGGCCCTATTTTAGGCAGTACTTTTATAACCCAGGCTGCCGCGCGCGCAAAAAAGTGCGGCCGCTCATACTCCCTGCCCCACTGCTTATGAAAGCTGGACCGGCTCATGCGATACATAAATTGCTGCCTGGTTACACCGGGGTGTTCCTGCTGTATCTGGCTTTTCTTCGCCTGTCAGGCCGCTTTTGTCAGCTCCGGAAAAACGCTTCGGATGGTATAGCGGTAACTGCCTATGGCCAGCGGCAAACTGGTAAACACCTCCTTCAGCTCCAGCCCGTAAGTCTCCATAGACGCTTTCTCCAGCAGCTCCTTCGATACCTCAAAGCCGATAAACTCCTGGTAAGCTTCGGGCGCATAATTGCCGCGCGCCACCTGCAGCACATCAAAACCAAACTCAGTTTTTATATGGGAGATGGCATCATCGGCAAACGTTACGGAGTGGCCAAACTCCTGCTGCACTTCCGGGTAAACCAGCGGCACCGCTCTGTTGGTACCGATAGGGTGCCCGTAGATATCTGCGTTAAAGTGCGCCATGGCACCTAACGCAAATCCGAGCTCTTCTACAGTAGCGGCATGGCGTACCAGGCTCTCTACAAAATCGCCGCTGCGCACATAATGCGTCAGGTCCGTGAAAAAAGTGTTGCCGAAAGGATAGTAGCCCATGTCCTGCACAATGGAGCCTCCGTAAGCTTGTGCATGGGCTTTTTTCAGCTCCTCCTAGGTTGCCTTTGGGTAGCGCTTCAGCAGCAAGGGCTTTAGATTGGTTTCCCAGGCGGCATCTACCACCGCCTGGTGCGTCAGTACGCCATAAGCCTGTGCAGGCGAGAAGCTGAAAGCCAGCAGGGCAAGAAACAGCAGGCGCATATATAGTTGTAGATTCATACTTGCCCTGTTACGAAACAATGGACAAAAAGTGCGCTCTGCCTCTCCTACGAATTGTTGAGCTTCTTTTTGCGGTACTGCATCACTTCCATAAAACTAATACCCACCAGCAGCCACAGCAGCCCCAGCAGCAAGCCAGCCAACACATCCGAAAGGTAGTGCACTCCCAAGTATATGCGGCTGAAGCAAATCAGTAAAATAAGCAGAAGCGCCAGTGTTACCAGCAGTCGCCGTTGCCAGGGCACGCGCAACCGGCGGTGCAGGAGGTAAGCAATCATGCCGAACAGCGCTATTGCGGTAGTGGCATGCCCGCTCGGGAAGGAGAAATGTTCCACCACATAATAAGCCACATCGGCCATAGGGCGATTACGGCTGATAATGGTTTTGCCGAATTTAACAGATAAGCCCACACCGGCTAAGGTTATCCAGAAAGCAAAAAGCGCCACCCAGTTCTTTTTCACAAGCAAAACCAGTGAGACTACTGCACCTATTATAAAAACAGCCTCCTGATTACCAAGCAAAGTGATCAGGTATAGCGCCTGGCTAAGCCAGTCTGAGCGCATGCTGTAGAGCATGGTGGTAAACTGTTTGTCCACCGTCACGATCCACTCCGATTCTACCACGCTTTCAGTGAGGTTGGAGAGCAGCATGATGTTAACCGCGCCTGCCAGCACCATCAGCGTCAGGGGCAGCCCAACAAAATAATTGGTATCAAACCGGGCGGCCATAAAAGAGGTGAGCCGCGGAAAACGCTGCCTCAGGCGCACAACAACTGGCTGGTGTAGCACCCAGTTTGTCGCAGACCGGACTTTATCTATCAGGATGATTTTTTTCATAGTATACTGCTGATGAGGGTATACGCACACATCACCCTTTGTTTTACATTTTCTGGCATTGGCTATCCAGCAGCATACATTTACCCCAAATCCAGGCTGTTTCACAACAAAGCTCGCCTAAATAAAGTACATATTTACATGAAGGCTCCGGAGAACATATTCGACAAGATCATGCTGGCAATTGGCGTGCTGCTGCTCGTGTTGTTCTGGATGCAGTTTCCTGCTATGCCTACAGCCAATGAGCATCACTACGCCACCTATACTTCTGCCAGCTCTGAGATAGCACATACATCTAAATGGACGTATTTGAAGCCTGACAAAGCACTTTCGCCGCGCCAGGTTATAAGTATACAGCTACGCGCCCTGCAGCAAAACGACCCTGCCGACAGCGGTGTGATTACCTTATTCAACTTCTCATCACCGGCAAACCGGGCTTACCTTGGTCCGCTTAAACACTTCCGAATGATGGTGAGAGAGCCTTCTTTCCGTCCAATCCTTAACTTTAAAAGTTACAAAACCGGACAACTCGTTGTGTCTGGCAAAAATGCTTACCAACTGGTGCTGGTAGAAGCCACGGACGGACAGCAGGAGGCATTTATGTTTATACTTACCAAACAGCGCAAAGGCACTTACAAAGATTGCTGGATGACCGAGGGAATTGCCCGTATGGAAACGTCTCACCTTACTAGCCAATTGTAAAACCTGGTATACCTTTAGCTAACTCCGGCCTAACGCATTTGCAGGTTTTATACTTTACTGTTCCACCTCGCAGCATCAGTTTTCGTATTTTCATCTTATCTTAAGGTTCTAAACCCATACTTCTGCAACATGAGCACAACACCTGTGGCGCGCCTGCCTATTTTCGATATGCATTGTGATTTACTGGTATACCTTACCGATGTGCCTAATTCTGAGATGAACAAGGTAGAGGAGATTGGCTGTGCTGTGCCCTCGCTGGTGGAAGGTAACGTAAAGCTGCAGGTGATGGCGATTTACTCTGCTACCGGGGCAGGAAGCACAGATTACGCAGCACTGCAGCGTGACATGTTCCGGCAGCTAGCCGACGGAGACAACTGCCTGACCGCCGTTACGGATGTGCCGCAACTGCAGCAGGTTTTGCAAACGCCGGGAGGTACGGGCATGGTGGCAGCCATCGAAAATGCAGCCGGGTTTTGTGAAGAAAACGAACCGCTGGAGAATGGTTTTAAGCGCCTGGAGAAGATGATAGAAGTATGCGAGCGCATTCTATACATCAGCTTTACCCATCACACAGCCAACCGGTTTGGCGGTGGCAACTCTTCTGACCCCACGCACGGCATTACCACAGATGGCCGCCTGCTGCTCGACTACCTGCATGGCCGCCGCATTGCCGTGGACCTTTCCCACACCAGCGACGCCCTGGCTTTTGATATCCTGGACCACATTGACATAGAAAAACTGGATATTCCTGTTATGGCCAGCCACTCTAACTTCAGGCCGGTATGGAAACATGAGCGCAACTTGCCCGACGAGCTCACACAGGAGATTATTCGCCGCAAAGGCCTGATTGGCATAAACTTTCTGCGCAAGTTTGTAAACACCGATGACCCGGATGCTCTCTTACACCACATCCAGTACGGTTTTGATCATGGCGCTGAGGATGCGCTTTGCTTTGGGGCCGATTATTTCTATTTCGCCGATGAGCAGGACTTAAGCCGATTCCCATTTTACCACCAGGCGCACCAACAGGCTAACAGTAGTTATACTTATATACTAAACCGCCTGCAGCAGCAGTATTCTAAAGAGCAGCTGCAGAAGCTGGCCTTTAGCAATGCCCAACGTTTTATAGAGCGTATCTGGAGTTAGAACTGATTCTCAGGTAAATTTAAACATTGGTTTTCTACTTACAATTTTCCTATATTTAATGAGGCTATACTTTAAAATGGCGCTCTCTGAAAGATGGCGCTCTCTGATAGTTTTTTACAGCAGCAGAGCTTTCCTGCTGTAAAAAAATTATATTTATAGGGTTTGGTACAATGTTACTTCGCTTGCTACGATTTATATTGCCTGTGCCAGTAGCTGCCTTAAATTAATCAACAAAAAATCAACTAGTTACAACAGGATAATTATAGCGCAAAATTGACCTGTTTGTGTTAAAATCACATGGCCTGCTAGCATGATCTATACCTTTATAGCCTGTATGATGCAGGAGAGGGTAAAATTTGTATATATATTAGTTGCCATGTGTCGTAAAACTCCGTATATATTTTGATAGTGCCTATACTGCAACCAGAAACTTAAAGCCGCAACGCCATGGATGCTCAGGAATATTCGCCACGTTACGTCCAGATAAACGAACTATACATCGATACGGTGGTGATAGATGAAACCGAATTTATCACGCTCTGGTGCTTTACGGTGCTCGATGATGAGTATAAGTTTGTATACCTGGGCTGTGATTTTTGCCAGTTCAACCAGATACTTATTGCTGCCGGCGAGAAGGGCAAAGAAATCGCTTTGCACATGGCTGAGCTGCTGGACCAACCTTATGAGTCGCCAACGCTTATTCCGGTAAAGGAGAAATTCGGGGAGTACCTGGAGCTTTCCGGTCATGACATTATCGTGTATGAGCCGCTGGCGCTGGAAGACGATCTTGAAGCTTTGGATGATGAAAACGAAGACCTGCCTTTAGAGCAGCTGTTTGGCGGAAAATCAAACAAGACACGCCAGAAGTACATTATTTACCAGCTAGACAAGTTATACCCTTCTAAAGTATATGAGCCGGAGAAGCAGACGTCAGAAGATTTGACGGAGTGTTTTGAGGACGATTCGCTGGAGCTGGCCCAACTGTATTACGATTACTTAAACGCCGTGGAGAACGGCTACAACGATACCGAAGCACGTCAGGTTGCCGGTTTGGAGCGTGAGCTTTTCTTCCGGATGGCCCGCAAAGCCTCAGAGCTCTGGAAATAAGAGTCTGCTTGTTTTTTATACTTTAGTTTATTCTTCTTCAGCCTCTGCTACGTCTGCTTGGGCTATGCTATTTATTTCTTCCTGCAAGTGTGTTCGCATATCCATTAGCCAAATACGGGTTTTCGGGTTCTCAGCTTTCAGAAGCGCTTCTTCGTAGCGCTTAAGCTGCGCATTGTGTGTGCTTATCACAAACTCTCTGAAATGCATATCTAACTCCTCCCCCTCCAGCATCTTAAACTCCAGCACTAAACCTAAATCGGCGGCGCCCAGGCTATCTGGCAACTGAATGTTATTATGCTGCTGCGCCAGCACCTTCAAGTCTTCCAGCGCCTTGTTGTGGAAGTTAACTGCCTCGGCTGCAAATGTTCTTATCTGGCTTGAGGTTCCTTTTTCTGCAGCTACTTTGCCAATTTCCACCTGCAGCATATTACTGCTGGCGGCATAATCCCAGAAAGCGGGTTCGTGCTGCAGTGTTCGTTTCTGTGGCACATCCTTTTGGTTCTCCGTTTCAGATGCAGGGCCTTCGCAGGATAAAGCGATTAAAAAAAGAGTGGCAAGGGCAAACGTTAGTAATTTATCTAGGAGCATGTAATATCGGGTGCAAGTATAAAATAGTCTTTATCTATACTGCACACGCTACTGCTTAGGTTGGGCTCAGACTAAAATTCCTGACAAAATATAACTTAAGCTTTTTGACATTCTAAATTAAGCTAGAAAGTATAACTTTTCCGCACTACTGTCAGGTTGCTGTCGCGGCCCTGCTCCGGAATAACGTGCGCTGGCCGGGGAGCTTTTACCAGCTCCTGCGGCAGACCTATACTTTGGTCGTAGAGGTGCAGCGTGAGTGGCATTTCAGAGCTAAGCCGAAGCTCCAGGATAACTTCTTTTGATGCGGGCAGCCCATGCAGGCGCGTAAAGTATACTTTGCCGGCAGCAGTCTCTATAGGTTTCAAAGCCAATTCTACACCAGCCATTTTTATACTTTGCAGCGCATCGGCTTCCTGCGTCTTCAGTGCCAGCTCCAGGTGAGCCGCATTGCGTGGAGACCTAAGGCGCAGCCGTAGCAAACGTGCATTGCCGGCCACGGAGTCTTGCAGCACTTTGGCTTCGGGTGCAGGAATATCTATCGCCTTTGCCTCGCTTTTAAGGTACTGTATAGAGGCATGCGGATACATTTCCAGCAGCGGCTCTTTAGCAGCGGAAGCGAAAAACTGCTGGTTCCAATCGTCGGTGTTGGCAAAGCGCGTGGCCCACCAGGCTTTGCCTGTATCGGAGTTCAGGTAGTAGCTTACATGGCTGTGCAGCGGCCGCTCGGCAGAAGGTTGCTCACGGGCAATAGCTAAAGCCACTGATAGCCCGCCTGCCAACAACAGCATCAGCGGCAACAGCGGAGCATTTTTCCAGATTAGCGTGCGCATAATTAAAATCAGCAGCGGCAACAGCAGGCCTGCCAATAGCAGCGTGAGCACAATAGTACCGTAAGGCAACTGCAAGGCAAAAGCTGTAAACACCACCTGCGCTATCGGCAAAAGCAGAAAAATGGCAGGCACAGAAAAAAGCAACAAAATAAGCGAGTGCTTTGGCTGCATTGCGTAACTACCCTGCCAGCCTGTAAGCAGCAACGCCAATGTACCGCCCAAACTAAACAGCAACGGAAACAAGAACAGGTAAGCTCCGTTTGATGCCAGCAGGTACACAGTCATCAAAAGTATAAACTGAAGTATAAACACACCCAGCAGCAACGAAAGCAGGCGTACCCACCGCAAAACCAGCCAACTCAGCAACAGAAAAAGCCCTAGCGCCAGCAGCAGGTAGGCTATAAAGAAAGTATCGGAGCTGTACACGCCGTTATGGCGATGCGAGAGCGGCAGCTGTGCCCAAACAAACTCGTTTATCAGGTAAAACAGAATTGTGACTACAGCAAGCAGCAGCAGGTACAGCACGAAACCCATCATAATGCCACGCCCTTTTACCACTCCTTGCTGCAGTGCCACCCGCACCGTTACGAACAGCAGCAGTGTGGTAAGCGCCATCCAAAGCAGGTTCAGGCTCGATTTATAGTTTACCACCCAGCTGCCTATAACGTTAAAAAACACCCTGTTCTGCCCCTTGGTCTGGTCTAAGGAAGTATGCCCGAAATGGCGCGTCAGCGCCAGCAGGTTGCTGCCATGGTGCTGCAGGCTGCGCAGGCTTAGGTTTTCGGGTGCATCGGTGCTTTTGTGGTAGTGCACAAAGCCATCAATAAAAGCAGCGTTTAAGCCTGAGTAACCTGCATCCTTAAATACAGTAAAGTCGGTATCGTTCGGCATCCGGCTGTAAATCTCGTAAGCCAGCGAGCTAAAGAAAGGGTACGGTGCGGCCTGTGCATACTGCCTGGCTACCCAGCCGTTTTCCGGGCTCAGCTCAAAAGTCATACTTGGGCCTTGGTTGCCGCGGCCTTCCAGGTTTATCACCAGCGCCACCTCCTTTACCCAAGGGTGCTTCAGAAAAGCCCTGGCGCCGTAAAGCCCGTACTCCTCCCCGTCGGTTAGCAGCACTAGTACATCATGCTGCAGCGGCTTTTCCTGCTTTAAAGCCCGGATGGTTTCAAGTATAGCGGCAACGCCTGCGCCATCATCTCCGGCGCCGCGCGCGTTCGGCTGCGAGTCGTAGTGCGCCATCAGCAGTATGGCTTTGCTTGTAGCGCCTGCGCCTTTTAAGCGGCCAACCACATTATATACATAGCCGACAGTAGCCGCGCCGCCCTCACCGTTTACAGCTGTAGTCTCCTGCACCTGCGGCTGCAGACCTAGCTTTTCCAGCTCCTGCAACAGGTAGTTTCTTACCTCAGCGTGTGCCGCTGTGCCCATGGCGTGGGGCTCCTGCGCTATCTGCCGTACATGCCGCATGGCGCGCTCCGCCGAAAACACTGTGGCAGGCGCATCAGCGGGCACAGGCGCAGGCGGTTTTAGCAACCATAGGCTCAGCAGGGATAACCCTATCAGCATGAACAGCAGCAGAACAGCAACAGCAGTATGGCGTTGGCGCATAGCAGGATTAGATAGTCTGCAGCTAATATACCTAAAATCCGCAGATAAGCTGCTTCAGCTCAAAGGTTTTGCGCAAAGTATGGCTCAATCAAAACTAGTGCTAACCGTATGGATTTTGGAAGTATGGGCAGGCAAAAACGAGAACCGGCACCGCCTGTAGCAGGGGTGCCGGTTCTCGTTTAAATTTATAGCAAAGCAACTATACCACTTCTTCCTTCTCTGGCTCCAGCACTTCGTTTTGGCGCAGGTGCACCGGCTCGGTTTTCTTGCGCAGCTGCAGGTTCAGCATCTCTACTAAAAGCGAGAAGAACATGGCAAAGTAAATGTAGCCTTTCGGAATGTGCTGATGCAGCGCCTCTACCACCAGCATAAAGCCAATCAGGATCAGGAACGATAGGGCCAGCATTTTTACCGTCGGGTGCTTGTTCACGAAATCGCTTACATACTTGGCGAAGATCAGCATAATGCCCATGGCCAGAATAACGGCGATAATCATGATCAGCACTTCCTGCGCCAGCCCTACGGCTGTAAGTATAGAGTCGAAGGAGAATACAATATCTATCAGGATGATCTGGATGAGCACCTTACTCATTGTGGCGCTGGCTTTATTTGCTCCGTGGCCCTCTTCCTCTCCCTCCAGCTTATTGTGGATTTCGGTAACTGACTTAGCCAGCAGGAACAAACCACCGGCAAAAAGTATGATATCGCGCCACGATACGGCAAAGTCCTCTTCCGTAAACGGCAGGTTGATGGAGAAGATCGGGTCAGAGGCGCTTACAATCCAGGAGATAAACAGCAGCAGGATTACCCGGAATATCAGGGCTAGCGACAGGCCAATATTACGGCCCTTTGCCTGCTGGTCTTTTGGCAGCCTGCCCACAATAATCGAAATAAAAACAATATTATCTATGCCCAGCACCACCTCCATAAAGGTCAGGGTGAGGAGGCTTATCCAGGTGTCCGGATTGGCAAATATTTCCATAATTCTTTAGTTGCTAATTGTTTGTTGTTGATTGTTGTCGGTAGTCATCAGCAGCACTTACGTTTTCTGCAAAGCTTATTTTTGGCATGCCATACAGAGCGTATACAGGTTTTCCGTGCAGCTAACAATCAACCCTATAGAAGTGTAACAATTAAGCTAGCTTTTCATGTTTACGTACTGCAGCGGCATGCCAATCTCCTCTGCGTTGGTGCGCAGCAAGGCAATTACCCCCTGCAGGTCGTCTATCTTCTTGGCAGTAACGCGTATGGTTTCGTCCATCATGGCAGCAGAAACTTTCATTTTGCTGTCTTTGATGATCTTCATGATTTTTTTGGACGTATCCTTATCGATGCCCGCTTTTACTTTTATATCCTTCTTCATCATAGCGCCTGACTGGTAGGCCTCCTTCGAGAAATCAAGGGCGGTGGCATCCAGACCCTGCTTCACCATTTTACCGATAAGCACGTCTTCACTATGCTGCACGCGCATATCGTTTTCCATCGAGATGTTCACCTCGTTGTTCTTCTTATCAAACTCGATACTTCCTTTGGTATCGCGGAAATCGTAACGGTTCATGATCTCCTTGCGGGCAACGTTTACGGCGTTGTCCATAGTTTGCGGGTCTACTTTGCTTACAATATCAAAAGATGCCATAATTTTAGGTATTAATCTTTAAAAACTGATTTACTGCAATAAGCTGACAAAGTTATTTTTTAATCGCCAATTGTCAGTAGCAAATCGCTGGTTAAATCATCTTTAAAATTATAGCATGGCTAAATTATTAATTGCCTGCTTGCAGTTACTTTCAGATGAAGCAAACGTACTTTGGCCTCCAACGCACCAGGCAAAACATCTGTTAACTAAATTTTCAGCGTAAGCTACACGCTGACAAAACGATAAACAAGCAGCACGACACCATGAAAATTATAGAACCCGCCACTCCCGAGCAATTTACCCAATATTACCGCCTGCGCTACCAAACCTTACGCCAGCCCTGGGGCCAGCCAGAAGGCAGCGAACGCGCCGACGACGATGCCACTGCCATACATGCCCTGCTGGTAGACAATGCCGGTGAGGCTGCAGGTGTTTGCCGGCTGCACCTGAACACGCCACAAGAGGGGCAGTTGCGCTTTATGGGCATCAGGGCTGACCAGCAGGGCAAGCAACTGGGCAACCTGCTGCTGCAGTACCTGGAGGAACGTGCCCGCACCTTAGGGGCAGAGCGCCTGACGCTGCAGGCCCGCGAAAATGCCGTGAACTTTTACCGACGCAACGGGTATGAGGTATTAGAGAAAACATACCTGCTGTTTGGCTCTATACAGCATTACCTGATGGCCAAGCAGCTTTAACCTGCACTTTGCGCAACACTACTACACTATGAAAAAACAAACCAAACTATGGCTTGCTGCCGGTGCCGTGCTGGCTGGTGCGGCCATTATCAGCAGCCGCAGCCGCACACATGCTCCGCTCCAAACAGTGCCCCACTTAGACCTGGACAAGTATAAGGGCCGCTGGTACGAAATTGCCCGGCTTCCGCAGCGCTTCGAGAAGGGCTGCCACTGCGTGTACGCCGAGTATAGCCTGAACCCGGAGGGCTATGTAGACGTGAAAAACACATGCCGCAAAGGTGACCCCTACGGCAAAGAAGACAGCGCAACAGGCAAAGCATTTCCGGTGGAGGGCAGCAGCAACAGCAAGCTGCAGGTGCAGTTTTTCTGGCCCTTCCGGGGCGATTACTGGATTCTGGAACTGGACACCGAGTATACTTATGCCTTGGTGGGTGCTCCCGACCGCGAAAGCCTTTGGGTGCTTTCCCGTACCCCCACTTTAAACCAGGATGTGCTGGAGCGCCTTGTGCACCTGGCCGACCAGAAAGGCTTTCCGGTGGAGAAGCTGCTGCTAACCGACCAAAGCTGCTTTACACAAGGTTAAACATTGTATTTACATAATTGCCCAGCTGCCAGAGCTCCTATACTATGGCAGCTTTTTTATTTTCAGGTGCGGCAGCAGCATAACTAAAATAAAATTTTAACAATAAAGCAATATCATTATTGAAATATTCTTATATTGTTAAAGCACTATAATGCTAAGCTTTAACTGATAAGATCATGGCCTATACTTTCCGAGACATCTGGGTTGCCATCAATAAACTGCTGACCCTTATAAACGCTATACTTTTCAGCATGCTGGGAGGCTCGTTGTACAACCATAAGAAGAAGCGATATGTAAAAATCCCTCTTGTGGCCAACATAGCGCTGCTGCTGGTATTAGGCACTACAGTAGGCGCTTATATCTATAAACTTTTTATAGTTGGCTAATCAAGAGAGAAACGCGCTTCTTTATATAGTGCAGATAGTGGGAGTAGGTACTCCTGCTATCTGGTAATTTGGAGTAAATGAAATTAATTTCTAAATAAATTATAATATTAAGCAATGAAAAGAACATTTATTGTTTTGGGGTTAGTCGCAAGTTCTATTTTGACCTATTCTTGTGAGAATAATTCTGAAAAAGGTGAAGCAAAAGAGATACAAATTGAAAGACAAAGTCTTTGGACTGATAGCTTAAAATCAGAGTTTGTTGAAAAAAATGCTTCTACGGATTATGAAAAATTCATAATTGATAAACTGATTGAGGATAACAAATTTGAAAAAGGTCCTGAACTTATTCAAGAAGAATTAAAAAAAGAAAGCTTTGCCACCTATAAAAACATAAATTCAATGAGTTATTTGGTGGAGGTAGACAAGCTTGCCGGGAAATCAAAAGCACAAATAGAAATTATATTAGGGCAACCAAATAAAAAGGAAAAAGTGAATCCTTCAAGCGCACCTTGCCCTTGTGACAAATATATTTACCTTGATAATCTTGTTGAAATAGTTTATATCAAAAATAAAGCTGACTGGATTACTATAAATAACGCTCCATTTTTTGTCAAAGTTAAAGACTCTGGCTCATATCGTTCGGTTGATAGATTTGATGATTACACTTACGTCAAAGTAAAAACCAGATAGAATAGCAACCAATAATGTTGTGTAGCCCATTAGGGTAAAGTCAAGAAAAAACTTATGAGATTTAGAAAAAGAGTTAAAGTTTTCCCAGGGTTTTATTTGAATTTTTCCAACTCTGGAGTTAGTTCTACAATTGGTGTAAAGGGAGCAAGTATTAACTTTAGTAAAAAAGGAACCTATTTAAATACAGGCATACCAGGAACAGGTTTATACAATCGGCAGAAAATCGGAGGCGAACAAAAAAACTTATATTCCGGCAGTGTTCAAAATGTTCCAGTTTTCGATGAAGTAATTTATGAACCGGAAATTCTTATTGGAGAAATAAAAAGTGAAGCAACTGACAAACTGACCAGCGCAAGCCTCATTGAACTAAAGGAAACACTTCAGGAAGTCTATAAAGATAGAATTGAAATTACCCAAGAAATTGAGAAGACTAAAGAGGAAGTTAAAGCAGCAAGAACAAATAGTTTAATTGCAAATATTTTCCTCATTGGTTTCTTTATCAAATCATTTAAGAATAAGGTAATTGAAAAAGAAGAATATTTACTAGACCTTGAAAATCAATTAAAAAATAGCTATGTCAACATTGATGTTCACTTTGATAGAACGTTCGAGGAAAAATATAATTCTTTGCTTAACTCTTATAAAGAACTTTTAACTTCTGAGATAATTTGGGATATCACTTCTACTGTACAACAAGATACAAGAGTTACAAGAAGTGCTGCATCTACAGTGGTAACTAGAACTCCTGTTAGATTCAATTTTGACGATATTAACATTATAAAATCAAGTTATCCTGCCTTTCATTTTGAAAATAAAAATGGCGGGGATTTATATATCTATCCTGCATTTATAATTGTAATCACTGACAAAGAGGAATTTGCGTTAATTGACATTAAGGATTTTGAATTAACTTTTTCACAGCAAAGATTTTTGGAAGAAGGAAAAATCCCACCAGATACAAAAGTTGTAGATAAGACTTGGGCAAAAGTTAATAAAAATGGCTCACCAGATAGAAGATTTGCAGGCAATTATGAAATACCAATTGTTAGCTACGGAAAAATTGAAATCAAATCAAAGTCTGGTCTAAATGAATCATACTCTTTCAGCAGTTTTAACAAGTCAGAAGCTTTTGCGAAAAACTTTATCGAATACCAACGTTCACTTTAAAAACAATATCCCCTAACACGAGCTTTGCGTTAGGGGCAGTTTATCATTTAAAGAAACATTTTTAGCAAGAAATAACCTTTATAGTAGGCAGCCATTTTACGTTTCAAAAGTCTACTATCGCAAAACCTAACCCCTTCCTAATCATGATGAAAACAATATTCCCGCTACTGGCACTCTGTCTTGTGTTTCTTTCAGGGTGCGCCATTACCTCTACCTCTACTGCTAAAGTGCAGGAGCTTGCAAAGCCTTATGTGGGCATCATGACGCTGGTAACCGACATCGACACGGACTTTAATCAACTGGATTCTGCAACGTATGAGCAGCATATCAGAGGCAAATTCAATAACCTGGAGAACCTGAAATACAGAAAGCACCTGGAGAAAACGCTGGCCCGAAACCTGGAGCAGCAGCAGCAGGTACAAACGCGTATCGTTAAGTCTTCTGACGTATTTGAGCTAAACGCCAATGTGAGCTACAGCGAGTTTCTGGAAAAAATCAGGGCTACGGGCGTGGATGGCATTCTGCTGGTAAACCTGCGTAACTACTGGTACACCAACGATTACACCACCGTGCACTTCGACCACGTAAGTACCACCACTACAGACACAGAGCCGAGCGCTGTTTTTTATACTTACCTGCTGGATTCGCAGACGCTGCACCCGGTATGGTTCGCAGATTCTATGGTGCAGGGCATATCAGCTGGATACGATACTTTGCACAACCACCTGGCACGCTCCATTTCCCGGAAGCTACGCAAGGATAAGTACATAATGGCTAAGTATTAGCAGCCTCTGTAAAGTATAAAAGCCGGGCCAAAGTATAGATTTATACTTTGGCCCGGCTTTTATACTTCAGCGTTTTAGGCTACCAGTTCTACGCTGCCTTTTTGCTCGGCTGGCGCTGCCTTCTGTTGTTGCTGCCGCTGTTGCTCCCACTCCTGCTGCAGCATTTTAGAGGTTTTGCGGCTGCCGTCGTGGCTCCAACCCGGAGGTCCGAAAACATACATAAACTTAGCCTTCCAAGACTTCACGCTGCGCACATCCTTCCAAATGTCGTTAAACTCATGGAAATTCAGTGTGATAGGGTCGTGTTTGGTTGGCGGGTGCAGCACGCCAAACTTAGTTTCCAGGTTCTTGTCTTTATCCAGATACGTACCAAACAGCTTATCCCAGATAATGAGTATGCCGCCGTGGTTGCGGTCCAGGTACTCTATGTTGCAGGCGTGGTGCACCTGGTGTACCCAAGGTGTGTTAAACACCTGCCCAAACACCGGAATTTTAGGTACCAGTGTAGAGTGCAGGAAGAACTGGTAAATTGAGTTAAACGACATGCACAGCGCAATCATGACGGGATTGAACCCAAGTATTGGCAGCCACAGCCAGTAAATAGGCTTGTACAGAAAGATCGTCCAGCCGTTGCGGAAAGCGGTGCCCAGGTTAAACTTATCGGAGGAGTGATGCACTAGGTGCGCTGCCCAAAATATTCTGATAGTGTGGCAGAAACGGTGATGCCAGTAAAAATTGAAATCATCGCCGATGAGGCAAAGCACCCACACCCACCAAGCCCAGCCAAGGTTTTCGTACCCCAGAAACTCTACACGCAGCGGCTCAAACAATTTATAAAACAGGAAAAATAAGCCGATCTGGTAAGCTTTGGTGAGCGTGTTTAGCAGCGCTGCCCCTAAGCCAACCCAGGTGCTGGCCATAGAATCTTTAAAGCTGTAAAGTTCCTTATCCTCCCGGTAACTGATGTAAGCCTCGCCCGCTATAAGTATAACAAAGATAGGCACAAAGTAAGTGAAAGGGTTAGGCATCTGGTCAAACAGAATTTCCATAGGCAAGTGTTGGGTAAGTATAATATAAAGCGGCGCACTTGATTTAGGGCACCGCACAATCCACTAATTTACGTAAATTTATACTTCAGTCCTATTTTAGCGGTTGCAGCTGAAGCTGAAAAATCATAACTGAATATATAGTTTACAGCTTAAACTTATTACAATATCTAAAGTTTAAAAGAGTAGGCAAAATCTTATTTTTCGCAGCTAAACCCTGCTTTGCCAGCCTTGTAACTGGCAGCAACAACCTGATTAGTGTATCTACTGACATAAGCTAAAGGCGCTAAGAACCTGCATCCCTATGGCCCAAACGCAAAGGCTAAAAACACGCATCGCCCCTACTCCCAGCGGCTACCTGCACCTGGGCAACGCGCTCTCGTTTGCCATTACCTGGGCACTGGCAAGGCAGCAAAACGGCACCATTATACTTCGCATTGATGATCTAGATAACGCGCGCTTCAGGCAAGAGTACCTGCAGGATATTTTTGATACGCTGCACTTTATGGGCTTGGATTATGATGAAGGCCCAACCGATGCCGAAGGTTTTTTGAAGCACTACTCACAGCACCTGCGCCTGCCACGCTACCACGCCTTGCTACAGCAACTCGTGGAGAAAGGCGAAGTATACGCCTGCCCCTGCTCCCGTAAACAGCTGTCGGCTTTGCTAGATAGCGCCTGCAGCCTGCATACCTGCCGCCATGAACTGCTGCCCCTGCAGCAGCCCGATATTGCCTGGCGCATCCACATTCCGCAAAACACAAAGGTGAGTTTTACAGATCAGCTGCTGCACACCTGCACCATACATCTCGCTGAAGAAATGCCTGACTTTGTGGTGCAGCGCAAAGAGGGCATACCCGCTTACCAAATCGCCTCGCTCTCGGATGACCTGGAAATGGGCATAAACACTGTTGTGCGAGGCGAAGATCTGCTCACTTCTACGGCTGCGCAGCTTTACCTAGCCCAAAAGCTTGGCGCGGAGCAGTTTTCAAGTATAAACTTTGTGCACCACCCGCTGGTGCTGGAGCCGGAGGGCGGCAAGCTTTCCAAGTCGCACGATTCGCTTTCTATAGCGGAGATGCGTAAAAATGGCCTTAGCAGCAAAGCGCTTTGGCAAACAATAACCCGCACGTTGGGCTGGGGCGAGGCAGGCGTAGTAGACGCTAAGAGCTTTTTAAACAGGTTTGCACTGGCAGATTTAAAGCAGCCCGGCAAACAGAGCCTGCAGGCGCAGGGCGCTGAGTAACCGGGTTAGCCATTCCTGCCATACTTTGCAAAAGGAGAAAGGCTGTAAGTGTGTTGGATAAAGTATAAATTCCGTTGCTACCGCCTGACACTAAAGCAAGCAGCGGCTCGCATACAAGTATAAAATAGGTTAAGCAGCTCACGCCAGCTGGAAATTCTGCCCGTGCACAAGTGGCTCAACCATAAAAAACGGCAGCCACTTTTCAGCAGCTGCCGCTCATTACACTTTGTTCAGAAAACGCTACTGTACCGCCTGTATGCTAACGGGCACCTCCAGGTTCTCCCAGCTCAGCAGCAGCCCCTGGTCAGTTACATCATACTTCAGCCGCTCGTTCATCTCACCTGATTTTCGGGGAGTAACGGTTACGCGCAGCGCGTCCTCCTTCTCGTCGTACTGCGTGCCCCACTGCTTTGCTTTTTTGTTGAAGATCACCACCCACTCATCCTCGCCTGGCAAAGTATAAAAGCTATACGTACCTGCCGCCAACGGTTCACCTTCCACCATCACATCCTTATCAAACGTAACAGTGGTCGCCTCGTTGGCTCCGGAACGCCACACCTGGCCGTAAGGCACCAGCCCACCCCAAATGTTACGGTCTTTCACCGATGGGCTGCTGTAGTTAACGGTTACGTTGGCATCGCCTACTTTACCTGAGGCAGTGGCTGCCGGACTGGCTTTAGGTTTTGCGTCTTGCGCATGCACGCCGAAAGACATCAGAACACCGATCAGCAGCATCCACAGACTTACCAGATTTGACTTATTCATAATTTTTGCGGTTTTAGTTCAACATCAGCATACGTAAAAAGAAATCGGAAGTATAAATACCTGCCTAATTATCAGAAGATAACACAGCGGCAGCACCGCCTCTCTTCCGTGCCATGGCGTCTGCTTCTGCTTTCTTGCGTATAGGGGGAGAAGAAACAAAACGAAGCACCCACTGAAAAACCGATACCATGCCATCATTCTTCAGCAACAGGAACACCAGAAGCTCCACCCGCACCCAGGCTAAGAAAACAACCTATACAAAAACCAGCTATACCTCGGGCGGCGGCGCTCCTTACGGTTCAGGTCGCAGCACCTCAACTTCCGAAAGAATAAGAGTTAAAGCCAGGATGAGGCGGGTCAGGCGCAGCTCGACAGTGGAAGGCGCTAAAGACAGGCTCAAAAACTTTCGGCAGGCTTCTATCCTGGCAGTAGCCGTAACCGGTTTTATAATGCTGCTTTTTAACCCAAGCGAAGACGGGCTGGCACAGGATAACAGCCCGGAAACAGTGGATTCTGTAGCGATTGTGGAGGAAGTGGCCGTGGAGGATTTGCAGCTGACTGACTCTGCCGAAAGTATAGCCGCTGAAGACACCACTACCATGGCTTCATCAAGCAAAGAGGCTGCAGGCGAAGCCATCGGTGCGCTGCAGGGCCTCTGGGACAGCTTTTTCTACAACCTGCCTAAAATGCTGATTGCCCTCGGCACCTTGGTCCTGGCCTGGGGCGTAGCCCGGCTGCTGCGGCTGCTACTGCAAAAGGTGCTGGGCCGCTGGGAGAGGTCCAATGCTATTATATCGTTACTCTCGATTGGGGTGTGGCTGCTGGCCATTGGTATTGCCATTAGCGTGGTGGCCGGCGACATAAGAGCGCTTGTAGGTTCATTGGGTTTAATCGGCCTGGCCCTGTCGTGGTCGCTGCAGACGCCAATCGAAAGCTTTACCGGCTGGCTCCTCAACTCTTTTCAGGGATACTATCGCGTAGGCGACCGCGTGCGGGTAGGCGAGGTATTCGGGGATGTTTACCGCATTGATTTTCTGACAACCACTGTCTGGGAAATTGGCGCACCCTACCAGCCCGGTTTTGTGCAGGCAGAGCAGCCTACAGGTCGTTTAGTTACCTTCCCGAACAACGAAATCCTGACAGGAACTGTGATCAACCTGACGCGCGATTTCCCTTATGTGTGGGATGAATTGGCTGTAGGTATAGCCAACGAGTCGGATATACCGCTTGCCATGGAAGTGATGGGCAATGTAGCCGAAGAGTTGCTGGGCAACTACATGGTGGCGCCCGCCAGAAACTATGCCGCCCTGCTGAAACGCGCCGGTCTGGATTATGACATCGCTGATAAGCCGCAGGTTTTTATTACCCTGGAGGAGGCCTGGACCAATGTTATTATCCGTTACCTGGTAGGTGCCCGCGAACGCCGCAAATGGAAAAGCGAGCTATCCATGCGCCTCGCCAAGGAAACAGCCAAGCCCGAATATCGCAAAAAGATCATACCTGTATACCCAAGGCAGCAACTGCAGTTCATCGACCCTACTGGCATGGCCGTGCAAGCTGATTTTATGGAAAGAGGAGGCAAACAAGTATAAACCGTACTCTCTTTTAAGCAAAGCACATTTGCAGGAAATATGATGTTTTGTGCTGATAACCGGGCTGCGATTAAGGTCAGGTTAGAGCTTTAAAATCATGCTTACAAGCTATAGAAAGAAGCTTAGGATGTGATTATACCTATTATTGTGCAGCGGTAAAGTATGGCGCTAAAATCGGTAGCTTTGCACTTCTTTTCAGTAGATTACCATTTCGCATACAGCTATGCCAAAATCCGATAAACTTGCCCGGCAGTTTACGCCGCAAATCGCCACTCCGGAAAATAACCGGCTAACCGAACTGCAGCAGCAGTTTAACCAAAAGGTAAAACAGATAGACCACCTGAAGCAGGAAATTGCCGCCAGACATGCAAGTATAAACCAGGCGCAGAGGCGTATCGAAAAAGAGCTGCGCCCCCTGATAAGGCAAGTAACAGAAAAGCGCGTGGAGCTGGCACGGCTACTAGACGAAGCCTATACGTTGCCGTTTTTCAAGAAACGTGAGAGTGAGAAACTCGCCTTGCTGATTGCAGACATTGCTCAGGAACTGATCGAGCGATACGGGCGCGAGGACATGCTGCACCTTTACAACAAGTATGCTGCGTCTCCTTATGAAGCAAGTATAAACCGCCACGAACAGCATACCCCAAATGAGGCAGAGGATATATTCAAAGATATTTTCGGTGATAACGCTGATGCAGAAACCGGTAGCTTAGATGATTTTGAAGATATACAGGCACAGCTGGACCGGGAGATGGAGCAGCGGGAACGGGAAAAGCAAAACCGCCAGAAAAGCCGGAAAACTAAAGCGCAGCTAGCAAAAGAAGCCCAGGCGAAAGCGGAACTCAGCAACATCAGCAAAGCCAGTCGCAAGTTATACACAGAACTCGCCAAGCAGTTGCACCCCGATAAAGAGCAGAACGAAACCGCACGCGCCTGGAAAGAAGAAGCCATGAAACGGGTGACGCTGGCTTACCACCACGACGACTTTTTTGAGCTGCTGCGCCTGCAGGCAGAGTTTATGCAGGAACAGGGACCAACATTGCAGAAGCTCCCGGATGCACAGCTGGAGTATTACATAAAAATGCTGACAGACCAGACAAACAGCCTGCAGGCAGAACTTCAGCGGTTTTCTACCGGACCCGATGCTGCCTTTTACACCAGTTTTTGCGGCAGCCCCAAACAAATGGACCACAAGTTTAAAGCCGCCAAAGAAGACCTAAACATGGAGCTGCAAAGCCTAAAGCAAAACCTCCGCGACCTGCAGGACCCGCAGCTCATCAGAATGCTTTTGAAGTAAACATACTCCCACCCCTAACGCGTATACAGGGCATATCCACAGAAACCTAACATAGCTCCAGATGCACCACGATACTGAAAACTTATCCAAAGGCCGCCCTACTGTTTTACTGTTCGATGTAAACGAAACTTTACTCGACTTATCTGCCATGCAAAAAGCCGTGAACCATACTTTTGGCAACGAGCTGGCTTTTAAGTTATGGTTCTCTTATTTGTTAACGTATGCGCTCGTGGAGAACTCAACCGGCACCTACCACGATTTTAGCGAAGTAGGCAAAGCCGCTATGCAAATGGTGACAAAAGTGATAGGCAAGGATGTGCCTCAGGAAAAGCAACAGGAACTGGTGGGTATGGTAAAGGAAACGCAACCGCACCCCGACGTTATACCTGGTTTAAAGAAGCTGAAAGAGGCAGGTTTCCGGCTGGCCACGCTTACAAATTCTCCTGCCAAATCAAGTATACCGCACCTGGAGCAGGTTGGCCTGAAGTCTTATTTTGAAGAAACCTTTAGTGTGGATAGCGTGGAAAAATTCAAACCCCATGGCAGTCCTTACCAGTATGCTGCAGATCAGTTAGGTGTTGCCATAGGTGATGTAATGATGGTTGCCGCCCATGGTTGGGATATGGCTGGTGCCTTACGTGGCGGCCTGCGTGCAGCTTTTATTTCACGCCCCGGCCAGGCACTTTACCCCCTCGCCCCGGAGCCGGAACTTACCGCCCCTAACCTGCTGGAGCTGGCCGATATGCTGGTAGAGATGAAGTAGCTGATAACAAGTATAATTACGCTGTTTCAGGCAAGCCTGTTATTGCTCTTCGGATTGTAAATCCGAAAGAGCGTGGGGAATTTACCCTCTGCTCTTTCGGATTTGCAATCCGAAAGTTTTTTACTACCAGGATTTATAATCCGCCACCAACCACGTATCCAGTTGCATGGGGCTGAAAAACAAAGTACATACAGGTTATTTATACTTCCTCAGGCTGACTGTAGTAGATTGGGTAGATGTGTTCACGCGCCCTGTTTACCGGCATATTGTTATCGACTCTTTGAAATACTGCCAATAACACAAAGGCTTGGAATTGTACGCATGGTGCCTGATGAGTAACCACCTGCACCTGATAGCCGGCGCCACAGAAGGACATATCCTGTCAGATATTCTCCGGGACTTTAAGAAATTCTCTAACAAAGCTATTGTAAAGGCGATACAGGAAGAAAATGAAAGCCGCAAAGATTGGCTTCTCAACCGTTTTGCTTTCGCAGCGGCCAACGATGTAAAAACTAAGAACTTCAAATTCTGGCAAGACGGCAACGAAGCCAAAGAGCTACACTCAAACAGCTTCATGGAGCAGAAACTGCAGTACATTCACCAAAACCCTGTGGTGGCTGAGATTGTAGCCGAACCGGAGCATTACCTGTATAGCTCCGCCCCGAATTACGCTGGTCAGCTCGGGCTGCTGGATGTTATTTTGCTGGAGTAGAAATAGGATTGCAAATCCGAAAGAGCGGGATCACTTCTTATTTAAAAACCTATTTCAAGGTAAAAAGCTCTCCCTCCCCCGCAACCTTCTCCTGCTCCCTCCTGTTCAGGTATAGACAATTGTTTATTTGTATCTTTGTAAAGAAGAAGCTGCAGAACACGACTAGCTAAAAGTCCTGTGTTCTGCCTTTGCTGTTTTGTTATAGAGCTGAATGAAAGTAACTGATTTTTTAGAATTGTACCGCCTCGACAGTATGGTGCAAACTGTTGCCGAGCGCTTAAAAGCCCAAGAACCTTACCGCCTCCAGCTAAAAGGTATGGCGGGTAGCCTGGATGCTGTCATGGCCTCGGCGGTTTATACGCTTAACTATGGGCATCAGCTTTTCGTGATGCACGACAAAGAAGAAGCTGCCTATTTCTATACTGATCTCAAAAACCTGCTTGGTGAGCAGAAAGACATCCTGCTTTTCCCAACATCCTACAAGCGGCCTTATAGCTTCGACGATACCGAGAACGCCAACATACTCATGCGTGCCGAGGTGCTCAACCGCCTGAACCAAAAAACCGGCAAAGGTGAGCTGATCGTGACTTACCCGGAGGCGCTGACAGAGAAAGTGATCAACAAAAAATCGTTGGTAGAGAATACACTAGGCGCCAAAGTAGGTGAGAAGCTGGACACGGCTTTTCTGAGCGAGATGCTGGCCGAGTATGGCTTTGAGCGCACCGAGTTTGTATACGAAGCAGGCCAATATGCTGTGCGTGGCGGTATTGTGGATGTATTTTCTTACGCTAACGACCTGCCGTATCGCATCGAACTCTTCGGTGATGAGATAGAAAGTATACGCACCTTCGACCCCGATACGCAGCTGTCTGTAGAAACGAAAAAGGCGATTTCTATTATCCCGAACGTACAGACAAAGCTGCTGCAGGAAACCCGTGAGGCCTTTCTCGACTTTTTGCCTGCCAATACCACGCTCTGGTTTAAAGACGTGCGCCTGACGCTGGACGTGATAGATGAGTATTTTGACAAGGCTTCGCACAACTTCGAGAAGCTGATGGCGGGCAGTGGCGGCACCCAGATTGTGTCGGACCCGGAGCAGCTGTTTCAGACGCAGAAGCAGTTTAAAAAGCTGCTTGACAAGTATACTATAGTGGAAATTGGCAAGCGCTTCCATTTCAAAAATGCAGAAGTGATGCAGTTGCAGGCCAAGCCGCAGCCATCGTTCAACAAAGATTTCAAAAGGCTTGTTAAAAACCTGCACGAGCAGCAGGGAGATGGTTTTGTAAATGTGATTGCCACAGATTCGCCGCGCCAGATAAATCGCCTTACCCTGATTTTTGATGAGTTGGACCACGATGTACGCTTCCAGCACCTGCCTATCTCACTCAGTGAAGGGTTTATTGATTCGACCTTAAAGATAACCTGCTACACCGACCACCAGCTGTTCGACAGGTTCTACCAGCACAAGGCTAAGGAGGGTCACTCCAAAACCAAGGCCATGACGCTGAAAGAGCTGCGCTCGCTGCAGCCCGGCGATTATGTAACCCACGTGGATTACGGCATCGGGCGTTTTGCCGGACTGGAGAAAGTGGAAGTGGGAGGCCGTCTGCAGGAAGCTATTCGCCTCGTGTACCGCGACGACGATTTGCTGTATGTCAGCATCCACTCGCTCCACAAAATAAGCAAGTATAGCGGCAAAGAAGGCGGCCCGCCAAGTATGAGCAAACTGGGTTCGCCGGAGTGGGAGAATAAAAAGAAGAAGGTTAAGAGCAAGGTAAAAGACATTGCCCACGAGCTTATCAGCCTCTATGCCAAACGCAAGGCCGCACCGGGGTATGCTTATACAAAAGATGGCTTTCTGCAGGCCGAGTTGGAGTCGTCGTTTATTTACGAGGACACCCCGGACCAGGCTAAATCCACGGAAGATGTAAAAGCCGATATGGAGCAGCCGCACCCGATGGACAGGCTGGTGTGCGGCGACGTGGGTTTCGGTAAAACTGAAATAGCCATTCGTGCCGCCTTCAAAGCCGCTTGCGATGGCAAGCAAGTTGCCATACTTGTGCCCACCACCATACTTGCCATGCAGCACTACCGCACCTTCCGCGACAGGCTGGAGCAGTTTCCGGTAACAGTGGATTATGTGAATCGCTTTAAAACAACCAAGGATACCAAAGAAACACTAAAGCGTGTGGCCGAGGGCAAGGTAGATATTTTGATCGGTACGCACCGCATCGTGAGCAAGGATGTAAAATTTAAAGACCTTGGCCTGATGATTATAGACGAGGAGCAGAAGTTTGGCGTGAAAACAAAAGACAAACTCAAGGAGATGAAAGTAAACGTGGATACGCTCACGCTTACTGCCACGCCTATTCCGCGCACGCTGCACTTCTCGCTGATGGGTGCCCGCGACCTTTCTGTTATCGCTACGCCGCCGCCAAACCGCCAGCCGGTAAAAACCGAACTGCATGTTTTTGACGAAGGCTTGATTCGGGATGCCGTTGTAAACGAGATGAAGCGCGGCGGTCAGGTTTTCTTCGTGCACAACCGTATTAAAGATATTGAAGAGATTGCGGATATGATTCTGCGCCATGTGCCGGACGCCAAGGTAACCTATGCCCACGGGCAAATGGAGCCTGAAAAACTGGAGAAACGCATGATGAAATTCGTGAACGGCGAGTATGATGTATTGGTAAGTACTAACATTATCGAGTCGGGTCTGGACATTGAGAACGCCAACACCATCATCATCAACCGGGCGCACATGTTTGGTTTATCGGACCTTCACCAGATGCGTGGCCGTGTGGGCCGCTCCAACAAAAAGGCCTACTGTTACCTGCTTACACCACCAGTTGCCGGCCTGCCAAGCGATGCCCGCAAGCGCCTGAGCACCCTGGAGGAATTTTCGGACCTGGGCGAAGGTTTCAAAATTGCCATGCGCGACCTGGACATACGCGGCGCTGGAAACTTACTGGGCGGCGAGCAAAGCGGCTTTATTACCGACCTAGGTTTTGAGATGTACCACCAGGTGCTGGACGATGCCATCAAAGAGCTGAAGGAGACAGAGTTCAGAGAGTTGTTTTTGGGCGATAACCTGGAGCAGTTTATAGAGCCGGTGCGGGACTGTAATATCGAAACAGATATGGAAGTGCTGATTCCGGAGAGCTATGTGAGCAACATATCGGAGCGGCTTAACCTCTACAGCAAATTAGACAGCACCAAAGACTTACAGGACCTGGAGAAGCTGCGCGCAAGTATAGTAGACCGTTTCGGGCCGCTGCCGGAAGCTGTGCAGCAGCTCGTGGAGATCGTGAAGCTAAGGTGGCAGGCACAGCAGTTAGGTTTCGAAAAACTTACCATCAAAAAAGAAACAATCAAAGGCTACCTGCCAAGCGAGAACAACGACAAGTATTTCCAGTCCGACACTTTTGGCAATATTTTAAAGTATGTGCAGCAGCACCCGCGCCGCTCACGCCTGAAAGAAGCCAAAGACAAGCTGATTGTGATAGTAGAGGATGTTCAGTCCCTGAAAGACGCAAAAGAGGTTTTCGAAGAATTTGGCATTAAAGCGGTTGCCCAGGCTTAACCTGATTTTCTCTTGATTTACAAGCCGTCTGCTATACTTTGCCTACTGTAACAAAGTATAGCAGGCGGCTTGTCACTTTATACTTCACATAAAAGTAAACTCTCTACTAACCTATTAGAAGCAACTTGCATGCTCACGTTGCCCACTCCCTGCTTTTTTATACTTGATGCTTCTGGAACATGCTCTCCAACCGCCAGCTTCAAGGTTGAGGATATACTAAGTATGGGCCTGCTCAGCTCTCTTCTGAAAATTTCAGACGAAACAGATCAGGGCAGTTTCTAAAAGAAGCTGACTTTAACCTGAAGCACCAACCTATTCTGAACAAAAACCTGCAACCTGGAGGCAGCCATATTTCTATAAAAGATGCCACAGAGCTCGTACAATGTAGGGTCTGCGAAAAAGCGCGCATAGCTACGGATAAAAGCCCTAAAAACTAAACAAAATCAGCTAAATTTGGTATTACCGCTTAGCTATGCCAGAACAAGGCAGCAGCATGGCGCATGTTGTTACCTTTAAGCCGGGTACGGCAGCTATCACTTTTACTAACATCCATCAATGGACCAAGCAGCAGCTGTTAATACGAAGATAGATTTCACCCAATTATTTAAGGCAATGCCGGGTGCCTTTCTGATTCTATCACCCGACTTCCAAATACTTGCCGCCACAAACGGTTATTTAGATGCTACCTCAAAGAAACGGGAAGAGATAGAAGGGCAATTTCTTTTCGATGCCTTCCCTGACAACCCCGCAGCTTTGCCCAAAAAGCTTTCTGATAACCTGCACACCTCCCTGCTAAAGGCTCTCAAGACAAAGCAGGAGCAGCGCATCGATTCTAACCGTTACGATATTCCTCTTCCTCAAGAAAAGGAAAAAGGGTTTGAGGAGCGCTATTGGCAGGTTATAAACGCTCCCGTTCTGACAGAAGCAGGCGATGTGGCCTATATTCTACACGAAGTGCGCGACATTACCGAGAAAGTATTCGCAGAGCGTGAATTCGCCTCCACTCAAGACAACCTGATGATCATGTCGAAAGTGGCTGGCGCTGTAGTATGGGAATGTGATGTACCCGTCAACAAGCTGGTCTGGAGTGATAACTATAAAGAGATTTTTGGCTATGCCGACAGCGACCTGGTTACAACGCTGGATGTGTGGGACGAGCAAGTGCACCCTGATGACTTCCCGCAGCTGCGCGACAGCCTGAACAACGCGCTCTTGACCGGGCAAAAGTCATGGACTGGCGAGTACCGCTACCGCCGCGCAGACGGAACTTACGCGAATGTGCTTGATCATGGCTATATTTTCTATGACCCACAGCAAAAGCCACTGCGCATGCTGGGCTCTATGGTAGATATAACCAACCAGAAAAAACACGCACACAAGGTAAAGGAGAGCAACGAACGCTTCGAGCGCATAGCCATGGCCACAAATGACGTAATATGGGATTGGGACCTAGTAAACCAGACCGTGTGGTGGAACGAAGGTTTTAAGACTTTGTTTGGGTACGATGACGCGGTCCTTCAACAGGAGCCAGGACCTGAATCGTGGACAAACCGCATTCACCCTGATGACATAGCCGCTGTCAGCGACACCATCCATCATACAATAGACCATGGCAGTGTATGGCAAGCGGAATACCGCTTTCGCTGCCAAAACGGCGCCTATAAGCTGGTGCTTGACAAGGGCTACGTTATCCGGAACGAGAAAGGCGAATCGGTGCGCATGGTTGGTGCCATGGTGGACATAACGGAGCAACGCGAAACCGCCCTGAAGCTACAGGCATCTATGGCCCGCACCAAAGACATTCTGGAATCGCTGCCCCTGATGACCTGGACAGCAACCCCTGATGGCAACGTAGATTATTACAGCTCCCGCTGGTACGACTATACAGCTGCTAGTTTTGATAAGCTCAGAGATTGGGGATGGGGGCACTTTATTCACCCGGATGATTGGGAGATGACGAAAAAAGTATGGTTAGATTCCCTGAAAGATGCCTCTCCCTTTTACCTTGAAAACCGCTGGCTTAGTAAAAACGGCGAATACCGCTGGTTTCTGGCCCGCGCGCTGCCGATCTACGACAGTGACGGCAACATTACCATGTGGGTCGGCTCACATACCGACATAGAAGAACAGAAGCAGATGATGCTGAAGCTGGAGGATAGCAACAGTAAATTTATGATGCTGGCGGAGTCTATCCCTCATATTGTGTGGAGCGGAAACCCTGACGGACATGTGGACTACTTTAACCAACAGTGGTACAACTACACCAAAATGACGCAGGAGGAGACATTGGGCTTCGGCTGGGGACCATCGCTGCACCCCGACGACCAACAATCCACTGTGGATGACTGGCTGCACTCAATGCGCACTGGTGAAAAGTACGAGCGTGAGCTACGCCTCCGAGATATTTATACAGATGACTACCGCTGGTTTCTGGCCCGTGCCCTCCCTCACCGCAATGCCGATGGAGAAATAGTTAAGTGGTTCGGAACAGCCACTTACATACATGAGCAAAAGTTGCTCCGCGAGAAAGTAGAGGAATCCGAGAAGCAATTTCGGTTCCTAGCTGAGTCTATTCCGCAGCTGGTCTGGACTACGCGCCCGGATGGATACACGGATTATTTTAACAAACGCTGGTATGAGTACACCGGCCAAAAATTTGAGGATAGCTTCGGTGAAGCTTGGAATACTGTGCTGCACCCCGATGATCAGAAACGCGCCATGGATCGCTTCCAGTATTCTCTCCGCACCGGTGAGTACTATGAAATAGAGTACCGCATCAAGAATGGCTATAACAACACTTACCGCTGGTTCCTGGGCCAGGGCATGCCGATGCGCGATGAGAAGGGGAATATTATCAAATGGTTCGGCACCTGCACCGACATCGAGGACCACAAGCGCGCGGAGGAGGAGCTGGTGGAAAAGAACATCGAACTAGAACGCATCAACCAAGACCTGGACAGCTTTGTATACACAGCCTCTCATGACCTGAAACTGCCGATCATTAACATGTCCGGCATCTTTGACGAGTTGATGAACGACGCAACATTCAACGACCCGGATGCCCCGAAGCTGATCGAAATGTTCAATAAGTCTTTAAAGCAGCTGCACAACACCATATATGACCTGAGTGAGGTAGTGCGTATCCAGCGCACGAAAGACCATAAGCTGGATGACATAGACCTTAACGAAACAATCAAGGATGTGCTGACAAGCGTACAAGATCAGGTTGATGGCATGGGGGCCAAAATCTCAGTCGACTTCTCTGCTGTAGATAAAGTGCCGTTTACACGCTCCAGCCTGAAGAGTATACTTTATAATTTGGTCAGCAATGCCTTAAAGTACCGCTCCCCGGACCGTGTGCCGGAAATCAGTATTGTATCTGCCGTTAAGGCTGATTACATAGAACTGAAAGTACAGGACAATGGACTGGGCATCGACATGAATAAACATGAGAGCAAGCTATTCCAGATGTTTAAGCGCTTCCATAACCATGTAAAAGGTTCAGGGCTAGGATTATACATTGTAAACAGGCTCTTAAGCAACCACGGCGGCTATATCAACATCGAAAGCTCCGTGAACGAGGGTACTACCTTTTACCTATACTTTAAACTGAAGAAATAACACAGATACCGAACATGAGAAAGCTGAATACCATACTGCTGATCGATGACGATGAAACAACCAATTACCTGAATCATCGCCTGCTCAACCGCCTGGAGGTAGCCCAAGATATTAGAGTAGTAATGAACGGCGAAGAAGCCCTGGATTATCTGGAACACGCCTTTGCGAACGTGGACGGCTATCCCCGCCCTAACCTTATCTTCGTGGATATTAAGATGTCTGTGATGGATGGATTTGAGTTTTTGGAGGAGTATCAGAAATTCACGCCCGAACAGAAAGGCGATACTGTTATGCTGATGCTTACTTCCTCAGCCAGCTTCTATGACCTCGAAAAGCTGAAGCATTTCCCGGACGTGCGCAAGCACTACTCCAAGCCGCTGGCCGAAGGTGACGTCCGCGAGATTATGCAGGAGTATTTTTAGCAGCTATTTTATACTTGCTACAGTAGCGGCACCCTTACTGGTAAGGGTGCCGCTACTGCTTTATACTATGCCCGCTCTTTAACTATAGTTCTTGCATTACCGTAAATATAACCCCACACTGTTGTGGGTAATATTTTCACGAACATACAAAAGACACAGATAAAGCTATGGCAGATGAACAACGCAATCGCAATAACCAAGAGATAGGTAAAGACCTGTATAAGAAGGACCAGGAAAAATGGGGCCAGCAAGGCCAGCGCTACGGTTACCGCGGCCAGGATGACCGCCAGTGGGGCGAAGGCAATTATTTCCATACCGGCCCAAACCCGCGTGGCGCTCAGGACAGTAACAAGCAGAAGTACGGTGACAATTACCAACATGACCGCCGTTCTACTTATGCCCAGGAGCGAAATGCTCACCTACGCGATCATTATGGCAGCAAGCAAGGCAGCGCCTATCGCGAAGATAACCAACAGCTTAACTACGGCAACCGCGGAGACCAGGGGCATAGCATGCACCGTCCGCAAAGGTCAGGAGGCTCATTGCAAGGCAACTACAACGACATGAACGACCACCGCAACGAACCGTGGCGCGAAGCTCCGGGTAGCCAAAGCCGCTACAAAGAAGATGATTACCGCTACGGCAGCGGCTCTCATAACTGGTACCGCGAGGGCCGCTACACACCAGATAGCGACGCAACAGCACCATACCCACGCGATAACCGAGGCTTTATGGACCGCATGAAAGATACCTGGAACGATATCTGGCACTCTGACGACCCGGAGTATAGCCCGCGCCACCAGCACCAGAGTGGGGCTGACCGTGTAGATTCGTATAAACGTTATGGCTCAGAGCCTTACCGCGACCGCGACTTTGACAGAGGCTACGAAGGAGGCCCTCGCTGGGCAGACGAAACAGACTCAGGCAAAGACAGTGACTATAACAATACCGACAGGAACCAACGCTATCGCCGCTAAACCGTATTGCTTTATTATATTAGGTAGATTTGGTAGTAGATTAGTTTTAGTTAGAAACAACAAAGCCAGTTCCCTCGGAGCTGGCTTTGTTGTTTCTGGCTTTTTTGCGTATCTTAAAAAGGAACATCCTGATTATCATGCCGTACACTTAGAAGCTACAGGCCTTTCAGGATTATTTTTTGACCATTTAAGAAACACAGCATGCAGCACGAAGAGCAAGATCCAAGACACCCGCACCATTGGGAACACCAGCGCCACCGCCGCCACCCGCACCCGGAGCACTTTAACGACTTCAGGAGCCGTTGGGGAGAGCCTATGCCGCCTGTTAACCGCCATCCGCAGGACTGGCATCCGGAAAACACAGACCGATTTGAGCAAGAAAACCGGAGGCTCAACCGTGAAGAGTGGCTACCTGAGCAGCAGCATTACCGCCAGCAGCAGCACCATCGTATAAACGAGCAGCACCCGCACGAGCCTATTTGGCGCCAGCGCGATGTGCACTTTGACCCAAGCAACCAGCGTGCTGAAGACCGTTGGTCCGAAGATCCACTGATGCCGCACCCGCACCGCAGGCCCCAGCGCCATTACGATGGCTTTTGGCAGGACTATGAAGATTAACTATGTTTTGCTGAAAGGGTAAAATGTTAAAAGCCGGTTATACCGGCTTTCGTTTTTTCTGGCCACTTATACTGCTAAAACAACCTGCGCAGGCCTACCCCCACTGATATCAACTCAGGCAAACCCGGCACAAGGTTTACCGAAAGCTCCGTATCCTGCTTTAGTTTATAGTTATACTCAAACTCACCGCCGTACCAGTAAAACCTGTATTGCCACTGCCCATGCCGGTTAAAGTAGCCGTCGTCTCCGTAGCCTTCTAGGGTGTTCCAGTCTTTGCGGTAAACCAATGTGGGGCCAAAGCCGCCGTTTACAGAATGCCTGCCGCTGCGGAAAAGTATACCCCGAAAACCCAAATGAGTAAAACCGGCTAACTCAGCGGCACAGTCAGCATACAGGCCTTGCTCGGCACGAATGCTGACCCTATCTTGCAGTACAAAGCGCTCATAACCTACTATAGCCCCCAGGTTTAGCACAAAAACGCCGTTCTTATCTAATCGGTTTGGGAATAATTTGGGATCCTGGCTTTCCTTAAGGTGTGTGGAGAGCCCGAAAAACTTAACTGTTACAGCATTTTTATAGACAGGCTCCTGCTGTTGGGCCCAGGCCGGTAACTGCAGCAAAAGTAAAAGCAGCCACAGCAGCATGTTTGGCAGTGTAACTTGGTATATCATTATTGCTTTATACTTGATCTGTAAAAGTTAGTCTTTCAAACCAGGCAATTCTATTTAAATTTATACTTTGTATTTTTGCAGGGATGGAGGAACTGGAAAGTTTACTGCAGCGCGTGCGCGCCTGCCGCATCTGCGAAGAACACCTGCCGCTGGGGCCACGCCCTGTGCTGACAGCCAGCAGCACCGCAAAGCTACTGGTGGTAGGGTAGGCTCCTGGCACTAAAGTGCATGCCAGCGGCATCCCCTGGAACGACCAAAGCGGCAAACGCCTGCGGCAGTGGCTAGGCCTGGAGCCGCAGGTGTTTTACGATGCCAGCAAGGTGGCCATTATACCGATGGGTTTCTGCTACCCCGGCAAAGGCAAATCCGGGGATCTGCCGCCCCGCCCTGAGTGTAGCCTGCACTGGCACCAGCAATTGCTGGAACAGCTGCCGAATATCCAACTCACGCTGCTCATCGGCAAGTATGCGCAGGAGTACTTTTTGGGAGATCAGGCCAAGCCTACTTTAACTGAAACCGTAACCAATTGGCACCAATACCTACCTTCTTACATGCCCATGCCCCACCCTTCGCCGCGCAATCAGTTCTGGCTTCGTCGCAACCCATGGTTTGAGGCCGATGCCATACCGTATGTACAGCAACTTGTGAAGTCCATTATCTAAGAGTATACGTATATTCATTTTCTGTAGTACATTACCGAACACGCCCTAAGTCCATACTTGCTATATGATAAACTACCCCTCAAGCAAACTGCCAGATGTTGGCACCAGCATCTTCACGGTTATGTCGGCGCTTGCTAACGAGCATAAGGCCCTAAACCTGTCGCAGGGTTTCCCGGATTTTAATTGCCCGGAGCCGCTGATAAACCTGGTGACAAAGTATATGCAGGAGGGTTTTAACCAGTATGCGCCCATGCATGGCATGCCGCAGCTGCGCCACAAAATCAGCCTGAGAATAGAGAAGCTGTACGGTTACCTTCCGAACCCGGACACAGAGATAACAGTTACCTCCGGTGCCACAGAGGCCTTGAATGCTGCCATCACCGCCGTTGTTAAGCCCGGCGATGAAGTGGTGGTACTGGAGCCTTGCTACGATAGTTATGCGCCAGTTATCCGGTTGTGCGGCGGTTCCCCTATCTATGTGCCGTTGGCGCTGCCAGATTTTTCAGTGGATTGGGATCAGGTGAAGAAACGACTATCGCCTCGCACCCGCATGATCATCATCAACACACCCCACAACCCCACTGGAGCCGTTATGACACGGCAGGACATGGACACGCTGGCCAATTTGCTGGACGGCTCGGATATACTGGTGCTGAGCGATGAGGTGTATGAGCACATGGTGTTTGACGGGCAGCAACACTACAGCGCCTTACAGCACCCGCAGCTCCGCGTGCGCAGCTTTGTAGTTTCCTCGTTCGGTAAAACATATCACACCACCGGCTGGAAAGTGGGTTATACCATCGCGCCGCCACAATTGACTAACGAACTGCGCAAAATGCACCAGTTCATCACTTTCTGCACCGCTACTCCTTTTCAACTGGCCATTGCAGATTTTATGGATCAGGAGGGGCATTATCTCGGGTTGCCGGACTTTTATCAGGCTAAGCGCGATTTCTTTGTGGAGCAACTGCAGCAAAGCCGCTTTGAGCTCACTCCTTCGGCAGGCACTTATTTTCAGCTGGCTAAGTATAGCGGCATCTCCAACGAGTATGACCTGGATTTTGCCAAGCGTCTTACAACTGAAACTGGCGTAGCGGCCATCCCTGTTTCCGCTTTTTACCATGATAAAACAGATAACAAGTACCTGCGCTTCTGCTTTGCCAAGAGCGAAGAAACCCTTAAAGCAGCCGGAGAGAAGCTAGCTAAACTTTGATCAATAATTGTTAATTGTTTTAACTCTCGTTCATGAACCTACGCGTTACCATAGTACAAACGGAGCTGCACTGGCAGGATGCCGAGGCAAACCGCAACATGTTCAGCGAAAAGCTGGCCAATGCCGCCCCTAAAACCGACTTGATAGTGCTGCCCGAGATGTTTACCACCGGCTTCAGCATGAATGCAGCCGATGTGGCAGAAGAGGCCAACGGCACCACGCTGAACTGGATGCAGCAGGAGGCGAAGCAGCACCAGGCGGTAGTAACAGGAAGTGTGATGGTGCGGGCGGAGGAGCAGCATTTTAACCGGCTTTACTGGGTGCGTCCCGACGGCAGCTTTGCCACCTACGATAAGAAACACCTGTTCCGGATGGCCAAGGAGCACCATACGTATACTTCTGGCAAAGAGCGGCTGCTAGTGGAGCTGAACGGCTGGAAAATTTGCCCGTTGGTGTGCTACGACCTGCGCTTCCCGGTTTGGAGCCGCAACACAGATAGTGCCTATGACCTGCTGCTGTACGTAGCCAACTGGCCCAAAATACGCCGCCAGCCGTGGCGCACGCTGCTCCAGGCCCGCGCTATCGAAAACCTGGCTTATGTGGCAGGCGTAAACCGCGTAGGCACCGACGGCAACAATCACCCTTACTCCGGCGACTCTGCTATCATTCACCCTAAAGGTTACCATTTACTAGAAACAGCCGAGGTAGAGGGCATCCATACTTTAACTTTAAGTAAAAAAGAGCTGGAAGATTTCAGAGAGGCGTTCCCGGCGCATTTAGATGCCGACAGGTTCAGTTTGGAAGGGTGATTTACGTTAGCACCAGAGGCTTAATAAAGTTGCTATACCGGGTCCAACCACCCCTAACCCCTCCTTGTCTAAGGCGGAGAATTTTACCCCGCCCCAGCCCTCCTCTTTTCTCGAGGGCCTCTACCCCCAAAACAGGGGCGGGAGTTCGGTTCAAGTTGCATTAGCGGTGGCTATCGAAAACGGTCCCAGCCTTTCCGTTGAGCGCCTTGTATTGATGCGGCGCCCGTAAGGGCAGCCTGCAGCGGAGCTAAAGAGGGCCCCTACCCCCGGCAGCTTCAATACACCGCGCGATGCGGGAAGACGAGGCCTCCCTTAAAGAGGGCCCCTACCCCCGCCTGGAGAGAGCCAAAGCCAGAGCTGGAACGAGCAGGATCTAGAGCCTTAGATGAACGGTAGCTAGCAAGTATAGCCTGTATCAAACTGAAGAAAACAGCAGCAACAAAGTATAGCCATAGATGGTATGAGCTGTTAACCAGCACTAGCCCGCAAGTACAGCCATAACGCTAAAATCATACTTCCAGAAACTGCCTCACCGCCGGCACTACCTCCTCCTCCCGCACTACCTTTAAGTCTACATGCGGGCGTGCAGCAAAGATGCGCTGGAGGCGCGGGTGCTGGCCCTGCAGCAGTATCAGCCGCTGCTTTCCCTCTACAAACAGTTCCTCCAGCAGCGGCATCAGGCTATTTAGGTCAGCAGTGTTTTCATCAGACTTTATACTTACCACCGCACGTTCAGACTCCCGGAGCAGGCGCAGGGCGTAGTGCTGCAGCAGTTTATCAGAAGCAGCATCCAGGTCAAGTACAGAGACGGCAGGCATACTTTGGCGCACCTGCTTCACCACCGGCTGATGAAAGGCTGTGCTTACTGCTAAATCAACGTATAAATATGCCTGCATCAGCGTACTATCAATCTAACAGAAGTATGGCTGCCGCTTTCGGAGCTAGCCCTCACAAAGTAAATACCAGCCTGCAGCCCCTGCACCTGCAAGGTATGGGTATGGGTATACTTGTTAGGATGGCTGCGGTAGACGCGCTTGCCCACCGCATCGTATACTTCCAGCTGCACCGGCTCCGAAGCCTGTACTTTTACTGGTGTTTCCTGGTTGTTGTCGTGCGGGTTAGGATATACCAGCAACGAGAGTTTTTCACCTGCACCTGTGCCCGCCTTGTAGCCTGAAGTTTGCTGCAGCAAGTATAAACCACCGCCTCTAGACCCCAACACCAAGTACAGTTTGCCTTCTCCGCCTAGAGGCGCTGCTGCTATACTCAGGCCGTTGCCCAACCTGGTAGCCTGCACCTGCTCCGTTAGCTCGTTTTCCAGCACTTCTGTTTCGGCAGTTAAGGCAGTAGTTATACTTTGGGTGATGTTTTGGAAGATGCGGAGTTCGCCGCTTTCATCCACTGTCAACAAATCTAGTGCGCCGTCGCCGTCTATATCATACACGAAAGGATGCAGGTAGCGGCGCTCAAAATTATAACCGATTCCTCCAAAGCTGCTGTTCTCCAACGTATAAACCGGTGCCGAAGCCGTGCCTGTGTTACGGTAAAACTCCAGGTTGCTGGCCGCTTTGCCTAACAGCAAATCCAAGTCGCCGTCGCCGTCCAGGTCTGCAAAAGCGGGCGAATCGCTGTGGGCTGTTTTTAGCAGCTCCTGCTGCTGCGCCAGGTCATAGGCTGCTGGCTGGCCTGTGGCTGCCAGGTTGCGGAGCCAGGTAATGCGGGTAGTGCCTTCGCTCTTTGCTGTAAGCACAAGGTCTGGTTTGCCATCACCGTTCACATCGGCAAAAAGAGGTTTTATACTATAAAGCTGCTGGCTGTGCAGTTTCAGGAAGTCGTCGGTTACCAACTCAAAAGCCGGATCGGTGGCAGTGCCGGTGTTGCGGTAATAGCTGATGGAGCCGCTGTAAATGCCGTTTCGGTAGCTGGCATCGTTCCCGACCAGCATATCCAGGTCACCGTCGCCGTCCAGGTCTGCAAAAGCGGGGTAAGCGCCTTCGCTCAGGTCAATCATATGGCCCTGCAGAAAATCATCCTGCACAAAACTGAACTCAGGCTTGTCGGTTGCGCCCAGATTGCGGTAAAGCCAGGTGGAGCGCTGAAAATCCATGTCTGTTATTTCAGCATACGCCTGTGGCGCCACCAAAAGGTCAGGCACGCCATCAAAGGTGACATCCTCATAATAAGCCGCCGGAAAAAGGTTAAAACTGGCAGGCTTGCTGGTCGGGAACACAGGTGTGAAACCGTTCATCAGCGCCTGATTGCGGTCGCCTTTGTTTTCCATCATCACCAGGTTATCACAGGCTACGGCTCCCATCAGTAGGTCTTTATCCCCGTCAGCATCGGTGTCTATCAGCAGCAAAGAGGAACCGTCGTGACCGGAGTGCATGGGCGCGTTTGTACTCTCTCCCTCACGCATCTGGCAGGTTTGCCCGAACTCAAAGCTGTTACAGCCTTCACACTCCGTAATGCCGCCCCACCAGTCAGTTTGCTGCTCAAACTGCAGCGACCCGCAGGCAAGCCCCTGCTCGGCCTGCACGTTGCGGTACAGCTCCAGGTAATAGCCTTGCGCAAAATGGGAGATCAGGATATCCAGGTCGCCGTCGCCGTCTATATCCGTAATGGTAGGTACATCAGCACTGTTCATCTGCATGTTTACCCTGCCGTTTTTATAGCGCAGGGCGTCGGTTGCCAAAGTAAACTGAGGCTGCCCTCCCGGCTCCTGCACAAAAACCCGTATGCCCAGCGGAGAACTGGTAAAGATGTCTTTCAACCCATCGCAGTTGTAATCGCGCAGCAGCACCCAGTAATCCAGATCATCCGGAAAAAAGCTTTCATACTCCGGCGCATACTTGTACCGCCACTGCCCCGCCTCCTGCACCGCCAGCCAGGTGTATACTTTGCGCACCTGCCTATCAAACGCAAACAGGTCTTCCTGCCCGTCTTGGTTCAGGTCTATGGTGGAGAACTGGGGCGTATTTAGGCCTCCGCTCCACGGGTTTAGAAGGTCTTTTGTTTGCGTAGTTACAGGTATATCCTGCGTCATCCGGAACCGGAGCGGCTCCTGTTGCTGCGCCTTAGCGCCAACCGTTGCAAAAAGTATAAACAGAAGCGGGATCCAAGGTTTCATAAGCGTAGGTTTGGTGCCAGGTACGGCTATAGGCTATTTTGATGAACGAGACACAGCCTGCTGTCGTTTATGTTTATTTGAATGTATATTGCCATCGTATTAAGCCTCTATACTTTTGATGTACCAGGCTTGACGGCGAGCATCCGATTTAAGTTAAAATTACGCATTTCATGCAGAATAAAATTGAGTTTCTATACCAAAAATACCTGGAGTGCCACCACGTGAGCACCGATTCCCGCGCCGACCAGGACCAAAGTATGTTCTTTGCCTTGAACGGCTCTAATTTTAAAGGAGCAAAGTTTGCCCAAATGGCCTTAGAGAAGGGTGCAAGATTTGCCGTGGTGGATGACCCAGGTATGGCTTCGGAAAATGTGCTTGTGGTGGAGGACACGCTGCAGGCGCTGCAGGATCTGGCGCGCCACCACCGCCGCCAGTTAAGCATACCGGTTCTCGGCATTACGGGCTCTAACGGCAAAACCACCACCAAAGAGCTGATTTATGCGGTGCTGAGCCAGAAGTTTAACACGCTTTACACGCAGGGCAACCTGAACAACCACATCGGGGTGCCGCTCACGCTGCTGCGCATTAAACCGGAGCACGAGATGGCCATTATCGAGATGGGGGCCAACCACATCGGGGAGATTGCGCTGCTGTCAAGTATAGCCCAGCCAACGCACGGCATGATCACCAACATTGGCAAGGCGCACCTGGAGGGCTTTGGCAGTCTGGAGGGCGTGGCGCGTGGCAAAAGCGAACTGTATGTGCACCTGCTGGAGCATGGCGGCACCGTTTTTATCAACACCGGCAACGAACACCTCATGCGCATGAGCCGCCGCATAGAAGATAAAATAACTTACCCTGCACCAGCCGATTACTACTACAGCGAATTGTTAGAAGCATCGCCTTACGTGGTTTACAAAGATGAGGAAGACAATGTGGTGCAGACGCAGCTGGTGGGCAGCTACAACTACGAGAACATGGCCGCCGCCGCCTGCATCGGCAAGTATTTTGGCGTGCCATTGCAGCAGGCAAACGAAGCCATTGCCAACTACAGTCCGGTAAACAACCGCTCGCAGGTGCTGCAGAAGGGCAGCAACACCATTATTCTGGATGCCTACAACGCCAACCCTACCTCTATGGCCGCCGCTGTGCGCAACTTCGGAAGTATGCATGCGCCAAAGAAGGTAGTTATACTTGGCGATATGTTTGAAATGGGTGCAGAGAGCGAGGCCGAGCACCGCGCACTGGGCGAGGTAGTGGCCGAGCAGCCTTTTGATACAGTTATACTTTGCGGTAAGGATATGAAGTATGGCGCAGAGGTAAATGAGAGCTTTTTATACTTTGAGACGAAGCCGGAGCTGCAAACCTGGCTGCGCAAGAACCCGGTAGCGGAGAGCTATGTGCTGATAAAAGGCTCACGGGGCATGGGGCTGGAGACGCTGGTGGAGGAGCTTGGCTGATAACTGTATGCTATTTATTCTGAACGAAAAGGGGCAGGAGCAATAAAACTCCTGCCCCTTTTGCTGTTTAGGAAGGCAACATGCTTCAGGTTTCTATGTTACTTACCCTCCTTTTTCAGCTCTATTTTGCAAACAAAAAGCCCTGTAAAAGCATCTAAAATCATTTCGAGGCGGGGAAACTGTAAAAAGGCATGCTGCTTTACATATAAATATTTTTATATTTATATGTATTATTCGCATATTTTCACATAAAATTTTTAGCCATGAGAAACAAGCTACTACTACTCACCCTCCTACTCTGCTTCTGCTAACTGGCGAAAGCGCAAACACAGGATTCTATTTTTTATAGGCACTCGTTAGGGGTAACTGTAAACCCGATTTATGATGCTGATGGCTTCACAGCCAAGCATCCCACTGCATTAGGGTTGATATACAGGCATTTGTATAAGTAAAGCAAAGCCATTAGGTTGGGCGCTTCTGGGGCTTATGACCAAAGAACATATTTAACAACCCACCAAGAACATCCTGCACCACAAGATTCTCTTGTTAGCACTAAGTTCATTGAACTTGCAATAGGGTATGAGTGGCGAAAGCAGCATAATGAACTAATTTCTTTAGGCATGGGGATAGATGCTTCTTCATATATATCACGCAAGCATGAAGAAGTGGATAACATTTTAATTGGAGACAACACTTTGATCCGCCAAAAATACGAACAGGATTTCAAAACAAGTGGCTATGGTGTACAGCCATTCCTAAACCTCCAGTTAAAACTGACTCCTCGGCTTTTTTTAGCAGCAGAATGCAAGGCATCTATAATGTACAGCAAAACAGAATATACCGCTGCAGGCACACAAGGTAGTATAGATGCACGCCCTGAAGACAGAGGAACACTATTTGGAGGCGATAAAAGGGAGAAGTTTACCACCAGCATAAAACCAATATCCTCGCTTCAGTTAAACTTCAGACTATAAAACTCAACAAACTTAAATATAAAACAGATGTACAAACTTAATCTACTGCCAAGCATTAGGTATTGCCTATTACTCCCTTTATTATTTTTTACCCACTATACTTTTGGGCAAGTTCATGGCTACACTACAGTATGCCCTAATGAGGAGGTTTCTTATACCGATGATAATGCTCCCAATGGAACGGCTACTTGGACGGTTACAGGAGGAACATTTACCTCATCGAGTTCAGGGAATGATTTAAAAACTGTGAAAATCAAATGGAACAACACTACTACACAAGGTGCTGTTAAAATTACAGTGCCAATCACAGACAAACCTTCTTACACTAAATCATTAAATGTGGGCATCAAATCCGTGAACGGCGAAACACCCAATCCCATTCGGGCATTTCTTGGTAGTGTGGAGCAGCCGGTGAACTCCATCAACGGTAGTCGCACATTTAAATTGGAGTGGTGCGAAGGAAGAACTTACACGTTCATCTCCCAAAGACAAGAACTTTCCTAACACGAATGTGCCTATAGACCATTACCTGTGGGACCTGCCGACGGGCTGGACTGTCGCAGATAACAGGGCCTACTGGAACGGCAGCAGTTACGAAGATATAAAGGTCATTCCCGCTAAGGGAGATGGCGGCACCACAATTAATAAAGTAAGGGTGCGTGCCTACAGCAAAACTTGCAACACATCTTATAACTACGGTTCTCCGCTGTCTTACGTTAGTAACGAGGAAGTTCTATATATTGACCGTGAGCCACAACTCGGCAACATTACTGCCTCCCGAGCAAGCCTACACTGCGGAGACAAAAGCTCTATTACATTTTCGGTGCCTACCTTGCCGAATGCTGCCTACTACACATGGCCTTTACCCGCTGGTTGGTCTATCTCTGGCTCTGCCGATGCCAGCACGGTAACCGTAGTGCCTAGCGGCCAGAGCGGCGGGCAAGTTTCGGTGGCAGCCACATAACCTGCAGCAGCCCGGCCAAAACCGTACATGCCACGCCCGTCACCATATCTTACAACAGCAATTTGGCTACACCAGCCTTCAGCAGCACCCCTTACGATATTGGCAGTCCCACTTCCTACAGCATCAGCGCTGTACACGGGGCAATAAACTATACCTGGGAGGCGAGCAATAACATCCTTATCAACGGGAGCCTGTCTCCGCTCAGCACCACATCTACTTCTGTCGCAATATCGCAACGGCCGGGCTACAGCGGCGCTGGCTGGGTAAAGGTTACTGCTGCTGGCTCTCAGTGCGGCGGCAGCTCTGTAACTAAAGATGTTTGGGTAGGCATACCGGAGATAACAGGTTTCAGCTACTCCGGCGGCGGCAGCTATCCAACCTGCCCTCACGAAGAGTTTATTTTCGAACCAGTATTCAACGGCTATAAAGACCAACCGCTCCGGTATCGTTGGAGCGCATCAAATGTCAGTAGCCACGGCGACTTAACAGCCTCTTCCTTAATTGTAACGGCCGCAGGTTATGGTGGTGGTACCCGTATGACAATTGGGCTGGAGGTGGAAACCACCCTTGGCTGGACCCAAAAACAGCAGGTTCAGTTTGAAATTAGAGACTGCGATAGCGGAGCAGAACCTTGGTTCTACCCTAACCCAGTTGCGGAAAATGAACTGACGATTAAAGTACCCGCCAACCCAGACAGCAACTCCACTTATACGCTCCTGGACAAACAAGGCACTACATGCGCTCACGGACAGCTAGAAGGCAAGGAAGTAAAGATTAATACCAGCAACTTACGGGAAGGTTTGCACCTACTCATAATAGAACATAACGGCAAAACTCACACGAGGCGCGTTATGATAAAGAAGTAAATCCACTCTTTAAACTATAAAAGCAAAAGCCAGAGGCGTGCACCTCTGGCTTTTGCTTTTAGCGGAATTGATAAGAATACATGACCTAAAACGGTGAACTGAAATGCTCCAGCAGCGGCAGCACCTCATCCTTCGGCGATACCAGCGGCTCGCTTACTCCCCAGTCTATGCCTAAAGCCGGATCGTTCCAGAGCAGGCCTCCTTCGGTTTCAGGGGCGTAAAAGTCGGTGCATTTGTAGAGGAAGGTGGTATTATCCTCCAGGGCCACAAAGCCATGGGCAAAGCCTTCTGGAATGTATAATAAGTTATGTGTATCGGCATCCAACAAAGTGGTGATATGCTGCCCGTAGGTTGGGGAGTTTTTGCGTAGGTCCACGGCTACATCCAGTGCTTTGCCACTTGAGACTCTTACCAACTTTCCCTGCGCGTGGGGTGGATTCTGGAAGTGCAGGCCGCGCAGCACTTCCTTCTTCGACACCGACTGGTTATCCTGCACAAAAGCCGGCTTTAGGCCAAACGGCTCAAACCACTTTAGGCTGAAAGTTTCCATAAAATAGCCGCGGTCGTCGCGGAAGATGCGTGGCTGAAACTCTATAAGGCCCTCGATGTGGAAAAGTTTGTGATCCATTGCTAAGTAGTGCAGTGCTGAACGGCTATTTGTTTTATCTAAAAACCTGCTGCGGGTTTAAAAGGCCGTAAGTTAGCTATTTTGACCGCAGCATCAGAAAATTTAGCGTAATTTGCGTTTAATCTTCCAACCAAAGTATAAAACATGCAAGCAACTGTTGCATTTCTGCACACACACGTACTGGTGGTGGTTCTGTTCCTGCTGCTGTTTGCCTTTAAAACAGCATTGCTGCTGCTAAACAAACACAAAGCGCTGGCAAAGGCGCGCCGCCAAACCAGAGTCCTCGACATCATCTTCGGCATACTTATTCTAATAACAGGCGGATACCTGCTTTTCAGCTACCAGGGTGTGCTTCCGATGTGGCTCATCGCTAAAGTGGCGCTGGTGCTGCTAGCGATACCGGCAGGCATTATAGGTATAAAGCGCGAAAACAAAATACTGTCTCTTCTATCGCTGTTGCTGTTTCTGTATACGTACGGCATAGCCGAAACAAAGAGTCTGACGATGCAGCATCCGGGGCCTGTGACAAATGCCACCACCGAGCCTTATGCCTCTCCCGAAACAGATGCAGCCGAAACCGGCGATGCCGGTCTAAGTGGGTCAGCTGAGGCGCATAAGGAAATAGTGGCCGCCATGAGCGAGGCGCAGCTAGCTAACGCCAAAGCCATCTACACACAACTGTGCGCCACCTGCCACGGCACGGACGGAGCCAGAGGACTGGGCGGTGCTGCCAACCTACAGGTAAGCAACCTGAGCCAGCACAATCGTGTAAACGTAATCGAGAACGGCCGCGGCCTTATGCCGGCTTTCGGAAGCCAGCTGTCTGACGAAGAGGTTCAGGCGCTGGCTGCCTATACCATGACGCTAAAAAAATAATGAATGGCTAAACAGAAATATTACGAAACTTCTAAGCCGCAGGAAACAGCTGTGCTGGTGGCCGTACCCGGCTACCGCCAAACCGATGAGCAGACAGAAGAATACCTGGACGAGCTGGCCTTTTTGGCCGAAACGGCAGGTGCCCATACCTTAAAACGCTTTGTACAGAAGCTGGATAAACCCGATGTCCGCACTTTTGTGGGCAGCGGCAAGCTGGACGAGATTCAGGCTTATGTAAAGGAGCATGGGGTGGATATGGTAATCTTCGACGATGACCTGAGCCCCTCGCAGGTCCGCAATATTGAGCGTGAGATGCAGGTGAAGATCGTAGACAGAAGCTTACTTATACTTGATATCTTCGCCCTGCGCGCTAAAACGGCCCAGGCCCACGCCCAGGTAGAGATGGCGCAGTACCAGTACCTGCTGCCGCGCCTCACCAACCTTTGGACGCACCTTTCCAAACAAAAAGGCGGTATCGGCATGAAAGGACCGGGTGAAACGGAGATTGAGACAGACCGCCGTATCGTGCGCGACAAAATATCGTTGCTGCGTGAGCGCCTGAAGAAATTTGAGAAACAGAATTATGAGCAGCGCAAGGCACGCGCCGGTATTGTGCGTGTGGCGCTGGTGGGATACACCAACGTAGGCAAATCCACGCTGATGAACCTGCTCTCTAAATCTGAGGTGTTCGCGGAAAACAAGCTCTTTGCCACCGTAGACGCCACTGTGCGTAAGGTTGTGTTTGATAATGTGCCCTTTCTGCTCTCCGATACGGTAGGGTTTATCCGTAAGCTGCCAACCAAGCTAATCGAGTCATTTAAATCTACGCTGGATGAGATTCGGGAGGCTGACCTGCTGATGCATGTGGTGGACGTTTCGCACCCGTCGTTTGAAGACCACATTGCCGTGGTAAACGAGACGCTGAAAGACATTAACTCCGCCGAAAAGCCTGTACTGCTGGTGTTCAATAAAATAGATGAGTACCTGAAAAAGCGCGAGGAAGAGCTGCAGGCCGAAGGACAAGGCATGCTGGAAGAAGACGGCCAGTATGTGCGTCCATCCATAGAAGACCTGAAAGCAACTTATATGGCTAAAGAACATGCGCCGGCCATGTTTATTTCTGCCACAGATAAGCTCAACATTGATGCTTTGCGCGAGGAGTTGCAGCGGCGTGTAGCCGAAATCCATTTCCAGCGCTACCCAAACAACGTATAAAATAAGTTCGCATATTTTATACTTCTCATCAGGCCCACCCTCTGCTATGGCAGGCGGTGGGCCTGGTGTTTTAGCACCGCCTGCCATCGTGCGCTACTTAGCCTCCCCGGCACAACCATTTACCCATACTTTCAGTAAGTAGCAAAGCCACCTTTGTGGCCAATCAGGTAGCCAGTCAGGCCCTGAGAAACAGAAACAACATGAAAACGCTATATATTCTTAGGCACGCAAAATCAAGCTGGAAGTTTGACGGACTCAGCGACCATGACCGGCCGCTGAACAAACGCGGGCGCCACGATGCCCCGCTGATGGGGCAGGAACTGGCCGCGCGTGGCGTAGCGCCGCAGCTGATCCTATCGAGCCCTGCTGTGCGCGCCATTAGCACGGCCACCCTGGTAAGCAGAGAATTGGATTATGACCCAGATGATATTTTGGTAGACACGCAAGTATATGGTGCCGGCAAAAGCGACCTTCTGCAGGTAGTGCAGCATGCACCCGCCGAGATAAACAGCTTACTGCTGGTCGGTCATAATGAGGCCATCTCTGAGTTTGCTAACATGCTATCGCAGGAGCCGATCGGTAGCCTGCCCACTGCCGGTGTGGCAGCCCTTCAGTTCAGCTGCGAGAGCTGGTTTGATATCTCGAGAGAGAACGCAACTCTGCTCTTCACCGACTTCCCGAAGAACCACAAATAACAACACCCTGAAAAACTCCGCCCGGGGTTTAAGTACTTACCACCAAACGATGGAAAAAGAGAAAGACAAGAAGCCAAGAACTAGCTCAGAACCACCCTACATTAACCGCGAACTGAGCTGGCTGGCATTTAACTATAGAGTACTGCAAGAGGCCAAAGACAAAAACGTGCCTTTGCTGGAGCGCATCAAGTTTATGGCTATTTTCTCGTCTAACCTGGACGAGTATTTCAAGGTTCGGGTAGCTACCCTGAAGCGCCTGATAAAACTAAAGCCTAAAACCCGCAGCAAGCTCGACGAGGAGCCACAGGAGACGCTGGAGCAGGTACTAAAGGAGGTGCACAGGCAGCAGGAGGAGTTCGGGCAGGTGTTCCGCGACGGTATACTTGCCGACCTGCGCGAGCACGACATCCACTTGCTAACAGAGCATGACCTTAACCCGGAGCAGGAAGCTTGGGTGCATGATTATTTTGAAGAAACGCTGGAGCCGCTGCTGCTGCCTATTATCCTGGATGAGACGGAAACGCACCTTTTCCTGCACGACCAAACCGTATACCTGAGCGTAAAGATGTGGGATACCACAGAAGCCGGCTGCAAGTCTGAGCGTTTTGCTATGCTGGAGATCCCCACTAAAAAGCACGGCGGCCGCTTTGTAAAACTGCCAACAGTAGACGAGCACCGTCATGTTATGTTTGTGGATGATGTGATCCGCTTCTGCCTGCCCAAACTGTTTCCACAGTACAAGGCTTTCGCCTCTCACGCAATTAAAGTATCCAGAGATGCCGAACTTGATATTGAGGAGGAGGTATCGGGCAGTTTGATGGCTAAGATACAGAAGAGCCTAAAAAAGCGCGAAACCGGTTATCCGGCCCGCCTGCTCTACGACCCTGCCATGCCACAGGACCTGCTGGACATGATGATGGCTCATACTGGCATCACCGAAGACGAACTGGTGCAGGGCAGCAAGTACCATAACTTCCGTGATTTCTTCGGATTTCCGGACTTTAACCTGCCAGACTTAAAGTATGACCCGCAGCCTACGCTCATACATCCGCAGCTGGAAAAAGAGCCAAGTCTGCTTGCCGCCATGAAAGAGCGGGATTACATGGTGCATTACCCTTACCAGTCGTTTGATTATGTGCTGCGCCTGTTCGAGGAGGCTGCCCAGGACCCCAAGGTAACCGCCATGAGCGCTACGCTTTACCGTGTAGCCGATAAATCTAAAGTGGCGAAGGCGCTGGTGAAAGCCGCTAAAAATGGCAAGCTGGTAACAGTAGTTGTAGAGCTGAAAGCCCGTTTTGATGAGGAGTCGAATATATTTTGGGCTGGCAAGCTGCAGAAGGCCGGAGCCAACGTCATTTTTGGGGCGCCAGATTTAAAAGTGCACTCCAAAGTAGGCCTCATCACCCGCAACGAAAAAGGCAAGCTGGTAAACTATGCTTACCTGAGCACCGGTAACTACAACGAGACTACCTCTACCATCTACGCAGACCACGCCCTTTTTACCTCCGACAAACGGTTAACCAAGGATGTGGAGCAGGTATTTAACTTTTTCATAGACCGCCAGACAGACAAGAAGTTTGAGCACCTGTTGATGGCTCCCATAAACATGCGCCAAAGTTTTACCAAACTGATTGACCGGGAGATAAAGAACGCCAAGAAAGGCCTGACTGCAAGTATGATTCTGAAGATGAACGCACTGCAGGACACCCGCATGATCAAGAAACTATACGAAGCCAGCCAGGCTGGTGTAAAAGTGCAGCTGCTAGTGCGTGGTATCTGCTGCCTGAAACCAGGTGTGAAGGGGCTAAGCGAAAACATTGAGGTGCGCAGCATTGTAGACCGTTACCTGGAGCACGCGCGGGTATACATTTTCCATAACAACGGCGACGAAAAGCTATACATTGCCTCTGCCGACTGGATGACGCGTAACCTGAACCGGCGCGTAGAAGTTGCTTTTCCGCTTTACCAGCCTGATTTGGTGGAGCAGGTGCGCCACATCATAGACCTGCAGCTGCAGGATGACACCAAAACCCGTACCGTAGATAACAGCTATATTAAACCTGATGCCCCCACCAACCTGCGGGCGCAGTACGCCATCTATGATTATTTGCGGGCCATGGTGCCTGCAGACCAGACAGAAGCCTGCGAGCCGGAGGAAAAGGAATAGCCGCATCTATTACAAAACGCAAAGTATAAAGCATGCATACTTTATACTTTGCGCCATATTAAAAAGCCCGGCCCAGCTATACTTGCTTTAGTTGGGCCGGGCTTTTTATACTTTCGTAGCCTTGTTTAGCGGTTCTTTTCTGTAAATCTTCTGGGCGGAACCAAGTATAACTCCACCCCCACATAACCTGCCCCCGAAAGATCGTTTGTGATCAGTTCGTCAGAGGAGCCCACCTCGTCAAAAATGCGGTGCCTGTAATACTGCCTGAAACCGCCTTCCACGGCAAACCACAGGAAGTCATAGATCTCACGCTCCATACGCAAAAGGCCTTTTATGTCGGTGCGGCGCAACTCGATTTCGCCAAACTGTTTCAGCACGGTTTCATCCGCAAAAATATCGTAACTGGCCCCTTCCAGGCGGTAACCTGCATAAAACAGGGTTTTCTCGTTGGCATTGTACCGCACCCTGGCATTTGCCGGAAAGATGGACTCTACGCCCCACTTTGGGTTGAACGTGCGGTTATACAGGATGCCGGGGTAAACCCTCTGCCGCCCGAAAGTATAACCCCATTGCAAGCCTACGCCTATGGAGTAGTCAGGTGTTTTTTTCCAGCCGTAAGCCAGGTCGATGGTACCTTTCAGGTAGTCTGATATGTTGATGTTATCGCGGGTATAGTCGCCGTTCAGTTCTCCCTTAACACGGATCAGGTAAAAGTTGCGCTGGTTTAACGAGTGCAGGTAAGCAGCCTGCACGCCTATACTTTTAAGGTTTTTATCTTCCAGATAGCGGTACAGGTCGTAAGACATTGGCGTGAGGTTTTCAAAATTAAATTCCTCCAGCTCATAGTTGAAACCTACAATAAGCTTCGTCTGTGGTTTGTTAATCACTGGCGCCAGGGCACGTACCGAAAATTTATTGTGCCGTTTTACTCTGCCGCTCCCGTTGCCAACCCTCGGGTCGTCAGACTCTGAGTCTATATCGAAACCGGGCAGGCGCTCATAACTGATTACCACCCCACGCGGTTTGCCCATGCCACGCACCCCAGGAGAAGCAAACTCCTCTACCTCTTCTATAACCTTTGTCTCCGGAAGCACCTGTGCTGCTGCCTGCCAAGGCACTGCAAAAAGCGGCATACTTATTATTAAAGCCAGTAGTTTTCTTATTCTCATAGTTTTGATTTTATGAAGTAGGGTACTGCTTTTAAGAGAGCAGCTTAAACAGAGTCTTATACTTCTATATGCAGTTTATGTTAAAAAAAGAAGCCGAATTTCAGCAGCCATAGGTCATCGTCGTCGTCATCGCCTACCGAGTAGGTCAGCGACAGCACTGTGCGGTTCAGCAAATCTACCCAAACACCGCCGCCGTAGCCCATGTGCAACCCTCTGAAAAAGGCTCCGTCGGGCTCATCATCATAGTATACCCTGCCGGCATCAATATGCCCCAGAACCCCTAGCTTGCCAGGTGTTAAGTATAAATTGTAATCGAGCAGGTGCAGGCGGCCCTCCCCGTTAGCATACACACTGCTGCGCCCTGCATAGCGGGTACGCCGGTAGCCACGCAGGTTTTCGGTACCTCCCAGGGTATTGGCCTGGTAAAACCGATAATCTCCTATGTTGTGGGCTGCCCCAAACCGACCTGCCCATGTCAGTTTAAATGGAAAGTTAGGAGTAATGTAGAAGCGGAATTCCGTGCTGAGATTGGTAAAGTCCAGCTCCTCGTTGCCTAGCTGGTGGTTGTAACTGATAGTGTTGTACCAGCGCATACCGATACGCGGATTAGCTATGGTGCTGTTACCACCGAGTACCTCCAGGTTAAAATAAGCCTTGGCTCCCAGGTAATGCTGCACCTCAAACTCACCTGCTTCAACATCATAAGTCCCTTCCTTCAGCTGCCCTGCCCGCGCCTGGTCTACCAAGAAGCTTTCTCCTTCAGGGTTATCTACTTTAAACCTGTCGTAGGTTGGGCCAATCCCCATTCTAACAAAGGCAAAAGGCTCCCGGAAAAGCGATGCGTTTAGCGAAAGTCGTTCGTAGCGGACCCGGTAATAGCTGTTGTCTAAATCCGGTGCTTTGTCTGTGTTGTTGCCTAAGCCATAGAAGTTTCGCTGAAACTGCGGCCCCTGCAGGTGCGCATTAAACTCTATGTTCCAGTTGCTCAGCACATCCCGCACCTCACCGGCATACTTTAAATTATAGGAGCTGGTCCGGAAGGCGTAATTGGCCTCCAGCAGGTGCTCCGAAGCATAAGGGCTTTTTCGGAATTTCTGTGTTCGCCAAAGTATACCTGCTCCCAAAAACACACCGTCCTCCACATTATACTCAGCCGAAAGGCGCGGCCCTATATAAGGCAGCTGGTAGTTATCGCGGTCGTAGAGGTTTATCTCCTCGTCAGGTTCGGTTTTATCTTTTGTCTCGCTGCTAAAGGCAAAGCGGTTTCCTTCTTCCGTATCGTATACTACCGTGTGCTTTTTGAGTCCGCTCACATGCGAGGAGTCTGTAATGATGTCTTCATCGGGACCGCCAATAATGCGCACAAGTATACTTTCCTCCACATCACCAGTCACTACAAACTCATCCTGGCCGCCCATGCCGTAGATGCGTATTTCTTCGGTCTGATCGGTGTAAAAAGTACGGTTGTAGATTTCCTCGCGCACCTCTCCCTCTTTGGAGGTTTTATACCCTAGCACCTGCACCTGCTGGTTGTTTAGGCGGTTGATGAGGAAGCGTTCATGCTTATCACTTCCTGTTATGTCCACGTACTGCGTCAGGAAATCATAATACTGGGCGGCGGCCTGTGGCAGCTTCTCCCGTCTTGCCTGCAGTTTAGCTGTTATCTCTGCTGCGGATATTTCCCGGATCGGCTCCGGCCACCGCTGCACCGCCTCTGCAATCACTTCATCGGTTATACTTTGGCGTATGTCTTCGGCTATCTGCAGCCACTCCTCCCGCGTTAGTTTGGTGGTGATGGTTCGGTCTAGGGTAATGCCGCTGAGGTTAAGGCCAATCACATCCGGAATATCATAGCCGAAGTTCTGGATGTTGCGGATGCCCCACTTGCGCGTTACCAGCCACGGCAATATTCCGTCAGCTTTAAAGAATGCCTGATCGCGGTCTTCTGGCACGGGCGTGTACAGTTTGCCTTTACCGGGCTTGTCTTCCTCCACCCAGCGCCATTGCCCTTCGTGGCGGTCCCAGTCACCTATCAGCATGTCGAAGAGGCGAGCGCGTACGTACTCCCGCTGGTCCACCTCATTGTCGTTGTCCTGCTCCAGCTCCTCCAGCACTTTATCAGTACCTACCAGGTTTTTAGCATAACCTAGGCTGGCGGTTTGCTCATGGTTTTCATCGGCGTCTTCCTCCAGATAAGCCAGGGTGTTGCTAAACTCATCCTGGTACTGCCGCAGGTAAGGCGTGTTAGGAATATAAATGAGCTGCGGATTGGTATGGTATACACCGGCGGCGTCAGCCAGCGGCGGTATAATAAGTGCTCCGTACGGATGCTGCGCCGAAATCTGATCTTGCAGCAGGGTACGGGCAGCGGTTTCGCGCAGGTAGGCCGGCAGAGCCATGGTGGGATCTTTATCTACGGTGCGCAGGCTATACTCTGTTGCGTCCGGGGTGCGTACCTTGAGTGCGGCCGTTTGCTTGCCTCCGCCTTTCTGATAAGGCGTGAGCCCCCCCTGTTCATTTTTCATGTCCAACAGCGGCACTTCTATCGGTGTGGCCCACTCCTCGCGGTAATGTTTACCAAGCAAAGTTCTATGCAGGCCGCCGGCTTTATACTTGGTGTTAGCGGCAAGGGTGATGGTACTGTCAGCGTAAGCAGTATTGTCTTGGGGCCGTTCCCGCTCCTTACGAGGTTTTTTGGAGTACAGCAGCGTGCGGTAGGTTATTGTGCCTGTTTCTCCTTTACCTTCCGGTGCCCAGAACTCTGCCCATACTTCCCCGTTCTCATGGTAGGTTGTCCTTACAAAGCCTTTTACTTTTTGGGCATAATCCGCGACGCCCGGTTTTACATAATCGGTTTTGCAGCCGGACCCGCTGACAATGTGCGCCAGGTTGTTGTACTTAAAATACTGCAGCGCATGCTCATGGCCGGCGGCATAAATGATGTTGTCATACTTGTTAAAGATATCGAGCAGCCCCTGAATATAGGCTTGGTAGCGCGGGTGCGGAATGTCTTGCAAAATGCCGCCATACCTGCGGGCAAACGGATAGATAGAACCTATAACCGGCAGCGGCAAGTACATCCAATCGCGGAGCATGGTTAGCGGAAAAATGTGGTCTTTCAGGGTAAAGAAGCCGCCATGCTCACCGCGTGTCATTAGCGGGTGGTGGGCAACTACCAGTATATCGCTGCCGCTGTTCCTTTCGATGATGTCCTCCAACTTTACCAGCATCTCGCCTTCTGTAGCTGAGCCGCAGTTGCTGTTGTCGCCGTAAGGCCGGTCGAAAGGGTGCAGCCACCACTCAGAATCCAGGGCGATCATGACCAGGTCTTCGCTGAGCTTTATCTCGTAAGGGCCGGGGCAGCCGTTGCCGGGCACGTAAAAATCGCCGCCCACTACAATGTTCTCATCCGTGAGATACTCGTTTACATAGCGCTGCTCCCGCATTACGTACTCCAAACCGCCGCGGCCGCTGTGGTTCCAGTCATGGTTGCCGGGTATCATATACTTTTCGCCGGGGTATCCTTTCAAGATATCCAGCTGGGCCTTCAACCGGTTTTCTGATACTTCCCGGTCATACTTGTCTGCTGGCGGAAGCCCGTTCATGTACACGTTATCGCCCAGGAAAATGGTAGCGCTCTGCTCGCCAGTTTCCATCATCATTTTGCGCATCAGCTGCAGCGAAGGCTCGCCATCCAGATCGGGTGCTCCCACATCGCCTATCAGGTAAAGCGTGTACAGTATGTCGTTTTCGGGCGATGGCTTCTCCTGCTCCCAAGTAAGGGCTTCGTCGCTGTAATGCGGCTCGGTAGAGATACAGGCTGAGAGTAAAAGGCTCAGCAGCACACACCATCCGTGGCGCACCAGCAGCCGATGTGTATGCTGTAAAAGTTTAATCATAGTTTTGTTGGCTTGCAAAAATTGCGGTAAGGCATTCAATTCTAAGGCTTTGAACAAGATGTAACTTCATGCTGATGATTTACCTTATTAAGGTACAGCAGTTTTATACTTATACTTTTAACTCCACGGCTTCATTTGGCTACAGCGGGTGCCACAGGAGCGGCAGAACTGAAGTTCATAAACGAGACGATTCTGCATTTAGTTGTTACCTTACTATATACTACCTAATACCCCCGTAGTTACTGTTTTCACTAACAAAATGCTGATTTTACCGTAACCGCAGATTATCATGTGCCACACGCTCTTTGCACATGAGCGCCGGACTATAGGATGCTGCCTTTTGCGCACCCAGCGCTGCTACAAAACCAATTATGGAAGATCAAACAATTGTAAAACAAGCCGGTGAATATGTGTTCAGGCTTTTCAAGGACAGGCTTTCGAAGAAGCTTGTTTACCACAATTACAAGCACACCTTTGAGACGGTGGCTGAGGCGCAGGACCTGGGCCAGCGCAGCAAGCTCTCCGAAGAACAGCTGCAGGACCTGGCACTCGCTGCCTGGTTTCATGATACCGGCTATGTAAACACCTATGACGGCCACGAGGATGAAAGCGTGCAGATTGCGACGGAGTGGCTGCAGGAGAAACAGTATCCCCAAAATCGCATTGACTTGATTATGAACATGATCAGAGCTACCAAGCACACCCAGGAGCCGGAAACGCTGCTTCAGGAGCTGCTTGTAGACGCCGATATGTCTAACATCGGGAAGGAGACCTTTTTTGCCACTGCCGAGCTGCTGCGGGTAGAGTGGGAGATTTTCCAGGACAGGTTTTTCACGGATAGTGAGTGGGAGCAGTTTCAGATGGATTTTCTGCTTTCTACCACCTTCCACACAAACCAGGCGCAGCGCAAGTTTGCCTCTCAGCTAGGCTTAAATATTCAGGAGCAGCGAAGCCGCCTCAGCAAGGAAATTGAGAAGAAGAAAAAGGAGGAGAAAAAGAGCCGTAAAACGCTTGCCCAGCCTAAGCGCGGCATCGAAACCATGTTCCGTAACACCTATCGGACGCACCTGAACCTGAGCGCCATTGCTGATAACAAGGCCAACATGATGATCAGCCTCAACGCGATTATCATCTCTGTGATTATTACCTACCTCAGTGCCAAAACCTCTACCATCGGCACTGACTATGCCACGCACCGCACGTTCCTGATTCCGATTGGCATACTGCTGCTCACTACGCTTGGCTCTGTGGTTTTCGCCATCATATCGGCCCAGCCGGAGGTAACTAGCTTTACATTTAAGAAGAAGAAAGACCAGCGCTTAGACACCCGTAAAATTAACCTGCTGTTTTTCGGGAATTTCACCAACTTGCCCCTCTCAGATTTTCAGAAAGGCATGCATGATATTATGCGTGACAAGAAATCGCTGTACAACAACATGATAACTGATATATACTACCTGGGTGAGGTACTAGACCGTAAGTATAAAATCCTGCGCATCTCCTATACTATCTTTATGGTGGGGCTGGTGCTTACTGTTTTGGGGTTTGTCTTCGCGGTTGCCACCACTTAAATGCTGCTTGTTTTGTGGTGGATAATAGTGTAAATTCGCCATGCTGAATTATATTTCCCGGCCTTGTAGTTCAATGGATAGAATAGGAGTTTCCTAAACTTTAGATAGCAGTTCGATTCTGCTCAGGGCCACAATCTTTACCCATACTTTGCAGAAAACCCGCACCCTCATCTGCAGCCTTAATCTTAATGCTTGCAGAGGTTTCAGCTTTGCAAGCTATAGCTACCATATAAAGGCATTTTTGCCCTCCATAACCGCTTAACTTTCAACAACTGCAGCACCAGCTAATCATTCTATATATCAAAGTATAGGAGACTTTGCCACCAAATAAACTTATAGTTTGTAACATTATAGCCAGATTTACATATACATAGGCAACTATGCTTCGTTTGCTATACATGAAAAAGCACTACCTCTTTGCTCTTGCGGCACTCTGCCTGCACGCCTGCTCTGATGCTAGCGACAATGGGCAGGATCAGGAGCAAGCCACCATTGCTAGCGAAACAGGCCAGCCGGCACCGCTGCCAGCCGATGTTATTTATGTTACCAAACCGCTTATCAACGGTAAGCTTTACAGCCAGCCAAGTTTCGAGGCCAGCTCCATTGCCTACTTCGATACCACCCAGCAACTTTACATACTCGATACCACACACGCTATGTTTGCGCAGGCCCGCATCCAGCAAGACACTTCTACCTACACAGGCTTTGTGCCTAAAACTATACTTCCGGAGCAGCAGTAGCAGCAAAAACTCATACTTTGATGCAAAAGAGAAGCGGCCGCCCTTTTGCAAAAGGGCGGCCGCTTCTAATCTATAAATATCGTTGTTTCTACTTGATTACCACACGCCGCACGGCACTGTAGTTATCTGCCTCCAATTTTACGTAATACAACCCTTTCGCGTGTCGGTCCAGGTTTATTGTTCTTGTCAGCTTTGACTCTTCGCGCCTTAACGTTTCACGGAAAATCTCGTTACCGATTACATTAAGAATCGTCAGTTCCAATTGCTGCGCCTCCAGGTTAGAGACAGAAATGGTGAATACGCCATTACTTGGATTAGGATAAATGGCCACATCCTCATCCTGCACAAGGCCAAGCGGGTTTTTATCTGTTTGCTGCTGCGTAGCCTGCACCTGCACAGGAGGCTTGGTCTGCGCCTGCACAAACAGCACAGCAAAACATGTAAACAGGGAAAGTATAATTTGCTTCATATAAATCTTGTATCGAAATTCTTACCTAAAAGTATAAGACAAAAGTCATTCCATTATTAAAACGCTCAGGCTGTTTTTTTGTTCCTGTATTATACCCCTCAAAAAAGGGCTATTCACTAAATTTAGCATCTACAAATAGGATAAATTTTATTTCGAAAAGAACTATCAGCTTGAAAAAAAAAGATGTTGTGGTAATAGGCGGCGGACTTGCCGGGTTGGTAAGTGCTCTGGGGCTGGCAAGGGCTGGGCTGCAGGTGGCGCTTGTCGAGAAAAAGGCTTATCCGTTCCACAGGGTTTGCGGGGAATATATTTCCAACGAGGCGCTGCCGTACCTCCGCAGACTTGGTGTACAGATTAGCCGCCTTGCGCCAGCCCGCATCAGCCGGTTTATGCTCACCTCCCCTACCGGCAATGCGCTTCATGCAAAATTGGATTTAGGCGGTTTCGGACTGAGCCGTTATACCTTAGACCACTACCTCTATGAGCTGGCACAGCAGCAGGGAGTAGAATTTGTACTGCAGCAAACGGTGCAGCAGGTCAATTTTGATCAAAATGAGTTTACAACGCATCTTTCTAACGGCAAAAGTATAAACGCGCAGGTAGTTATCGGGGCTTTCGGAAAACGCTCCAACCTGGACCGCCAGCTGCAACGCGGTTTCTTTAAAGCACGGTCGCCTTACGTTGGGGTGAAGTATCACATCAAGTATGATTTTCCGCGCGATCTGATTGCGCTGCACAATTTTAATGACGGCTATGCCGGCACCTCGGCCATAGAGGACGGCAAGTACTGCCTCTGCTACCTCACCACCCGAGACAATTTAAAAAAGCACGGTTCTATTCCTGCCATGGAGCAAGCCATACTTTACCGCAACCCGCACCTGCGCAGCATTTTTGAGGAAGCTGAGTTTCTCTACCCACAGCCCGAGGTTATCAACGAAATCTCTTTTGCCACCAAAACCTGCGTGGAAAACCACATGCTGATGTGCGGCGACGCAGCCGGTATGATTACCCCGCTTTGCGGCAACGGCATGGCCATGGCCATACACGCAGCTAAAATCGCCACAGACCAAACGCATTTATACTTTGCCGGAGGCCGCAGCCGGCAGGAGCTGGAGCAGCAGTATACTTTAGCCTGGCAGAACCAGTTTGCCAGCCGCCTGCGCCTGGGCCGTACGGTGCAACAGCTTTTTGGAGGGCCGCTGCTGTCGGAGGCGGCAGTGGGGCTGCTGAAAACGGTACCTCCCGCAGTGCGGCTCATCATGCGCCAAACCCACGGCAAGCCTTTCTGAAGCACTACCTGCTCTCGCTCACATCTAATAAACTGCTGCTTCCGTACTTAGGCGTAGTAACACAATAACTCGCCGCTCTAAAACCATTGCGGCTCTCCTTAGTTAACTATAAACTTATAAGCTATAGACCCAAGCTTTACACCTGCAACCCCTACTACATGAAAAGCTACATTTGCGCCATCGGCACGGCCAACCCTCCGCACAAAATACCGCAGATGCAGGTAGCAGACTTTATGGCCGCCGCCATGCAGTTCGGCGAGCAGGACACCCGCAAGTTAAAGGCGCTATACCGGGTATCGGGCATCGGGCAGCGCTACAGTGTGCTGGAAGACTACACCCGCCAAAACGGCAATTTCTCCTTTTACCCCAATACTCCTACACTGGAGCCATTCCCGACGGTGCAGCAGCGCATGGGCGAGTACCGCAAACACGCTGTAGATTTATCCGAAGAGGCCATCCGAAGCTGCCTGGAGCAAGCCGGACCTACACAGCTTAGCGACCTGACGCACCTGATAACGGTGAGTTGCACGGGCATGTATGCACCTGGTTTGGATATTGAGCTGGTGGAGCGGCTCAGTCTGTCTCCGAGCGTGCAGCGCACCTCCGTAAATTTTATGGGATGCTATGCCGCCTTTAACGCTATTAAACTGGCGGATGCCATTTGCAAGGCAGACCCGGAGGCGAAGGTGGTGCTGGTTTGCACAGAGATCTGCACCATCCATTTCCAGAAAAATCCGGAGCAAGACCATTTGGTGTCGAATGCCTTGTTTGGTGATGGCGCGGCGGCAGTACTGATGCAGGGGCAACCCTGCCGGCAGGTGAGCCTGGAGCTGCAGTCGTTTCACTGCGATTTGGCACCGGCAGGAAAACGCGATATGGCCTGGCACATTGGCGATACCGGCTTCGAGATGACGCTCTCCTCCTACGTGCCCGACCTCATCAAGAAAGGTATAAAGCAACTGACGGAGCGGCTGCTGCAGGGGCTGAAAACCACGGCTTCAGAAATAAACCTATATGCCATACACCCTGGCGGGCGGCGCATTCTGGAAGTGATAGAGCAGGAACTTGGCATGACACGCCACGACAACCGCTTTGCTTACCAGGTGCTGCGCGACTTCGGCAACATGTCGTCGGCTACGGTGCTTTTTGTGCTGAAGGAGCTGATGCAGACGCTCACGCCACAGGAGCAGGACGAGCCGGTGCTGAGTTTTGCCTTTGGCCCCGGCCTTACCCTCGAATCGATGTTACTAAAAGTACACTATGCACATGCTGAGGCAACGGTCTAACGAGCTGGAGCTACTGGATGACCTAACGCTGAGCGGTGAGGAGCTGCGGCGTAACCTCGATGAGCTGGAAGTGATTAACGACTGGCTTGGTGGGCACAAAGTGGTACTCAGCGCCCTCGACAAACTGGTGAAAAAGCATAAGCCGCAACGCCTGCGTATTGCCGATATTGGCTGCGGCGGCGGCGACACCCTGAAAAGTATAGCTCGCTGGGCGCGAAATAAAAGTATAAACGTGGAGTTGATTGGCGTGGATGCCAACGATTTTATGGTGCAGTACGCCCGCCGCCGCTGCAGCGATTTCCCGGAGGTGCAGGTAGAGCAGCACGATGTTTTCTCAGAAGAATTTGCCTTACAGAAGTATGATGTAGTGGTCTGCAGCCTCTTTTGCCACCACTTTACCGACTCGCAGCTGGCCCGCATGTTCAGGCAGCTGCACCAGCAGGCGCAGTTAGCTGTTATCATCAACGACCTGCACCGGCACTGGCTGGCCTATTATTCCATCAAGTATATTACGGCGGCTTTCTCCCGTTCACACCTTATCAAAAATGATGCGCCGCTATCGGTGTGGCGGGCTTTCCGGAGGCAGGAGCTGGAGCAACTGGTGCAGCAGGCAGGCATCACGAAGTATGAACTTCGCTGGATGTGGGCTTTCAGGTGGCAACTGCTGCTGCACAAAGTATAGTTATACATTAATACTTGTATATTTAAAGAAAAAGCCGATGAATAAATTTCTGTCTCTGCGCCTCCAATTATGGCTGATACTTGCCTATACATTGCTTATGCTTATCTTTTTCATCAAAAAGGAGGCGATGCCTACGCTACCAGAGTTAATGATTCTTCTGTTTCCGCACTTTATGTATGTCATTCGGAATGCCACCGGCGAACATTGACCTTAGCACCACACTCAAAAGCATAGTCATGAGCAAAAAAACCATTAACTTCTGGATACTTTTCTCTGTTTCCGTTATCCTTTCCGCTATAGCCATCTCGCTCTTTTTCAAGGCGCTGAAGGTAATCTTGATCGTTATTTTAACACTTGCGCTTGCTCCAATTATCTACTTTATGCTTCGCCTGATCTTCCCTGTTAAAAGAGATAAAGACGACAAACTGCGTAAGCGGGATTGATGGATTGGCAAGTAGTTGATTGTTGAGCAGTTGCTTGCTACACGGCGTGTTATAACACCCTCTTTCTAAATTTCTAAATTTCTAACTAAAACCACAGCTGCTGTGCCAGCCGGAAGGTATTGGCATGTGCCTCCACAATGTGCGCGATCTGTTTAGAATAGCCGCCTCCCATACTTACCGTTACCGGCAGGTTATTTTTGCGGCACAGCTCCAGCACGGCACGGTCGCGTGCTTTGCTGCCTTCCAGGGTCATGCCTAGTTTGCCGAGCTTATCTGTGGCCAGCACATCCACCCCCGACTGGAAGAACACGAACTCCGGCTGCACCTCGTCAAAAAGACGCGGCAGGTGCTGGTGGAGCAGCTTTAAGTAGGCTTTGTCATCGGTACCCTCTTCCAAAGGCACATCCAAATCCGATTTCTCTTTGTGGAAAGGATAGTTGTGGCCGCAGTGCATGCTGAAGGTAAACACGCGTGGCTCATGCTCAAAAATCTGCGCTGTGCCGTTGCCCTGGTGCACATCCAGGTCCACCACCAGTACTTTGTTTATATTTTTATACTTGATAAGGTGATTGGCGGCAATGGCAATGTCGTTGAGCAGGCAGAAGCCTTCGCCACGGTTGGTGAAGGCATGGTGCGTGCCGCCGGCAATATTCATCCCGATGCCAAACTCTAGCGCAAACAGGCTGGCCTGTACCGTTCCGTTCATAATCACGATTTCGCGCTGCACCAACTGCTCCGACAGCGGAAAGCCCGTTTTCCGGATTTCAGAAGGCGTAAGCTGCAGGTTGTGCAGGCGGTGCCAGTAATCAGCGTCGTGGGTGTCTAGTATAAACCGCTCGGCCAATGGCTCCGGCGCAAACAAGTTTTCGTGTGTGATGGTGCCCTCGTACAGCAGCTGCTCGGGCAGCAGATCATACTTCGCCATCGGGAAACGGTGGCCTTCGGGCAAACTGTGGGCAAAAATCTCGGACCAGGCAATCTTTAACATAGCACAAAACTAACAATAATAATGCTGGCAAGGTTTAGCAGAACAGGTATAAAAGCAGCTATACTTTACATAAAACCTAAAGCAATTTAGTACAATTAGCAATAACTATATAGAAAGACGTGGATAACTTATGCAACCAATTTAAATTTTGGTCGGCTGTGTGAATTTCAGTTGTTTTTACGCACATAATTGTGGATAACTATGTTGATTACACAGGTTTATCCACCAATTCCTGTTGATTCCCTGTGAAGAAGTTCTAATTTTCCTAATAATCTAGTGAAAACAGCAGAAATGTAGAATATATCCACACCACCCATAAACGCCATTGAACTGATCAGCAGCTATAATATAATTTCTCATATTCACAGAAAAGCACAATTAATCACAGGCAAAGCTTACCAGGCCAAAACATCTACTTCACCCGCTTCTCTTCCTCTGCCACAGCATAACCTCAAAGCTAAAAGAAAGTATAAACCCCATATAAGCTCTTTTGAAGAGCGTGAGCTTTAAATCGAAAACTATGAAAAAGATTTTATTCGCAGCATTTCTTATGGTTTGGGCAGTAAGTAGCTCTGCGCAGGACATCTCCAGCGATATTCAGCAGAACCATAACCTACTGAGCCGGTCGCCCAACTCGGGTATAGGTATAAAAGGCGGTGTTAATTTTGCCAGTGTGCACGGCAGCGACAAAGACAAGTTTGGCTCCACTAACAGCCACACATCCTTTCATGCGGGTGTTTTTGCCCAGTTTGGCTTTAATGATTTCTTCTCGCTGCAGCCGGAGCTATTGTACACGCGCAAAGGCTACGAGCGCCAGGATTCTGTTTTCAGGCTGGACTACCTGGAGGTGCCGGTGCTGGCGGTGTTTAACATCTCCGATAACTTTAGCGTGCATCTTGGCCCGCAAGTGGGCATCATGGTTTCGGGCAAGGTGGAGGACGAAGAGATTGACCTGGAACCGTACAACACGTTTGACTATGGCCTGTCGGCAGGTCTGGAAGGCAGCTTAGACCGATTTAGACTGGGAACGCGCTATGTGCATAGTTTCGGGGATTTGCGCAAAGAAAACAGCAGCGGCAACAGTATTGATGAGAATATTAAGAACGGCGTCATTCAAGTATACCTCGGTATAAGTTTCTAACAAATTAACGCTGCCGTAAAAGTATAAAAGAGCCGGCAACCGCGCGGCTCTTTTATCCTTTGGCGCCTTCTGCAAAGTATAAACTATATCGTTTTTGCGCCTGCAAGCGTACCACAAGGTTAAAATGCGCCTCGTTGGCAGCTTTTATCAACCCAAAGCAACTTTATGGGCAAAAACTTCCGATACCTGATCCTGCAGCTGGGCGTGCTACTTTTTATGGGCAGCGCCTGCGACACCACCGTGAAAACCGATGAGGCAAAGATAGGTGATGCCGTGGTGAAGGAAGCGCGCGCGGTACCAACCGATACGTTTATCATAGACACTACCCGCAGCGAGATTACCTGGATCGGGGCAAAGATGACAGGCCGCCACAACGGCATCATCGATGTAAAGCAAGGCGAGCTTTACATGACGAATGGGCTTGTAACCGGCGGCAACATAAGTATGAACATGGTAACGGTGCGCTCAGCAGACAAGACAATTGATGAAAAGGGCAACCAAAAACTGACCGAGCACCTGCGCTCCGCCGACTTTTTTGATACCGAGCGTTATCCTAATGCCTCATTTGAGCTTACCGGCATTGCTCCCTACGACAGTACCGCCGAACAGAGCAGCAACATCAGCCCCAAGTACAGCGAATTGCGCATTAAAAACCCGTCGCACCGCATTACCGGCAACCTCACCATCCGCAGCCAGACTAAAAGCGTTTCGTTTCCGGCACGCGTAACGCTGGAGGATAGCCTGCTGCACGCTAAGGCCAACTTTAACATAGACCGTACCCAATGGGGCCTTGTATACCGCTCCGACAACTCTTTAGGAGACAAAACCATCCGCCCGGAGGTAAACATTGGCCTGGACATAACAGCTGTATCCCGAAAACCTTAGCACTTAGCTATTTGCCCGCATCAGCCATGCGGCCACAGGCACAAAGCACAGCGCCAATATGCTAAAGCTGTTTTTTATGCGTTCCTACTCATAAAGCCATTGTTTACCCATGAGAAAATACCTTTACCTGCTCTCCCTGTTACTTCTTAGCCTCACAGCCAGCGCCCAAAGCCAAAGCCTGAGCCAGCTTAACCAGGAACAGGCGGGCATGCTGGAAACAGGTATGCTGATACTTGGCGGGTGGGCCATCCTGAACATTCTTTTCAGCAGCTTTAGGCTGACGAAGGCCACCCGCAGCCGGAAGTATTTTTACCAGATGAACGTTTACTGGAACATCGTAAACCTGATAATCGCCAGTATTGCGCTGTATGCCATTGTATCTAAAGATAATACTGCGCTTACCTTGGCTGAAAGCCTGCAGCTGCACGATACTTTTAAGAAGATTATATACCTGAACGTGGGCCTAGACTTTGGGTACATTGTGCTGGGCGCTTACCTGAAAGAGCGCTCTCGCTCAGCAGTTAAAACTGAACAGCTGCAGGGCTGGGGCCAATCGGTTATACTACAGGGCACGTTCCTGCTCCTGCTGGACCTGGTGCTGGTGGTGTTGCTGGAGAAATACGCCGATCCGCTCTTCAGAATGGTGCAATAATAGCAGCAGCAAGTATAAACCCGTTAGGGAGTTGGGCTTTTCATAACCTGCAGCTAGAGCTTTTAAACGAAGCAAGCCACACTTTAAAGTATAAAGTGCGGCTTGTTTTCAGGTATTAAGTATAAATATAAACCGGTTAGCGGTCGTGCTTTCCTTCGGCAAATTCTTCTACCATCTTTCTGTTGAAGGCCGGTATATCGTCCGGGTTGCGGCTGGTAACAAGGCCATTGTCTACCACCACTTCCTGATCTACCCACTCGGCACCGGCATTTTTAAGGTCGGTTTGTAGGGTGTGGTAGCTCGTCATTTTCTTGCCTTTTACCTTGCCTGTTTCTATCAGCGTCCAGGGGGCGTGGCAGATTGCGGCAACGGGCTTACCGCTTTCCATAAACTTGTTTACAAAACTCACGGCTTCCTTGTTAGTGCGCAGCTTATCGGGGTTCATTACGCCGCCGGGTAGCAGCAGGCCGTTATAATCTTCTGCGTTTACTTCACTCAGCTTCTTATCAACCTTAAACTTGTCGCCCCAGTCGGTGTGGTTCCAGGCCTTGATTTCGTTGTTTTGGTTCGGCGAGATTATATGCGCTTCGGCCCCTTCGTCTTTCAGTGCCTGCAGCGGCTTGGTAAGCTCCACCTGTTCAAATCCTTCTTCTACTAGTATCGCTATTTTCTTTCCTTCTAATTTATTAGCCATTGTTAAGTTTGTTTGTATGGTTTAACATTTACTTACCTAACTAACGCGCCAAGGCACTTTTTGTTAACTAATCACGGCCATACCTTAACCGGTTTCAGCTAGCCATACGCCAAGCAAATCTTTCTTTTCTGAATATTTCATAAAATATATTTTGATGTTTTGACATTCTCCAGTTATGTTTGTGCCACTATTTGTATTTAGTCTAAATAAAATCAGTGGTGATAGAGATAAATTTCTAAAGCCGCCATAAACTCAACAGCTATATGTTTATAAAGTATACTTTACTCGTTTTAATGCTCCTGCTCAGCCAACTGGTGTGGGCGCAAAACCTAAACTCCCTAAAAGGCTCAGTAATTGGTAAAGACGGGCAGCCTGTACCCTCAGCCAGCGTAGTGCTGGAGAACACGCGTTATGGCACTGTTACAGATAAAGAAGGTCAGTTTGAAATAAGCCGCATAGCCAGCGGCACCTACCAGGTACGCGCCATGCTCATTGGCTTCGACAGCAAGCCCCAAACCGTTACGCTTGCGCAGGGCAGCACAAAAGAAATTACGCTTACGCTAACGCCAAAAGCCAACCAGGTATCGGAGGTAGAGGTGTTTGGGGTAAGAGACAAGCAGCCCGAGAAGCTGGATGCCATTACCCGCCTTCCGCTGAAGCCAAGCGAGCAGATCCAAAGTATATCCGTTATCTCGGAGAAGCTGATTGAGCAGCAGGGTGCGCTTACTGTAATTGAGGGAGTGCGCAACGTACCGGGTGTTTATACTTACGCTACTTATGGTGGCGTGAAAGAGAGTATCTCCTCGCGCGGCTTCCGCGGCATACCTACCCTTAAGAACGGCGTGCGCGTAATGACCGACTTCCGTGGCCAGGGTTTTTCTACGGATATGCAGGGCGTGGAGAGCGTACAGGTGCTGAAAGGTGCCAGCTCTATTACCATGGGTGCCTCCACTGACCTGGGCGGCCCGGGCGGCATTGTGAACATCGTTACTAAAACACCTAAGTTCGAGAACTCCGGCAGCTTATCGCTACGCGCAGGCAGCTGGGGCTTAATAAGACCTACTTTTGATGTGCAGCGCGTGCTGGACAAGAATAACAAAGTAGCCATTCGCCTGAATGGCGCTTACGAAAACGGCGGCAAGTTCCGCGACCACATGAGCAACGAGTCCTTCTACATCAACCCGTCTTTGGAGTGGAGGCCGAACGCCCGCAGCACTTTAACGCTGGAAATGGACTATTTTAACGAGGCTCAGGGCATTGACCCAGGCACTGTAAACCTGTCTGTTAACAACCAAGAAAACCAGATTTACGACCTGCCATCTGATAGATACTTAGGTTTTGAGTCTGATAAAACAGACACCAGGCATAGTACTTACACTGCACGCTATAACTACAACCTGACAAACAACCTGTACCTGCGGGCTGCTTTATTCAACTCGAACTATGATTCAGACGCTATCAAAACAGGCTTATCAGCACTGAAGAAGGATGAGGCAAACGGCATAAACGTAGACCAGGTAAACTGGTACAAGCGCTCCATCGCCCACAACTCCACCCGCGAAGACAATAGCACCGTGCTGCAGTTGGACCTTGTAGGCCGCAAACTACAGACAGGCAGCATAAACCATACGTTTCAGGTGGGTGCCGATTACCGCTACATCGACCTGTTTCAGCCTACGTTTAACTCTATTGCCGTAGATGAGATAAATGTTTTTGACCCGGCTACGGTTACGCATACTTTACCGGAGAACCTGCCTGCTTTTGAGCGCACCGGCGGTACACAGTCTTACGACCACCGCTTCGGCGCCACGTTTCAGGATGTGATACAGCTGACAAACTGGGCAAGGGTATACGGCGGCGTACGCTACAGCACCACCAAGAGCAGAAGCGACGGGGAGAGCAGCGCCACTTCCTCGTTCTGGAATCCGTTGGCAGGTGTGATGTTTACAGTAAAGGACGGCCTGAACATTTTCGGCTCTTACACCAACAGCACCAACCCGCGCTCTGCCGCTGTGGTAGACGTAAACGGTGACCCGCTGGGTGCCGAGCGCATTGATCAGTTTGAGGCTGGCATTAAGTCTGAGTGGCTGAACAACCGCCTGCGCTTTAACCTGACCTTCTACCAAATCAACAACAAAGACATGAACCTGAAAGCCTTTGCCGTAGATGAAAACGGTACTGTGCTGGAGACGGGCTACTACATAAAAGGCGGCAACGACGAGCGTAAAGGCGTGGAGGTAGAACTGACAGGCCGCGTGCTGGAGAACCTGGAGATTGTAACCGGCTATGCTTACATCGACGCGCAGTACAAAGACCACACTACTTTTGTGCCGGGTTCAGCGCCTAACAACACGCCCAAGCATACTTTTAACGCTTACGCCAACTACACTATCAGCCACGGCCTGCTGCAGGGCCTTAACTTTGGGGCCGGAGCTTACTACCTGGGCGAGCGCCCTTAGAGGCTGTTTTGATTTGATTGAATAAAAAAGCAGGTGCCGGTTGTTCAGGTAAGAAAAGTTTGCAGACTTATG
>NZ_CANLZM010000009.1 GCF_947495565.1 uncultured Pontibacter sp.
TGCCCCGTCCCTGCTGAACCGGGATGCAAAAGTAGGCAAAAATCCCGCCCCCGCAACACCACCACCCAAAAAAACTTGACTGAGGCACGCAAGGCGCTGAAAGACAAGGAGAAAAAGTTTAATCATTAATCCTCTATGCTTAGAGGCAACAAGATTATAGCTTGTTGGAGTTCATCAAAACTGCTTTATTCTTTTAGAAGTACTTCATATTTCTTAACCATCATACTATATACTGTGTACTGCGACTTCTATACCTGAGCAGCCATGCAGCTTTATATTATGCTTTTGTTGCTTTTCATCTCTTGATCTTATACAATGATTCATACTACTCCCCCCTTTTACTAGGTTTGCATATATCATACTTCACTGCCTCTAAAATAGCTCTCTGCATTGCCTTATCAATCAGTACCCATACTTATATAGTATAGAGTGGTAAATATGATGCAGTAGTTCGATGTAATATATAGAAGCAAACCTGTAATAAAAGACGACTATGTAAAGAGCGAGTAGTCTACTTTAGTTCGTCCAGCACTCTATACATTTTCTGAACGAGTGAGGCACCAGAGCCATTGTAGTTGTTTACAAGGAAGGAGAAGGCATATTCCTTACCGTCTTTACTTTTATGGTAACCTGTATAGCCTTTGACGCCTCTTATGGTCCCGCTTTTCATTTTCATACCATTATATATAGGTAGCGAAGTATATAACCCGTTAAACCAGGGCTGGTTCTTGGCGTGGTGCAGCAGCTTTACTTGCGTATGCGCTGTTACCCTGTTAAGCGGCGATAGTCCTGAGCCATCTACCATACTTAATTCTGTTTCCGGAATGCCGTGCTGCTTCCAGAGCGTACGGATTTTATCCAAGCCTTCATCTGTCTTGCTGCTCTGGGTGTGCTGGTAGGCAATAGTTTTTACTAAGGCTTCGCCGTACAGATTTATGCTTTTCCTATTGAACCAGTATATGATGCTATCCAGCGGTGGTGATGTGATAGTATGGAAGGTAGTATAGCTACGCTGAGGCAACTTAGTATTCTGCTCCACCAGCTGCTTAGGCAATTGTATACCTATTTGCTGAAGCGTATCGGCCCATACACTTATAAATTGTTTGCCTGCCGCCGGCATGGCACCTGAAATTTTAAAGCTGCTTTCGTTTACCGGAATAGTGCCTCTTATAGTGGCGGATGAGGTGCTGAGCGGAAAATAGATATAAGCATTGTCGCCGGTGCCGGCTGCAGCTGAGGTAAGTTCAGAGTTTAATTCATACCCGTTCATCTCCGGGACTGTCTTTACCACAGCAACCGGATCACCGATGCGCTTCCCAGACTTTAAGATAACGTCATACTGATTTTCGCGCCAGTTAAGTTTGGCAGGTCCTGCGCCATAGTAATTGGCGATGTCTTGCCACATCCAGCCGTCCGGCACAGTTTCATCGTTCCAGCCCTCATTCTCGACAATCACCTTATCAAAGGATTTGACGCCTGTCTGCTGCAGCTTTATAGTAAGAGTTTTCAACACATTTCCTTCTCTTGACTCAGCCCAACGCCAACTGCCTAAAGTAGGGTCGCCGCTCGGAAGTATGATCAGCTCAGCCTTTCCGTTATTTTTACTGTATGCGAATTCTGTTTTATACCTGAACCCGCTACCCAATAACTCATAGGCGCTGATGCTGGTAATTACTTTCATGGTGGATGCGGGTGCCAGCCCTACCCTGCTGTTCCGGTCAAAAATAACTTCCCCGGTTTTTGCGTCTATTATATATAAGGATGCTATGGCATTCTGCAGCTGTGGGTCCTGCTCAAACTTACTAAAAGCGGCAGCAAGGTTTTGAGGCAAGTTCTGAGCAACTGCGCAAGTATAAACCAGCAGAAACGCCAGTACAAGGGAAGTTTTATATGTAGAAAATTTCATACCCAAAATTTAAGCATTTAATGCCACTTATACTTTATAGTAAGGGCAGTTTACTCTTCGCTTTTAAAATTTAAGTGCTACTAAGTGCTTTTAAAGTATAGATGAAGCATTTCTTGATGGTTAAAACAGAAACAGCCGCCTGCATTATATACAAGCGGCTGCTTCTGTTATTTATGTAAATTAATTTTACCGTCTACCAATCCTGATGGCGATTGTAGCGGCGGTTGTGCTGTTCTCGCTCCGAGTAGCGGCGGTCTTCCTGAGGCTGATTGCCACGGCTGTAGGCACTGCGTTCGCGATCCAGATCGCGGTTATTGTAAGGGGTGGAACCGTAGCCAGTGCCGCCGTAGTCGCTAAAGCCACGGTCATAGCCTGTGTTCCGGCCTTCCCGGCTTCTGTAGTCCGAGCCCTGGTAGCTGTCGTCGTTGTAGTTGCGGTTATACCTGCTGTTTCTGTCTTCGTTTATATAACCACCATCGCTGCTGCGCCCAAAGCTATCGCTAAATCGCTGATCGCGGGTACGGCTGTGCTCGTTATCGGCGTACGCATCGTATTGCCTGCTATCAGACCAGCGCCTGTCGTGCTGCGTGATGCGGGGGCCTTGGTTGCCGGATAGGCCATAGTATGAATGCCCGTAGGAAGAGCCGCCGCCTTCGTTGCTGCCACCTTCGCCATAGCGTGTGCCTCTGCTATAATCGCCGTATGCATGCGCGGCGTTGGTGTCGCGGTTGCCATAGCGGTCGTTTTCCCGGTGCTGGCCAAAAGACGAATAACCTTTCTCCGCGTTGTAGCGGGAAAGGCTGTTTGTATTGCCTGTGCGCGGGTTGCCGTGCTCATCAAAATCGGCGTAATGGTTTTTATCAGGTCCGTTGTTAGGCTCAAAGTTTCTGTTCATAGCTTTTATTTTTGATTCGAAAATTACTCCCTATACTAACGCAACAACGTAAAGCATGTTTATACTTGCACCAAAATCTGGGGAGCAAGTATAAAAACAGAAGCAACTATAAACAGCAGCAACAACGGCAAGTATAACTACGCTAAGGCTGCTACAGCTTGTGCAGCTGAAAGTACCCCAGGTGCATTTCGTCCTCAGCCTCAGCCTGAGCTGCGGTTATTTGCAGGCTATACTTCTGCTTGGCAGATGCTGGCAGAATATCCTGTACTTTGTGCAGGTCATCCACATCTACACCAAATTTATCGTCAATGTGTGAGGTTGCGCCTTTAAAGCCGGTATGTTTGTAAAATGCCGTTTCTTTGGCCTGCTTTATAGCACCTGCGCTATTTTGTGCCACTGCCAGCATCTTATAATGAAACTCATCAAACTCTGCCGGCTTATAGCCGCCCAGGTTCAGGAAAAAAAGTTTAGCAGACTCCGCATTGTTTTCAGCGGCCTCTTTGGGCACTACGGTTATCTTGTAGCCGTTTACCTGCGTCACTTCCCGCCAGGCATCCACATGTATTTCTCCCTTTGCCTCTAGCCAAAAAGCCTTTATTTCCGGCACCAGCTCCTTAACGGAATTGGCAATACTGAAAAAGACATCATGTTGCTCGGTGTTTCTGCCAGCTGGTGTGCAGCCAAGCATCAGCATGTATAATTTGGGTGTTTGCATCTTGTAAATTTAGAAAGTAAACCGGGCAATTAAAGTATCCGAACCTAAGATTTACAGCCAAGGTAGCTGGGACATCTTTCAGCTTTTCCATACTTTAAGCTTGTTATTGATTACCTTTGTACCTGTAAAGCACAAAATTATATGAAGTTGATCGGAAACATCCTCGATATAAAGAACACCAGAGACAGTCGTAACAGCGAAATTGAGCTGCACATCAGCAGAGTGGAATACGTTACGCACAAAAAGGATGGCCGCTTTTATCAGCCCTTCGAATTTGAGGATGAGCTGGATACGCCTCTCGTGATTACCGGCGATTGCCTGGCTCGCATCAACAACAAACTTTTGAAAGAAGGCGAGTATGAATTTGAGGTATATGATAAAGTAGACGAGGAATATATCTTAAATCCGGACAAACAGCTTTCGCTAAGTATAGAGTATGATTTTGATGCTGACGTTACCATACTTTCTTCGCTCTACTATACTGTTATAGTCTCAAACGAAGAGTTTAAGGAGATTAAAGCAGAGCGCAACAAGCAAAAGAAACAGCAGCAGAAAGGCCGCGGCAGAAAAAACAGGTAAAGCCATTTTTAACCAGCTTTATACTAACAAGCATACAGCGAGGGCAACTTATACTTTATAAGCTGCCCTCGCTGTTTTAAAGTATGGCACTAAATTAACGTCTGTCGCTTAGCAAAGCCCTGGACCGCACGAGCCGTATAAACTCTGCACGATATCCTTCTTCATCATGCCCGACTGCATTTTCCGCCAGCTCCAGCACCTGCGCATAAGTTGCATTGCCTTTAAATTCTGAATCGCGGAGCAGCATACCGAAGGAGGCTACTGCCGCCGCAAAACGAAAATTGTTCGAGGTTTGTTTTAGCGCCGAGGCCTTATCAGAAACTGTGGTGGAAATTAATTTACTCTTGCTCCCCTCCGGATCTTTATACCGCAGCTTCAGCGTCAGGATCTCATCGGTGGCAGTGGCTTGCTTGTTCAGCTGCGTTTGCTGGTACTTCAGCTTATCCACTGATCCTGTGTGTGTACCTTTGGCACTGGCTGGCACAATTTCATAGAGGGCGGTTACGGTGTGGCCCGCTCCAAGTTCCCCCGCATCTTTCTTATCGTCGTTAAAATCCTCGCTCTGCAAGGTGCGGTTTTCATAACCGATCAGGCGGTAAGCCTTTACCTTGGCTGGGTTGAACTCCAGTTGCAGCTTTACGTCTTTGGCGATGGTGAACAGCGTGCCGCCAAACTCGTTGATGAATACTTTCTTGGCTTCCAGTATGTTATCGACGTAGGCATAGTTACCGTTGCCTTTGTCGGCCAGCTGCTCCATGCGGGAGTCCTTTAAGTTACCTGTCCCCAAACCCAGCACCGTCAGGTAAATACCCATTTCGCGCTTTTTCTCTATCAGCCGGTTCAGTTCTCCGTCGCTACTAATGCCCACGTTAAAGTCGCCGTCGGTGGCAAGTATAATCCGGTTGTTGCCCTCTTTCATAAACTGCTCCTGCGCCACCTGGTACGCAAGGTTTAAACCTGCGCCTCCTGCCGTTGAGCCTCCGGCTTCCAGTTTTTCCAGTGCCTGCCATATTTTCTCTTTCTGGTCTCCGGGAGTGGAAGGCAGCACCAACCCGGCAGCACCGGCATACACCACAATGGCTACTTTATCCTGCGGGCGCAGTTGGTCTACCAGCAGGCTCAGCCCCGACTTTAGCAATGGCAGCTTATCGGGAGTGGCCATAGAACCCGACACATCCAGCAGAAACACCAGGTTAGAGGCCGGCAGGTTATCGGTTGCTATTTCTTTTCCCTGCAGGCCAATGTGCAGCAGCTGGTTTTCTTTGTTCCAGGGGCAGGCGGAAAGCTCCGTGTGCACGGCAAACGGAACCTCAGCGGTTGGCTGCGGATAATCATATTTGAAGTAATTCACCATTTCCTCGATACGCACGGCATCCACAGGCGGCTTCTGCCCTTGGTTCAAAAAACGGCGTACATTGCTGTAAGAGGCACGGTCCACATCAATAGAGAAAGTGGAAAGCGGTGACTTTTTAGCGTTCTGAAATGTGCTCTCCTTCAGGTAAGTATAATTTTCGGTGTTGTGCAGCACCTCCTGATCGTAAGCCATATAGCTGTTTGTATGCTTCTGCACTGCCACCCCGGCCGCAACACCTCGCAACCTTATTTTACGTTCTCCATACCCTACTACCACCACTTCTTCTAGCGCTCGGTTATCCACCTGAAGCTGCACATCCAGCACCCGCTTTTTACCTACCTTCACTTCCTGTGTCTCGTAGCCGATAAACCGGAAAACAAGTATGGCTTTTTCGTTTCTCACCTGCAGGCTATACTTGCCAAACTCATCTGTGGCTACTCCTGATGCCGTTCCTTTCTCCGTGACTGTCACCCCTGGCAATGGAGTGCCGTTTGCGGAATCGGTTACGGTTCCTGTTACGGTTACAGACTGTGCCTGCGCCTGCAGCCCAAGCATCAGCAGGGCCAGCAGCAATATGTAGAGTTGTTTTTTCATGGCTTTGTTCTTTTGTTTCCTAAAGGATGCAGCACCTATAGCTTTTCCATAAGCCTATCTGAAAAATATTTACTTTCTTTAGGAAACGATCCTCCAGATGCTGCCCTTTTTCCTCAAGCTGTTCACCAACGCCAAGCCGCCTCCACCGGATGCGGAGCTGCTGCGCCTGTACCGGCAGAGCGGAGAGTTGGAGCACCTAGGCGAGCTTTTCCAGCGACATTCGGAAATGGTATACCTGGTTTGCCTGAAGTATCTGAAGGATAAGGAAGAGAGCAAAGATGCCACCATGCAGCTTTTCGAATACCTGACCACCACTTTGCTGAAGCATGAGGTAAGCAATTTTAAAAGCTGGCTTTATGCCACCGCCAAAAACCACTGCCTGATGAAGCTGCGGGCGCAAAAAGGAGCAACAGGGGTTTTTCGGGAAGAATTGCCGCCTCCGCTTATGGAAAACAATGAACCGCTGCATCTTACAGAGGCAGAGCAAACCGAGGAAACGGAACAGCTTTTGCGGAAAGCCATGCAGCAGCTGCCGGCAGAGCAGTATACTTGTGTAGAACTGTTTTACCTGCAGCAGAAGAGCTATGCCGATATTGTTGGCCTTACCGGTTTTGAGCTTCATAAAGTAAAAAGCTATATCCAAAACGGGAAGCGCAACCTTAAAATCTACATGGAAAAGAACCATGCCACACGCTAAGCACCATATACTTTGGCCAGACGGCGAGCATCCTTCGCTGGAATTGCTACGGCAGTACCAGCACGGCAACCTGCCTGCTGCCCTGCACCACCAGCTGGAGCGGCACGTGCTAGGTTGTGCGCTTTGTGCGGATGTGCTGGAAGGTATGGAGCTCTCTGATGCGGGGAAGACCAAAGTTGCCGTAGCCGATATTAACCAGCGTGTACAGGCAAAGGTGCAGCAGCGCAAGAAGAAAACAGCGCCTTTGTACTGGCAAAGCGCCGCAGCCATACTTATATTGGTGGCATCGGCTGTGCTGGTACTATACTATAATTACAAAGAGCAGCAGCCGGCGCTACAGGAAATAGCCAAAGAAGAAGCAGTGGTAGAACCAGAGGCAGCGCCGCTACTTGACCTCTCCCAGCCCTCAGCAGCAACAGAAGCTGATAGCATGGCCATACCTCAAATTCCGAAAGCAAGTATAGCAGCAGTTGAGTCTCAACGAAAGTATACTTCGCCGGTGGTAAAGCAGGATGTGGAGGAAGTATACGACCAGGAGGAGTTTTTTTACATGGATATGTATCCTGAAGATACTCTTATTGATGATAAACCTTTAAATCTAGGATATTTTGCAGGCATTGACAAGGTAGAGAAAAAGCAATCAGTAGAAATTGACTCTATTGCTTTTCATAAAAAACCGCTGCCTACCATGGCACTCGCACCGGAATCTGTGGATGTTTCCAAAGCGCTGGCGGGCAAAGCGGCGGGAGTTACCATCAGAGGGGTCAGCACTATAAAGTCTATAATTTCATTAAACCAAAAGCAGGTGAGCGGGCAGGTGCTGTCTGAAGAGGGGGAGCCGCTGCCGGGGGTAGCGGTTTTACTGAAAGGCAAGGCCATTGGCACTGTAACGGATGCTGAGGGAAAATACAGCCTGGCAACGCCGGATGGGGAGCAAACGCTGCGCTTTAGTTTTATAGGGTATGAGACCGCAGAAAAAGCACTGGCCCAAAACGACACTTCCGCTGACATTACTTTAACGCCTGACCAGCGCGCATTGAGCGAAGTGGTTGTGATAGCTTACGGCACCGCAAAAGCACACGCCATTATTCCGGCAAAACCAGTTGGAGGTATGCGCAAGTATAAAAAGTATGTAAAGGAAAACAGCAGACCTGTTCCGGAGCAGGGGAAGGTAAAAATTGTCTTTACCGTAGCAGAAGACGGAAAGCCGCAGCAACTGCGCGTAGAGCAGAGCCTGTGCGCAGCCTGTGATGCGGAGGCGCTGCGCCTGGTGCAGGAAGGCCCGCTTTGGAAACCCGCCTCACAAAACGGACAACCTATACCTCAGGAGGTAAAAGTTACCGTCAAATTCAAAAACTAGCCCTTGTATTTCCTGAAATGCAAGGGCTAGTTTATACTTGTAAGCCTGTTTAGGAGGCAAATACCTCCTCCGGGTTTTTAAAAGCCTTGAACTCCAGCGGGTTGCCGCTCAGGTCTAGCACAAACATAGTACGCTGCTCGCCAACCTGGCCTTCGTAGCGGGTATGCGCCTTCACCACAAATTTTATATCGTGCTGCTGTAGCTGCTGCTGCACCTGCTCAAATTGATCGTAACTCAGTATGCAGCCAAAATGCGGCACCGGCACGCTCACACCGTCTACCTTCCCGCAGTAATCCAGTTCCGGGATATTATCGCTTACGTGGCCGGAAAGCTGATGCCCGAAGAAATCAAAATCTATCCAATGCTCGGTGCTTCTCCCCTCCTGGCAACCCAGCATATCTACATAAAACCTTCTGGTAGAGGCAATATCTTTTATCTTAAAAGCATAATGAAATGCGTTCATACTAATATCCTTTGGTGCGTGAAACAAGATTGATTAAGGGCTTGCTGTTCTGGAGCCTGTCATAGTTTTCCAGTACCTGATCAACTGCCGAGGCCGGATTTGTAACACTTGCGATGTGCGGCGTAATTTTTATACTTGGATGAGCCCAAAACGGGTGTTTCTCCGGCAGCGGCTCCTCCCGAAACACATCCAGGCTCGCCCCTGCTAAATGTCCGCTCTCAATCAAGTCGATCAAGTCCTGCTCTATCAGGTGCTCTCCCCTTGCCACGTTAATGACAAAGGCATTTTTCGGCAGTTTCCCGAGCGTGTCTTTATTCAGAATGTCTGCGGTTTCCTGAGTGAGCGGCAGCAGGCAGATGAGAATATCGGCAGTTTCTAGGAAAGAGTCAAGTTCTTCGGCTCCGGCATAAACTTTTATACTTTCCAGCTGCTTGGCAGAATTAGCCCAGCCGGTTACGTTAAACCCGTTGCTGCTGAGGCGGCGCGCCACTTCACTACCCAGTGCGCCCACACCCATCACGCCGATGGTTATCTCTGCTTTATTTTTGTAGCGCAGCGGTTTCCAGGTATGCGTTTGTTCTGCAGTTTTATACTTGTGGAGGTCGCGCATATAGTTCAGAACCTGCGCCAGGCAGAAGTCCGCCATGTCGTTTGTCAGGTTCTTATCTTTGATCCTGCTTATCTGCACCTGCTCCGGAATATTCGGGTCTTTCAGCACATGGTCCACTCCGGCACCAAGCGAGGAAATGCATTGCAGGTTTGGGAATTGTGTAAATGCACCAAGCGGATGGTTCCAGGCCAAGGCAAATGTGATTTCATCGCGCGGGTGATCATCAGGGTAGATACGTACATCCAAGTCTGGTTTTTTTTCTTTCAGCGCTTTAACCCAGGTACTCAGGTCTCTGCCCTGGCTAACAATAGAAATAGGCATAACAAACAGAAGTATCAGCAGCGGCAGTGGATATAAAAGGTTAGATAAAAAAACTTAGCTGCTGCCACTAAGGTACAACCTAAACACCTAAAAATTGGCATTTTCAGCCAAAATTCAGGATAAAGAAAAGGTAAGTTTGATGTAGGATCAGGACAAAAAAGAGCCTGCCTTAAGCTTAAACTCAAGGCAGGCTTTCCATCAAGCGTTCCAAACAAACGAAAAGTTAAAACTCAAAGCTTCTACAAGCTTTATTCAGGCTATCACCTGTCTGGTCGGAAACTTAAAATGTATACTGCTTTATACGTAGCCTCTTTCAAGAGGTTAAACGCAGCCAACCTATTTTCCGCTTCTGCCTAAGTAAATTGCATAGCCGATAAGGCCAGCAGCGGCTGCAAACAGAATATACTGCTGCTCTTTAACAGATAGCGCTTTGTAAAAATCAAGCCCTTTTGTAGGATCTTTGATGATGTCAGTCAGTTGGGATGGGTCTTGGAGAAGCCCCCGCAGAGAAGTGTTCTCTAATGTATTTTCCATAGTTTTATAGCTGTTTTATCAATCTGTTAGTGGATACGTTATCAATAGCTAATTAGATATTCTTTGAGCGTTAAAAGCAACTCCCTGCAGTTTAAATTTATAAGCATACAAACTATAATGCCATCATACTTTGAGCCGAATCTCATGTATAGATATTAAAGCTTTTCAGAAAGCATCCATACTTTTTCAGGAAGAGGCTTGTGCAGCAGCAGCAGGCAACTTTACCTTGCCCGCTAACGAATTTTAAGTATAAAGTTTAACTAATTCAGGCTCGTACCTGTTACCTTCAAGCTTACTCCGGTACAGCATTCATTTAAATAAAGAAAAACAATGAAGAGCCTCAGCTCAGAAAACTATAAAAAGGAATTTATCAGCACTTTTCCCGGCGACGAAAGCGGCGACCTAACGCCACGGCAAACACCGGGCATGCTGTACAGTAAAGCTATCCCAACTCCGGTAGAAAAAGTCACCTTGCTGGCCTGGTCAGAAGAACTGGCAACAGAACTTGGCATTGGAAAACCAGTAAGCCAGCAGGAGGTAGATATATTGGGAGGCAACAACTTAGCCAGCACCATGCACCCTTACGCTGCCTGCTACGCCGGCCACCAGTTTGGCGGCTGGGCCGGACAGCTTGGAGATGGCCGCGCCATTACCTTAGGCGAGTGGGAAGCACCAAATAACAAGTATTTTGAGCTGCAGCTGAAAGGCGCTGGCCCCACTCCTTATTCCAGACGCGCAGATGGGCGTGCGGTGCTTCGTTCCTCGGTGCGTGAGTATTTAATGAGCGAGGCCATGCATTACCTGGGTGTGCCTACCACACGTGCCCTAAGCCTGGTTACTACCGGCGAGCCCGTGCTGCGCGATATGTTTTACAACGGAAACGCGGCTTATGAGGCCGGTGCCATTGTGATGCGCGTAGCACCAAGCTTTCTGCGCTTCGGAAACTTCGAGCTGCTGAACGCGCGCAAAGAAACCGATAACCTGCGCCAACTCGTGGACTGGACCATCAGCCGTTACTACCCGCACCTGACTGGTGAAGGAAAAGTGATTTCATGGTTCAAGGAAATAGTGGAGCGAACAGCCAGCCTTATGGTGGAGTGGCAGCGCGTAGGTTTTGTGCACGGCGTCATGAATACCGATAACATGTCTGTACTTGGCCTCACGATTGATTACGGACCCTACTCTTTCCTGGACGACTTCGACCCTGACTTTACGCCTAACACCACTGACTTGCCAGGCAAGCGCTACGCTTTTGGCAAGCAACCAAGTATAGGCTACTGGAACCTCGGCTGCCTGGCAGCGGCACTGCTCCCTTTAGTAGAAAAAGACCAGCTGCTACCCGCATTAGAGAGCTACAAGGAAGTATACTGGGGCAAATATTATGCGATGATGGGTAAAAAACTAGGGCTGGACCACGTCAGTAAAATTGACACAGATCTTATCGCGCAGTTTGAGAAAACGCTTGCCGCCCTAAAACCTGATATGACCATTTTCTTCCAGTTGCTGATAGAGCTGCCTTTACACATGGGCAGCACGCAGGAAGTGAAGGAGTTTTTCAAAACCAGCCTGTATAAGGAATTAAGTACAGAGGAGCAGGAGATGCTGTATTCGCTGATCGTAAATTACCTGGACCGCCTTAACAAGAATACCATCACACGGCAGTATTCTCAGAAACTGATGCGGGAGGCCAACCCAAGATTTATACTTCGGAACTACCTGCTGCACCAGGCTATTGAGGGTTTGGAGAAAGGAGAACCGGATTTGTTCGAAAAGCTGCAGCAAGCCCTGAAAGAACCTTACTCAGATAAGTTTGATGAGTTCTTTACAACCAGACCCGACTGGGCCAGCCAGAAAGCAGGATGCTCTATGTTATCATGCAGTTCGTAAGCTGAGTCACTCATAAGTATAAATCCGCCCCGGAGCCTTTGCCGGGGCAGATTTATACTTTGTTTTCAGGTTTATGATTGCATTCCTACTTGCTCCTCCAGCCTTATAAGGTCCTGCAGCAACGAGAGCGTAACCTCCCCTGGTTTGCCGTTCCCGATCACCTGCTCATCCACCTGCACAATGGGCACAATGCGCTTGGTCGTGCTGGTCAGGAATACTTCTTTTGCCTGAAATATATCCTCCAACGTAACCGTGCCTTCAGCGGCCTTATATTTTTTACCGGCCAGGTCCAGTACGTTTTTGCGAGTTACGCCCAGCAGCACATTTTCTGCTGGCGTTACCACAGCGCCGTCCTGTTTTACGATAAAAAGATTGCACCTCGGAAACTCTGACACCACACCATTGCGCTGGTAAAGCACATCGCTCGCCCCTCGCTGCCGTATCTCGTCTATCAGCCGAATGCCCATAGTATAATTTATGGTTTTGGCCTGCGGCACCTCCCGCACAAATTCATGGGTGATGATCTTGATGCCATTCTCCAGCATTTCTGCCCCCGGAAGTATAAGCGGCTGCTGAAAAATAACCAAACTTGGCTCTGCCAGATCGTAACCATTGGAGGAATAGCCTCCGGTCAGGATCATCTTCATACCTGCCAGGGGCATACTGTTTTTCTGTATCAGCTCCTGAATAACAGCCTTCAACTCGCCATCTGATATTGGGAGAGCCATGCGCATAGCCTTTGCCGATGCATGAAAACGCTCCAAATACTTGTCTAGAAAGACAGCTTTGCCATTATGCACCCTAAAATAATCAAACACACCGTACCCTCTCTGTATAGAAAGGTCGCTAATGTGGAGTGTAGCTTTTTCGAGGGGCAGCACCTGGCCGCGCACGTAGGCATAGTTAGGGTTGGATTGCATGGTGTTTCTTTAACAGCTTTAAAACTTTATTTAGTGGCAGCGCTTCTACCTTTCTCCCTTCCTTGCCGGTTATGGTTTCGGCCTTAAACAGTGAGTTGATAATTGCTTCTTCCGTTGCCTCTATCACCGCCAGAAAAAGGGGCGACATTTCATCGTTACGAAGTATGGGTGCCGTTTGAGTTTTATCTTCAGAGGAGTAAGGTATACGGAGTTTAGGGTTTATGGAAAAGGCGATCACATAGTCACCGCTGCCGTTGGAGGCGATGCCGCCGGTTTTAGCCAGCCCCATCATCGCACGCTTGGCCATACGCTCCAGGTTACGTGCATCTACGGGTGCGTCAGTGGCAACTATAATCATACAGGTACCGTCTGCGCTGTCTTTTAGCTGCTGGTTCATGAAATACTGCTCCAGCTCCTGGCCAACAGGCGCACCGTTTACCTGCAGCACGCCGCCAAAGTTTGTCTGCACCAGCACCCCAACTGTATAGCCGCCTGAGTTAACAGGAAGTTTACGCGAAGATGTGCCGATACCTCCTTTAAACCCAAAACATACCGTACCTGTGCCAGCCCCAACATTACCTTCCTGCACCGCGCCGCTCTCAGCCTTCTCAATAGCGTCCAGCACGTTTTGCTCGCTCACGTGCCGGCCCCTGATGTCACTGAGGTAGCCATCGTTTGTTTCGCCCACCACCGCATTAACCGACTGCACCTGCTCATTGCCGGGCTGCTGCAGCGCATGGCTTATCAGGGCATTCATGGCGGTGGCCACGCTCAGGGTGTTGGTAAGTATGATTGGAGTCTCCAGGTTACCGAGTTCCAGTATTTGTGTACTGCCAGCCAACTTTCCGAATCCATTTCCCACATACACGGCGGCAGGCACTTTCTCCTGAAAAATATTGCCCGGATGCGGCAGAATGGCTGTTACACCGGTTCGTACCTGCTCCCCCTCCACCAGCGTAACCTGCCCGACACGCACTCCGGCTACGTCCGTTATGGCGTTATACCTGCCTGTCGGTAAAACGCCAATTTGTACGCCGTATTCTCTTGCCCGTTTGCGCTCCTGCCCGCTCACTTGTGTATACATACTCATCAGCAATAAAAGTATAAAGGCAATCCTCATGTTCTTCGGTTTAGAATGTTACTACAGGGGCAAAGCACTCCTTGCATAAAAATAGAGAAGCCATTTGAGAAAAGCTATACTTTAAGAAGCAGCGCTCGATAAGCGTTACTTATACTTGACATTGTCACCACCACACAAAAAATAGCCCTACGCAAAGAGCCGCCGTGAATAACAACGGCGGCTCTTTGCGTAGGGCTATCTAGACGATTAATATCAGCTTATTTTGGGCACATTATGCCACAGCCTACAGGCTATAACCTGAGGAAAAAGTATATGCCCGTCACACAAGCCAGCTTAACGCATGAGGCATTACCAGTAGTGATCGTAATGCTTGCGCGGCGGCCGCTGCTCTTTGCCATAGCAGTAGTAGATGAAGTAGGCTACTCCATACAGAGCCAGAACCAAACCTATAATCAATGTTTCCATAACACGATTATACGTAATAATATTAAGAAGTTATGGTGTAAACAACAGATAAATGAGGGTTATCAGCAAAAAAATGGGGGTAAAACCGATCTTATATTAAACTATATTGAATCGATAACAATTTTTTATAAAAAATATATAATTTTTACACCATAAATTTTAATAAATCGTATACACACTTAATCTTTCAATATTCCCACCCACAAAACCAGGAGGAGGTAACTATGGGCACAGTAAGACATATATTACAGAAGAAAGGCCATAACGCTTATTCTGTTGATCCATCCGCCACTGTCTATTATGCGCTTGAGTACATGGTTGAGAAGAATGTGGGCGCCCTGCTGGTAATGGATAAAGAGCGGTTTGCGGGAATTTTTACGGAAAGAGACTACGCCAGAAAAGTTATACTGAAAGGAAAGGCTTCTAAAGAAACCCTAGTACGTGAGATTATGAGTGAGCACCCCGCTACCGTAACACCAGACGACACGGTAGAAGGCTGCATGAAGCTGATGACTCAAAAATATATAAGGCACCTTCCGGTTTTAGAAGGCGATAAGCTGGTTGGCTTGGTTTCGATTGGGGATATTGTAAAGTACATCATCGAGGAACAAAAGTTCATCATTGATAACCTGGAGCACTATATTACAGGTCACTGAGCAATACCAGCACAGCATTTTCTGATTAATTTTAAGTTAGACACAGAATTCGATAGGAGGCGAAACCACTTTGGATACTTCCAGTGAAAGCACAACATTGCTGTGGCCCATGGTAGTTTATGGCGCTATTGTATTAAGCCTGGTTGCGCTTATACTTGGCCTGTCTTACGTATTAGGCCAGCGCCACAACGACCGCGCAACCGGCGAGCCTTACGAAGGCGGCATACTTAGCGAAGGTTCTGCACGCACACGCTTCTCCTCCCAGTTTTACCTGGTGGCCATGCTCTTTGTCATTTTTGACGTGGAGACGGTATTTATACTTTCCTGGGCGATTGCTTTTCGGGAGTTGGGCTGGTATGGTTACCTGGGCGTGCTGGTTTTCATTGTGATGCTGGCCGTGGTGCTGGTGTACGAGTGGCGCAACGGCGCTCTGGATTTCGGCCCAAGCGGCAGCAAGATTTTGGCTGCCTATAAGCGCCTGCTGCAAAAGCCTGCAGCCTGATTTAATTGACAACAGACTGGTAGGCAAAGGAAAATACACCTTTTTGCAAGCTACCTTCATTATAAAACAATTACGCATGAAATGGTGGCTAAGCAAACCCGATGATCCGGTAAAGGCAACGAGCGGAACTAGCTCTTACGAGGAAACCGTGCAGCAAAGCGTGATGCTCAGCACTATGCAGGACCTGCTGGCCTGGGGCCGTAAAAACTCCATGTGGCCCTTCCATTTTGGATTGAGCTGCTGCTTTGTAGAAATGGCCACCAGCATGACCCCAAAGTATGACGTGGCCCGTTTCGGGGCAGAAGTGATACGCGGCACGCCGCGCGAGGCCGATGTGATGATTATCGCCGGAACGGTTTTCATTAAAATGGCACCGATAATAAAGCGTTTGCACGAGCAGATGATGGAGCCGCGCTGGGTGATCTCGATGGGAAGCTGCGCCAACTCCGGCGGCATGTTCGACATTTACAGTGTGGTGCAGGGCGTGGACAAATTTCTGCCTGTGGATGTATACGTACCCGGTTGCCCTCCCCGCCCCGATGCGTTTATGGAAGGCCTGATGCTGCTGGCAGAATCAGTAGGCAAAGAAAAAAGGCCACTCAGCTGGACAATCGGCGAGCAGGGCGTGATCCGGCCAAACAAGATTGATGTAAAGGAAAGACGGCAGGAAGCAAGATTCAAGATGACGGAGTTCCGATCGCCGGATGAAGTGTAGGGAGCTTAGGAGTTAGGGGGTTTGTGAGGTTGGGAGTTAAAGGCCTTATGTGCTGGTGTTTGCAGAAGGTAAATACTTCATGTGCTGGTACGAGCTTCCGCTGGTGCGAGCTTGCAGCTCGTACCTTCATAATACCTTAAAATACGAGCTGCAAGCTCGCACCAGCGGAGAAGAGACAAAACTCAGCTAATTGAATTAAAGAATCAAAATCAGAACTTAATAAACTTTAACATCATAACTTTTACTTATCATAAAATACCAACTACAGAAGTATAGCATGAAGTAACATAGTCAGGTCATTTTTCAGAATTCACCCATGGAAAACGGGAACAGCATAGTAGCGCAACTGCAGGCGCGGTTTGGCACCGATACGTTTAAGCCGCAAAGCACAAAGGATGAGATCCTCACCCTCTGGATGCCGCACGACAAAATAAAGGAGGTGCTGGCTTTTCTGAAGCACGACATTCCGCAGCCTTTCCCCCTACTCTACGACCTAACAGCCACCGACGAGCGCACCCGCAAACACGAGAACGGGCACGTTCCTTTTGCCTTCACCATCATTTACCACCTCCTTTCTTTCGAGCGCAACAGCTTTATCCGGCTAAAAGTCGGCTTCCGGGACGAGTTCCCGACGGTGCAAAGTATAAGCAGACTTTGGGCAAATGCCAACTGGTACGAGCGCGAAGTATACGATATGTTCGGTATCCGCTTCGAAGGGCATCCGCACCTTTACCGTATCCTGATGCCGCGCACCTGGGTTGGCCATCCGCTTCGGAAAGAGCATCCTGCCCGCGCCACCGAAATGGGGCCTTTTGCTTTGTATGACGATAAAATGGATTTGGAGCAGGAAGCTCTGCAGTTTAAACCCGAGGAATGGGGTCTGGCGCGACAAAGCGAAGACAGTGATTTTATGTTCCTGAATATCGGCCCGCAGCACCCCGGCACGCATGGCGTATTGCGCATTGTGCTGCAACTGGATGGCGAGGATATTGTGGATGCCATACCTGATATCGGTTTCCACCACCGCGGGCAGGAAAAAATGGCCGAGCGGCAGTCGTGGCACACCTACCTCCCCTACACCGACCGCGTGGATTACCTGGGCGGCGTGATGAACAACCTCGCTTACCTGATGGCCGTGGAGAAACTTGCCGGTATAGAGGTGCCGGAGCGGGTAAAAGTGATCCGTGTGATGCTCTGCGAGTTGTTTCGGATTGCCAGCCACCTGGTTTGGTACGGCACTTTTGCCCAGGATGTAGGCCAGCTCTCGCCAGTGTTCTACATGTTCACCGATCGCGAGAAAATATTTGATATAGTAGAAGCTATCACCGGCGGACGCATGCACCCGAACTGGTTCCGCATAGGCGGCGTGGCGCAGGACCTGCCCAAAGGCTGGGAAAAGCTGGTGCAGAATTTTCTCAACTACTTCCCGAAGCGGCTGAAAGAGTACGACAACATGGTGATGAAGAACAGCCTGTTCAAGGCCCGCACCAAAGGCATCGGCATATTTACGTTGGATGAAGCCATCGAATGGGGCGTAACAGGGCCGAACCTGCGTGCCTGCGGTTTTGAATGGGACTTCCGGAAAAAGCAACCTTACTCCGGGTATGAGATGTTCGATTTTGACGTGCCGACCGCCACCAACGGAGATTGCTACGACCGTGCCTTGGTGCGCGTGGCAGAAATGCGCCAAAGCCTGCGCATCATCGAGCAATGCCTTAAAAACATGCCCGAAGGCCCTTACAAAGCTGATCATCCGCTCACTACGCCGCCTATCAAGAAAAATACCATGCACGATATCGAAACCCTGATCACACATTTTCTGGGTATGAGTTGGGGGCCTGTAATGCCTTTCGGCGAAGCTATGAGCTGCATCGAAGCGACCAAAGGCGCCAACGGCTATTACGTTACCAGCGACGGCAACACCTCACCCTACCGCCTGCGCATACGCACCCCCTCGTTCCCGCACATGCAAATGCTGCCTTACATCACCAAAGGCTATACCGTAGCAGACTTGCTTTCTATACTTGGGGCCATGGATTATGTGCTGGCGGATATTGACAGGTGACGCGATAATTAGAAATTATGGATTCAAAATTAGATATGGAAAGTGATACAAATAAATTATGCTTATTGCAATTGCCACCACCGCTGGTGCGAGCTTGTAGCTCGTACCGCACACAAGATAGAGGTACGAGCTACAAGCTCGCACCAGCACATGACTAAACAAAAGTTTAACAATCAGCAATTTAACAATTTAAAAAATGCTGACAACAGAAGAAAAATACCAGATCGACCATGAGATAAGCCTGGTGCCGACACCAAAGAACGCCTGCATAGAGGCCCTGAAGATCGTGCAGCACAGCCATGGCTGGGTGTCGGATGAGAGCCTGAAGGATGTGGCCGACTATGTGGGCATGTCTACGGCTGAGCTAGACAGCGTGGCAACGTTTTACAACCTGATCTTCCGGAGGCCGGTGGGCCGCCATGTCATTCTGCTCTGCGACAGCATCAGCTGCTACGTGATGGGTTACGAAGACATCCGCAATAAATTATTTGAAAAACTAAGTATAAAATACGGCCAAACCACAGCAGATGGCCGCTTTACCCTGCTCCCAAACTGCTGCCTCGGCACCTGCGACTGTGCCCCCGCCCTTATGATTGACAATGATCTGTACCGCAACCTAACGGTGGAACAACTGGATGAGATTTTGATGAAGTATACTTAAACCGAAAAAGCGGGCCTATGGAAAAGCCGCTTACCCAACACATTGTACCCGGCCGCAAACCACTCAACTTACAAGAGTATGAGAAAGTGGGGGGGTACCAATCGGTGCGTAAAGTGCTAAAAGAGATGACGCCGCAGGAAGTGCAGACGCTGGTAAAAGACTCTAACCTGCGCGGCCGTGGCGGTGCGGGCTTTAACACAGGTCTGAAGTGGAGCTTTGTGCCCATGGGAGATGATGCCGCCACTCCCAAATACCTGGTAGCCAACGCCGATGAGATGGAGCCCGGCACTTTTAAGGACCGCGTGCTGCTGGAGGGCAACCCGCATCAGTTGATTGAAGGGATGATTGTGTCGGCCTATGCTATTCAGGCAAGTATAAGCTATGTGTTCATGCGCTGGGCCTACAAGCTGGCGGCAAAGGAAATTACCCAAGCCATACACGAAGCTTACGATGCCGGATACCTCGGCAAAAACATACTTGGCTCCGGCTTCGACCTGGAAATGCACCTGCATACCGGTGTGGGGCGCTACATGTGCGGCGAGGAAACAGCCCTGCTCAACGCCCTCGAAGGCAAACGGGCCAACCCCAGAGCAAAACCCCCTTTTCCACAGGTCAGCGGCTTGTTCGGCAAACCGACTATCGTTAACAACGTGGAAACGCTTTGCAACATTCCACACATCATTAATAAGGGTGCGGAGTGGTTTAAGAAGTTAGGATTAACAGAGGATGCCGGAACCAAACTTTACGGCGTAAGCGGCCGCGTGAAAACGCCCGGCTGCTGGGAACTGCCCATGGGCACCACCATCCGTGAGCTGTTGGAAGTACACGCCGGCGGCATGCAGGACGGCTACCTTTTTAAAGGACTTTTACCAGGCGGCGCCTCCACAGATTTCTTAGTAGAAGAACACCTCGACCTCCCCATGGATTACCCGTCCATACAAAACGCGGGCAGCCGCATGGGCACGGGCACTATGATAATTTTGGATGATCAAACCTGCCCCGTTGGCTTTGTTCACAACCTGCAGCACTTTTTTGCACAGGAGTCCTGCGGCTTCTGCACCCCTTGTCGCGAAGGCTTGCCCTGGGTAGAGAAAATACTGCTGGCCCTGGATCGCGGCGAAGGCAAGCCCGAGCACCTCCTCACCCTCGACTTCCATACCAAATACCTTGGCCCCGGCAACACGTTTTGCGCGCTTGCCCCCGGTGCCATGGAACCCCTGCAGAGCGCCCTGAAATATTTCAGGGAGGATTTTGAACGGCATATACACGAACATCACTGTCCCTGGAGCAAAACCACTGCATGGCAACCATCTACATAGATAACAAACCTTACGACGTAAAAGCCGGAAAAAACCTGCTCGAAGCCTGTCTTTCGCTGGGCCTCGACCTGCCATACTTTTGCTACCACCCCGCCATGGGCTCGATCGGAGCATGCCGCCAGTGCGCCGTAAAAGTATACCGCGACGAGAACGACACCAAGGGAAAGCTCTTTATGTCGTGTATGGAGCAGGTGCGCGAGGGTATGCGTGTTTCGATAGCCGACCTGGAAGCCAAAGAGTTTCGGGCGCACATCATCGGCTGGCTCATGACCAACCACCCCCACGATTGCGCCGTCTGCGACGAGGGCGGCTCCTGCCATCTGCAGGACATGACCGTGATGACCGGCCATAATTACCGCCAGTACCGCTTCGACAAGCGCACCTATATTAACCAGTACCTCGGCCCCTTCCTCAACCACGAAATGAACCGCTGCATACAGTGCTACCGCTGCGTGCGCTATTATAAAGACTATGCCGGCGGCAAAGACCTGGATGTGTTTGCGGCGCACAACCATTTATACTTTGGCCGTGCCGAGGATGGCGTGCTGGAGAGCGAGTTCAGCGGCAACCTGGCCGAAGTATGCCCCACAGGCGTGTTTACTGATAAAACCCTGAAGCAGCACTATACCCGCAAATGGGATCTAACCTCTGCTCCTTCGGTTTGCCACCATTGTAGCCTTGGCTGCAACACCATTGCCGGCGAAAGGTATGGCACCATACGCAACATCACCAACAGGTATAACGGCGAGGTGAACGGCTACTTCCTCTGCGACCGGGGCCGCTTTGGCTATGAGTTCGTGAACAGTGCGGGCCGCGTGCGCATGCCGCTGGTGCGCCAGATGCTGCCTGAGGCCACCGATAAGTACACCGCCTTGAAAGCAACCGCCTCCGCCCTCAAAGCTGGCCGGGTAATCGGTATTGGCTCGCCGCGCGCATCACTGGAATCGAATTATGTGCTGCGTAAACTGGTGGGCGAGGATAATTTCCATCATGGCGTATCCGATACCAGCCACGATCTGGTAGACCTGGCCCTGAACATACTTAGCGAAGGCTCTGCCCCCACGCCAACCTTGCAGGAGACTGAGCAGTGCGATGCCGTATTTATACTTGGCGAAGACCTGACGAATACTGCGCCGCTGATGGCTTTGGCCGTGCGGCAATCGGTGCGGCAGAAACCGATGCTGGAGCAAGTCTCGAAAGCCAATATTCCGGTATGGCAGGATGCCGCTGCCCGTGCGCTAATTCAATCCGAACAAGGCCCGCTTTTCATGGCGCACTACACCCCGACCAAGCTCGATGAGCTGGCTACTAAAACATACTTTAACGCCCCCGACGATATTGCCCGCCTAGGCTTTGCGGTGGCAAATCTGATTCACCCTGATTCGCCGGAGGTACGGGGCATCAGCGAGGAAGATCAGGCGCTGGCGCAGCAAATTGCCGATGCGCTGATGCAAGCCAATAAGCCTTTGGTAATCTCAGGCACCTCTTCCGGCAACGAGCGTGTGCTGAAAGCCGCCGCCAACATTTCCCACGCCCTTATTGCGCGCGAGAAAGCTGCAAGTATAAGCTTGGTGGTGCCGGAGTGCAACAGTATGGGTTTGGCGCTGATGGGCGGCCACAAACTGGAATCCGCTTTCGAGGCTGTGCTGAACGATTACGCCGACACGGTTATCATCTTGGAGAATGATCTTTTCCGAAGGGCCAGCACCGCTCGCGTAACGCAGTTCCTGGACCGCTGCGAGCAGGTCATCGTGCTGGATCATCTACACAACGCCACCACCGAAAAAGCCGACATACTATTGCCAGTCGGCGCTTTCTCGGAAGCCGACGGTACGCTCATCAACAACGAAGGGCGGGCGCAGCGCTTTTTCCAGGTACACGCCACGCCCGAGGAAATTCAGGAGAGCTGGCACTGGCTGGCCGAGCTGGGCACTATCATGGCCGACGAACAGATCAGCAGCTGGCAAGGCTACGACGATATTGTAAAAGCCCTGACCGATGAGATTCCGGCGCTGCGAAGTATAAAAAAAGCCGCTCCAACATCCGATTTCCGGATTGCAGGCCAGAAAATACCGCGCGAGCCGCACCGTTTTAGCGGGCGCACCTCCATGCTTGCCAATATAAACGTAAGCGAGCCCAAACCGCCGCAAGACCCCGATTCGCCGCTTTCTTATACCATGGAGGGCTACCGTGGCCAGCCGCCTTCATCGGCTATTCCTTTTTTCTGGTCGCCGGGTTGGAACTCGGTGCAGGCCACCAACAAATACCAGCAGGAAGTGGGCGGGCACCTCAAAGGCGGAGACCCTGGCGTAAGGCTCATCGAACCGATTGGCACCGCGCCTTTTTCGGTAGCCGTGCCGCAGGCATTTATACCTTTGGAGGGCCACTTATACATGCTGCCGCTGCATCATACCTTTGGTTCCGAAGAGCTCAGCAACCAGGCAGCCGCCATCCGGGAGCGCATTCCCGAGCCTTATGTTACCATCAATGCCACCGATGCCCAACGCATGAAGCTAAGCGAGGGCCAGCTCCTCAGCTTTTCCATCGAAGGGCAGGTGTATCAATTACCCATAAAACTAAGCCAGATCATACCCAGCGGAGCCGCCGGCATGCCAAACGGTTTGCCGGGCGTGCCTTTCGCCGAGTTACCCGCCTGGGCCATACTTAACCGAGACATAAAATGGAAGAAGCAGCCCCAAACTACTTTCTGATCATCGGCGGCGTGCTGTTCGTGATGCTCAACGTGGCCGCCGCACTCATCTGGGTAGAGCGCCGCCTGCTTGCCTTGTTCCAAGACCGCTACGGCCCGAACCGGGCGGGTCCGCTGGGACTGTTCATCGTGGCCGCCGACTCCATCAAGCTGTTTTTTAAGCAGGATTGGATACCACCTTTCGCCGATAAGCCTGTGTTTATACTTGCCCCGGCCATTGTGGTGGTTACCGTGCTCATGAGTTTTGTGGTAATCCCGTTCGCGCCGGGCGTGATAGTGGCCGACCTGAACATCGGGCTGCTGTTTTTCCTGGCCATGTCGTCGATGGGCGCTTATAGTATCATACTGGGTGGGTGGGCCTCTAACAACAAGTATAGCTTACTGGGTGCCATGCGCGGTGCGGCGCAGATGATCTCTTACGAGGTTTTCATGGGGCTTTCGCTGATGGGTGTGGTGCTGTTGAGCAGCTCGTTCAGCCTGGTGGAGATTGTGGAGGCACAGCGCGGCCTGTGGTTTTTCATTCCGCAAATTGTCGGGTTTGTCATCTTTTTCATCGCGGGCATCGCTGAAACGCACCGCCTGCCTTTCGATATCCCGGAGGCCGAAAGCGAGCTGGTGGCGGGCTTTCACTCGGAGTACTCGGGTATGAAGTTCGGCATGTTCTTCATCGGGGAGTACATGGGCATCACCTTGATTTCCTGCATGATAGTGACGCTATACTTTGGCGGCTGGCTCGGCCCGGACTTCCTGCCGCCGGTGGTATGGTTTATCCTGAAAACAGCCTTTTTCCTGATGATCTTCATCCTGCTCCGCGCCTCTATGCCCCGCCCCAGGTATGACCAACTGATGGAATACGGCTGGAAAATCCTGCTACCGCTAACGCTGCTTAACCTGCTGGTAACAGCTGCTGTGGTGCTTTGGGTGAATGAGTGATTGGGGAGTTTAAGAGTTAGAGAGTTTAGAAGTTACTTACCGCTGGTGCGAGCTTGCAGCAAAGGTCAATAAAAATAGAAAGTAAACTTGTGCTACAAAACTACTCAAGTTAAGAAGTAAGAAAATTCCCCGCCTTGGACAAGGAGGGGTTAGGGGTGGTTTGACCTGGCACAGCACAAGTATAAAAAGAACACTTAAAACGAAAGGAGCAGCTATGTTTAGTTTGTTGCGAAGTATGTGGCTCACGTTTCTGCACGCGTTTCATAAGCGGGAAACCATACTTTACCCCGAGGAAAAACCCATCCTGCCTACCCGTTGGCGCGGCCGCATCGTGCTCACCCGCGACCCCGACGGCGGTGAGCGCTGCGTGGCCTGCAACCTCTGTGCCGTGGCCTGCCCCGTAGACTGCATCGCACTGCAAGCCACCGAAGACGACGCCGGCCGCCGCTATCCCGACTTCTTCCGCATTAACTTTTCGCGCTGCATTTTCTGCGGCTACTGCGAGGACGCCTGCCCCACCTACGCCATCCAGCTCATCCCTGATTTTGAAATGGGCGAGTACAACCGCCAGAACCTGGTGTATGAAAAGAAAGACCTGCTCATCAACAGCGAGGGCAAGTATCCGGGCTACAATTATTACAAAGTGGCTGGTATGGCCATTGGCGGCAAAGGCAAGGGCGAGGCCGAAAACGAAGCCCCTCCGGTAGACATCAAAAGCTTAATACCTTAAAGCCTATGGAACTCACATTTTATATTGCGGCGGCGGTTGCCATCCTTTCCACCATCATGGTCATCACCCGCTACAACATGATTCACGCGCTGCTCTACCTGGTGGTGTCTTTTATGGCGGTGGCCGTGGTATTCTTCACGCTTGGCGCACCCTTTATGGCTGCGCTGGAGATCATCATCTACGCTGGGGCCATTGTGGTGCTCATCATTTTCGTGATTATGATGCTGAACATGACCAAAGAGGACGTGCAGCGCGAAAAAGAGTGGCTGAAGCCCTCGGTTTGGGTGGGCCCTGCCCTTTTATCGGCGGTGCTGCTGGCCGAGCTGGCCTATATCCTATTGGGTGCCAACCCCTTGCAAACAGAAGCGCTGGTTGCCGTGGATGCCAAACTGGTCGGGCTGGCGCTGTTCGGGCCATACTTGCTGGGTGTGCAACTCTGCGGCATTCTGCTGATGGCGGGCATTGTGGGCGCATACCATTTAGGCAGGCAGAAGAAGAAAGTCGTTCACCGGTTTTTACAGGAAAGGAGCGCAGCCGCATGAGCACCGCATCCATGGAAGCCGCTTTACTGCTGGCAGGAATACTTTTTATGCTCGGCTTGATCAGTGTGCTGATTCGGCGTAACATCATTTTTATGCTGATCTCGGTGGAGATTATGCTCAATGCCGCCGGCTTGGCCTTTATTGTGGCGGGCACGCGCTGGGTGCAACCCGACGGGCAGATCATGTTCATCTTCATCCTGACTATGGCTGCTGCCGAAGTATCGGTTGGGCTGGCGCTTATATTACAGATTTACCACCAACTCAAAACGCTCAACAGCGATGCAGCCAACATCATGAAAGGATAACGCTATGGAAAATCTACTCTGGTTAATTCCGGCTTTGCCATTTTTAGGAGCCATACTTTTAGTGCTTTTCGGAGGGCGCTTGCCCAGGCCGCTGCTAGCTGTTGTCGGGGTGGGCAGCGTGGGCGTTAGTGCACTAGTAACTATACTTTTAGGGCTTGAATTCCTGGCTGATCTGCCGCTTTATTACCAGCAGGAAGTATGGCAGTGGTTCAGCGTGGCGGGTTTCACGCCTTCCATCGCTTTTCACGTCGATGCACTTTCCATGGTCTTCATCTTCGTGATTACCTTTGTGGGATTTCTGATTCACCTGTACGCCACCGCCTACATGGCCGACGAGGCAGATTTTGCCCGATTCTTTGCCTGTATGAATTTGTTTGTCGGCTCGATGCTGGTGCTGGTGCTGGCCGATAACCTGCTGCTTTTATACCTGGGCTGGGAAGGCGTGGGCTTGTGCAGCTACTTGCTCATCGGGTTTTGGTACAAGGAGCCCGCCAACGGCTATGCCGCCCGCAAGGCTTTCATCATCACGCGCGTCGGCGACACAGCCATGGCGATTGGTCTGTTCCTGCTTTTCCAGCTTTTCGGTACGCTCAACATTCAAAGTATACTTTCTGATGCCCCACAAGTATGGCCGGTCGGGTCCGAAGGTGCTTTGCTGGTAGCCTTGCTGCTTTTAGGTGGTGCCGTGGGTAAATCGGGGCAGTTGCCGCTGCAAACCTGGCTGCCCGATGCCATGGCTGGCCCTACGCCTGTCTCGGCCCTAATACATGCGGCCACTATGGTAACAGCTGGAGTGTACTTGATCGCGCGAATGAACGTAGTGTTTGAGCTGGCTCCGTTGGCGCAGCTGCTGGTGGCTGTTGTAGGTGCGGCCACCCTGCTCATTGCCGGGTTCTCGGCCCTTACGCAGTATGACCTGAAGCGCGTCCTCGCCTACTCCACCATCAGCCAGATTGGGTATATGTTTCTGGCATTGGGCGTGGGCGCCTGGTCGGCGGGCATTTTCCATTTCATGATTCACGCATTCTTTAAGGCGCTGCTTTTCCTGTGTGCCGGGGTCATAATACTGGCGCTGCACCACAAGCAGGACATGCGGCACATGGGCGGGCTGCGCAAAAGTATGCCCGTCGTGTTCTGGACCTTCCTGATCGGGGCTGGCTCCCTGGCTGCGCTGCCCCTGATTACCGCCGGTTTCTACAGCAAAGATCAGATTTTATGGTATGCCCTGGCTGGCGAGAACGGCAATGTATGGCTGTACGCTGCTGGCCTTGCCGGTGCTTTTATTACTTCGATTTATACTTTTCGGATGGTCTTTCTCACATTCTACGGCCCTGCTAGAACCCATGTATCGCATCCGCCAGGCAAGCTCATTACTATACCTTTAATCCTGCTGGCCATACTTTCGCTGGTGAGTGGGTTTATAGAGTTGCCGCACAACTTCGGGCATTTGGTGCTCTTCTCTGACCTGTTGCAACCGGTGTTGCCTGCCATTGAGGCTAGCGCCAGCCTGGCGGCAAACGAATGGCTTTTCCAGGTACTGGCGGCGGTTGTATCGCTGGGTGGCGTTTACGTGGCCTATCTATTCTACATCAAAAGCCCTTACTTGCTACACCGCCTCATGCACAATGGGTTGGCTGTGCGCTTGCAGCAGTTCTGGTTTGCTGGCTGGGGCTTTGATGCGCTGTATGACAACCTGTTTGTGCGGCCCTACGTGTTCCTGTCCAACCTTAACAAGCGCGACATCATCGACAGTTTTTATACCGGACTTGCCCGTATGGCCGAGGGCTTCCATGTGATGCTTTCGCAGAGCCAGAGCGGGGTGTTACGCAGCTATGTGATGGGCATTGTGGTCGGCGCCATCATGATTCTAACCATAAGTTTATTCCTATGATACTGCTTTGGATGATCGTGCTTTTGATGGCTGGCGGCGTGTTGGCCTGGCTTTCTAAAAAGTGGCACCCCGTGCTGCCCCGCTGGATTGCGCTGTTTGCCATCCTCACTGATCTCATACTCGCTCTCTTCCTTTGGCTCGGCACGCCAACGGCTGTTACCGGTTCCTCTCCCTGGCTCATCCGCCTCGAAATCCCCTGGATTCCGCAGTGGGGTGTCAATTTTATACTTGCCCTCGATGGCCTGAGCCTGCTGATGCTGCTGCTCACCTTTTTTCTGGGTGCGCTGGCCGTGCTCATTTCCTGGCGCGAGATCAACACTAAAACCGGCTTCTTCCATTTTAACCTGCTTTGGGTACTGGCCGGCATCACGGGCGTGTTCCTAACGATGGACCTGTTCCTGTTTTATTTTTTCTGGGAGGTGATGCTGATCCCGATGTATTTTCTGATCGGGGTTTGGGGGCATGCCAACCGCAATTACGCCGCCTACAAGTTTTTCCTGTTCACGCAGGCGTCGGGTTTGCTCATGCTGCTGGCCATACTTGGTTTATACTTCACCCACGGCAGCCAGACGGGCATGTATACTTTCAACTACTTCGAGCTGCTCGAAACCACTCTCGATCCGCTGGCTGCGCGCCTGCTGATGTTCGGTTTTCTAGCTGCTTTCTTGGTGAAACTGCCTGTTGTGCCTTTTCACTCCTGGCTACCCGACGCGCACTCCGAAGCACCAACGGCGGGCAGTATCATACTTGCCGGGCTGCTGCTAAAAACAGGAGCCTATGGCTTGCTGCGCTTTGTGCTGCCGCTGTTCCCGGATGCCGCCCTGGAATTTGCGCCCTGGGCCATGCTGCTGGGTGTGGTTGGGATAATTTACGGGGCCATACTTGCCTTCTCGCAAACCGACCTGAAACGCCTGGTGGCTTATACCAGCGTGAGCCACATGGGCTTTGTTATACTTGGTGTCTTTGCCTTTAACACCTGGGCACTGCAGGGCGTGGTGATGCAGATGATCGCGCACGGACTGAGCACCGGTGCGCTATTCATAATCGCTGGCTTTTTATACGAGCGCCTTCATACCCGCGACATACAGCAAATGGGTGGTTTTTGGTCCAAAGCGCCCAAAATGGGCGTGATTGCGCTTATTTTCGTGATGGCTTCGCTGGGACTGCCGGGCCTGGGCAATTTTATCGCAGAGTTTCTTACGCTTGTCGGTTCCTGGCAGGCCAATAACTGGCTCACGGTTTTCGCCACCATCGGCTTGGTTTTGGCCACGGTATACTCGCTGCGCATCATGCAGAAAGTGTTTTACGAACCCGCCCCCACAGATCGGCCGCTCCCGGATCTTACCTCTCGCGAAATGCTGATCAGCTTGCCAATGGTAGCCATGATCCTCTGGCTAGGCCTCTACCCTCAGCCCATACTCGATACTGCCCTGCCAAGTATAAACCAACAACTTAAAGCCTATCAGGAGCTGGAGGTGGAAGAGAAGAAAGTGGTTCTGGTAGAGGTGCCGGAAGCGGAGTTAAGCATTGAGAAATCGAGTAAATGAATTTTACTGGCGCGGGTTTGCAAACCGTGTCTACCTATAAAGTCGGATTTGTAACTGACCGGGCCAAAGGCCCAAACAATACGCAAAACTAAGTAGCATCTGCTTATTAGGCGCGAGCTGCAAGCTCGCGCCTAATAAGCAGATGCTACCAGCAAAAATGAAAAACATATTCAAAGCTTCAAATTGATAAAACCATGAGCCAAAACGATTTTCTACACCTGATGCCGCTGCTCATACTTACGTTTGCGGCCCTGCTTATTATGCTGGTGATCGCGGCATGGCGCAACCATAAAATCATTTATGTTATCACGGCTATATCGTTTGTGGCGGCCTTTCTTTCGCTTTTTGAGTTGCGCGCGGTAACGGAATATACCATCGAGCCGCTGCTGGTCATTGATGGCTTTGCTGTGTTTTACATGGGCTTGATGCTGGCAACTGCGCTGCTCATCAGCATGCTGTCTTACGCTTATTTTGAGCAGCAAAAAGAGCAGAAAGAAGAGTACTATATCCTACTGATTCTGGCTACTTTAGGCGCTTGCGTCTTGGTGATCAGCAAGCACTTTGCTTCGCTGTTTCTGGGGCTGGAAGTACTCAGTGTGGCCTTGTATGCGCTCATTTCATACTTGCGGGTGCGGGAGCGCTCCGATGAGGCAGGCATTAAATACCTGATTCTGGCTGCTTTTTCGTCGGCTTTTCTGCTCTTCGGGATGGCGCTGGTATACTTCAGCACCGGCACCATGACGTTCGAAGGAATTGCCGCGGCTATGTCGGGGTACCGGGAATTACCCATGCTGCTGCTTGCAGGTTTTGGGATGATGATTATCGGCATCGGGTTTAAACTCAGCGTGGTTCCCTTCCATATGTGGACGCCTGATGTGTATGAAGGCGCCCCTGCTCCGGTCACCGCTTTTGTTGCCACGGTATCTAAAGGCGGTGTGCTGGGCCTGCTGATTCGCTTTTTTATGGAAGTGGACGGGTTCCGTTACCCTACCCTGATGCTGATTTTTACCATTGTAGCTATTGCCTCCATGTTTGCCGGAAACCTGCTGGCGCTGATGCAGCAAAACGTGAAGCGCATTTTGGCTTACTCTTCCATCTCGCATTTAGGGTACTTGCTGGTGGCTTTTTTGGCAGGCAGCCAGATGGGTGTGGAGGCTGTCACCTTTTACCTCGTCGCATACTTTATCACAACGGTAGGCGCTTTCGGCGTCATTGCCATGCTCTCCGATAACAGCCGCGATGCCGAGCAAATGGACGATTTTCGGGGGCTGCTCTGGCGCCGCCCCTGGACGGCCACAGCCTTTACCGCCATGCTGCTATCGCTGGCCGGCATTCCGCTCACCGCCGGTTTCGTGGGCAAATTCTATGTACTGGCGGCAGGCATGAACACGCAGAAATGGTTGCTGGTGTCCATGCTCGTACTCAACAGCGTGATCGGTTTATACTACTACATCAAGATCATCGCGGTCATGTTCCAGCAACCGGACACGGAAAAAGAACCAGCCGTAAAGCTCCGCCCTTCCATCTACATCGCCAGTGTCGGCACATTGGCTGTTCTAACGCTGCTGCTGGTTTGGGTGGGCGTATACCCGACTGCTTTAGTAGATATGATACAAGGCATGTTTGCCGAGGTGCCTGCTTTGGTGGCGAGGTAAAGTATAACCTTAGCCAAATAATCAGGCTACGTAGTTGGTAACGTGTCTGTTAAGATCGCAGTAAGTATTTCTTATACTTCTTCTAACTTTCATTCAGCATTTTCCAGGCCACAACTCCTGAAAATGGCTCAGTCAGAAGTATGGTTTTCGTTTATTGGTTAGCAGCCATTTTATCTAAACACTCTCATCACAAAGTATAACTTGATAACAACAGTTTTTGGTGCAGGCAAATTCATCCGCAAGAAAACCAGTGATTTATACTTACTGCCGCACCAAAATAACATTTCCGTCCCATTCTCTCTTCACTGCTCACACAGTATGTCGTACCTTTGCTGCTTCGAAAAACATCCGATTAGTAAAAAATTGATGGCCTCGCAAACTCGACACAATAAAACATACTTCAACACAAAAGGCTGGGACCGGGAAGAGCATTTCCATTTTTTCAGAAGCTTTACGCAGCCCTTTTTTAACGTGCATACCGAGGTTGAAATAACCAACCTTTACCATTATTGCAAGCGCAATGGCTTGTCTGTTTTTCTAGCTTACATGCATGCAGCCACCGCAGCGGTGCGTAAAACAGAAAATTTCCTGTTGCGGCTGGAAGGCGATGCCGTAGTGAAGTATGATGCCGCAGATATCTCCACCACTGTTCTGAAAGACAACAAAACCGTTTCCTTTGTGCACCTGCCGCACCACCCAGACCTGCATACTTTCTGTAAAGAGGCCTCGGCGGTTGTGGAAGAAGTAAAGAAATCGAACAATCTGTTTTATGGTTACAACGGGCCCGACGTGGTGCACGCAACAACGCTGCCGTGGTTTAAGGTAAACGGTATGGAACACGCCCACACAGATGATCCGGATGATGCTATTCCGAAACTGGTTTTTGGGCGGATGGAGAAGCAGGGCGAAAAAGTAATGCTGCCGCTCAGCGTTCGGGTGCATCATGCCCTGGCAGATGGCTATCACATCCATCTTTTTCTGCAGCACATGGAGGCCTTCATCAAGTCATTAGTTTAACAGTCGCCATACCGCTTTTATTTGAAGTTCCGTATGCAGGATTTGTTATATTTGTATCGCTCAGCTTATTTTAAATCAACAACATAATTTTTAACTAAACTAAATTTACTAACTATGAATCGTATCAAACCAATTTTGCTGGCCCTGTTATTTATGGTGCCGTTTCTTTATTCTTGCGAGGAAGGCACAGATGTAGTAGAGTCTGGCACTTACCAGGGAACTGTTGACGAAGTGGAAGCAGATAAAACAGAGATTTACGTTAAAACGGCTGACGACAAGCGCCTGGAACTATACTTTAACGAGAATACCACACTCACCAGAAATGGCGAAACCGTTGCGTTTGAACAACTGGAAACAGGCCAGCAGGTAGAGGTTGAGGTAGAGAAAGTAGGACAGCGCCTGGAGCCGATTGCGGTAAGAATACTGGAGTAGCATGGCCGAACCAACTTTTTGGCGAACAGAAGTATGGCATCCGCTCACGGTTCATTTCCCGATTGCGCTGCTGATTTTTGCTACGCTCTTAAAATTGTTTGCATTGTTTTTAAAACCCGCTTCTGCTGAGTTCTGGCAGAAGTCGGGTTCTTTTTTATTGTATACCGGCGCCCTTGCCGCCTGGGTCAGCATCTTCACCGGCGATATGGCCGATGGCATTGTATCGCGCAAGCTCTGTGACCCAACCGTACTGAAAGACCATGAAATTTACGCCCAGTATCTGGCCTATACCTTTACTGTTGCCGCGCTGGTAGATATAGCGCAACGTTCTCAGCTGATAAAATTTAAGCCACGCCTTCTGCAGATTTTAGTAGTTTTGCTCTTACTTGTGGGGAGCGGCTTTCTGGCCTATGCCAGCCATCTTGGCGCGCAGGTTGTTTACCAGCAAGCTGGCGGGGTCTACATTCCTTCTGGTAACTGTGCTGAATTCTGAAGACTCTGAAGGGAAAGAAATTACATGGCAAAGCAGACACCACCCTCCCACGAAGGGCTTAAAACCACGCTTATCGGCATTGTATTCAGTGGCTTTCTGGCGATTGTGAAAGCGCTCGGCGGCATTTTTGGCCATTCGTTTGCCCTTGTTGCCGATGCCATTGAGTCTACTGCCGATATTTTCACCTCTACCATGCTGTGGCTTGGCTTAAAGTGGTCTTCTAAACCAGCAGACCAGAACCACCCGTACGGCCACGGTAAGGCAGAGGCACTGGTAGCCATTGGCATTGCCTTAGCCTTGTGCGCAGCCGCCATTCTAATCGCTAAGGAGAGCATTCTTAATATACAGTCGCCTCACAAAAGTCCGGCTCCCTTTACGCTGATTATTCTGCTGGTGGTTATCGTTACCAAAGAGCTGCTGTACAGGTTCGTGCTGAAAACAGGGCTAGAAACAAACAGTGACGCAGTAAAAGCTGATGCATTTCACCACCGGAGCGACGCTATCACCTCTGGTGCAGCGTTTATAGGCATAACCATAGGTATTGTAGGCGGAGAGGGGTATGAAGTGGCCGACGATTGGGCCGCCCTTTTAGCCGCTGGCATCATCCTGATCAACGCCTACAAAATTGTAAGGCCGGCCATCGGGGAGTTACTGGACGAAGACCTTGACCCGGAGCTTAACAACCGTGTGGCAGCGCTAGCTGAAGAGGTGCCGAATGTAGTGAAAGTACAGAAATGCCATACCCGTAAGATGGGAGTAATGAACCACGCCGACCTGCACATCTGGGTAGATAAAAACATGACTGTGGAGCAAGGGCACGTGGTGGCGCATGAGGTAAAAGATAACATACAGCAGCACCTGCCGCAGTTTATAGACGTAATGATTCACGTAGAACCTACCGATGCCATTAATTAAGCTTTTGGTATTTTGACGCTGCCAGAGCATGTATAACTCATCAGTGGTTAAGCTTGAGCTTATACTTATTTCAGGCTGAGGGAGAAATAATGTAAAAGTTTTTGTTAATTGTATAAGCATACTTGCCGCACCCGTTATACCTTTGTAGCAAGTCTTTAACCCAACCCATGAACTTATACCGCCAAATCATACTGCTAACGCTTACGCTGCTGGTGCTCGTCTCCTCGACGGGTATGGCCGTGGGTATGCATATTTGTGGCGGCGAGTTACGCGACATTACATTTTTCGGGGCTGAGGCTGACTGCCTGATGGACATGGACAAACCGCAGGAAAACGTCCCTGCCTGCCATGCTCCCCAACAGGCTGCCGAAGATGACGCCTGCTGCGAAGACCACCAGGTAATTATGGAGCGCCTGGATGTGGAGGCCAAGCACAAAACACTGTCTCTCACTAAACTGCAGGACGTACGGTTTACAGCTGTTGTAAAGGCAGTTATACTTCAGTTATTTGCTCCGGAGGCCGATCTAAAGCCTCAGTACGCTTTGTACGAGTCTCCCCCACTGGCCCGCGACATACCGGTGCTGGTGCAGTCTTTCCTTCTGTAAATCCGCTTTTTCGATTCATACCTGCCTGTGGGCTGGTAAAGTTTTGCGCTGCCACTCCGGTAGCCATACTTCTTTGTATTCAATCGAATAAGGCATGTTAAACAGCATTATAAAGTTCTTTCTGGAGCAGAAACTGGTTACAGTCCTGCTTCTGCTGCTCATTGTTGGGTGGGGTATTGTAGTAGCGCCATTCAACTGGAAAGTCGATTTCCTCCCAAGCGACCCAGTTCCTGTAGACGCCATTCCGGATATTGGCGAGAACCAGCAAATTATTTTCACCGAGTGGATGGGCCGCTCACCGCAGGACGTGGAAGACCAGATCACCTACCCCTTAACTACCTCTCTTTTAGGCATGCCGGGTGTTAAAACCATCCGTTCTACCTCCATGTTCGGCTTCTCCAGCATCTACGTTATTTTTGACGAGGACACGGAATACTACTGGAGCCGCTCCCGCATTCTGGAGAAGTTAAACTCGCTGCCAACCGACCTGCTTCCCGATGAGGTAACCCCAAAGCTCGGGCCGGATGCCACTGCGCTGGGGCAAGTATACTGGTATACCTTGGAGGGCCGCGATGCAGAAGGCAACCCTGCCGGAGGCTGGGACCTGCACGAGCTGCGCTCTATTCAGGATTTTTATGTACGTTATGCACTGTCCGGTGCTGAGGGTGTAGCTGAAGTGGCATCCGTGGGTGGCTATATCAAAGAATATCAGGTTGACCTGGACCCGGTGGCCATGAAGGCCAATAATGTCTCTATGATGGAGGTGATGACGGCCCTGAAAAACAGCAACCAGGATGTAGGCGCTAATACCGTGGAGATAAACCAGGTAGAGTATCTGGTGCGCGGCTTGGGTTACGTGCAGGACCTGGAGGATATTGAGGAGGCCGTGGTGAAGGTAACATCCAACGTTCCGGTGCGCATCCGGGATATTGCCCGCGTAAACATCGGCCCCGCCGACCGCTCCATGCTGGGTGTGCTGGATAAAAGCGGAGCCGAGGCAGTGGGCGGTGTGGTTATAGCCCGCTACGGTGACAACCCGCTGGCTGTAATCAACAACGTAAAGCAGAAACTGGACGAGATTTCCGCCGGGCTCCCTTCTAAAACACTAGCCGACGGACGCGTTTCTAAAGTTACCGTGGTACCTTTCTACGACCGCACGCATCTGATAAACGAAACGCTGGGCACGCTGAACGAGGCGATTATACTTCAGATTCTCATCACCATTATTGTCATTATCGTGATGGTGTACAACCTGCGGGCTTCTTTGCTCATTTCGGCTCTGCTCCCACTGGCCGTTTTAATGACCTTCATCATGATGAAGCAGTTTAACGTGGATGCCAATATCGTGGCGCTGTCCGGTATAGCTATTGCCATTGGCACCATGGTAGATTTAGGCATCATCCTGAATGAGAATATTCTGCGGCACCTGGATGAGGCCCCTCCCGGCCAGTCGCTGCTGAAGACTGTGTACAATGCCACTATTGAAGTTGCCACCGCCATACTTACCGCCGTATCTACCACAATAGTCAGTTTTTTGCCGGTATTTACACTAGAAGCAGCAGAGGGTAAACTGTTTGGCCCGTTGGCCTTTACAAAGACTTTTGCGCTGGTGGCTTCGCTGATTTTCACGATCCTGATCATGCCTGCCTTCGCCCACTCCATACTTGGGCTGAAGTCGAAGAACGTGGCCTGGTCCAAAATCCTGAATATTGGGCTGTTTGTGCTTGGCCTGGTGGCACTGTTTATACTTCCGCTGGCAGGTATCACACTGCTGCTGATTGCTGCCAATAACCTGCTCACTTTTTACCAACCGGAGCGCTACGGCAAGTATAACACCCCTGTTATGATAGGCATTGCAGTGTTGGCGGTGTCGTGGCTTTTAGCTACGCAGTGGATGCCGCTGGGTGCTTCTGTCAGCCTGATTCTCAACTTCCTGTTTATCCTGCTTGTTATCGGGTTGGTACTCGGGGGTTTTGCTTTGTTTATTGGGGCTTACCCGCGCATCCTCATGTGGTGCCTGGATCATAAAGGCGCTTTCCTGCTGCTACCTGCTTTCATTATGCTGATAGGCCTTAATGTTTGGCTGGGTTTTAACGGCGTGTTTGGCTGGGTGGCCAACGGCATCGACAAAACAGGAAATAACATCCGCACCACCTCTGTCTGGAGCGAGCTGGTGCATACCTTTCCGGGGCTGGGCGAAGAGTTTATGCCCTCGCTGGATGAAGGTGCTTTCCTGCTCATGCCAACCTCCATGCCGCACTCCGGCGTGGAGGCCAACAAGCGTATTGTGCAGCAGTTGGATATGTTGATTACGGCTATTCCGGAGGTGGAAATAGTGGTGGGCAAGGCAGGTCGTGCCGAAACCGCGCTGGACCCGGCTCCTATGTCCATGTATGAGAATATCATCCAATACAAATCAGAGTATAAAACCGATGTAAACGGCCAACGGATTCGCTTTAAAGTAGACGATGAAGGCGAGTATGTGCGCGACGAAGCCGGCCAGCTCATCGAAGATAAAAACGGAGAATACTACCGCCAGTGGCGCGACCATATCAAGAATCCGGATGATATTTGGGATGAGATAGTAGCTGCGGCCAACATACCGGGTGTTACTTCTGCTCCTAAACTGCAGCCCATCGAAACACGCCTCGTGATGCTACAAACAGGTATGCGCGCGCCAATGGGCGTAAAAGTATATGGCCCGGACCTGAAGACAATCGAGGATTTTAGCCTGCAGATGGAGCGTTTTCTGAAAGAAGTGCCTTCCGTTAAATCAGAGGCTGTGTTTGCAGACCGGTCTTTGGGCAAGCCGTACATGGAGATAGAGTTAAATCGCAGGGCAATGGCTCGCTACGGCTTAAATGTAGCCGATGTGCAGGAGTACATAGAAGTAGCGATGGGCGGCATGGCACTGACCACCACCGTGGAGGGCCGCGAGCGCTATTCTATCCGGGCACGCTATGCCCGCGAGTACAGAAACAGCCCTGAGTCTGTAGACCGTATTTTGATTACTACCGCCGGGGGGGCGCAGGTGCCTTTGGGCGAAATTGCGGAGGTAGTCTACCGTCCCGGCCCGATGATGATCCGAGGCGAAAACTCTTTCCTGACAGGCTATGTGCTACTTGATAAGCGGGATGGCTTTGCCGAGGTGTCGGTGGTGGAGGATGCGCAGCGTTACCTGAGCCAGAAGATAGAGTCAGGTGAGTTGGTGGTGCCAGCGGGTGTCAGCTATAAATTCTCGGGCAACTATGAGAACCAGGTGCGTGCCGAGAAGCGGCTGTCTCTAGTTATCCCGCTCAGTTTGCTGATCATTTTCCTGATTCTATACTTCCAGTTCCGTTCGGTTTGGACTACGCTTTTCATTTTCACCTCCATCGCCATGGCTTTTTCCGGGGGCTTTATGATGCTGTGGCTCTACAGCCAAGATTGGTTCCTGAACTTCTCGTTTGGCGACACAAACCTGCGGGAGCTTTTCCAGATGCGCACATTTAACCTGAGCGTAGCCGTGTGGGTTGGCTTTATCGCCCTTTTCGGCATCGCCACAGATGATGGTGTGGTAATGGGCACTTACCTAAAACAAAGTTTTGAAAGTCTGCAGCCAGAGTCGAGAAAAGGTGTGCGCAAAGCGGTGCTGGAGGCTGGCATCCGCCGTGTAAGGCCGTGCCTCATGACCACGGCTACTACCCTGCTGGCCCTGCTGCCGGTGCTCACCTCCACAGGCCGCGGCTCCGACATTATGATTCCAATGGCTATTCCTACCTTCGGAGGTATGGTGGTAGCTTTAATTACCCTGTTCATCGTGCCCGTGCTGTATAGCTGGCGCGAAGAGCTGAAAGTAAAAAAGGAAATTTTATGAAAAAGCTGATAGCAAGTATATTTCTTCTCCTGACATGCATCTCAAACCTGCAGGCACAAACCCTGGAGGAGTACCTCGTGATGGCCGGAGAAAACAACCCGCAGCTGAAAGCCCGCTACGCGGAGTACCAGGCTGCGCTGCAAAAGGCTCCTCAGGCTGGTTCGCTTCCCGACCCGGAGGCTAATTTCAGCTTCTTCCTCCAACCAATGGAAAGGCTAATGGGCAACCAGGTAGGCGATGTTTCTATTATGCAGATGTTTCCCTGGTTCGGCTCTCTGGGTGCGGCCAAGAGTGAGGCAAATTACATGGCCCAGATGAAGTTTTCATCTTTCATAGAAGCCAAAATAAACCTCTACCACAGCGTGCGCACCACCTGGCTGGCACTGTACCAGATAGATGAGGAAGTACAGCTGCTGGAGCGTGAGCTGGAGATTCTGCAGGCGTTGGAGCGTGTGGCACTGGCTAAGTATAAATCGGCACCGGCGGCTTCATCGCAGGGCCAGGCTAGTCAACGGCAAAGTGCCGGCGCTACTTCTTCGGCAGCTGCAGGAGGCGGCTCTTCCAGTGGCATGGCAGGTATGGGCGGCAACTCAACCAGCGGCAGCTCCGCTTCCAGAAGCAGAAGTATGAGCAGCGGCGGTATGTCGTCGTCTATGGCAAGCTCTGGCAACAGCATGGTAGATGTCATCCTTATCCGGGTGCAGGTAAAGGACCTTGAAAACCGTCTGCAGCTGCTCCGCGACTCCAGGAGGCCAAAAGAAGTTGCTTTTAACAGCATGCTCAACCGAGAGCATAACCTGGCAGTGCAGCTAGCGGATACATTGCAGCCAGTTGCCTTGCCTGCCTCGCTTGCCCTCATCCAAGACTCTATCCGCCAAAACCACCCGATGCTGCAAATGTATGAGTGGGACGAAAAGGCGCGTGAATCGCAGTACCGGATGGCGCAGCTGATGGGGAGGCCGATGTTTGGCGTAGGCTTGAACTACATGGTTTTTAAACCCAGAACAGATGAAATGACACAGATGCCGATGGGCGGGAAAAACATGGTAATGCCAATGGTTACCGTTACGCTGCCCATCTATCGTAAAAAGTATAAGTCAGCCCAAAAAGAGGCTCAGTATGCACAAGAGGCGGCTGCGGCCAACAGAGAGTCCGCCGAAAACGAGCTGCTGGCAGAATTGAGCGCCCTTTTGTATGATTATCAGCGGGCCAGCAGCACCCTGCAGCTGCTAGAGGAACAAATCCGGCTGAACGAGCAGGCTATCCGGCTGCTAACCACAGATTACAGTGTGGCAGGTGCAGGCATAGAGGAAATTCTGCGGCAACGCCAGGCTATTTTAGGGTACAGGCAGCAGCAGCTGCAGGCCATTACAGATCAGCACGTTGCCGTGTCGGCTATTAACCGGATGATGAACAGCGATAGTTAACAGCTCCTGAGTCAAAACTTCATTTAACGTTAGTTAAAAAGGCAGCAAGTGCAGCTCTGAAAGAGGCGTTGAACTATCAATTAAAAAAATATTTATCTACAGGATAAACACATGAAATCTAAAACGAAGCAAAACATAACGTACCTGCTGATAGCTGTGGGCGGCCTGCTGCTGGGCTGGCTGATCTTTGGAGAGCGATCTTCGGAAGAGACACACGTCCACACAGCAGATGTGGCAGGCGTAACCGAGTATACTTGCTCCATGCACCCCCAGATCCGGCAGAACAAGCCAGGCCAGTGCCCTATCTGCGGCATGGACCTGATTCCGGTAACCACAGGCGGAAACGGTAGCGATGCGGCAAGTCCCTACGTGCTGGAAATGACCCCGGAGGCTATTGCCCTTTCTAACATCCAAACCTCGCCGGTACAGCGCGTAGACCCGGAGAATGAGCTGTTACTGTCGGGTACTGTAGAACTGAACGAACAGAAAGTTTCCTCGATCACCGCGAAGTTTCCGGGGCGCATTGAGCGGCTGTATGTTAACTTTACCGGTCAGGAAGTGCGCAAGGGAGAAAGGCTGGCTTCTATCTACTCTCCGGAGCTGCTCACGGCACAGCGCGAGTTGCAGGAAGCGGCTAAATCAAAAGACCTGATGCCGGAATTGTACGAGGCTGCCAAAACCAAACTGAGGCTCTGGAACATCTCCAACAGCCAGATACAGCGCATTGAAAACGCTAGCGAACTGCTCACCAACTTCGATATTTACGCTGATGCCTCCGGTGTGGTAACTGAGCGCATGGTGGCCGTAGGCGATTACGTAAGCACCGGTTCCGTACTGTTTGAGGTAGCTAACCTTACGTCAGTGTGGGTGGTGCTGGATGCCTACGAAAGCGACCTCTCCTGGATTAAAGAAGGGGCTACGGTAAACTTTACGGTGCCCGGCATTCCCGGAAAAGAGTTTACGGCCAACGTACAGTTTGTAACTCCTGTGCTCAATGCCAGTACAAGAGCAGTGCAGGTACGCGCCGAAGTTTCCAACCCGGGCAACCAGTTAAAGCCTGGCATGTTTGCCAACGCCCGCATCAAAACATCCACCAAATCAGCGGCACGCGAAAACGCACTGGCCATACAGCGCACCGCCGTTCTCTGGACAGGCAAACGCTCTGTGGCTTATGTGAAAGTGGCTGATCGTGAGGCACCTGCTTTTGAGATGCGCGAAATAACACTTGGCCCCCGCGTAGGCGATATGTATATTATAGAGTCGGGGTTGAGTGAAGGAGAGCAAGTGGTGACCAACGGCGTGTTTGCCGTGGATGGTGCCGCCCAGCTAACGGGCAACTACAGCATGATGACAGCTCCGGCCAACAAGATGATGGAGGTGCCCGAGCAGTTTCAGCAGCAGGTAACAGCGCTGGTGGACACGTATTATACTTTGAAGAACGCATTGGTAGCCTCTGACGCACCCGCGGCCCGCCAGGCAGCTGGCAAATTTAACCATGCGCTAAGCAAGGTGGATATGAGCCTACTGGATGGCAGCACCCACGCCAAATGGATGCAGCTGCTGCCTACGCTGCAGTCAAACGCCGGTACAATTAAGAAAAGCACGGCCATAGAGAAACAGCGTGAGGCATTCTCACCGCTCTCTGACCATCTGATTGAGGTGGTGGAGACTTTCGGCACGAACAAAGAAATTGTGTATAAACAGAAGTGCCCGATGGCGCTAGGCGACAAAGGCGCTTTTTGGCTGAGCGAGCAGCAGGAGATCAGAAATCCATACTTTGGAGAGGCCATGCTTAGCTGCGGCGAGACAACGCAAACCTTCCGAAAAGGCGCTGGTGTGCCTGCTGCTGAGAAACCAAAGCCTGTACAGCCTCACGTGCATTAAACTATTACGCCATGAAGAACTGTTGCAAAACCGAAAACACCGCACCTCACAAGCCAAAGCAAAACTGGCTGAAATGGTTTATTTATGCAGCGGTTATACTTGCAATTGTATTTGTGGCGCTTCAGCAAATAAACTATTGAAATCAAAATTTATAACTATTATTTAACACCATGAAAAAGACATTTTTTGCAGCAGCTGTTGTAGCCGCGTTCGCCTTTACGTCATGCTCTGAGAGCAACACCGATAACACAGCGGCCACCACAGAGCACCACGAAGAAGCGGATCATAGCGAAATGGACCATGCGCAGGCTGTGGTAGAAACACCTGACTATACTTCCGGGGCAGAGCCCGTAGAAACGCAGATCTCTCAGTTAGTGGGTGAATACCTGAAGCTGAAAGATGCTCTGGTTGCCTCTGACGCCGATGCCGCCAGAGCCGCTGCCAATGAGGTGCTGACCGTAGCCAAAGCCATGCCTGTTGCCTCCCTGTTAGATACAGAAGCGAAGGCCTTTGCCGAGGAGAAAACTGATAAAGTGATCAGCAGCGCCACCAGCATTAGCGGTGCTGCTGACATTGATGCACAGCGCGAGAACCTGGAGCAGCTTTCGGAGTCTGTGTACGCTATGGCAAAAGCCTTTGGTGCCAACGACCAGCAACTATACTATCAGCACTGCCCGATGGCCCTGAACGACAAAGGCGGCTATTGGCTGAGCTCTAACGAAGAGATCCGTAATCCATACTTTGGCGATAAAATGCTGAAGTGCGGCAGCACAAAAGAAGTGCTGGACTAAGTATAAAGTTTAAAATTGTATTGAAAGGCAGAGGGCTCAGAAAGCTCTCTGCCTTTTTTTGTTTACAGCGCCGGCTGTTATTGATACGGCTTCAGCAAGACTGCTCTAACCGAAAGCTATACTTCTGAGACAGTTTCACTTAGTCATTTATACTTCCTGATAAATCATAACTCTAACGATAGAAGCTATACTTGCCTTTATTTTTTCTTGAGTTAAAGCAACCTTTCCACCTGCTCCTTTATCTTTTTACCCAAAGCCTTTCATGGGGAGCGAGCTAACACATACTCTGCGCCCTTGCCCAGGTTCGGCAGGTGTTAGAAGATAAAATTCTCCGGTTCGTCTAAAAGTCATTTCATAAACCAAACAGTACCTTGCTATACAAAGTACTATAGTATACTTTTACAGCATCGATCCATTTATCAAAACTACACAAAATAAAACCATGAAAAAAATTTACGTTTACCTCACACTTCTCTTTTTCCTCTGTACCAGCCATACTTTTGCGCAGACGGCAGGTATGCTAACAGGCACTGTTCTGGACGACAAAAACCAGCCTGTGGGCTTTGTGAATGTGGCCGTAATGGAGGCTGCCAGTTCTAAAGTAATAACAGGCGCCATTGCCGACATGGACGGGAATTTCCAAATTATGACGCCAGCCAAAGGAACTTACAAGCTTAAGCTGAGCGGCTTAGGTTATACAGAACACCTGACGCCAGCCTTTGAGGTAACCGGCCCCAGCTTCTCCAAAAACTTTGGCCAGCTGCAGGTAAAACCTGATACAAAAGTGCTGGCAGAGGTACAGGTACAGGCCATGCGCCCCACAGTTATTACGGAGCCTGATAAGATGGTGGTGAGCGTGGAGGGAACCGCTTTGGCCAGCGGCGCCACCGCCTATGAGGTACTCACCAAATCGCCGGGCGTATGGGTAGACCAGGATGGCAACATACAGCTGAACGGAAAATCCGGTGTGCAGATAATGGTTAACGGCAAACGCAGCTACCTCTCTGGCAAGGAACTGCAGACGCTGCTGCAGGGCATGTCTGCCGAGAATATCAAAAACCTGGAGCTTATCACGAACCCTTCGGCTAAGTTTGACGCTGAGGGAGCCTCGGGTGTAATCAACATCAACTTAAAAAAGGCTGTGGACACTGGTATGAACGGGAGTGGGTACGCCGGCTACCAGTACAACAGCCTGAGCACCTACACCTCGGGTGCAGAACTGAGCTACAAAAGCGGAAAGTGGAACTCCTTTGGCAGCCTGGACTTTGCCCGCCGCACGCGTTTCCGGGATATGGAGATGACGCGCCTTTTTACAAATCAGGACGGTAGTAAAAGTAATTTCGACCAGTTAGGGTATGAAGAGAGTGAGCGCTTGGAACCTTCACTGCGCATCGGCACCGACTATGATGTAAATGAAAAGCATAGCATCGGGGCTATGGCCAACATCATCTTCAACAGCAGCACCAATAGCTTCCAAAGCGATTCATACTTACGAAACGGCAACTCAGCGGAAAATCTGTACATCGACGCCCTAAACTCGGCTGAAGGCAACTATGGAAACGGCACTTTTAACCTGCATTACCTGGGCAAGTTCGATACAACTGGCACTAGCCTTTCTGCCGACCTGGACTATGTGCACATTACCAGCCGCGATGATTTTGAGTTCCGCAACAGGTACGTGCCCGCTAACGATGCTCCGGTACGCAACGAACTGCTGCTAAGCGAGAACCCGACCGGCTACGATATTTATTCTGCCAAGGTAGATTTCACAAAGCCACTTGCTAAAAACACTAAATTGGAAGTAGGCGCTAAGGCCAGCCATGTGGTGTCGGATAACGAGCTGCGCTTTTACGAGACAGCCGATAGCAAGAAAACCATCGACCCGAAACGCAGCAACCACTTCATCTACAAAGAAGATATTTATGCAGCTTACGCTAACCTTAATGCTAGTCTGGGCGAAAAATGGACACTACAGGCAGGCTTGCGTGCAGAGCAGACGGACTCCAGGGGCAAATCCTTGACAACCAATGAGAAAACCGACCGCAATTACCTGGACCTGTTTCCGAGCGTGTTCCTGCAGCAGAAGGTGAGCGATAATTACCAGATCGGATACAAGTATAGCCGCCGCATTAACAGGCCTAATTACCAGGCACTTAACCCATTTATTTTTTACCTGGACCCGTACACCTGGGCAAAGGGAAATCCGCAGTTAAGGCCGCAATACACAAACTCTTTTGAGGTAACGCACACACTTAAGCAGACTTACAACCTGATTCTGGGCTACTCTGTTACGGATGATTATATAGCGGAAGTGCCAAGGCAGAACCCAGAGGATAACACTACGGTTTTCCAGCAGCAGAACGTACGCGATATGAAAAGCGCCAGAGCTACTTTGGTGGCACCCATTAAAGTATCGAAGAACTGGGACATAAGTAACAACGTGGTTGTGATGTACCAGGAATTCACCAACATGTCGAACGGGGAGCTGGTTGTAAATGACCAGGTAACAGCTATCGCCCAAACAACCAACAACATTATGCTGCCGCACAACATCCGGCTGGAAGTAGGCGGCAGCTACCAGGGCGCTGCCGTGTACGGCCTTTACAGAGTAGAACCGCTATGGTGGCTGGATGCCGGCCTGAAGCGTAGCTTCCTCCAAGACAGGCTAACCCTGAGCATGAATGTAACTGACATTTTCAAGAGCCGTGTGCTGAAGGTAGATACAGAACTGAACGGCAACATCAATGCCATCGAGCAGTACCAAGGCGCCCAATCTTTTAGGGTAAACCTGCGCTACCGCTTCAGCAAAGGCTCGGAGTTTGTATCTAAAAAACGCAGCGTAAACCTGGACGAGCTGAACCGTGCAGGCGGAAACTAATTAGTATTTTGTGTTAGAGCGAAAAAGTCCTGCGGCGTTTGCTGCAGGGCTTTTTGCTTGACATACTTTTGCTAGCTTAACCTCTGATTTTATACTTGCTGATTGAGCGGATGATTTACGTAATGGGGTTAATCGCTCCTGCTGCAGTGAACTCTTAATTTTGACTAGCAGGAAGTATAGATTTAAACTTTTGAGATCTAAAATCATATCAATTTCTAAAAATACCTCTATATTAGAGTATAATGCTTTAGAATGCTGCTACCAACTCATGAAACAAACTTTCTGCTCACGCCCTAATTCTTCGCTGGCTTTCGCCCTGCTGCTTCTTTTAGTTTTGGTCAGCGGCTGTATCCCTTCTACACAGTTTACCTCCTCTGCCGGGGGCTGCCCCACAGCTTTGGTGGCTGGAGAGAAGTTGTTGATTGGCGAGGCATTTGGCATAACACCTAATCGGTCTTACGAGCTATACCAAATGCTTGATTCCCAGGTTAAAGAAGCCGGAATACAACCAGCCTATGCCGTGGAGCAGGACATGTACCTCCGGGTACAAGGCGTAAAACCTGAGACTGCCACTGACACGAGCAACCTGGCAAAGATGCAGCAAATGGGTTATGCATATTATCTGGAATTAGCAGTAGGTAACCAGGCTGCGGGCTTGGGTTATGCCTCTGTTAGCGCAGCAGAGAAAAGGGAAATGCAGCAGTACAATGTTAGCCCTACCCAGGACAATACGAAGGCTACAGTTAAGTTTAACCTTTATTCTACGCAGGCAAAAAAGCTGATCTACACCCTCACCACCACCACAGAAATATCCCCGGTAACCTTGCCAAAGCAAGACCAGGCAAACGGGCACAGAGGCAGTACTTCTGTTAACTTGTCCTCCATCAGCATGGCAGTTGACAAAGCCTTCCAAAAAGGAACCCAAAAACTGTTTGAAGATTGTAAATGCTGCCGTGAGTAGCCTTCGCTTTGTTTGAGACTCCACCCTAAACGTACTATTGCAGTGTCAGCTTGGCGCGTTCCAACGTTAAATAGCAAAATAATGCAGTGACCCAAATCATTTAACTGAGATAATGCTATGCACCAGAAACCAATCTTAATTCGCTTTATACTTTTCGCATCTGCTTCAGCTATGCTGTCTGCAACAACTAGCTGTGATCGGAACAATGACCGCATCAACCGCAAGTATGTTTTGGAAAATGGCACTGAGCACGAAATAAAAGTTGAGTTTTACAGATTTGGGAGACAACAAAAGACAGCATCTATCACAGGGGCAGGACTAATTGCAGAAGGCGTTTCCAGTAATGATGCAGGTAAAACAATAAGTGCTCAAGCTGCTTTTGCGACAGACTCTGTGATTGTTACGTTCGATGATGAGAAGCAACAGGTTTATACCAATATTGTATCATCTTTGAGAAAAAACATTTCCCCGGAGTTCAGAAATATACTCGTGGATTCATCCTATGAGAGGGAGAGCAATTCTCTTTACCGCTTCATATTCATAGAAGAAGATTACGATAAGGCAGAAGATTGTAAATAACCGCACAAACAATACTTGCCCCTGCTCAAGATAAAAAGATTTTAAGTAAGAGCGGATAAGCTAAAGGTTGTCCTAAGAAGACGCTCCTTGCCGTTGCAGGTATAGTACTTGCCAATACTTTTCACTTTAAACTACAACTCCTGCAGCAAAGCGTTTCGACCCTGCATGAGCATGCTTATAAGATTGATCATAACCACTATTTTAAAGATGGTTAGAATGACAAAAATCATCATGCTTTATCCTCAAAGCTAACCTGATGCGCGCTGGGGTTGTTTTACATTCTCTATTCTGAAACTTGAGTGCCTTGTACCGATCTCCCAGTCTTTCGCGTATGAAAACGCATCATGATGAAGCAGACACCATCTACAGACCATTACACGCTTACGGTTACAGGAATCCGCCAGGAGCTGCCAGATTTTAAAACCTTCGTACTTGAACCGGACAGGCCCCTCGATTATAAAGCCGGCCAGTACCTCACGCTGGTGCATTCAGATAAAGAACAGGATATAAGAAGATCATACTCCATCACCTCCTCGCCGGCGCTGCAGGAGCCGCTAAGCATTGGCGTAAAGCGTATCGAAAACGGTTTTTTCTCCAGAAGGCTGGTTGATGATGTGCAGCCGGGAGACAAACTGTATGCCGCAGGTGCTGCCGGGCTTTTTATACTTCCCGATAATATGCCTGCTTACCGGCAAGTGATTCTGTTGGCAGCCGGAAGCGGCATCACGCCTGAGCTGTCACTTTTAAAATCTATACTTTATACTTACCCGGATGTGGCGGTAACGCTTATCTACAGCAACAGTAACCCTGAAAAAGCAATTTACAAAGAGGAGCTGCAGCAGCTGGCGCAGGCTTTTCCCCACCGCTTTCGGTTACAGTTTCTGTTCAGTAATTCGCCGGATCTGTCGCGGGCAAGGTTGTACAAAGACCTGCTGCAGCAGTTTGTGCGCCAGTATGCGGAGGCACCGCTGCAGCAGGTGCTGTTTTACATATGCGGGCCGTACAGCTATATGCGCATGTGTTACTGGGCACTTCGGCAGCTAGGCGCTCCCACAGAAAATATCCGCAGAGAGAACTTCAACACCACCAAAGTGGCCATCAGCCAAACGCCACCCGATACCGCCCCGCATGAAGTTATACTTCAGGTAAACGACCAGGAACACAAGCTAACGGTTGAGTATCCGGATACCATACTTCGGGCGGCGCGAAAAGCCGGATTGCACCTGCCTTACAGCTGCGAGGCAGGCAAGTGCGGCAACTGCACCGCCCGCTGCACCAGCGGCAAGGTATGGATGTCGTATAACGAGGTGCTGACGGAGCGGGACCTGCAGCAGGGGCTTATACTTACCTGCGTCGGCTACCCGGTGGGCGGCCCGGCTACGCTGAAAATACGCTGAGAAAGAGGCTTTCTGCCTGCCTCTCACATTTTTCCGGCTGAAATACGTAACTTTAAGCCTGCGGCCATTGCTGCACCAAAAACGGAAATTAAAAACGATACAAACTATGAGCTCTGAAGTACGCAGCCTGGAGCCGAAGGCGCTTTGGGAAAACTTTGCTGACTTAAACGCTGTGCCACGTCCCTCTAAAAAAGAAGAGCGGGTGATACAGTTTATACTTGATTTTGGCCAGAAGCTAGGCCTGGAAACCATAAAGGATGAGGTGGGCAACGTCATCATCAAAAAGCCTGCTACGCCTGGCATGGAGAGCCGCCAAACCATAGCCATGCAAAGCCACCTGGACATGGTGCACCAGAAAAACAACGACACCAACTTTGACTTCGACACACAAGGCATTGACATGTATGTGGATGAAGATTGGGTAAAGGCCCGTGGCACCACGCTGGGCGCCGACAACGGCATCGGCGTAGCTACTATCATGGCCATACTTGCTTCTAACGATATTGCACACCCGGCCATCGAGGCGCTTTTTACCATTGATGAAGAAACCGGCATGACCGGTGCTCTGGGCCTGAAAGGCGGCTTGCTGGATGCCAGCATCCTGCTGAACCTTGATACTGAAGACGACCGCGAACTGACCATCGGCTGCGCTGGCGGCGTAGATGTAACCGCCACAGGCAAGTATGAGCAGGAAAACACACCAGCAAGTATGGCTGGCTACAAGCTTACGGTAAAAGGCCTCACCGGCGGCCATTCCGGCATGGATATTATACTTGGCCGCGGCAACGCCAACAAACTAATGAACCGCCTGCTGCACCACGCCTCCAAACAGTTTGACCTGCGCATTGGAAGTATAGACGGTGGCGGCTTGCGCAATGCCATCCCCAGAGAGTCTGCCGCTGTAATAGCTATGGCAGAAAGTGATAAAGCGGCTTTTGAGAAGTATGTGGAGGAGCAGCGTACTGTACTTGTGCAGGAGTACAAAACCACAGACCCTAACCTGCAGGTACAGTTAGAAAGCACAGAAGCCCCGGCACAAGTAGCCGCTTCATCCTTTGCCTCTACCCTACTGCGCGCTATATATGCCACGCCAAACGGCATTTACCGCATGAGCCCAGAGATTGATGGGCTGGTGCAGACTTCGAACAATGTGGCCCGTGTAGAACTGAAGGACGGAGCTTACAAAATCCTCTGCCTCACCCGCAGCTCCGTAGACTCTGAGAAAGATGACTTGGCGGCGGCGATACAGGCAGCGTTGGAACTGACTGGCGCTGAGGTTACTTTTAACGGTTCTTATCCAGGTTGGGCTCCTAACCCCGATGCTTCTATTATAAAGTTGATGAGTGATTTGTACCGCAGCAAGTTCAACAGCGAGCCGGATGTGAACGCCTGTCACGCCGGATTAGAATGCGGTATACTTGGTTCCAACTATCCGGGTATGGAGATGATTTCCTTCGGCCCGAATATTCGTGGCGCCCATTCCCCGGACGAGAAAGTTCAGATCAGCTCTGTGCAAAAGTACTGGGACTTCCTACTGGAAACGCTGCAGCGCATTCCGGAGAAAATATAAGTATAAAAAACAAGGAAGCCGCTCAGTAGTTGGGCGGCTCCCTTGTTTTAGCAGGGAATGCGGTTCTTCTGGGTCCAAACACCAACCCTTTAGCAGCTTAACATAATGTCCACTTTTTTGTTGCAAGTCCAGTGAGATTCCGGTGCCCGTGAGGGCATTGCGACCGAAGGGTAGCAAAGGAAGGGAACACAGCGCGATGCGGGAAGACGAGGCCTCCCTTAAAGAGGGCCCCTACCCCCGCCTGGAGGGAGCCAAAGCAAGAGGTGAAAAGAGCAGGATGTAAAGCCGTGGATAAGCAGCAGTTAGAAAGTATAACCTGTATAAAGGAGTAAGCAGTGGCTATGCAAGTATAAACAGGCAATTTTAAAGTATGGCTCAGGTAATAACACTAAAGGCACGAGTTGCAAACTCGCGCCAGCGGAGGCTTGGCAGGTCATGCATTTTTAAAAAATACCCTTACTCAACAATTATACATCAAGTGTTAAACAGCGGAGGCCGCCCAAAGTATAAATTAAGCGGCCTTCAATGTTTTAAATTCCAGCTTTACGGGGTAACCCTACCAGCATTGAAATTAATTAACTATTAAACATCTGCTCATAATACTGATGCGCCATTCGGTTAGACTCAAAATGCGGCACCACATCGCGCATACTTTGCTTCACGATATGTAGCCAGCGCTCCTGGTTGTGGTAGTAAACAGGTACAATCTCTTTTTCCATCAAACGCATCAGATTACTGTAGTCCTCATCGTCCTGCGCCTCGTTAGGTTTGCTGGTATCTGCAACGGGGAGCACAAAGCTGTTTTCACCATTGCGGGCATATTCTGGCAGCCAACCATCCTGCACCGATACGTTTACACCACCGTTCATGGCGGCCGTCATGCCACTGGTGCCAGAAGCCTCTCGTGGTCTACGCGGGGTATTCAGCCAAACATCACAGCCCTGCTTCAGCTTACGCGATAACTCAATTTCATACCCTGTCAGCACGGCCATATTATCCAGTTGCTGCGAGATTTTGACAAGCTTGTTAAACACGTTTATCGCCCCAAAATCGAACGGATAAGGTTTGCCGGCCCATATTACCTGCACCGGCATCTCCTGGTTTGATATCAGATCGACGAAGCGTTCGATGTCGCGCACGATCAGGTCGGCGCGCTTATAGGCGGCAAAACGCCTTGCCCATACGATGGTCAGCACATCCGGCCGAAAAAGCTTGCCTGTCTGGTTTGCCACTTCTTTAAACAGCTGCTGCTTCAGCTCCTTTTTCCGTCTGGTCAGCGCATTGTCATCGTCTCGCTCCTGCGCCTCCCAAAGCTCCATATCAGCCCAAAAGTTAAAATTCTGCGCATTGGTGATAGCCTTGATCTCGCATACGCCCTCGTTGTCGTACCACATATCGCGGGCTACCTCTCCGTGCAGTTGCGACACGCCGTTGGCTACTTTGGCCAGTCGGAGTGCCGCTAAAGTATGGTCAAACAGCTGCCCGTGCATGGCTGTTAACTCCCGCACCTCCTCCAGCGACACGCCGTTAAAGAAGCTCATCTTGTTCAGCAAATGAATGTCGTGCTGCTCGTTGCCTGCCTTTTCGGGAGTATGTGTGGTAAACACCAGGCGCTTGCGTATCTCGTCTAGTTTTCCGTAATCTTCAAAAAGCTTAAAGGCAAGCGGTAGGGCATGCCCTTCGTTCATGTGGTAGATCTCAGCCCCGCCAAGCGCCTCTACCACTTTAGCGCCGCCCACTCCTAAAACTATACTTTGGGCAATACGTGCCTGTGGCTCAGGATCATAGAGGCGGTGCGTAATGGTGCGGGCCAGATGGTCATTATCAGGAATATCGGTGGTGAGGAAATACATGGGCACCGTTCCGAATATCTCCGGCTTTAGCACCATGGCTTTTACCAGTACCGGATGCTCGTTAACCAGCACCCTCACCGTAATGCCCGAATCCTCCAGAAAAGAGTAAAACTTCTGCTGAAAATGCGGGCGCATAGTCTGGTCTTCATTCCGCTCCTGGTCATAGTAGCCATACTTCCAGAGCATGCCAATACCAATCATATTTTGCCTCAGCTCACAGGCGCTGCGCATATGTGAGCCTGCCAGAAAACCTAATCCGCCGGAGTACACCTTTAGCGCCTGGTCGATGCCGTACTCCATACAGAAGTAGGCGACACGTTTTTTATACTGCTCGTTGATTTCGTAAGGATGATACCATCTGTTGTATAATGAAGCCATAAGTAGCTATTTTTTATCTTGACACATCGTATTTAACTGATATTCGGAAACATAACGCTGCATACCGAAATTATCTTATACCCTAACCTCCTACGCATGATTTAGCATTATAGATAGATATAGCTTAAATCCACTCTACTAAGCTTTTAAAATAGATAAAATACTATACTTTTGCAGCCGCTTCTAAAAAAGATAAAAATATTGGTTCTTAAATTTTAGAACTAAAAGAACCATTTATACCTTTGTGCTGTTCAGAATATAGAACACTAGAGAAAAACACGATGAGCATAAAATTGGACGATAAGCACAAGGCACTGATTGAGAAAATAGGGATTGCCCACGAGGAGAAGGGGCTGCAGCCGGTGGCAGGACGCATTTTGGGCCTGCTTTACGTTTCGCCACGCCCTGAGCTCACTTTTGATGAGATCCGGGAAACGCTTAACATCAGCAAAAGCGCCACTTCCACCGCCCTCAACCTGCTCATGCACATCGGCCATATAGATTATACCACTTTCTCCGGCAACCGCAAGCGTTATTTCAGGCTTAAAGTTGGCAACTGGCGCGACCTGATCCAGGGTGAGATTGAAAAGGTAATCAAAATGAGCCACGTGCTGAAGGAAGTACTGGCTGTGCGCGGCGATGAGACTCCCACCTTTAACTGCAGCATTGAAGAGTTTGCAGACTTCATGCAGTTTATGCACAAGGAGTTTCCGGTGCTGCTGCAGCGTTGGGAGCAAACCAAAAATAAAGAGTAGCCTCTTTTTTTGACCTATTTAGTTCTCTGTTTTCAGAACCAACTATAACTAAAAAGAACTTAACAAACTGTTTAATTTTATACAACTGTGATCAAGAAATATTTTTTAATCGGCATGATGGCGCTCGTCCTGAAGCCAGCCTTTGCCCAGGAGCCAGCCACTGGCGGACAGGTGCAGGAGCTGACGCTGCAGGAAAGCATAAAGTATGCGCTGAGCAACAACCAGGATGTTAAAAAAGCGATTTACGACGAGCAGATCGGCACGCAGCAAATCCGGGAGGCCAGAAGCCAGGGACTGCCACAGGTAAGCGTTTCCGGTGGAGTAGACTACTATCCTGCCCTGCCAACTCAGATTTTACCCGGCGAACTGGCCGGAATGCCTGGTCAGGACATACCTGTTAAGTTCGGTAAAGACTATAACGCCAACGGCAACGTACGCCTGACGCAGCTGCTCTTTAACCAATCATACTTTGTGGGGCTAAAAGCCGCCAAAACAACGCAGGACCTTTACCGCCTGAGAAGAGAAATGGCTGAGGAAGACCTGATCTATAACATCAGTACGGCTTACTACCAGACGCTGCAAACCAAAGAGCAGTTCGAGAATATTGAGGCTAACCTGCAGCGACTGACGGAACTGGAGCGCATCATGGAGCTGCAGTACCAGAACGACCTGGTGGCCAAGGTGGATGTAAACCGCATAAAAGTGAACAAGACAAACCTGCAAAACCAGTTGCAGACCTTAACCACTTCTTTCGAGCAGCAGAAGAACATTCTGAAGTTCTTTATAAACATGCCGCTGGAGCAGGAAATCGCCCTTACCAATGAAACAGGAGGGATTGACAATGTAGTGACTGAAGCGATAACCGCAGAGCAGGCTGCTGCACAAAAAACGCAGTTCCAGTTATTGCATACCCAGAAGCAGCTGCAGGGCTACAGCATTAAAAATGTACAGGCTGGCTACTATCCTACTTTGTCTGCTTATGGCCAGTATGGCTATAACACCCAACGCGACGAGCTTTTCGGTTCGGACGTGCCGTGGTTTAAGACCTCTGTGGTAGGCCTGCAGGTTAACATCCCGATTTTTGATGGCTTTAGAAAAGACGCTCAGGTAAAGCAAGGGCAACTGGAGCTAAAGAAAACGGAAGAAGATATCTCCAAGCTGGAGACAAACACGGCTGTTGAACTGACAAACGCGCTTGCCCAACTACAGAACAGCGAAAGCTCCATTGAGGTGCAGCGACAGAATGTAGACCTGGCGCAAGAGGTATACAACACAACCAATGACCGGTACAAGGAAGGCATTTCGCCACTCACCGACCTGCTGGAAGCAGAGGTAAGCCTACGCGAGGCCAAGACAAACCTTAACAACGAGAACCTGAAGTATAAAATAGCCCAGCTGAACTATCTGAAAGCCAGAGGCGAGTTACAAATATTAACACAATAAGACACACACCACAAACACAAATGAAAAAGGTAATTTATATCATAGCAGTACTGGCAGTTTTAGGGCTCATTGGTTACAAACTGATGAGCAACAAAGAGCAGATGGCCGCAAACGCAGCTGTAGCCGAGATTAAGAGTGATGCTATTCCGGTGGGTATTACAGAGGTTAAATCCGCCAAACTTGACAAATCGTTTACGGCGCAGGGTAACTTCGCTCCTATCCAGAGCCTGACGCTTCTATCGGAAACGCAGGGCCAGATACAGCGTGTTCTGAAGCGCAAGGGCGATAAGGTGAATGTTGGGGAACTGCTGCTGCAGGTAGAGAGCAACACCATGGCTGCGGATTTGGCTACAGCCCAGACTAACGCTCAAAAAGCTCAAAGAGATCTGGAGCGTTTCGAGAACCTGGCCGCCGGCGACGCTATTACTAAAAGACAACTGGAAGAAGCCCGTTTAGCCGCTAAGTCTACGCAGGCGCAGTTGGTAGCAGCCCGTCAGCGCTTGAACAAAACACGTATCACAGCCCCAATCAGCGGCGAGATAAATGAGATCTATGTAGAGGTAGGTTCTTACCTGAACGCAGGCACGAAGCTATACGACATTGTAAACGTGGATAAACTGAAGCTAAAAGTGAAAGCATCGGAAAGCGAAGTGCTCCTGATCAACAAAGGCGATAAGGTAACGGTGAAAGCAGATGCAGGTGCAGGCCAGGAGTATGAAGGCACTGTTACTGCCATCGCTGCGCAAGCCGACCCAACCCTGAAGTTTGATGTGGAAGTGGAAGTGAAAAACGCCGCCAACAACAACCTGAGAGCCGGTATGTATGGCACTGCATACTTTGAAGTAGCCGACCAGCGCGAGGCCATGCTGTTGCCGCGTGAAGCCATTGTAGGAAGCATTCAGAACCCGAACGTGTATGTGGTGAAAGACGGAAAAGCCTTCAGCCGCCAGGTGAAGGTAGGTATTGTGACCCAAAACCAGGTAGAGATACTGGATGGCGTTAAGCCGGGCGAGAAGATTGTACAGAGCGGCCAGATCAACCTTCGCGAAGGTATGAAAGTGACTGTGCTGAAGTAAACAGTTAATTGTTTGCTCTTTCGGATTTGCAATCAGAAAGTATAGCTGCCGCGGATTTGCAAATCCGCTACTATAAAAGCTCCGGATTGCAAATCCGAAGCAGCATGAAGAAAAACTTCTTTCTTAAGAGAATTTAGAAAATGAATATAACCAAATTATCGATACAGCGATCAACCCTGGTGGTGGTGGTATTTACCGTCCTCACGCTACTCGGGATTGTCAGCTACCAATCGCTGAACTATGAGCTTTTACCGAAGTTCAGCCCACCGGTGCTTACAGTAAGTACCATTTATCCGGGTGCTTCGCCTAACGAGGTAGAGAACTCAGTAACGAAGGAGATTGAAGAAGCACTCTCGTCGTTGGAAAACGTGAAGGAAATGAACAGTACCTCTTTGGAAAGCTTTTCTATCATCACGATCCAGCTGAACCAGGGTACGGACGTAGACTTGAGCTTACAGGATGCGCAGCGTAAGATCAATACGATTTTATCAAAACTTCCGGAGGATGCCGATGCGCCCACCCTGAACAAGTTCGACTTCGACGACCTGCCGATTATCAAGATGGGTGCTACGGCCAACATGTCGGCAACAGAATTCTATGACCTAATCGACAAAAAGATCAAGCCGGAGCTTTCGAGAGTGCCGGGTATGGCGGCTATCAAAGTATTGGGTGGCCAGGAGCGTGAGATCAAGGTAAACATCGACGCCAATAAACTGGAGGCTTATAACCTTTCTATCCTGCAAGTGCAGCAGAAAATCCGCAACTCCAACCTCGACTTCCCTACAGGTAAGATTAAGCAGGAAAGCGGTCAGACGCAGATTCGTTTGGCTGGTAAATTCCAGTCTCTGGACCAGCTGCGCAACCTGATCGTACGCGAAGACCAGAACGGTATTGTGCGTTTGTCTGATGTGGCCGAGGTACAGGATACGCAGAAGGACGTGGAAGTACTGACGCGTGTAAACCAGAAAGCCTCTGTGGGTATTACCATCCAGAAGCAGTCGGATGCCAACGCCGTGGAAGTAAGCCGCCTGACAAAGGAAGCGCTTGCAAAATTGGAGCAATCCTATGCTGACCAAGGCCTGAGCTTTGAAATTGCCAGCGACTCCTCCGACTTTACCCTGGAGGCTGCCGACTCTGTGATGCACGACTTGGTAATTGCGATTATACTTGTGGCCGTGGTGATGCTCTTGTTCCTGCACTCGCTGCGTAACGCCGTGATCGTGATGATCTCTATTCCGGCATCTTTGGTGGCTACGTTTATAGCCATGTATTTGCTGGGTTACTCGCTTAACCTGATGTCTTTGCTGGCACTATCGCTGGTGGTGGGTATACTTGTGGACGATGCCATTGTGGTAATTGAAAACATTCACCGCCACATGGAGATGGGCAAAAAAGCGGCGCAGGCTGCTTACGACGGTATCCGTGAAATTATGGCTACGGTAACGTCTATCACACTTGTAATTGTGGTAGTGTTCATCCCGATTGCCCTTTCTTCAGGCCTGGTATCGGACATTCTGCGTCAGTTTGCCGTGGTAGTGGCGATTTCTACAATGATTTCCCTGTTCGTGGCTTTCACGCTGATTCCGTTGCTGGCCAGCCGTTTCTCGCGCCTGGAGCATGTATCTGATAAGAACATCTTTGGAAGGTTTATACTTTCATTCGAGCGCTTCCTGGATAGAATCATCGACGGCTTTATAGCTGCTCTAAAGTGGGCGTTCAACCATAAGTTCATCACGTTAGCCTTAACCTTTGTGCTGCTGATTGCCTCATTCATGCTGGTGCCGTTCGGCTTTATCGGTTCAGAATTTATACCTGCCGGTGACCGTGGTGAAGTAAGCTTGCAGCTGGAGTTGCCGAAGAACGCGACTGTGGAGCAGACTAATTTGGCTACAAAGCAGGTAGAAGCATTTCTGCAGTCTAAACCTGAAGTAAAAAGAATATTTACCACCGTAGGTACAACTACCTCGGCTCAGGCAGGCCAGAATACAGCCTACAAATCAGATGTATCGGTTACGCTGGTAGACGTGAAGGAGCGTGATTTCAGCACCGACCAGTTCAGCCGCCAGGCCAAAGCCGATATCGAGAGCAAGTTTCCGGATGTGGAAGTAACGCCGGTTCCGGTTGGTTTAGTAGGTAATTCTCAGGCACCGATCCAGATCATCGTGTCAGGTTCCAGCCTGGACTCTGTGATGGCTTTCTCAGAAAAGCTGATGGCGATTACGGAAAGTATACAGGGTACAGCCGACGTGGACATGTCTGTAGAAGGCGGTAACCCGGAGATTGAAGTGGTAGTGGACCGTGATAAGATGGCGAATGTTGGCCTGTCGCTGGAGAACGTGGGTGCGAGTATGCAGCTTGCCTTCAGCGGCAACTCTGATGTTACCTTCCGTTCCGGCACCGAAGATTACGATATCAACATCCGCCTGGACGAATTCGACCGCCGCAGCGTAACCGACATTGGCAACCTGCCTTTCGTGAACAACCAAGGGCAACTGGTGCGCCTGGCGCAGTTCGCCGACATCCGCCAGTCTACTGGTCCGTCGCAGCTGGAGCGTTACAACCGTGTAACTTCGGTTAAAGTAGAGTCGCAGGTAATCGGTCGTCCGTCAGGTTCGGTAGGTGCCGATATTCAGGCCAAGGTGGCCGAGATTGACATACCTGCCGGTGTGAGCATCGATTATGGCGGCGACCTGAAAAACCAGAGCGAAGGTTTCGGTACGCTGGGACTTGCTTTGCTGGCCTCGATCATCTTCGTGTACCTGATCATGGTGGCGCTCTACGACTCATACGTGTATCCGCTGGTGGTACTGTTCTCTATCCCGCTCGCTATCATCGGTGCCTTGCTTGCCCTGGCACTGGCGGCTCAGTCGTTGAGTATCTTCTCTATACTTGGTATTATCATGATGATTGGTCTGGTAGCGAAGAACGCGATTATGGTGGTGGACTTTACAAACAAGCTGAAAGATGAAGGCGTGTATGTAAAAGACGCCCTGGTTGAAGCTGTTCGTATCCGTTTCCGCCCGATCCTGATGACAACGCTGGCCATGGTGATTGGTATGTTGCCGATTGCGCTGGCAGGTGGCTCGGTGGCCGCTACTAAAAACGGTCTGGCCTGGGCTTTGATCGGCGGCTTGAGCTCTTCAATGTTCCTTACCTTGATTGTGGTGCCGATTATCTACTACGGCTTCGACCGTATACTTGCCAAATTTGGCCTCGATAAGAAAACCGTAATCGAGCTGGAAGATAAGTCGTTGGAAGAACTGGAGCACGAAACCAAAGCGCTGGAAGACCAGAAGATGGCGCATGAGTTTGCACACTAAGTAATTACTTTCTATTCATATTTGACTGTTTAGTGGTAGGATTGTGGAGGCTTCTGGCTTTCACAATCCTTTAACCACACTCGCTGCTAAGGAAAGGCAGCAGGCAATATTTCTCCATTAACTCTTACATGCCATGACTAATGTGATCCCAAATACACAGGCAATTCAAAACGAAGTGGTTAACATTATCACTTCCATTACCAAAATCAACCCAAACAGGCTACTGAAAGTCCGCGACCTCACCAGTCTGGGGCTTGATATTATCGATGTGGTGGACATAATCCTGAAAGTGGAGAAAACCTACCAGCTTACAATACCTGACGAGGTGCCGGTTTATACTGTTGATGACTTTGTGAACTATGTTTACAGCCATAGTGCCAAGCAAGCCAGCTAGAAGCCGTAGAAAATCACATAAAACCAGAAAGGGAGCCGCAGTTTATACTTGCGGCTCCCTTTCTGGTTTTATACATCCTGTTTATACTTTGTGCAAAGTATAAATCTCAAATTTAACTTCTGATTTATACTTCAAAAATAAAGAATGGCGGATCGTAGCCTTCTTTCTGAAGTATGGGCTTGGATACATTGAATACTTTTACGCCTTTCGATGTTTCGCCCTCCAGCGTACCGATGTGCGCATGCCCGTGAAAAGCGGCTACAACCTCGCGTCTGTTAATCGGTTCGGCCAGGCGCGATGATCCAAGGAACGGGAAAATCTGTTCGGGCTCCCCAATTATCGTAGCTTTTATAGGAGCGTAATGCAGCACCGCAATCTTTTTTACGTCCACGGTATCGCTGTCTATTCGAGAGAGGGCACCGTCTAGTTTCAGAGCTTCGTCCACGGCCTCCTGCACAAACTGCTTAATCATCGGCTCGCCAAACATGCCTAGCATGCTGTTATCAAAGCCGCCGCCAAAGCCTTTTACGCCGGCAAAGCCCACATTCCCAATCACCACACTGTCGCCATCCAGCATGTGCACGTTCTGCTTTATCAGCACTTTGCGTATGGCTTTCTGGTTATCGCGCTCATAATCGTGGTTACCGAGCACAGCCACAACCGGAATACTGCAGGACTTCAGCTCCTCTGCCAGCACCTCTGCCTCTGCAGTGCGTCCTGTATCTGTCAGGTCTCCGCAAAGCAGCAGCACATCCGCCTCTTCTGATACTTTCGTAAAATATTCTTCGTACTTCCCGCGGTCCGTCTCCCGCACATGTATATCCCCTACTGCCGCAATTCTGGTTTTTTTCTCCTTTTTTGTAGCCATGTGTTTTTATACTGATCTGATGGTAACTACTTTAAAGTCCCAATCGGTGATGTCTATTTTGTACTGCGTTTGGTCTATGAGAGGGCCGCGACAAATCTTTTCTATAGGCGCTGGCATCTCCAGCTCGGCCTGTGCACGCATAAACAGCTCATCAAACAGCCACTTCGGAATAATATCGCGCTCTGATGGATACACAAACTGAAAAGAAAGCAATTGCGCCAGCAGCAGCTGCCAGTGTGTTTCCATGTGCTGCCACAGCCATTTCCAGTCTAACCTATCGCCGTAGCGAAGTATGATGTGGTTGATATCAGCCCCATCGTAACGCTCCCTGTTCTGCACATACAGCTTCGACCAGATAAGGGTTTCTGCAGGTATCACTTTCACCTTAACTCCAAGCAGTTCGCTTTGGGTGGAGCGCTCAAACCAGCTATCGTCCACGGCGCAGTGGTTTCCGGGGTTGTTAAAGATGATATCCATAAAGTGCTCCCCTCTTATAGCCTTCGCCAGCCAGCGTATGTCTGTAAGTTCGGTGTCGTAGCCGTTTTCCTTGAAAGCTTTCAGGATGGCTGGTGTGTCACTTCCTTTGCAGAATACATCCAGGTCTTTTGTATCGCGCATAATATCGGTGTACAGGCGCAGGGCAAAGCCACCTCCCACCATAAAATCTGTATTGCTCTCCGCCATAATTCCGAGGGCTTCACGGTAAAAATCGTGCGCAGCCTGGCGGTGAATTCCTCCTTGTAGTTCTATTACTTTAGCCATTATGGTTTGTTTTCTGAATTAGACTAAAGCAGCCGCATCAGCGTGCTGCAGCTGGCTAAGGTGCGCGCTGCCTTGGAAGCAGCTGTTTAATTGTGCGTTCACCAAAGCAGCGTAAAGTTCTTGTACTACCTTACAGGCCTGTTGGTTGCCTGCTTTTGAACAAATAATGAGCTTGAGAACCTATCAAGGCAATAACACATGTTTCACCTCATTAAAAATTGCACAATATAAAGTATGATTATTTTAAACGCTTAGCGGTAACGTAGAAAGGAATGTTAAAGTGGCAAGTTTCTATACGCAACACAGATTTTATAATGGTGCTCAGTATGGCGTTGATGACTGTTTAAAATTACCTCAGCCACCTTTCATTTTTGAAAGGAAGATTAGCGGATTATTGGCCTAAAAACTCAGAAAAAACAACACCTGCCTCAAAGGCTTCGGCACATGCCTTATACTTCCCGGACCTGCTCCCCTAAGAATACTGGAACCAAATTGGCTCAACCCATGCTGCGCCTTTCCGTTAAGAGTATAGAGTAAATTGCTTGTAAAATTTAAACCAGAAAGCTATGAATTCAGATTATTCTAACCGAGCCGACAGAGACGAGAACCGCGGATTTAAGACGCACCGTTCCGAGCGCTACAGGCACCCGGAGCAGGACAGCAGCTATCATTTTGATGACTATGGTTCTTCTGCTCGCGGCGGATACGGAAACGAGAGCCACACCGGCACCTGGGGCAACCAAGGCAACGAAATGGGCGGCTCACGCAACACCAGCAACCAAGGAATGCGTGACACCTACAGCACCTCCCGCAACTATGGCAACATGGGCAGCTACGGCGGTGCGCAGGGCTTCGGCGACTCCAGGGGCGGATACTCCTCACAGCGCGAGCGCGGCCATGAATATGATAGTGGTATGGGTTCGAGAGACAATTCTGGCCAAGGGCGCCGCAGAAGCTATGGCTACGAAAGCGACTACGACAGCCACGGATCAGGTTACAAGTATGATTCTCACCCTGATTTGTACGGATCAGATACCTCACGCCGGTTCCAGGGGTCCTCAGGGCAAGGCCGCTACGACTTTGACAGGGATAACTATAACCAAGGCAGCGGCAGCTTCCGCAGCTCTGACAGAGACCGTAACAGAGGCAGAGACAGAGACTATCGTGGATCGTCTTCCTCTTCTAACTATGGTGGCTCACAGGGCAGCTACATGGGCAGCGGCTACAACCGCTCATCAAACCGCGACTACAACTCCGGCAACTATGGCTCTATGGGCAGCTACGACAGCGGAAGCTCAGGCAGAAGCTACGGAGAATCTTCTGACTCAATTGGCTACAGGGGCAGCCGCCATACAGAATACCCGAACGACACCTACGCACGCGACGCTGACAACAGCCGTATACAGCACCGCGACAGCGACTACGACTATGATCCAAACCGCAGTTTCAACGCCCGCAAAGATCCGTACTACATTACAAGCCACAACCGTAACCGCACTTGGACACAGGATCGGAACAGAGATAGAAATAACGAAAGATATTAAAACTTAACTTCCTATAAAGCAACAGGCACAGCTAAACAGCTGTGCCTGTTGCTTTTAACACCCTTTAGTTTATACTGGAGTAGCTTTTTGATATCTAAACAAAAGTATAAACCAGCTTTATTACGGAATGCAAACACTCTTAAGATCTCGCATGCTGCCATAAAACACGTTGCAGTCAACGGAGGTTTCAATGCCTCCTATAGAGCCGTTATCTGTGTGTTGCCAGAAAGTGAGTTTGCGGGTGTTGGTCCTTTCGATGTGAAGCTTTGGCACCTCGTAATGTGCGATCCAGAGCGGATAACTATCGAAGTGGCCCTCCAAGTAATCTTTGTAGAAATGATAGCCCGTGTAAATGATGGGCTTTGTGCCGTAAGTATTCTCTACGTGGTCCAGCCATACTTTTAAGTCTTTTCGGAGTTGCGCTACAGGCTTTCGACCCCGCACTTCCACATCCAGCACCGGCGGCAAATCGCCACTCTGAAGCTGCACGGTAGCCGTAAAGTTTTTCGCCTGTTTTATGGGGTCAAGGTATGGCAGGTAAAAATGGTATGCGCCTCTTATTATACCTGCCTCAGTCGCTCCAGACCAATTTTCCTTAAACTTCTTATCCTTCAGAGTTACACCTTCTGTGGCTTTTACGAAAGCAAAGGTGATTTCACTTTCCCGCACCTTGGTCCAGGCAACTTCTTTCTGGTAATGGCTCACATCTACCCCGTAAATTGTGTGTCCCTCCGGCCATACGGGCTTGGGTTTCACTACAAAGTACTCCACATAAAATACAAGCAGCGCCAGCGCCAGCAAAATAGCCACGCCAATCCAGAAGCGCTTGGGCGGCTGGCCCGTTTGCTTCTTACGCGGCTGCTTTGGCTTGGCAACACGTTTGGCAGGCGCTTTTACAGCAGCTGCTTTCTTAACAGGTAGCTTGGTGGTGGTGGCCATATTTACCTACAAAAGTATAAACCCGGACGTAATTTGCTATACTTTATACTTAAGAAACAAGCTCACGCTGCGGTAAACCCGTCAGGTGCTCCAACTGCTCTCCCGCTGTAGTCAAGTATCCTTGCATTAGGTTGGCTGTGAGGCAGGAATGAACCGGTAATACTCCCATCAGATCCCCGATTTTATACTTATCAAATAGCTCAGGCGAGGCTTTTACCACCCCATGCTCCTGTGAGAGCGAAACAACCTCAATGCCTTCCAGCGGCCCTGACCAACCGTTCTCCGTCAGCTCCACCACACGTCCGTAAACAGAAGAGGCATCCTCCTGAAGTATAACATCCTTGGAAAAATGCACGCTGCCGCCGTAAAGTATAAGCTCGCCCCGGTCTGGGTGTTTGGCCACTACCGGGCAAGCCATGCACACGGCAATATCGTCGAAGGAGCAGGAACCGATGCGCTGCTGCGTCAGGTCATAAAACACAAAATTACCGGGCCGGATCTCATCTACCCCATGTATGGTTTTGATGATGCTGCAGGAAGGCGTATCGCCGATGGACAGCTGCAGGTCCGGAAACTTAGACTTGTAGCGCTCCCGCAGCAGGCGCAGCTGGTACACCGAGGTATTGAATATCGTCTGGATCGCGTCTGTATCGGTCTGCTTATACGTATGTCCGTCGTGCACTACAAAACCGGCAAACTGCAGCTTATCCTGCTCCCGAATTTGCTGCACAAGGGCATCTACCTCAGCATAATTTGTGGCCATTATACCTGTGCGCCGATAACCCGTGTCTATTTTGAGTGAAAGCTGTACTGGGTGCTGCAGGTGCTTCGCCAGGGCTGCCACTGTTTCCTGGTTTACCGCCACCAGGTGCAGCTTAATGCGTGCGGCAAGCTCGTTTATACTTTCCAGCTCCAGAATATTGGCCGGAAAAGCAATCATAATATCATCCCAGCCGTGGTTGGCAAAGTAGCGGGCCATGCGCACCGAAGAAACTGTAATAGCCTCCACGCCATGCGCCCGAAACCACTCGCCCACCTGCGCGGACTGATGCGTTTTGAAGTGCGGACGCAGCCGTACCCTGTTTCGTTTTGCTTTCTCCACCATGCGGCGGATGTTCTGCATTGCTTTTTGTTTATCTAAAAGTAGTGTTGGTGTCGATATCTTCATAGGTTGTAATCTGTGCAAAAAAGTAGCTAATCCTGTGAAATTAATCATCTTTTAGCAAAGAAACACAGCCAGCAGCGGGTAAGGTGGCAAATAGCAACAGCAAGAGGCCGATGCAATTACGCCTGCTGGCAAACGAAAAAGTGCCTCCTGGCTGCCTCCAAACCGCATCTATACTTCCGCTCCCTCCTTTCAACAATTAGGATTACCTTTGCAGAAACATTACAAGCTACCATGAGCTACTTCTATGTAAAGGCGCTGCATATCATTTTTGTGGTAACCTGGTTTGCCGGGCTCTTTTATATTGTTCGCCTCTTTATTTATTATGCTGAAGCAGCCGAGAAGCCCGAGCCGGAGAAATCTATCCTACAAAAGCAGTTTAGTGTTATGCAGAAGCGGCTTTGGTATGGCATAACCTGGCCTTCCGCCGTCCTGACGCTTATTTTCGGCCTTACCATGCTGTACCTGTACGGCGCTGTTCCCGGTTGGCTGGTCTGGAAGCTTAGCTTTGTAGTAGGGCTTTATATTTACCATTTCCTTTGCCACGCCATATTTAAGCAGCAACAGCAGGGCATCATCAAGTATAACTCTACGCAGCTTCGGATCTGGAACGAGGTGGCAACGCTTTTCCTCATCAGCATTGTGTTCCTGGTTGTGCTCAAAAGCTCGCTTAGCATGCTGTGGGGCATACTTGGCCTTCTTCTTTTCTCAGCCATGCTCATGCTGGCCATCCGGATTTACAAGCGGGTCAGGGAGAAGAGTTAGGTTGGGAGTTAGAAAGTTAAAGATTTAGAAGGTTAAAGAGTTTATTGCTTAAACTTGTTATAACCATACTTTTTAAGTTTCTAACTTATAATCTTACCTTTGTAAGTATGAATAAAGCACTGAAGGCTAACGAGAGAGAGCTGATTAAACTGATTCGTTTTTTTAGCAAGCGCGCTGAGCAACTAACAGAAAATGAGGAACTGAGCGAGGACCAGCAACAGCTGACGCAGGCATGCCAAAACCTGGAGAAGCAGCTGCTGCAGCACGCTGATAACCGTGCTGCCATTCTGGACAAGCGTACGCGCCTCGAAAAGCTGATCGAGGACAATGCCCAGTGCCCCAAATGCCAGAAGGCTGATATGCTGAAGAAGCAGGCCGTAACCACCAATGAACATGGCTGGAAACTGAACACCTACCGCTGCCGCCGCTGCAACACCGGCTTTACCTGGAACCGCCCGAACAACCCCTGGCACATGATGGCGTTTCTAGAGCAATACATTAAAGAGCTGGAAGAGTCGTTGGAGCACGGAATAGAGCCATCTTTACGCCTGCAAACAGAAACTGCTATACCGCAACTGCAAGACAGCCTTTTCCGCCTGCGCCCTGTACTGCAAGACTCGGACGATGAAGTGGAGGCCCTGACGGAGAAAGAGCGTGAAATGGATAAGCTTATTCACCAGTTCAAAAACTACCTTCTCATCGAAAAAATAAAGCTGGATACTTACCAGGAGTAGTTGGTTGTACGGGTTTATTAGGTTGAAGCTGTTTAGAGTTTTTGGTTAGGGCCTACACCCGCCATTGTTGGTGTTTTTCACCAACAATCAAAATGCAGATGCTGTTAATCTTGCTGGTGAAAACACGCAGCAAGGGCAGGCAGTGTAGTATTAATAAACTCTAAACAGGCTCATTGTTGTTTTTAGATGTTTTCGCAGAGCATTAACCGATAACAACGCGCAGAACCCAGTACCAAAAAGCGAGGGTCAGGAAAGAGATAGGGATACCGAAGCCGACCATCATACTTGCCAACCGTGGTTTCAGGCCGTAAGAGGCAGCTACTATACTTCCTGTTATCATGGGGGCCATGGCTGCCTCCAGCACACTTATCTGCAGCAGCTCCCCGCTTGCGCCAAACACGCCGTAGTACAAGCCAAGTATAAGCAACGGGGCCAGCAACAGCTGAAACGTAAGCCCTAGCGCAAGAAAGCTCCAGTGCCTGCTGCGCCACTCCGGCCGCAGTTGCAGCCCCACCGATACCAGCGCCAACGGCGAAACCGTGCTGCCCAGCCGCTGAAACACGTCTTTAATATCAGCTGAGAAGTGCAGGTTGAGTATGTTGAGCAGCAGCGCCAGCAGAAAAGCTATAAAAGGCGGAAAAAAGAAAATTTTACGGGCAATTATGGCTGCACTCGTCGTGCCTCTGGAGAAGCTTGCCGCCAGCGCAATTCCAACTGTAGAAAGCACCACAAAAGTACCCGGCTGATCGATAAGGATAACAGTTTCCAGACTATCCGGCCCGTAAAGTGCCTCAATTACCGGCAGCCCGACAAAGGAAGTATTACCTAAACCGCCTGTCAGGATAAGGCAACCGATCAGCTTCCGCGACCAGCCAAAAGCTTTACCAAGGCTCCAGAAGAACAAGGCAGCCCCGGCAAAACAGATCCAAGCCACCCCTACCGGTAGCAGCACCGTGCTGTTCAGCTTTATCTCTGGTATAAAATAAAGCGCCAGCGCCGGCAAAGATATGTAGATGATAAACTGGTTGAGAACCTGAGCCGAATTTTTAGGAAACTGCTTTACATGCTGCAGCAGCAAACCCAGCCCCAGGCACCCGAATAAAAGTATAAAACTGCTCATCAATACTATGCAAGAAGGAACAAACCCTGCAGGCAAAGGTACAGGTTATTTAACAGCAAAGCGGGCATAAAAAAAGAGGGAGTATCCGCCTTTGCATGCCCGCTTCGCCAGTAGCTGTTCTTACTGCAGGACCACACGCTTCACCACGCGCGTTTCCCCGGAAATGATACTCAAAAAGTATACACCTGCCACAAGCTGATCTGTTTCCAACGCTAAATGTTGCTCACCGCTGCCTATGCGCTTGCTTACATCCAGCACGTTAGCAGATTGGGCATTGGTAAGTATAAACCGTACCTCGGGATGTTTCAGGCCATTCAGTTTGAGCTTCAGCTTGCCTTTAACCGGAACCGGATAGACCTCTACAGCACGCGCCAGTTCCTCCCGCTCAGCAGCGGAGAGCGGCCCGGTGTAAGACAGTTTATAAATGGCGTGGGCGGCATCATCCGAGATAAAAAGATTTCCGCTTTGGTCTATGGCAATATCCACGGGTCGGGCGTAAGCTTGGGTAGAGTCGCTGTTCAGGAACCCGCCTACCAGATCGATTTGCTCGCCGGGTGCGGCACCCTGCCATGGGAAGTATATAACCTTGTAGCCAGTGGCTTTTGACCGGTTCCAGGAACCGTGCAGTGCTATCAAAGCGCCATATCGGTAAGGATCCGGAATTTGCGTGTCTTGGGTAAAAAGCAAGCCAAGTGGTGCCGAGTGCGCTTGTATACCTTTGCTGATGCGGTCCATGCCGCTGCAATCTACTGCTCCATCTGCATTTAGCTGCACATCCTTGATAAAAGGCATGTTGTCCATACCTTGGCGTTGATCCGGGTTGCAGAAAGGCCAGCCGTAATTGCCTCCGTCGCGCACAAAGGCAAATTCCTCGGGCGGATTATTGTCCACGTAGCTTTGCACTACTTTGCCATAGTTGCCTGTCGCATCCTCGAAAGGGTAAGCCACATTATCCCGGTTGTTTACAGTTACCCACAAGTTATTGGTGCCCGGCACAAAATCCAGTCCCTCCGCGTTCCGAAGCCCTTCAGCAAACAGTCGCCCTCCAGAGCCATCGGCATTGTAAACATAAACAGCACCGCGCTTGGGGTTGCTTTGCGTGTCTTCTATACATGCGTTGCAGGTAGAGGCGATGGATACATAAAGCTTGTGGTTGCTATCGAGCGCGATGTTTTTTAGCACGTGTCCGTAGCTGCCCTTCAGTTCAGCCAGGCTCTCGTCCGGAAGGTTGTCTACTATAACCTCCATCCCTTGCCCCTGCTTATCGCCGCTGGTGTATTTGTAACGGATAATGCGGTTTTTCTCGGCAATGTAAACGTACTGCTGCCCGTCTATTTCATGGAAAACTATATCGTGGGGCTTCTGCAGGCCGCTGGCAAAATCAAACTCCTGTGGCAATTGGCCTCCTGTACCGGGCCTCAGTACTTTGATAAAACCGTTATCAGGCTTCGATACAAATAGGTCACCGTTGGGCGCCACCGCCATAAAGCGGGCACCGCTTAAACGCGCGTATACTTCCAGTTTAAAATTAGGCGGGATGTTTGCAAAACGATCCACGTTAAAAGGTGCCTGGCGCAGGTTTTCCGGCACCTCCAGCTTCACGGTCTGGGTGGCAGCGGGTGGTGCCTGTGCTACCGCCGCTCCCGGCACTGCCAGCACAATGGCACAAAAGTATGAATGAAGAAGCTTTTTGAGACGCATAAGACGAACGCTTGTTAAACCTTCTTCTTGTATCAGATTCTGGCAGAAAAGTTGCGCTGCCATCTCCATTTTATGTAGAGCTATACTTTGGATGTACGGTTTGCCTCAACTAACCTGCCATTGAGTTTGTGAACTTCAATCTTATACTTGCCTGGAAATTGGCGATGGTCTTAAAGATCTCCTTCAGCGTTACCTGCTCTATTTTTGTCAGGCTGCGGATGTCTATAAAATTGTCCGGGTCGGCCTTATCATGTATCATCTGCACCGCCTGCTTCTTCAACCGAAGGCTCATCAGGTAATAATAAGCGTGCATAAGCTCATGAAAATCAGTTTCGGTAAACTCGCCAGAGGCTTTCAGAGCTGCCAGGCGCTCGCCGGTATTTGTCTTAAATATTCGGTTTTTGAGAGCATGCACACGCACCAGGTCCACTATAGGCGTCATGGTTTTCTTGATGTCGAAAACTTCCTGGCTCCCTTTGGTAAACGTTTTGATATTCCGGAAGAACGTGAGCGGCGGCTCGTACTGCAGCGCATTTTTTGCCATGTGGTACAGAAACCTGCCCAGTGGCTCCTGCAGCTCCTGATCCAGAAACTCGCGTAACTCCTCCATAATAGCGGCCTCGCCATAGATGTAGCGGCAGTCGAAGAAGGTGGAGAACTTCATCACCGTCTCCGGGTCAGGCTCCTTCATCCAACTGCTGTAGTTGCGCTTCCAGTGCGAGAGCGAGTGCGTCCATTTGGAGTTTTTGGCCATAAAGCCGCCTGTGCAGAAACTGAACCCGATCAGGTCCAGACGCTCCGACACCTGCTCGGCAAACTTCAGGAAATACTCCCGCACCAGTTCCCGCTGCTCATTGGCCTTGTCCTCGTAAATAATGGCGTTATCCTGGTCAGTGTTCAGGGTCTGCTCTTTACGCCCCTCACTGCCCAGCACCATAAACACAAACTTAGCCGGTGGCGTACCCATCTCCTCAATCACTCCTTCAATTACTTTTGTAGCAATGGTATCAGAAACGGTAGTGATTACCTGGTTCACGATTTCAGGTTTCACGCCGCGGTCCAGGAGCTGGTATACAATCTCGGGCACCTTCTCCCATTTCCGCTTCAGCTCCTCCACCGACTGCGCCAGTTTAACAGATTGAATGAACACGAAAGGCGACTGCGCCTGCTCGCTGAGTAATTTGTTGCGGCTGATGAAACCCAGGTATTGCCCAGCCTCCTCTATCAGCAGGTATCGGGTTTTGGTACGGAACATCAACAGAATCGCCTCATACACGTAAGCCTGGGTGCTGATGCTTACAATCGGGTTATCCATTACCTGCTGCACCGGCTCGTGCACATTTACCTGCCTGGCCACCACGTTGTCGCGGATGGTGATATCGGTAAGGTAACCAATAATTTTGCCTTGCGCATCCCGCACAAACAGGCAGCTGACTTTCTTGTCCGCCATTAACCGGGCTGCTTCATAAACGGGCGTATCGGCGCTACATACCACCAGGTCGCGGTACACAAGCGTTTCAATTTTGCGGGAGTACAGCTGGTCAGATGCTATAAAATTATCCTCGAACGCAGTTGGCCGTTTCACAAAATGGGCAAACTCATCATTAAGCATGCGCCGACCATACTCGTTGGTAAAGTAGCTGAAAAAATCTTCGTAGGCTTTGCAAAGATGCCTGAAATCGCGGCGTGGCAGGAAGTATACCGTGGTTCCTTTTTTAGCGATAACTGAGCGTAACGACCTTTTCCGGTTCAGCAAAACGGAAATGCCTCCGTAGCAATAACCGCTGGTATGGTGCTCCACCACGCGCTTGTTCTGCTCACTGTCGTAGAAAAAGCTTTCGTATTCGCCCGCTGCAATCAGGTCTACGCCTTTCATTTTGCTTACCTCCTGCAGGTAAATGGCTGTGTCTTTGGTGTATTTTACCTCCTCCAGCAGGTCGGCCACTCCTAACAGCACCTCCTCAGGCAGCAGGTTGAAAGGCTTTACTTTTTTCAGAAACTCAAGTTTATCTTTCATAGCAGGGTAATCAGTAAAACTGCAAGTATAAAAATGGCAAGTATGATAAACAGGCTGGCCTTAGCCTTAAAAGTTGATGCTTGTGTAGCTGTTTTCTGCCGCTGTTGCTGCTGCAGAATAGTTGTATCGGAGATGTCTCCCTGCTCCACCAACTTAAAAAAACAGGCTGCAGTTGCCCTGGCATCTACGGCGGCATCATGCTGCTGCTCCAGCGGCTCCTGAAACAGGCGCTCATACAGCTCGCCTAACCGTAAAAAACTTTGCCATGGTTTAAGCCAAAAGCTGGCGGTGGCGTTCATGGTGCAAAAGGTGGGGAGCTGTGGCAGCGGGTTCTGGAGGTTTGCCCTATGAAATCCCACACCCAGCATATGGTAATCTAACTGCATAAAGTGCCCTACAACCAGTGGCTGGTACTGCTCCAAATCCTGCGCCAGCAGCTGTAGCACGTGCTTCCGGTCTTTGCCGTTTGCCTCCAGAAACTCCTTTGTAATGCTATGTATGCTGGCAGAAGTTTCGGATACCTCCTGCTCCGGCTCATTAATATAATGGTTTTCTGATTTCAGCTCCTGCCCTTCTTTTGTATAAATTACCCACGCAATTTGCACAGAGTACGGCCAGTTTTTAGCATCAGAGTAGGGTGCGTCCCAGCTCAGAGGTTTGCCAGTAGTTTCGGTATCGATAAAAAGTATAAACTCCTGCATCATTTAATCCGCTGCACTTACCGCCATAGCAGGTGTATGTATACTTGCTTCCATTACAATATAGCTTTTGCCTGACTTTTTAAGTATGATTGATTCCCTGATAGCAGGCTAAGAACTGGCGCAAGCCTCCGCTTGTGTCTTTATACTTTAGCCCTTGCTATAACATCTAAATGTGCTAGCTACACTTACCCTAGCTCAGCTTTATAAGTAATCGTTTACATCTATACTTTGATTAATTCCATTTTGGAGATGAGCCAGAATATGAAGTTTATACTTCTGAATTAGCAGCGGCAAGCTCCTCTTTTATCACTGCTGGTGGTTAAGGGCTTTACCACTAGCAGCGATAAAAGTCCTCCTCTACTATTTAGAGGAGGACTTAAACTTTAAACTAAATAGCCTTTGCCTTTTCTTTTAGCCAGGCCAATTCATCTTCAGCCAGGTGCGGGCCTAGCTTTTCTACTACCTGCTGGTGGTACTCGTTCAGCCACTTAATCTGGTGCGCCTCCAGTAGCTCTTTTTTAACTGGAGTGGTGTCGATCAGAGCCATGGTGAGGTGCTCGAAAGTATAAAACTCGCCGAACTCGTTGGTCTCGTCCTGCACGGTCAGTACCAGGTTCTCGATGCGGATGCCGTGTTTTCCGTTGCGGTACAAACCAGGCTCAACCGAAGAAATCATACCTAGCTCCAGATTTACAGCGGTAGGTGTTGGGTTAAGTACATGCGGGCCTTCGTGCACGTTCAGGAAGAAACCCACACCGTGGCCGGTGCCGTGGCCATAGTTGCGGGCATAATCCCAGAGCGGCTTCCGCGAAATAGCGTCTATCTGGTAACCTTTGGTTCCCTTTGGATAGTGGGCCGTCGAGCCATCTATCATACCTTTCAGCACCAATGTATAATCTATACTTTCCTCCTCTGTCAAACTCCCCAAAGATACTACGCGGGTAATATCGGTGGTGCCGGAAGTATACTGTCCGCCGGAGTCCACCAGAAACAGCCCCTCTGGCTGCAGCTCTATATCGCTTTCAGGAGTAACACGGTAATGCGGCAAGGCACCGTGTGCTTTGTAACCGGAAATAGTATCAAAGCTCTCACCCACAAACCCATCCTGCTGTGCTCGGAACTCGCGCACTTTATCCACTACTGTCAGCTCTGTGATTTTTGTCTTCCCGATGTTCTCCTCCAGCCACTTAAAGAAGCGGGTTAGCGCTACGCCGTCTTTAACCATCGTTTGGCGCGTGTGCGCTACCTCTACTTCGTTTTTCACTGCTTTAAAGAAGGTGGTTGGGTTGGTATCCTGCACCACTCGTACTTCTTTCGGAAGCTGCTTATACAAGGCATAGCAATTTCGGCGCGGGTCAACCAGAACGCTGTTGCCCGGAATAGCGGAAACAGCTCTTTCGATCATATCATACGTTTCCAGCTCTACACCTGCATTTTTCAACTTAGCCTGATCCTCTTCGCTCAGTTTAGTGGCATCCATAAAAAGCATGGCTTTCTCCTGGCTGATGAGGGCGAAACTCAGCACCACCGGGTTGCACTTCACATCGGAACCGCGCATGTTAAAGAGCCAGGCCATATCATCCAAAGATGAAATAAGATGGTAGTCGGCTCTGAGCTTTTTAAGGGCTTTGCGCAGGCGCTCCAGTTTACTCTCTAAGCTTTCTCCTACTACTTCCTCGCCCAACAAATAGGCTGGCGCAGCAGGCAATCCCGGACGCCCCTGCCAAATCGGCTCAAGGTAATCCCGGTCGCTGTTTATCTTCAGCCCAATCGGGGTTAGCTGCGACTCCAGCAACTGCGCCAGGCTTACCGAAATCAGTTTTCCGTCGAAGGCCACGGTGGCTCCTTCGGGCAGGTGTTCCGCCAGCCAGTCTATGTACTCCGGGGCGTTCTGCACCAGCAGCTTTGCCAGCTCAAAACCAGTGCCTTCCAGCTGCTCATTGGCCTGCACAAAGTAGCGGGCATCCGTCCATAGGTGAGCAGCCTCTTCGGTAATCACCAGTGTACCTGCCGAGCCGGTAAAGCCGGAGGCAAACTCAATGCATTTATACCTGTCGGGCACGTATTCGCTTATATGGGGATCAGCCGATGGAATGATATAGGCGCTCACGCCCTCACCTTTCATCTGGCTTCGGATGGCTGCTAATCTTTCTTGGTAGGTCATGTAAAATCTTTTTTCTGTTTGAGGCAAATTAAGGAAAGATGGGGAGAAATGCACAGGAGATGCCCCTAAACCATACTTAGGGCATGGCAGAAACTTTCTTTCTTCTGTCTCTGCGTAGCTGAATGGCCGTATCAATTGAGTACCTGTTATACTTGCGCTCGAAGGCAATTAATAAGGAAAAGTACAGGCCATAAAACATTTGGATAGCCACACCATTCCAATTTTCCTGTAGACTGGAGCCAAAGATTAGCGCCACCATCAGCAGAGCCCCTGCCGCTGAAACTACTCTGGTGAACAGCCCGAGCAGAAGCAAGATCCCAATGTTGAGCTCCAGGTAAGGCAGAAAGTATGCGAATTGCTGCACCACCGCCTGCGGCAACCATGTTGCTTTAAAGCCGGCTGCCATACCTTCGCTAAACTCTGTTAGTTTGGGTAGGCGCACCAAACCATGGCCAAGCATGCTCATGCCGATGGGTAGGCGTGCGAACAGAAAACCTAATGCTGCGTTTTTCATAGGTAGCTGTTTTACGCACCTACAGCATCTGAGGATATGTGCACTGATGAAAAGCGCGCTTTTAAGCCCTTGATCTATACTTGGTTCAGCCGATACTTAAGCGATAGGTTGATATTAACCAAAGGCTTCACTCCATTCTATTTTATAAATTTTAAAGGAGCTTTTTGCAGTGCTGCAAACTTAGCCAAGTATTTAATGCAGCAGCAGAAGCTGCTATGTGCAACTGCAACTGCGGGTAGTTATAATTACAAAATAGTATTATAAGCATAAATTAAAGCCGTTTAGCAGATATAAATTAAACTATTTTTAGCTGCTGCTTTATTTTAAGAAGAATGTAACGTAATTACTAACTTTTTCGTAATGCCGCCGCACATCTTATGTACAGAATATGTATATTGTACTTAGACTTTTAGCCACATTATACACATGGAGTACAACATTATTATTGCACCAGATCTTGAGGGGTTGGCATCAGAGGTAGCAGGGTTTCTGCCTCAGGGTTGGAGATTGAAGGGAGGTATTCTGGAGCATGGTGAAGGTTTTGCTCAACAGCTTGTCCGTCAGCCAAAAGACATTGTAAGAATGCAGCAAAAACAGCTTCGCAAAGACTCTACCAAGCAAAGACGCACCAGGTGGATTCAGTAACTCCCCGCAAATAAAATTTACCCTATACAAAACCCATTTCCAGGACCTGCTAAGGCAGCCCCGGAAATGGGTTTTGTGTTTACCGCCCTCTCCTTCCCGCCTCCTGCTCACTTCTACTTAGCTTGCATTCTGCCAACTATCACCTGCACTTAAAGCAAGCTTTCTCAGCAATACATAAAATTTTAAGGCATTTAAGTATCCTTTTATGCGAGTAGTAGTATATATGCCTTGACCGGACCTCCGGCACACATTAGCTTATACAAAAAAACACATTTTTCACTTGCTTACATCTGCCACATCTACCCGCAGCACTGTGAGTTCACCCTTAACCCCTTTATATGAGAAATATAGTCTACTTTCTCCTGCTACTGCTATGTGTCAGCTCCTGTATGGCGAAAAAGGAACTCGTATACATCCAAAACTCAAATTTCAAAGAAAACGTCCCTACGGATATCCAGACCAAGTATGATGCCTACCAGCTGCAATCAAACGATGTGCTATCTATTAAGGTGCTGAGCGTGGATCCGGATATGTCCAACCTTTTCAACATCACTAACCCGGCAAACGCTTTTGGTGTTGCCGAGCCAGCCAGTTTGTACTTAAGCGGATACGGCATTGATAACGAGGGCTTTATCAACCTGCCTACAGTCGGAAAGCTAAAGGTGGAAGGCCTGACCACATCCCAAACGCAGGAACTGATCCAGAAAAACCTAGATCGCTACATTACAGACGCTACCGTAGTGGTGAAGCTGGTCAGTTTTAAAATTAGCATTCTGGGCGAGGTTAGAAACCCAGGTTACTTTTACATTTATAATGAGCGGGCAAACCTGCTGGAAGGCCTCAGCATGGCCGGAGACCTGACACAGAGCGCTGACCGTGGAAACGTTAAATTAATAAGACAGAAAAGAGACGGCAAATCGGAAGTGGTGTTATTAGACCTCAAGGACCCGAACCTCGTACAATCTCAATACTATTACCTGATGCCCAACGACGTTATATATGTCGAGCCTCTGGAGACACAGCTCAAGCGCGATAACCTCATCGTCTGGAATGCTGTGCTGGGGGTAATCTCAACTGGGGCGCTATTATACAATTTGTTTAAATAACGATGAGAAGAAATAAACAGGAGCACGAAATAGACTTAAAGAGCTGGTTATTCAAGTTTAGGTCTAAGTGGTACTTATTTGCCGCCTCCGCCATACTGGCACTTGCAGCGGGATACGTATATGTTAAAAGCTCTCCAAGAATTTTTGAATTCCAGTCTACCCTCCTGCTCGGCGACCAGCAAACAGGCTCTAAAAAGGCCCAGGAACTGCTGGAAGTGCTGGATGTACAGAGCAAAGGTATAAAAGTGGAGGATGAGATTGGCTTGCTGCAATCTGCCGAGATGATTAAGCAGGCACTCCAGAAGCTGAACTTTACCGTAGCTTATTATAAGGTGAACGACCACTGGCTTAACAACATTTCAGACCTGGTGGTAGAGGAGCAGTATAAGAATGCACCATATGAGGTTGACCTGGACACAAGCTCGCTTCAGCTGGTGGATATTCCGATGAAGGTGCGTTTGCTTGACGAAAACACGTATGAACTGGAGATTGAGGCTGAAAATGTACCTCGTTACGATTTCCGCTCTAACGCCACGGTGAGCTCCATTCCGGTAGTTAATTTTAAAAAGACGCTCCGCTTCGGGGAGCAGTACAAGGACGAGAACATGAGCCTGACGCTGCAGCGCAGCGATGTAGAAGACCCGCAGCCAGGCAAAGAGTACTATTTTGTAATCAACAGCCTGGAAAGCCTTGTAAAGCAGCAGCAGTCATCGCTTAGCATTGCCCCGATAGACCGTGAGGCACGCGTGCTGGTACTTGGCAGCAAAGGCAGCATACCTGATAAGCAAGTAGCCTTCCTGAACACGCTGATGGCTGAGTATGTGGCCAATGACCTGAAGGAAAAAAACCAAGACGGCATGAAAACGCTGGAGTTTATAGATGGCCAGTTGGGTACTTTATCAGACTCTTTGCGCCAAAGCAAGAACGCGCTTTCTTCATTCCGGTCCAACAACCGCATTGCCAACATCAATGTGCAGTCCAACATCAATTACGAAAAGCTGTCGCAGCTTGAGGCTGAGCGTGCGCGTTTAAATACGGATAGAACATACTACGAGAACATCCTGGACCAGATCAGAAACGGAAACGGAATCGCGCAATCTGTTTCGCCTACAGTAGGCGGTATTCAAAGCCCTATTCTGAACAACCTGTTCCTGCAGCTTGCGGAGCTGAACCAGAAAAAGGCCGGCTACAGAACAACTGCCACGGATGACAACCCGATGCTGCGCAAAATTGAAGGCGAGATTGCCAACACACGAAGCGCCATTGAGGCCAACCTGCAGAACCTGGTAGAGTCCGCTAATATTTCCATTAGCAACGTAAATGACCGCATCGGCAAGATAGAAGCAAACCTTGCCTCCCTGCCGGAGAACGAGCGTAGGCTGATGGACCTGCAAAGCCAGTCTGAGTTTATAGACAAAAAGTATGATTTCCTGATGGAAAAAAGAGCTGAGGCAGCTATCTCTTTAGCAACCAACGCCACAGATAAAAAGATTGTAGACAAAGCCTCTATGGTAGGCACTACGCCGGTAAACGTAAAGCCAAAAATGATTTATGTGCTGGCGCTGCTAATTGGTTTGGCCATACCTGCCGGTTTTATTGTGCTGATGTCTAACGTAGATAATACCATACAGGGCAAGAATGATCTGGGCAAAATTACCAATATTCCTTTCCTGGGTGTGGTGGCGCACGGCTCTAAATCAGATAAACTGGCTGTGCTAAATAACCAGCGCTCCGCTATTGCCGAGTCTTTCAGGTCTATCCGCATTAACCTGCAGTACCTGATGGCTGACTCTAACTTTAAGGTGATCGGACTTACTTCCTCAATTTCAGGTGAGGGCAAAACGTTCTGTTCTGTAAACCTTAGCTCAGAGATTGCCATGTCAGGTAAGCGGGTGGTACTGATAGAGTCTGATATGCGCAAGCCAACATTCGGCAAATACTTCCCGGTGGCAGAGTCGGTGGGGCTATCTTCTTACCTTACACAGGGTTTACCGCTGGATGAAGTTATACAAAAAACCACGCTGGAAAACCTGGACATTATACCTTGCGGCCCGATTCCGAACAATGCATTGCACCTGCTAGAGGTACCACGCATGCAGGAACTGGTGGATCAGCTAAAAGAGCAGTATGATTATGTGGTTATCGACACACCTCCTATCGGGTATGTATCAGAGTATTTCGTGTTGATGCGCCACATGGATGTAAACCTGTACGTGGTGAAGCACAAGTATACCCATAAGGATATGCTGACTGAAATAAACGAGCTTTATAACTCGAAGCGGGTCAAGAATCTATACATGATCATGAATGACCTGAATTACAATAAGACCTACGAGTACGGCTATAAGAAAAACGCCAAGTACTACTACGCCTAAGCTTTTACTAACCACACAGCGGGTGCAGCTTAGCGGCTGCACCCGCTCCTTACTATATTACCGAATCACAGATGAGTAAAAATTTAGCCTCTAAAGCTGTCAGCGGCCTAAAGTGGGGATCGGCCTCCACCATAGCCAACGCAGTGATGCAGATTGGCTATACTTCGGCCATGGCCCGGCTGTTGGCCCCGGAAGCTTTTGGTTTGGTGGCTATTTCCAGCGTTATACTTCGCTTTGGCAGTTACTTTGCTCACCTGGGCCTGTCGCAGGCTATTATTCAGAAAGAGGAGCTAACAGAAGATAACATCCGGGCTGCCTTTACCTCTTCTGCACTTTTGGGCATAGCCTTTACTTTGCTCATCTGGTTTCTGGCTCCTTTTGCCACTATGTTTTTTGACAACGCCACCACAGCGAGCGAGCAAGTAACACCAATCGTACGCGTAATGGCCCTTTCTCTGCTGATTGGCGGCTTATCGTCTACTGCTTTTAGTTTAGCAGAACGCAACATGCGCTTTAAGGAGCTGAGTATAGTTGAAACGCTCTCGTATGTGATTTCATACTTGGGTGTTGGCGTGGTTTGCGCTTATCTTGGCTTTGGCGTCTGGAGTCTTGTGTTTGCCACACTTACCCAGGCAGGTCTTGTGGCGTTGGGGGCATACGTCATTATAAGGCATAACGTGGTTCCGCTGTTCAAATGGGAGTCTTATAAACCGCTGTTTAACTATGGCAGCAAAATGTCTGTCATCAGTTTTCTGGAGTTTTTGAGCCAGGATATGGCAACCATACTTATAGGAAAAACTTTGGGGCCTTATAAACTGGGTATCTATGACCGGGCGCACCGCCTGGTTAACCTCCCGATGTACATGCTTACCCGCACCATCAGCCGCGTCATATTTCCGTCATTCAGCAAATTGCAGGCAGAAACCAGCAAACTGGCAAGCGCTTATATTTCCAGCACCACGCTTTTAGCGGCTATTATCATACCCACCTGCCTTGGCCTTATGGTGGCAGCGCCCGAAGTAGTATACCTTCTGCTAGGCGATAAGTGGGGTGAGTCCATACCTGTGCTGCAGGTGCTGTGCCTGGCTATCCCTTTAAGCTTTATCACCATGTTCGCTGGGATTGTGTGCGATGCCAAAGCCGTGCTAAACATAAAGATCGTGCTTACGCTGGTATTTATAGGTGTAATTGCCGCGTTCTTTTTTATGCTGAGGCAGTATGGTCTCATCGGTTTTGCCTTCGCGATATTGGCAGGTGAGGTGGTTCGCATCCTCTTTTACCAGGCAGTGCTGAACCGCATACTTAAGCTTCCGTATCTGGAGCAGCTGCAGGTTTATGTGCCCGGATTGGTAAACGGTGTGCTAATAGCTGCTATAATTTATGCCTTGAGCAGTGTGTTGCGCAGCCTCGAACTGCCACATGTGCTTGTGCTGGCCTGCCAGATAGCTACAGGGGCAGTTCTGTTTATCATCCTGACCCTGTTCTTCCCGCACAACACGCTCAAGATGCAAATCAACAAGCTGCTATTAAAGTTTGGAGTAAATGAAAATTCGACAAGTTATTACGGCAAGATCATATCAAAGTACAGAAAAACCGTAATCAACAGTACTGAAGGAATAAATTGAAATACAGTTATGGTTATAGGAGTATCCGGGCCGGTAGACATCAAGCTCTTGGAATGTGATTTTGGGGACACGGCTATACCTGGCACAAATACATTTCCGTTAATATCGCACTTTATTAATGCGCTTATCAAGCGCGGCCACCACGTTATTGCTTACACCAACTCCGGCGACATTTCAGAACCAACCGTATTGTACAGCAAACAGGTTACCGTGTGCATAGGCTGCACAAAGCCACAGCCTGGCAGAAGGATGTTCAATTTTGAGAGAGAACAGCTGAAAGCCCTGATGCTGCAGCATCCCTCCGACATCATCTATGCCTTCTGGACGTATGAGTATGCCTGGGCCGCACTGGACAGCGGTATCCCAACTGTGGTAAGCATCCATGATATCGCCTGGAAAATTCTACTGAAGCAGCCGGATATGTTCAGGCTGGTGCGTTTCATCATGAACACTATCGTAATCTTTAGAGCCAAATGGTTGGTAGCTAACTCAACTTATACTTACTCTCAGCTATCAGCCCGCAATAAACGAAAGGCAACTGTAATCAATAACTTTTACACGCCATACCTGGACGAGCTTACACCTAGCGGCATTGTAAAAGGCAATTATATTATTTCTGTTGTGATGGGCTTCACTAAACGTAAGGGTGTTCCGAGAGCGCTTCATGCGTTTGCCAAGCTCAAAAAGCAATTCCCGGCACTGGAGTATCACCTGATTGGGGCCGATATGGAGCCCGGAGGAGCAGCTCAGCAATATGCACGGCAGCATAACCTGGAAGACGGTGTGCAGTTTCTGGGGCCACTCTCGCACCAGGAGCTAACACAACGTGTAGCCGCAGCCAAGGCCCTCCTGCACCCATCAGAGGAGGAGTCGTTTGGAATGGCTGTGCTAGAGTCCATGATTGCGGGTACGCCAGTGGTAGGCGGCCAGCGCAGCGGCTTTGTACCCTACCTCCTTGACCAAGGCAACGCCGGCGTACTATGCGACATATACTCTGACGAAGAAATGGCCGCAGCCGTAGGACGCCTTCTAACAGATGATGCTTATGCGCAGCAGGTAGCGTCTAAGGCTTACTCGTTTGCGAAGGCTAACTTTTCTGAAGAAGTCGTGACGGCGCAGCACCTGCAACTGTATACTTCCATACTTAATATGGGTAACACCCAGCGGCCGGTTTCAGTACAAGAAAAGGCAGCCACCTCTCTTCTTAATAATTGATATTAGCATCATCAGCACCATGAAGTTAAACTACAGCGTTATTTTTGCCTTCCCGCTCATGTTGATCATGTTCCTTGATCCTATGTATTTGGAGCTGCTGTCTGGCAACAACGAGGCTACACTGGGCTCCATACTTAGCATAATGGTTAAGCTGAACGCTGGAATAGCATTTTTATACAGCGCCTACCGCTTTCAGAGTATGTCGCCGTTTATGCGCTTCGTTTTTGTGCTTGTTACGCTATATGTGTTTGGCATGTCGATGGAGTCATACTATAAGTATAACAGCTTCTTTGTTTACCCGCACGTATTCCTGCGGCTGCTGCTGTTCTACTTTGTGTTCTTCATTTATACTTTCTACAAGAACAACGATTACCTGCGCCTAAACCACATCATCAACTTTATACTCATCGGCTTTGTGCTCAACGTAGTACTTATCCACCCAGAGGCGCTCAGCATATCTTCTTTCACAAACCATGAGAGAGGTGTAAACGCCACCACCATGTATATGCTGGTTATTCCGTTCCTGTACTTTGCCAGCAAGTATTTGTTTGAAGGAGGCATGTACAACCTGATCATGAGCTTTGTGGTGGTGCTGGCCATCATCTTCTTTCAGCACAGAACGGTATGGGTATGTATGATAGGTGTTATGGCGGTTTATGTTTACCTAGTTAAGTTTAAGGCCGATAAGTCAGTAAACTTTGGAAAGCTGTTGCCGATAGCCTTTGTTCTTGTTGTGCTGGGCATTGTAAGCAGCGCCTTCCTGTTCTCGGTGCACCCTGAAATCATTCTGAAAATCCAGGAAAACTTCTCTGATATTGAGAACGCCAGCGAGCAAGGCACCGGCGGGTGGCGCTACAACCAGTTTCTGTCTTACCTGCCTTTTATACAGGATAACTTTTTGATGGGCATGCGCCTGGAAGGTTTTGAGCTGCCAATTCAGTTTTACCGCGACGACCTGGACGCGCCTGTGTTTGAAGACGGCAACGGGCACCACTTCCATAGTTTTTATGTGGATGTGCTGTTTTACATTGGCATGGTGGGCATGACGCTGTTTTTGCTGATGTACTTTTTTGCTATCAAGAAAGGCTTTACAGGAAAGCGCCTGAACGAAAAGCAGATCGTGATTTTTGCCTTTATCTGCAGCGGCTTGGTTTACGGCATCTCCTATATCCTGCCATACTTTTTCTACGCCTTTCTGGGCTTAGCCATCGCCTACCTGGAGCAAGACACGCAACAGTACAGCTTTTTGAGCGATTTTGGCCAGCGCCGCAGAGAAAAAATCAAGAAACTCCGGCTACAGAAAATTACTAGCCAGCCGGCAGCAACCTCCTACTAAGAATAGGAGTACAAGTATATACCAAAACCCTTATCACTTGTATGAGTACCTCTATACCGCAAGAACAGTTAGACACTCCGGTGTTGCTAATTATATTTAACCGCGCCCATACCACCCAGAAAGTATTTGACCGCATCCGGCAGGTTAGGCCTAAAAAGCTGTACGTAGCCGCCGACGGGCCACGCCCGCATGTAACTACCGATACCGACCGCTGCGCCGAGACCCGCCGCATTGTGGAGCAGGTGGATTGGGAGTGCGAAGTAAAAACTCTTTTTCAGGAACAGAATCTGGGCTGCGGCGTTGCTCCCTCCCGCTCTATTTCCTGGCTTTTTGAAAACGAGGAGTATGGCATTATACTGGAGGATGACTGCATTCCGTCCAAAAGCTTTTTCTGGTTCTGCCAGGAGATGCTGGAGAAGTATAAAAACGATACCCGCGTCATGCACATCAGCGGCAACAACTACCTCGATGGCTGGCGCCGTGACTCTGACTACTCCTATTATTTTTCTGACAAAGTAAATAGCTGGGGCTGGGCCACCTGGCGCCGCGCCTGGCAGCTCTACGACTTTCACCTTGGCAACTACCCGGAGCTAAAGAACAAAGGCTACCTCAACGGCATCTTCTTAAATAAACTGGAGGAGAAGTATAGGCTAAGCAAGCTGGAGGAAACCTTTATTAACATTCAGAAAGGCGATGTGTGGGACTACCAGTGGGAGTTTACCGTATACAGCAACTCCGGGCTTTGCATTGTGCCGGAAGTAAACCTGGTCCGGAACATTGGCTTCGGCGAGGATGCCACCCATACCTTTAACCTGCACGATAAAAAGGCAAAGGTGCAGGAGGAGGAAATAGCGTTTCCGCTACGGCACCCTAAGTTCGTAATTCGTGACAAAGAATCGGACCGCCGCAACTTTAATAAAATGATGCGCGATAAAGCAAGCGCAAAACTCAAAGCCCTATTCAGCTTTAGTCTTTAACTAGCTTATGAAACTACTTTTATCTGCATACGCCTGTGAACCTAACCGCGGCACAGAATTAGGCAACGGCTGGAACTGGGCACTTAACACTGCCCGGCTTGGCCACGACGTATGGTGCCTGACCACGGTAGAAGGAAGGGAAAGCATCGAAAAAGAAGTTAAAAGATTAGCTCTACCGAACCTGCACATCGTTTTTGTGGAGCTGCCGGCCTTAGTCGACAAACTGTTTGACTATCACCTGGGGTTTTACCCGCACTACATGTATTGGCAGCACCGCGCCTACCAGAAGGCCAAAGAACTTAATAAAGAGATTGATTTCGACCTGGTGCACCACGTAACCATCGGAAGCCTGCAGATGGGCACAGCACTTTGGAAGCTAAACAAGCCGCTCATTTTCGGGCCGACTGGCGGTGGGCAGGAAGCTCCGCGGGCACTAAATAAATACTTCTACCGCTGGTGGAAGATGGAAACCATGCGCAAGGTTATCAGCGAACTATTGCTGTCCCTGAACCCCAATGCCCGCAAAGCCATGCAACATGCCTCGCTGGTGCTCACCACCAACCAAGACACGTATGACATGGCCCAGCGCATTGGCGCCCTCAACCCAAAAATGTTTCTGGACACCAGTCTGCCCGAGGATTTTTACCCCGAGGCTTACCCGGAGCGGCTACCAGACCACACGCTGAAGATTCTTTGGGTAGGTAGGCTGTTTGCTCGAAAAGGACTGCCACTGGTGCTGGAGGCTCTCAGCAAAGTACGCCCAGATGTAAAGTTTGAGCTCACTATACTTGGAGATGGCCCCATGCATGATTTTGTACCAGGCTGGATAGAAGAATTTAAACTGCACGGCAAAGTGAACTGGAAAGGCCAGGTGCCGTGGGACGAGGTGAAACGCGCTTATACCAACAATGACCTGTTCCTGTTTTGCAGCCTACGCGACTCCAGTGCAGCTCAGTTTTTGGAGGCGATGGCCTACGGGCTTCCGATTATTACGCTAGACCTGCACGGCGCTCGCAACCTAGTGCCAGACGACGCAGGTATAAAAGTACCGGTAAGCACAGCCAACGAAACTGTGAAAGCCATTGCCGCTGCCGTAGAGAAATTACATGACCAGCCCCTGCTGCGCCGCCAGATGGGCACTAACGGTTATAAATTCTCAAAATCCCAAACATGGACGGTTAAGACACAACACATTAACGACTTTTACAGTAAGTATACCCAGGCCAAGCCTGCCGAACTAACTGTTCAACATTAGAATTAGCCCTTACAACAAGATGTTATACATAGTTATCCCTGTATTCAACAGGAAGAATTTCACCAAAGAGTGCCTGCTCTCACTGAAGCGCGGCACCAACCAGAACTATAAAATAATTGTAGTGGACGATGGCTCCACTGACGGCACTGCCGACATGCTACGCGAAGAATTTCCGGAAGTAGAGGTTCTCTTCGGAGACGGAAACCTTTTCTGGACAGCCAGTGTGAATATGGGCATCAAGCACGCCCTGCAGCTCGGTGCCGATTATATCATGACACTCAATAACGACCTGGAAGTAGCCGAGGATTACGTCGAAAACACCTATAAGTCGATGGCACAGAAGCCAAACGCTGTAATTGGTGCGCTGGAGATGGATGCCGGTACCCGTGAGCCCGCTTTCGGAGGCGAGATTGTTGATTTTAAGCTGAACAAAGTAAGGCACCTGTTACAGGAGCTGCCTAAAGAGCAGCAGGTAGGCCTGCATAAGGTATCGCAGTTGCCTGGCCGTGGTTTGCTAATACCCCGCGCCGTGTTCGAAAAAATCGGCCTACTGGACCAGGATCGTTTTCCGCACTACGTAGCCGATTACGACTTTACCCACACTGCCCTGCGCAACGGGTTTGAGCTGTACGTGAACTACGACGCCAAACTTTATACTTACCCCGAGGAGAGCGGTGAGCGTAAAAACCGCCAAAGCAAATCGATCAACAACTTTTACAAGCACCTGTTCGACATAAAAGGCGGCGGCAACTTACGCGATTTCACACGCTTTACTTTAAAGAACTGTCCTCCACCGTATATTCCATACTATTTGGCAAATGGCTACGCCCGCCGCATTTTTGGGTATATGCTGAAATAAATGCCGCATTATATAAGTATAAAAGCCACTCTCCGCCACAGCAGCCATAGGCTGTTAATAGGCAGAGGGTGGCTTTTTGCTGTTGCTGCTGCCGTATTGCTGGTACTGGCTACGCTTAGCTTGTACCGGGTGCTGCACTTCTCTCCCAAAGCTGCTTCCACTGACTTTGATGGCCCTATGATAATTACCGAAGGCGGCACCTACAGCGGCAACTGGGAATCCAAGGACTCTGATGTAGCTGCTGTGGAAATCCGAACGCAGGAGCCTGTGGTCATAGAGAATTCTCAAATACGCGGTGCCGGTTTCCTGATTCTCAGCCAGGGGCACCATGCAGATGTCACTGTTCGCAACACTGCTGGGTATGGCCTTCCGCCTACTTCTTACAGCAACTACGCCAAGCCACGACGTTTCTTAGCCGTAGATGTGTTCCGTAATGTGGTAGTGGAGAACTGTTATATGGAGCAAACTGCTGGCATTTACCTGGGTGTAAAGTATACGGGAGACAGCAGCCCGGGCCAAAGTATAAAGATCCGGTTTAACAAAGCCCGAAACATTAACGGCAAAGTATACCAGGGTAAAGAGGTGGCTCAGTTCGTTCAGTTCAACTTCCGGGGCGAGGTGCCTCATGCTGAAATAGCCTGGAATGAGGTCATCAATGAACCGGGGGCCTCTGCAGTGGAGGATAACATCAACATCTACAACTCCAGAGGCACGCCACAATCTCCCATCCAGATTCATAACAACTATATACAAGGAGCTTTCCCTTACCCGCTCCACCAGCCTGAGTACTCCGGGGGCGGCATTCTTACCGACTCCCCTGGCACAGACTCACTGGAAGCCACAGCCTATGTAAAAGTGTATGAAAACCAACTTGTAGGGCTTGGCAACTATTGCCTTGGTATTGCAGGTGGTAACCACATAGAAATCCACCACAACCGGGCAGTGGTGGCAGCTGAGTTCAGCTCGGGCAAGCCATACCATTTCTGGACTAGCGGTATCTGGGCTAAAGACTACTACAAAACAGGCAACACCTATCAGAACAGCATTCACCATAACACATTGGCTGTGCTGGGCAAAAACCGTGACTGGCGCAACGAGATATTCGACAGCACATTTGCAGCGGCTGATGAATACGCCAACCATATCCTACCCGACTCGATCACGAAAACGCTGGAAAAAGGTGAATACCAGATTTGGCGCAACAAACTACGCGAGAGCAACATCAATATCGGCCTTCTTCAGGGCTTATAACACAAGCCAAATCCACAATGTGTGGAATTGTTACCCCCTCCTATTGCCTATATAGGCACATTTAGTTTTTTCATTTTAAAAGTGTGGAATTATTCCACAACAGAAAAATACAATCTACACATTTTTAAAACATCAATATATTAAAATATAACCATCTACTAATGTTTATATAAGCTTTTCAATGGCTCAAAATAAGTTATTGGCTTATCAAAACGGTTAAAATCGTTGTTTTTACACTATATAGAGCAATTTTTTCAAAAAATGTCTATATGATTATTTCAAGCAATCCTCAAAATACGTAACCTTTATTAAACCAACCTACAGCATACTTAAAAGCTGTTTTTGCAAATTTTGAAGCATATTTTGCATATAACTATTTTGTGACACATGTTATTTTTATAGTTTTTTTAAGCAACATGTATGATTTGTAAAATTTTCCCCTTTATATTTGCAACAGATTATATATTAAGATTTTAGCCACACAAACAACTAGAGAGGAAACTCTCAAAAACTGAAAAAATCTCATTGTTGGCACATTGACCAAAGGAAGCCGAGAGATTTTTAAAGAAAACAAAACATTAAAAAATCTAATTTCAACTTTTAGCCAAAGGAAATGAACACAAGAATCTCTAACCTGAGCAAGAAGACAGGTCGAGCAATAGCCGCTCAACTATTCGTCTATATTTTGTTCGTGCTTCTTCCTTCAACAGTAACTGCACAAACCTACAGCGGCCCTTTAGTGATTACTAAGGGCGGAACTTACAAGGGAAACTGGGAATCTAAAGACTCTGAAGTTGCTGCTGTAGAGATCAAAACAAGTGAGCCGGTAATTATCGAAAACTCAAACATTCGTGGTGCCGGTCCATTGATCCGTAGCTTAGGAAACAAAATCAACCTTACTGTTAGACACACAAACGGTTACGGAATTACACCAACCCCTTACAAAGACTACAAAAAAGCACGTCGCTTTCTAGGCATAGATGTTTTCAAGAATGTGGTTGTAGAAAACTGCTACATGGAAAACACAGCAGGTATCTATATCGGCCAGAGCTATGAGGGAAATGGTTCTTCTTCAGAAACAATCAAGATTCGCTATAACATCGCCAAAAATATTGATGGCCGTGTTTACGGAGGAACTACTTTCGCGCAGTTTGTTCAGTTCAACTTCAGAAACAACATCAGCCACGCAGAAGTAGCCTGGAACCAGGTTATTAACGCTCCGAACAACTCTGCAGTGGAAGACAACATCAACATACACAACTCTAGAGGTACAAAGTCTTCTCCGATCCGCATCCATAACAACTACATTGAGGGAGCTTTCCCTATGCCAGCCGAAAGCAAGAACTATTCAGGTGGCGGTATCATCACTGACGGAGATGGAGACATCAACACTTGCCCGGCTTACATTGAGGCACACGACAACCAACTGATTGGTTTAGGCAACTACTCTATGGGTATTGCAGGCGGTAACAACATTCGCTACCACCACAACAGAGCGGTAAACGCTGCTACCTTCGAAAACGGTGCAAAGTATGGCATGTATACTTCAGGCCTGTGGAGCAACGACTATTACAAGAAGAACACGACTTTCTCTAACTCTGTAGATAACAACGTAGTAGGTATTGTAGCTTGGGGTTATGTAAATAACCGTAACGACATATCAGTTGCTGATTTCGCATCATTTGCCAGCAACTCATTCCTTCCGAATCCGATATCGAAGCAGACTGAGAAATCAGAATTCTCTAACTGGCAAAGCAAACTGAGCAAGAACGGTATCGTGTTAGGCCCTAACGGCTCTGCCGGCTCTACTCCTGCTAACCAGGCACCAGCTGTAGCCATTACATCGCCTACAGCCAACACAGCTATTGCACAAGGAGCTTCAGTTGTTATCGAAGCCAACGCCACAGACAACGACGGTTCTATAACTAAGGTTGAGTTCTTCCAGGGTACAGTTAAACTTGGAGAAGACGCAAGCGCTCCTTTCGCTTATACTTGGAACAATGCTTCTGTAGGAACTTACTCTCTAACTGCGAAGGCACATGACAACGCAGGTGGATCAAAAACATCTTCTGCAGTTGCTATTACAGTAGCAGAACAAACCGCCGACAAGCCATCATTTGCTGATGCACAGTTACCGGTAGCAAACACAGGCAATAGCAGCAACGGTTCTCTTACTCTTGAAGTATGGGCAAATGTAGACGGACACAGCATCAGCGACATCCCGGTTTCTCAGAAGCCGACAAACACCAAAGAGCTTACTTTGTTCGAGGCGCCTTCTAACGTGGGCGACAATTACGGCCAGCGCATCAGCGGCTACATTACTGCACCGGAAAGCGGCCAGTACACTTTCTGGATCGCAGGCGATAACAATGCAGAACTATGGGTTAGCACATCTGATGCTCCTGCCGCTAAGAAGAAACTAGCTTACGTAAACGGCTGGACCAAGCCGCGTGAGTGGAACAAGTACTCTTCGCAGCAGTCGGCAAAGGTGACACTGGAGGCAGGCAAGCGCTACTACATTGAGGCTTTGAGCAAAGAAGAAGCAGGTGGAGACAACTTATCTGTAGGCTGGCAGCTGCCGAATGGCGCAAAAGAATTACCAATCGCCGGAGACAGATTTACTGCACCAAGCACAACTACACCAGTTTCAGCTCCAATAGCAGCAACAGGTAAAATTATCCTGGAGCACTGGAAAGGCGTAAAAAGTGAGAATGTAAATGCCATCCCGGTTTCTCAGAAGCCGACAAGCACCAAGGAACTTACTCTGTTTGAGGCTCCGTCTAACGTGGGCGATAACTATGCCCAGCGTATCCACGGCTACATTACTGCACCGGAAAGCGGCCAGTACATTTTCTGGATCGCAGGCGACAATCACGCTGAGCTTTCGGTAAGCACTTCTGAGGACCCAGCCGCCAAGAAAAAAGTAGCTTTTGTGAACGGCTGGACCAACCCGCGTGAGTGGAACAAGTACTCTTCGCAGCAGTCGGTGAAGATAACACTGGAAGCTGGCAAGCGCTACTACATTGAGGCGCTGCACCTTGAAGGAGCCGGTGGCGACAACGTAGCAGTAGGCTGGCAGTTGCCAAGCGGAGCTAAGGAAATGCCAATCGCCGGAAACAGACTTTCTCCTTTCGGAGACGCATTTGAGAGCATCTCAGCCATGAAAGTTTCTGAAGTAGCTGACTCTGATCCTTTCTTCGCGCAGACTACTGCTTATCCAAATCCATTCCGTGATGTGGTTACGCTGGCCTTCGGCGACAATAATGTTGAGCTTGCAGAGGTAACTGTACTAGACCAGACTGGCCGTATAGTATACAAAGAGTCTAAACTGGAGCTGGTAAACAACCAGTTGTCTATCAACCTGGCTGACCTTAAGACTGGCTTATACATCTTGAAGTATACTGATAAAGCAGGTAAGACTGATAGCATCAAAATTGTAAAGGAATAACCAACTACAACTTTTAGCCCAATATAGAAAAGGGCCTGCAACATTGCAGGCCCTTTTCTATTAAATATGGTTTTAGGTAACTAGTTACTTTGCCAGTATTACTTTTCTGCTCAGTTTTCTTTCAGACGATAACAGCAAGATGTTATACAGCCCGTTGGAAAGCCTACCTTCTGCGGAAATAGCTGTTCTTAAAGCGCCATCTGTACCTGCAGTTACCGTACGAGTTAACACGGTCTTCCCGGTAATATCTATCAGCGATATAGTAGTCTCCTCGCCTGGCGTTAGACCAGAAACAGCAACGTTAATCAGCTGCCCGGTTGCCGGGTTAGGGAAGACATCGAAAGTGCCGGCAAAACTCTTGTTGTCTGTTAAGCCTAGCGGCGATTGGCCACACAATGTACCGCTGCCACCGTTAAATCTCTCCTGTATTTCCTCTCCTGTTACTGCTCTGCTATATACTTTAACCTCATCAAGGTCGCCGAGGTAATGGAAGTATGGTGCTCTATCCAGGTAACCGATATTAACAGACGCATTGTCTACAAAGTCGTTGCTGTACTGCGCTTGCTTCTCTTGGATAAGCGCACCGTCTACATACAGTCTGTTCATGTTATTGCTTCCATCCCGAACAGCCATTATGTAATGCCATTCACCGTCGTTAAGCGATGGGCCGTTGTCAAAAATCTCCGCGCCAGCATGTTCGGCATCTTTTAAAGAGAACATGGCCTGGCCGCTGTTGTTTAAGCCAATCCACCAGTGCACACCGGCATCTGTAGCAGCGGCATCTCTGCCTACCAGTACCATATTACCAGCATTACTAGCAGTTGTTTTAAGCCATAAGCCTATACTGAAGTTGTCTGTGGCAGTCCAGTTAAAGTTCTCTCCTTCTGCGAAGTCTACACGAGAGCTTGTGCCATTAAAGCGTTGCGCTCCACCAAAAAGGCCAGCTTCCACAGTTTCAGGACAGGTCTGGCAAACTGCGTTGCGTCCGGTAGCCGCATCTACAAAGTTGCCTTCCTCTGCTGCGTCTAAATCGAAATAGTGCACCATGCCCGGTATGCAGTCAGATAAATCAGCGGTAGGCCCGCCGGCACCTCCCCCATCACCAATCACTACATTAACTGCTTCAGATTCTGCCGTATGCCCTTCGCTGTCTATGGCTTTGGCCTTTATGTTGTAAGTACCAGCTGTTGCCCCTTGCCAAGTATAACTAAAAGGCCTGGTGGTAACGGATGCTATCATATTAGCGCCATTGTAATACTCTACCGACGCCCAATCACGTGTGGCATCAGCGAAGCTAACGGCTAATTCAACAGGAGCGCCTACTTCAAAAGTCGCGTTGTTTGCTGGCGAAGCGACAGACACAGCTGCAACAACACCACCGCTGCAATCCGGATAAACATCCACGTAATCAGTAGCAGAAAGCCCTCCCGAGTCAGTTACTTTTAGGGAGAATCTATAGAAATAGCTGTCTCCGTCGCAGCCTACCGCAGCAACTGTGGCTGAGGTTTCATGCTTATTATCCGCTGGCTCAGGGTGCGAGTGCGTGTTATGATGCAGGGCAACAATCCATTCGTATGTCAGCTGCTCATCCGCATCTTCATTGTCTTTCACATCCGCACGAAGATCGTAAGTAGTTTGCTGGTTCATCGGGTACTGCATCCCCTCTACCGGGCTTACTATATTTACCACCGGCGGCGTGTTGTTTAGCGTGATGTCTATACTTGCAGTGGAGGTAAGTCCTTCTGAATCGGTTACAGTAAGCTTCACTGTAAAAGTTCTAACGCCTGCCACTGTAAAAGTATGCGTTGGGTTTGCCACTGTTGCTTTAGCAGAGCCATCTCCAAAATCCCAGGAATAGCTCAGTTCTTTTCCTTCCGGATCTGTTGATTTGCTGCCGTTAAACTCGACTGTTAACGGGCTTGGGCCAAACTGCTTATCGGCTTCTGCAACTGCTTTTGGAGGCCTGTTACCGGCGTAGTAAGTAAGCTTTTTGATCTGTGCGCCATAGTTAATATAGTATAGCTCACCTGTGGATGGGTGTTGCGCAAAAGCTGTTACTGTGGCACCCTCATCTATAAAACTCTTGATAGCGGTAGGTTTGTTGTTGCTGTCAAACTCCAGCACTTTAATCCAACCGGCGCCATAATCACCAAAGAAATAGGTGTTTTGATATTCAGCGGGCATGTTGTCGCCGGTGTACCAGATGCCTCCCGTAGAAGAGCTGCCGTAAAAAGGCTCTCCGGATACTGGCGAACCAGCTTCACCTACGCCTATAACGGCTGCTTCCTCTCCGTTAAAAGTTCCTGTACGGGTAGCAGCTACCGGTGGCGTATCATCCGTAACAGCAGCGTTTGCCCAATCAATGGCCGGTCTGGCATGTACAAAAGTCTGCACATCATCTGGAATTGGAGTACCCCATAGGCAGAAATTACCAAAGTATGGCTGTTCTGTGGCTCTTGGCTGATAGATTAGCTCATTGAAAAAGAATGTTTTCCTGTCGCAGTTGCCTTCACCAAATAATGGGTTAGGTATATCTGGTGTTGGCCAGCCTGTGTTGCCATAGAATCGCTGTTTCTCAAGCCCTTCAAACAAGGGCCAGCCAAAGTTCAGGCCTGGCTCGGTGGCAACGTTAATTTCTTCCCAATCCTGCCAGCCTACATCCCCGATGTATAAATGGCCTGGATTGTTCGCACTGCCAGTACCCGGACGTATCGTGAAACGGAAAGGATTACGAAGCCCCAACGCCCATACTCTGGACTCAGCCGCACGCGGGTTAGCCGAATTGTAAAAAGGATTGGATGACAAACCGTTTCCGGTAGTTGGGTCGATGCGCAGGATTTTACCATTCAGGGAGTGTATCTGCTGTGAGCGCAAGGCGCCAACATTGTTCACTTCTGTGAGGATACCATCCTGAAGGGCTTGCTCTACAAAGTTATCAGTTTCAACGCCTGGTTTCCAGCCGGTATCGGTGCCATTGGCAGTTGCGCCATCCCCTACTGATACTAAAAGTGAGCCATCCTCACCAAACAGTAGTGTACCTACACCATGCGATACATACATGATAGGAATACCCGTCGAAGCGGTTTCGCCCAACAGCACTTTTCTGCTGGACATATCTGTGGTATAACCGTCCTGGCGAACTTTGTAACGGGTTACACGGCCGATTGTGGCCTCGTTATACTCATCCTTGGATGAGCTGTAACTGCCTTTCCCGAAGTTCATGAGGTGGTGACGGTCTACTACGTACAAGAGGTAAACATAGCCGTTGCTTTTAAAGTTAGGGTCAAGGGTAAAGCCCAGCAAACCATGATCTCCCCAGTTACCTACTTCTTCGCTAATGTCCAGAAGCGGTTCGTCTTTTTTCTTGCCATCTTCTACGATCCATACTTTACCGGCTTTCTCCCACACATACATGCGCTCTCCGTCGTCCGAAAACACAAGCCCGACTGCTGCGTCCCAGTCACCGCCAACCTGTTCTTCAACAAAGCCTGTTGGCTGCGCCCATACTTGCTGCGGGCCCAGAAAAAGTATAGAAAGGAAAAACAGTGTGAGGGCAAAGCGGCATGATGTAGTATAGGCATGCCTGTACTTTAAAAGCGGAGACATAGTTCTCCACGCTTCGTAAAGTTTTTTCATAAGTAATACAATTTTTAAACATGGTTTGATGGATACCAAGGGCGGCTCAGAAAGTATACCCTAGCAATCCGGAAGAAATACGTGGCCATACCAAAAAACGGCTCAATAGGTTTGTTCTGATACGTGGTAATAGTGCTATAGTTCTATGTTTTGCACCAAAAAATGTTACTATTTATTTAGCAACAGTAAGTTCTAGAAACTTAGCGACCTACTACCAGTTTGCGGCTATCGATACGTTTGCTTGAGATGACAGTGAGTAAGTAGATACCAGCTCTGTAATCTGTGGTGACTGGCACCTGCACCTGCAACTGCCCGAAGCTATCCGCCTGCATTTGCTGCTGCATCAGTACGCGGCCTCTCAAATCAGTTATTTTAAAGGTGATTTCTTCAGTGGCGGGCAGGCCGCTCACGGTTGCAGTTACCTCTCCTGTACTTACCGGATTCGGGTATACTTTAAAAGAGATGGCTTTAAGGCCTTTGTTCTCCACCATCACAATGTTGGAGTAAGTATACTTCCCGTCCTCTTTCACGATCTTCAGCCGGTAATACCCTACCTCAGAAAGCGGGCTCACATCCGAAAAAGCATAGGTTAACGGCGAGTTGCTGTTCCCGGCAGCTTCCACATCGCCTAACTTTTCAAACTGCTCCATATCTGCTGATCGCTCTACTTCAAAGTGAGACAGACCGGCTTCAGCGGCTGTTTCCCAGCTTAACTGCACTGCACCGCTAATATATTCTCCCTCAAAACGCACCAGTTCGGTAATCGCTTCAAATACGTTTTCATACCTTTCTTTGACCTCCTCAGCGGATAACACGCGCCCGAACAGCTTCACTTCGTCTAATATACCCTGGTAATGATAACCGTTTCCGTCATTCAGGTAGCCAATGTTGATAGGCGAGTTGCTGGCAAACCCATTTTTATAGTTGAAAGTATGGCTGTCAACTATTTCTCCATCTACATACAATTCGGTAAGGCCAGAGCCGCCGTTACGGACAGCTACAACCTGATGCCACTGATCGTCGTTGATTTTTGGCCCGCTCCCGCGATCTGGCTTCAGGCCATCCCATTCTATATCCAATAAAGTGAAAATAGCCCGGCCTTCTCCGTCCAGGCCCAACCACCAGTGCGCCTCTGAGTCTTTGGCGTCGCGGCCGATTAATACGCGGTTGCCAGATGTGCTGCCAGCGCTGCGCATCCATAGTTCGATACTGAAATTTTCGTTGGCTGTCCAGTTAAAGTTGTAACTTTCCTCCACATCCAGGCCATCGTCTTCGCCGTCAAACTCCTGCCCACCCGATACTACACCTGTTACAGCTTTCGGTTGAGTGCTTTCGTTGCCATTAGCGTGCGAAGGGGTATAATAATCCCGATAAACCGGCCCTCTCATTTCGTGCAGCATCCAGTGGTGCAGCATGCCGGTTTTCTCCCCCACTCCAGCTTTCACCGATACTGTAAAATCCTGCCGGTCTGAGCCTGCGCTGTTAGAGGCAGCAACACTTACCTGAAAGCTGCCCGAAGCGGATGGTATCCAACTGATCTCGCCCGTAGCGGCATTGATGGTCATGCCTGCGGGTGCTTCTGCTAAGGTAAAAGTGGGAGCCGCATTGCCTACAGCCTTCACTGCATAACTATACTTCTGATCTACCACACCATGTGTTATAGGATCCGACATGATAAACGGCTTTACCTGCTGAGGCCCGCAGTAATTGCCAGCACCGTTGTTGAAACGCTCTCTAACTTCTGTTTCAGTAAGGTCGCGGTTGTACACCATTAGTTCGTCTATCAGCCCATTGTAGCCATAGCCGTTGTTCAGGTCCAGAAAGCCAATATTTACTGGCGATCCACTTTCGAAAGTATAAGTATAATCGTACTGGAAATTTCCGACTGTGTAGCCGTCTACATACAACTTATTGAGGCGAAGGCGCCCATCGCGCACTACTACCAAATGGTGCCACTTATTGTCATTTATTTTGATGTCTTCACCCACTAGGCTGAAACCTGCCTTACTCCGGTCTGGGTTGCTGTCAAAAAGATCAAACTGCGGGTTGCCTTTGCTATTGATACCGAGCCACCAAATGGCATTGGAATCTTTGGCATCCCGGCCAATAATAACTTGGTTTTCAGGAGAGGAGCCGGACGACTTCACCCATACTTCAATGGTGAAACTACTGTTGGGGCCCCATTGAAAATGCTCTTTTCCGTTGATGGATATGCTGGGTTTCTGCCCTTTAAAAGCCTGGGCTCCCGCAAATAGGCCAGCCTCTGGCGATGGGCAGTTAGTACAACTTGCGGTGGTTTCGGATGCGTAATCGGTATAAGTTCCGGAAGTGGTTTCGTCGAAGCCAAAGTAGTGCACCAGACCATCGGGGCAGTTGGCTTGTGCTACCGCAGCAGCCGCCGTAATTCCCTGCAGCAACAGAGCTATAGATAACCAAAGTATAACCGGAGCCCAGCCACGGGAGCGGCCTAATCTTTTTTGTATAGGATATATCATGGATTTCTACTTTACTGGCGCCAACTGACTTAATCTCAGCAAGCTAGTGCAATTTCACTTCAGAGAGTCTAACTTTAATCCTCTAAGGGTTAAGAGGTTGCCCCACAAGCACCTTTGCCACTACACTATCTCCTGAGTATAGTACGCCAATAATATTTGTAAGTTTTGGCTTATACAGAACTTGCCTTATTCTATACTTACTTTACCAGCAGCTTTAACTTTTGCATGTAGCTATTCCCGTTAAGTTCAACTATATACAGCCCTTCGGGTAGTTTAGTAGGCATCTGAATTGCAGCATCTACTGTTCCTTGCGGCTGAACTTGTAACGTTGTCTTGAGTAACTGTTTACCCATGGTGTTATACAAGCTAATTGTAACGGAGGCAGCATCAGCAAAGCCTGTAGCATACAGCTGCACCGCTTCTGAGCCATCGGTAAGGTTAGGGTAAAGACTGACAGCAGGCAAAGCAGCTACTGTATGATGGATAGCAACCATTTTGGAATAAGAGAAAGAGCCATCAAGATCAACCTGTTTCAGGCGGTAGTACAAAATACCTTCGGGTAAGTCGGTATCTTTAAAGGTATAAGTGATGCGCTCATTGCTGTTGCCTGCCCCGGCCACGGCTCCGATAATTTTAAACGCACTGCCCTCCTGCATTCGCTCTACCTCAAAACGGCTATTGTCTTTTTCTGATGCCGTTACCCACTCCAGCTGCACCCCTCTGCTATCTTTTGCCGCCTCAAAACGTATTAACTCAACAGGAAGCGGAACAATAGGCGACATCAAGGCATCAAACCATACTGGCGCCATTTTATTATAGCCTGCTTGGTTGGGATGTAGATTGTCGGCCATATCTCCTCCGTCTGTACCGTACTTGTAATTAATGCCTGCCCCATCTTGCATATCTACCAAAAGCAACTTATCACCTGTGCTGATACGCTGGTTTACATAGCTTTCCAACATGGCATTATACTTCAAGCTATTTTCTGCTTCTAGCGGTGTAGGACATTGCGTTTCACCTGCTTCATCATCATAACAAACACGCTTGATGATTTTGGCTATAACTACTATTACCTCTTTTTTTGCTACAGCTTCGTAGTTATCAACTTGATCCAGTATGCCCATTACATCGTGCATGGCATTCTCGCTGCCATCAACCCAGTTTGTGCCTATGTGGAGCAGAATAATGTCAGGATTGTACTTGTTTAGATACGGGCCTCCTCCAGGTCCGCGATAATCTCCTGTATTATAGAAATTGAACTCACCATTTTTAAGCAGTAAAGCAATATCCTCATCTCTCGCGCCTCCAAAACCTGCGTGGTCAATGTCTAGCTCATAGCCGTTATTTTGTAAAAAATCATCCTGATGATTCTGGCCTGACTGCTCGCTGCCAACAAAATCTATCTTATACCCTTGCTTAGAGGCATCTTCTGTGAGCAACCTGTAAAGCTCTTTCCGGTAGCCAATTCTTAGTCCTTGGGCTATAGAACCAGAACCGCCGTCTGTGTTAGAATCACCTAGAGGCATTAACCGGATTATATCATCCGGGTTGGTAGTTGCGTTTACTACTTCGCTATAACCTGATTCCTGTTCGTCAACAGTGGCTTTAACTCGATAGAATACCTGCTGGCTAAAGCCAAGATCGGTGTGTTTGTAGGAGCTTTGATCACCGGGTACAGTGGTAAGTGTAGTGAAGGCTCCTGCTTCGCCTGTGTCAGATTTTTCTAAGGTATAGCTTGTAGCGCCTGCTACAGGTTGCCATTTTACAACAATTGCTCTTACAAAGGATGCCTGAGCCGTAACAGCCTGAGGGGGTGATACTGCCGCATTTGCAAAACCAGAGTTAAACAGAAGAAGGAAACAGGATAAGACACAGAACGAAATACGGAGAGGCATGAAAATACAGTTATTCAAATAGAAACTAACAAGCCTATATAACGATGCTCTTATACTACGGTTATGCTTATTGGAAATATTTAAACCATAGCACTTTCGGAAATATTCACATTATCCAAAACGCTATTTCAATACACGCTTTAACACGAGCAACAGCTTTGATAAATTACACTCCTAACAATTGTAAATTCGCCACCTTACTACCAGATCAGGATTTGCCTCGGCTTCCTGCCGTTTATACTTCTATTGCTTTTAGCGCCGGAAAAGTGATAGCTTAACGTAAGCTCATTGGTAGATTTATCGATGGCTTTGGCATCTTGGGTAGGTGTTTCGTATGCGTAGCCGATTGATAGCTGATTAAGGCGAAGACCTGCTGCCAAAGTATAAGCCAGGTCGTTGCGGTAGCCAGCGCCAATCCAAAGCGTATTGTCGTACACAGCTTTCAGCTGCCCTTCCAGGGTAGATTTGTAATTGGCGTCGTACTGGTAAATGCCATTTAGCGTAAGCCCCAGCACATCTGTTATACTTGCACGGTAACCTGCCTGCGCTACATGCCGGCGCTTATAAAACTCCTCTATGTAATCGCCTCCGGTAGAGGCTAATTTGCCTTCTGTCACATCCTTCATGCCATAACCAACATAATAGTTAGCCGCCATCAGCGAGAGGCCAAGGTTAATATCAGCTCTGCCGCTGCGGTTTTCCTCTCCCAGCACATTGCCAAACCGTGGGTCGTTCTTTTGGTCTATCGTCAGACTATTGCCATCCAAACGGTGCGAAGTATAAGAAATGGCTGTTCCCCAGCGTAAATTAAGGCTTTCGGATAACCGGATGCCCGCACCATAGCTAAGGGTTGCCTGTGTCTCTTTGGCTGGCCCAAACTGATCGTGAAAAACCGTTAGCCCCAGGCCGTGACGGGCGCTTACCTCTTCCTTGTTTTCGCGGTTGCCAGGGCTGTTGGCAAAAGGTTTGCTGCTTCTGCCCAGTTGCTGCAGATCCAGTTCACCCGAAGCCATAATCGTTTTGGGAGCGTCCTCAAAGCCGGTCCATTGGTTGCGGTAAACGCTTCTGAGCACAGTGCCCTCCTGGCCTGTAAAAGAAGGGTTAAAGTAATGTTTGTAGTTAGAGAAGTTTGCCAACTGCTTTCTGCTCTGGGCCTGTGCCCCGCCGATTATCATTGCAAGGCAAACCCCAAGTATAAATCTCTTCATCTGCTACTATTTAAGTACCGTTAAAACACCTTTCTTCACCAGGTTGATATCTTTTATCTGAATGATGTAGAAGAATGAGCCTGCCAGCACACGGCCGTCTTTGCCTCTTCCATCCCAGCCTTTTTCCGGATTGGTAGTCTGGAACAAAAGCACACCTGAACGATCAAACACCTGCACCTCTACGCTGTCGTAATAGCGCAGCTCAGGCACCAGCCAAGTGTCATTAATATTGTCTCCGTCTGGCGAGAAGGCATTTACCAGCTCTATACTTCCGTCAGGTTTGTACAAGGATTTTGTGAGGGCAAAGCTCTTCTCTATCGTGTTTTGGTAAGGGTCTGTGCTACGCACGCGGATGCTGAAGTTAGATTTTCCGGACAGGCCTTCGTTAGAGAGCAGGTACAGTTCACTGCCACGGATCTCAAACAGGCTGTTATGCTCGTCGCCCTGCCCGCTTACTAAAGCATAGGTAAAGGTGGCATCATCCGGGTCGGTGGTAGACAAAGTGCCGATCACCTCCTCTGACGCTATGTCCGGGGCAAAACTGTCTGTACTCAGGTTAAGCGCAGTAGGTGGCTGATTTGGCTCAACTTGCACAGTTATGCTGGCCATTCTGTTTTTGCTGTTGCTGGTGTTCTCCTTCAGCTCCAGTTGCCCGGCCAAAGTATAACTGCCCGGAACCTCCCTGTTAAAATCGCCCTGGCTCCAGGTTACGTTCAGCAAATCCGTCTCTCCGTTTGTGTAGCTCACTTCTACTTCAGCCGGGAGGCCAAGGTCTTCAAAGCTGGTTTTGAAAGGCACTGTAATAGAAGCGGGATTTTTTACGGATAGAATATCTTTGGTAAGCTTTCTAACCTGATCTGTTACCTCCTGCCCCTGGTTTCCTACTTCATCTACTAAGTATAATGAAGCTGTCAGCATGCCATCAGACAGGCTGGTAAGGTCTAAGTCAGAAATTGTAAACGACGAGGACGCTACTGCTGCTGTACCTGTTATCGGGTCTCCGCCGTTGCTGCTGTTTATGCTATAAAAATAAGTAGTACCCGCTTCCGCACCTGTCACCTCCAGCGCAACAGCCGACTGGTTGTCTATATCTACCAAGTCTGGCACAAATGCTATAGCGTAGCCTTTCGGAGCAGAGGCGTCATAGGTAATTTCCAGTGAGTTTGAGACAGTATTAGGGTTGCCTGCCAGGTCTATCACTTTACCAGCCGGCAGTTTTATGCGCACTGCACCATCAGCAGCAGGCGTGACTGTGGCCGTGTACGCAGCCTCTCCGGCAGGTTCAAAGTCTTCCAACTGAGCGTTTACCACCTCAAAATCAGAAGCGGCTAACCCAAAAACGATTTCTGTAAAGTTTATACTTATGCTGAACGCTTGGTTAACCAGCAAATTACTTTCGGTAGTGATTTCCGCTTTGGGCGCTGTCAAGTCAATCGTTACGGAGAAATCTGTACTTGCATCACTCACATTACCGGCGGCATCTGTAGCGGTGGCTGTAAAAGTGTACTGGCCTTGCTTCAGGGCAGTACTTTCATGGCTGTACTCCCAAGTACCTTTTTTATTGGCGGCTGCCTTTCCAAGCAGCTTGCCTTGCTCTAATATGCTCACTTCTGCACCTGCCTCTGCGGCACCGTAAAGTATAAGCTTGTTATCAGCGGTAATCCGGTCATCATCTGCTGTGCCCAGGTCTTCTGTAATGCCTGCAAACGTTGGGGCTTCAGGTGCTTTGGTATCGATCAGCCAACTGTAAGTTGCCGGTGTTTTATCCGTGTTGCCTGCTTTATCGGTGGCGCGCACAGCTAATGTATGGTTTCCTTCTGATAGCCCTGTAGCGGTGTAGCTGCTTCCTGCTTCTGTGTATGCGGCACCATCCAGGCTTACCTCGTAGGTTACTTCTTGCTCGTTGGAGGAAAAGCTGAACTTGGCCACGTTGCTGTTGCTAGCTTCGGCAGGTCCTGAGGCAATAGTAGTTTCAGGCGCTTTGGTATCAATAGTGATGCTTACAATGTTACTTGCCTTGCTGGTATTGCCGGCAGCATCAGTCGCTTTTGCTGATAGCTGCTGCACTCCTTCTGCCAGCGCATTGCTTGGGCTTATACTCCATTTGCCGTCTTTATCAGCAGTAGTGGTAGCAAGGCTGTTTCCGTTAACAAAAATATTCACTGTGCTTCCAGCCTCCGCTGTGCCGCTGATAGCAGGTTTGTTTGTATTTAAAACCTGGTTAGTAGCTGGAGCCGACACAACAGGCCCGTCGGGTGCCTTAGTATCAATGGCCCAAGTATAACTGGCAGGCGTAGCATCTGTGTTACCGGCCGCATCCACAGCTCTTACGCTTAAGGTATGCTCCCCATCCGATAGATTATTTGTAGTGAATGGATTGGCCGCATTGGCAAAATTACCTTCGTCTATACTTACCTGGTATGTTACGCCACTCTCGTTGCTGCTAAAGCTAAACTTAGCTAAGCTGCTGTTTGAGAGCTTTTCGGGTTTAGAGGCAATGGTAGTCTCCGGCGCTGCATTATCAACCGTAAATGTTCTGGTGCTGCTACGCTGGCTGGTATTGCCGGCGGCATCGGTGGCTGTGGCAGTTAGCTGCTTTCTGCCATCTGCCAGTGCAGTTGTCAGCGTAAGGCTCCACTTGCCATCATTCCCAGCTTTGATTTTTCCGATGCTGGCACCGTTTATGAAAATCTCAACGTTGCTATCTGCCTCTGCTGTACCCGAAATTGTTGGCTTGGTGTTCTTCATAGATGCCCCTTCAGCAGGAGCTAAAACTACAGGAGCGTCAGGTGCTGTAACATCTGAAGGAGTTAACTCTCTGTTCAGTAGCTCATCCAGCACTTTAAACCAAACTGGCGCCATTTTATCATAGCCTTTCTGCGTGGGATGCAGGTTGTCGGCCATGTCGCCGCCCTCAGAACTGTATTTGTAGATCAACCCAGCCCCATCCTGCATGTCAACCAGTAACAGTCTGTCACCTGCGGCGGCACGCTGTTTCACATAGTCTTCCAGCATGTTGTTATACTTTATGGTGTTCTCTGCCTCTGTTGGCGTAGGGCATGAACTCGCGTTGCAAACACGCTTTATTATCTTAGCTACAACTACAGTAACTTCTCTGCCTCTTCGTGCTTCATGTTCGTCCACCAGGTCCAGAATTCTTTTCACGTCATTCATGGCGTTTTGGCTGCCATCTACCTGGTTGGTGCCAATATGAAGCAGTATGATATCGGGGTTATACTTATCTAAATAAGCACCTCCTCCCGGGCCACGATTCTTACCGGTGCCATCTTGGTATGTCCCTTTTTCAAGCAGTGCAGCGATGTCCTCATCTCTCGCCCCTCCAAATCCTGCATGGTCTGTGTCGGTCATGAGGGCGCTTCCGGTGCTTTCGCTGCCTACAAAATCATACCTGCCTTTGGTTTCGGATGCGTTCAGCAACTCTTCCAGTTTATCGCGGTAACCGGCTCTCTGCTCAACTGGGATAGCACTGCTACCGCCCTCCGTATTGGAGTCGCCTAAAGGCATGATTTTATATTTGTAGATTTCTTGATGCGTGGTGGCGCTAACTATTTTACTGTAAGGTGAATCACCGGCACTGCCTGTGGTTTTAATTCTGTAGTGAGCTGTTTCGTTGTAGTATAAATCAGTATCGCGGTAAACAACTTCTCCGGCACCAAGCTTCTTTACAACAGCAAAAGGACCTGCACTACCAGATATAGATTTTTCAACCACGTATCCTGTAGCGCCGTCAATTTTATTCCATTTAATGGTGATGGCTCCTACTAAGGAAGGCATTGCATTTGGCTGCGGTGCGGCAAGGGCAGCGGAAGAAGGGATTGGGGAAGGCGAAGCTGCTGACGCATCAATACAAACCACTGATATACAAACAAATGACAGTAATGCAATTAGCAACTGTTTTGCGTAAAAGTATAAGGGCATATAGCAAGTAGTGTTAAGGCTTTCTGATAAACTCCCTATATAACGGTATTCCTATACCATGGTTGCCACTTGTTTGCGGTAAATAACTAAACAAAGTGCATTTTATACTTAATCTTTGTCTGAACACAGATTTTAATATTTCGTACCACTACTCGTTGATAGCTGCTGATGTTACTAAACATGCGGATATCTAAGTATTTGAAAAAATATATGCTAAAAGGCACAACCTTTTAGTTCAACTTCTATATAATATCTAAAAAGGAGCTGTTCCATCGTTCCTAAAGTAAAGCGACCCCACTTACACCCCATGAAGCATAATGCATCTGATGCTGCCTGACATAACCACCCTTATAAAACGGACAATGTATGCTTTTTAACTCTACTGAATTTTTCATCTTCTTTCCGGTAGTAGTTACCCTATACTTCCTGACGCCTTTTAACCGCCGATGGCTGATACTGCTGCTTGCCAGCTACTACTTCTACATGTCCTGGAAGCCAGCTTACACGCTCATTTTAATTGCTTCTACTGCGATTGACTACACCTGTGGCCGCATGATGGGCCGCTACCCCGACGAAGACAAAGACAAGCGACGCCCATGGCTTTACCTGAGCCTTTTAGCTAACCTGGGCGTGTTGCTTCTGTTTAAATACTACAATTTCTTTAACGACAGCGCACGAGAGTTAGCCCTTGCCCTGGATGTGCCTTACGCCATGCCCGCCTTTGAGCTGCTGCTGCCGATGGGTATTTCCTTCTATACTTTCCAGACGATGAGTTATAGTATAGATGTGTACAACGGGCGTATCAAACCAGAGCGCCATCTGGGTGTATTTGCGCTTTTCGTTTCCTTTTTTCCGCAGCTGGTGGCAGGCCCCATCGAGCGTGCCGGCAACCTGCTGGGGCAGCTACACCAAGGCCATGAGTTTAACTACAACCGTGTGGTGGCTGGTTTGCGCCGCATGGCTTGGGGCTTTTTCAAGAAAATTGTTATTGCTGATAACCTGGCGCTTATGGTGAACCAGGTTTACAACAACCCCACAGAGTTCGACGGCATCTCACATATCATTGCCACGGTTTTCTTCGCCTTCCAGATTTACTGCGACTTCTCCGGTTACTCCGACATTGCCATCGGAGCCGCTCAAGTAATGGGTTTCAGGTTGATGGAGAACTTCCGCAGTCCATACTTTGCCAAATCTATACCTGAGTTCTGGAGCCGTTGGCATATCTCGCTCTCCACCTGGTTCCGCGATTATTTGTACATACCTTTGGGCGGTAACCGCGTCGTGAAGTGGCGCTGGTATTACAATCTGTTTGTAGTGTTCCTGGTAAGTGGCCTTTGGCACGGAGCCAGCTGGACTTTTGTAGTTTGGGGAGCGCTGCACGGCATTTACCAAATATTCGGTATGATGACCAAACAAAAACGAAATGCCCTGGTGCAGCGAATCGGCCTTAACCGCAACCCGCAGTTGTATAAGTGGGTGCAGGTACTTACCGTGTTTTTCCTAGTTTGCTTTTCTTGGATATTCTTTAGAGCGAACAGTATAACCGATGCTTTTTTCATTGTAAGCCAGAGTGCCTCCGTGCTTACCAGCCCCGCGCAAGTATTTGCCTTAGACTGGAGCCATGATGTATTTATGGATCAAGGGTTTAAAGTTTTTACAGTTTCTGTTTTAGCCATTGCGCTCATGGAAATCGTACATCTTATACAACGTAACGGAAGTGTTTCGCAGCTTATCCTGCAGCGCCCTGTCTGGGTGCGCTGGGGCATTTATTACGCTGCCATTATCGCGGTGCTTCTTTTTGGGCAATTCGGTCATCAGGAGTTTATCTATTTTCAGTTTTAAGAAAATATGACAAAAGATATAAAACATAAAGGTGTAAAGCGGCTGCTTGGTAAGCTTACCTTACTTGCGCTTCCGTTTATACTTTGGCCGCTCATAGAGGTATTCGTTCTTCCCATGAATTTCTTCACCTTCAGAATCTGGGAGACAATCTCGGTTAGCACGATGCGGGTAATGTCCGGCCCGTTTTACCCGAATGTGCACATGCAGATGGAAGAAGAAGGTGAACTGGCGCCACGCACACCCTATGCTCAGAAACGGCAGGTAGAATGGTACACAGACACCTACGGCTACCGCAACCGCGACACAAAAAACGATGTGCTGCTGATCGGGGACTCCAACATTACTGGTGCCAAATTATCGCAGGATGAAACATTGGCCGAGGTGCTGGAGCAGCAACTGGGCCGCGATGTGTATTCATTTGCACCGGCTACCATGAACCGCTTTCTGGCCACAGATCGCTTTCAGGAGAATCCGCCTAAGCTAGTCATTGTGTCGAGCATAGAGCGCCGCGTACCGGAGCTGCCTCCGGTTGGCGATAACGGCCTCAACTCCAAAATCAGAAATTTTACCGGTAACCTCATCAACTCCTCCTCTTTTTTAACCTCTGTTGCCGTTACCGCCGACCGTATATCCAAGCTGGGGCTGTACCGCCGTACACTGGCCGAAATGGACCGCGCAGCAGGTAGAAAAGAGTATATCAGCTACAATAACGAGTTTTTTATGGAAGGTGAAATCGCTAACCGCGACTTCTCTGAAGAGGAGCTGGATTATATTGCTGAAGTGCTTGTTGGCTACCGTAATGCCTTACAGGAGCGGGGCATACATTTTGTATTCCTGCCGATACCCAATAAAGAAAATATTTATCACAAACTGTTGCCCTCTCAAAAAGAAGCAACTTTTTTGCCGCGCCTATTGCGCCGCCTCGATGAGAAAGGCGTAGAGTATGTAGACCTGCAACCTGCTTTCAATGAGCTGTATGAGCAGAAACAGGTTAAACTATACCCTGTGGATGACGCGCACTGGAACGCAGTAGCGGTAAAAGTGGCCGCACAACTACTAACCAGGCACTCTACAGTGGCACAGTTACAGGCAACGCCTCAAAATAAAGATGAAAAACTACTGGTTAATTTAAAAGAAGAATAACCAGTGCTAAAATTTAAAACCCGTAATACCTATATACACCCACGCCCATGAAAGCTTACTATAACAAGGGGACAAAAAGACTGAAGAAGATTTTAGGAAGGATCATCCCTCACAATACGCAGTACCGTCCGGGCGATGTTTGCCGAATTAACCTGGAGCAGCTAAGCGCCAATAACTCCCGTGAGATAAGAGTACATCCGATATACCCTAACCTGACTACCGAACTGAATATTTCAGATGATCTGTTTGAAGCTTGTTCAGAATACTGGAAACCTAAGAAGAAGGTCCAAACGGATTATATGGTGGTAGAAGTACCTAACGGGCGCATTTTCACCGATAACGAGAGTAGCGTGGCTGTGGTATCCCAGTACAATAAATTGGTTGAGAACGTTTCTTTGAGCCTTTCAGGAGGCAAGGTTTCTGAGCCAAATCTGAATAATATATTTGAGCAACGATACTTTAGCACACCGGTTAGGTTTAAGGGCACTGTATTCTCGATGCTTACCGGCGGCGCAGGTATAAACAACATCGGCCATTGGTTTCTGGATGTGCTGCCGCGCCTGCACCTGCTTCGCGAAAGCGGCCTTTATGATAAAGTAGACTGGTTTTATGTGCCTAGTACAAGGTATAGCTTTCAGACTGAGACGCTGGAGCTGCTAGGCATACCAGTGGATAAGATTATTGAAGGCGACAAGCACCCGCATATTGCGGCTGACTGCATTATTGCATCCACGGCACCGCGAGGCAATCATACTTTAATACCGAAATGGCTCTGTGACTATGTGCAGGAATCGTTTATGCCTTATGCAGAGGAAGAATCAGACTTGATTACACCTGAAAGTCCATACTTGTATATCAGCCGTTCCGACTCTAAAATCAGAAATGTACTGAATGAAAAAGAACTACTAGAAGAACTTCAGCCTTATGGTTTCAAAACTGTTGTATCAAGCGAGTTAAGTATAAAAGAGAAGATCAAACTGTTCTCTAAGGCCAAAGTTGTACTTGGGGCCACCGGTGCGGGTTTAATCAGTATGTTTTTCTGTAAGCCAGGCACCAAGATGATCGAGATCTTTAATGAAGGGTTTGTTATTGAGCCTTTTTACGATATCGCCACTAAAATTGACCTGGATTATGAGTATATCATCTGTAAAGGCAACAAACACGTACGCAACGCCGACCAGGGGCAGCGGGAGCACCTGCAGGTGGAAACCGATAAAGTGCTGTATATACTAGAACAGATGAAAGCTGATAAATCGAAAAAGGTTAAAGTCGCCTAAAGAAATATCTAGCGCTCGCTAAGCTTACAAGCCTGCCTCGGCTGCCATGGTTGCAGAGGCAGGCTTTTGTTTTGCTCCAATTGCCTGTTCATAAACCTGTAGCAGCATTTTGCAGTTTGCCTCTGGCGTATAGAACTGCTCATAGCATTTGCGCGCATGTAACCCTAAGGAGAGAGCCAGATCAGGCAGCTTTTGCAGCATGTCTACTTGTTTTAAAAGTTCCTGCGCATTTCCGGGGGTGTAATGCAGGCCGTTTTGCTGATGCTGCACAATGTGCGCGCCACCGCCTATTTTTGCAGCTATTACCGACGTACCTGTCGCGAAGGCTTCTACAGCTGTCATCCCGAACGTCTCCATCCACTCCGACGGAAAAATAAGTGCCCGCGCCTTTTTAAGCTGCTCCATAGCCTCTTCGCGTTGGCGGTAACCTAAGTATTCTACTGAAGGGTTGTTAGCTGCGTACTCCTGCACCAGCTCCTGCAGCGGCCCAGTACCAATTATCCGGAGCGGAAAAGGTTTTGCTGCGTGTGCTTTCAGCAGGGTTCTGATGCCTTTCTCCTCTGTCAGCCTGCCTAGGTACAAAAAGTAGTTTTCCCGGACGGCAGCCCCCACTCCTGGGTCTGCAGTAAAGTTTGGTTTTATACTTAGCTGCTCCGGTTTTAGATTGAGAGAAGATTGCAGAAAGAGATCTGCCGCACCTGGTGTAAGCGCAATAAATTTATTTACCTTATTACGCCAGGTACCCAGCAGCTTATGCACGCCGGTTGCAAGCACCACAGATGCTGTTTCTATTTTAGAGCCACGGTAAACGCCTTTTAAAATAGCTTTAACAGGAAAAACCTGCTGTAAATTCTCCAGCTGCACCTTCCCGTCATAGTATAAAACAGCACTTGGGCAGATCAGTCGGTAGTTATGCAGCGTCATCACCACGGGCACTTTATACTTATGGCATACCTCAAAAACAGCCGGCGACACCAGCGGAAAGAAGTTATGCACATGCACCACATCCGGCTTAAATGTCAGAATCCGGTTACGGATGATATCTGCACTCTGGATATTGTATATTACACCAAGCGCCGCCTGCAGCTTGTCTTTTATACTTTTAACATTGTTGTTCGTAAAGGTAAGCTGCTCTACAGTATGCCCATTTGCCTGCAGCAGCTGCGCTTCCTGCTCAAACACAGTATCTTCGCCGCCGGCCTGTTTATAAAAATTATGAATCTGAAGTACGCGCATATAGTAGAAATAATCAGGATAAGGAACGAACAGCTTTCTGAAGGTCTTCAGGCGTGCCCACATCAAGGCAGGTGCCGTTTTCGAAGCAAACACTCTGTACAAGCAAACCCTCTCTAATGGCCGCTTGCACCACCTCCCCCACACTCAGTTCCTGGCCGGAAGTATGTATTTGCTCCTCCACCTGCTGCAGGTAAGTATGCATGAACTCGGTGAAGCGCGGCCCCCAGCAGGCTACTGCCCAACCGTATGTTAGGTCCGATTCCTTTGGTTTTGGAAGTATGGTTTTCACCTCGCCGTTCTGGTCCAGCTCCACCATATCCCACTTATTTGGGTAAGGCACCTGAAAGCAACCTAGCACCACATCGGCCTTGGTCTGCTCCTGCCGCTGCAGCAGGCGTTCGAATGTGTTATCAGGCTCAAAAAGTATATCCGGGAAGCCAAACAGAACCCGCTGCTGCCTCACAAAAGTATAAGCTTGGTCTGCAGAGTAAGGGCTACCGTATGGTTTTTGCATCATGAGGTAAGCCAGCTGCAGCTTTAACTGGCTACCGTCGCCATAGTAGTTCGGTATATCCCATTTCCCTTTACGAAGTATAAAGTATACTTGCTGCGCCCCGGCTCTGCGCATATGCTCCAGCAAATATTGCGATATAACCTTGGGCTGTGGTTTACCGTGCACCGGGTGGGTCTCAAACCCAATCGGGAAAAGTTCTTTGCTGCAAGGTATGGGGTCTAGCCTGGAGCCTAACCCGGCGGCTGGTATAATGCCTACTATGTCGGTTGTGCTCATGATATAAAAAACCGCGCACCGCTACCTAGGGTTTGCGATGCGCGGTAAAATGGTTTAGCTTGAGATTTATCTTTTATACTGAAGCTTCAGCCTTGTATAGTTGCTTGAGGGCTTTGTTACGGCTTTCTTCATCTGTAGCTGCAAAGTAGGCAGCCTGCTCCTGAAGCAGCTGGTCTACCAAACGGCCTTCCGGCATCACCACATCATCATATGTTATTACCTGATCTTTCGGGATATCACGCTTCAGCACGCAGCCTTCCGCCACGCCTATAGGCAGCAGCCTTTCAGCAGCCGTGGTGTCTGCGTTTTCGCAGAGGCCATACGTCATGTAGTGTCCGATGCCGTCTATTACCTCACCTGCCTTCAGGTCAATTTTAGCGGCTGATACCACTGCTACCTGCGGTGCACCCATTGGTGTAAGGGCAGCATCGTTAAACAGCACCGCGCGAGCCACTGTGTTTGGCACCTCAAAATGGCACAAGTGGTAAGGCGTATAGAACAGATATAGAGGCCCTTCGCCTAGCTTATACAGGTTAAGGTAGTGCTGCTGAATTGGGTTATCATGGGTACCAAGTACAAAAACGCCCGGCCCTGGCTCAGCGCCTACCACATAATCCACAATTCCCGGTCCATCTGTCAGATCCTCGAGCGGATACAGATCATGCACACAATCTTTGAGCGAAGTGCCGCTTAAAACGGTTGGGCCATGCATGCCGCGCTTTGCCACGCGCATACCGGTTCCGTTGGCAATAATAGCCTGCTCAAACGAAATTTTGCTTCCATCTGCAAAAGAAGTAACCATAGACGGCTGCTGCCCCCATTTCTTAGCAAAACCTTCCTGCGTGGTTGGGTTGCGATATGGGTCGTGCAAACCTTTGATGTTGCCGCACAGCACCGGTTTTACGCCTAAGCCTTTCACAAAGCGGTACAGGTTCATGGTTACGCCCGGCTGGTCGCCATCGGCATTGGTGAATACCACACCTGCTTTGTCAGCGTATACTTTCAGTATCGGCCCGATGGTACCATCCACCTCGGCATTCATCATAATGATGTGCTTGCCGTTCTGAATGGCTTTGATAGCTACATGCGTACCGAATTCCACAGCGCCTGTTACCTCAATTACAGCGTCGATGCCCTCTGCCTGGCAAAGCAGCATCGCATCTTCTGTAACGCTATATTTGCCCTGGCGGATATTCTCTTCCAACTCGGACAAAGACGAAACCTCCTGCACGCCCTCTACCTCTGCCTGGCTATAAGCAAGCTTTGCTTTATCTAGGGTGCGGTTTGAGATGGCTACAAGCTCCATCCCCTGGGTATATTTACAGATTTGCAAGGCAATGCCGCGGCCCATAAATCCGGCTCCTACCATGGCCACGCGAACAGGGTTGCCTTCAGCATGGCGCTTGGCCAAGGCTGTATCTACAATTATCATATACAAGTATAAATTTTAAGTTGAATAAGCAAAAGCTGCCGGCCTTACACCAGCAGCTTTCCTTTGTTTGTTTCCTGCTCAGCCGTGAAATCCGGGTGAGCCTGATCTTTTTCTGATATTACTTCCGGCTCAATAGGCCATTGTATGTTGAAAGCGGGGTCGTTCCAACGGATGCCCTTTTCAGCCCCTGGCGTATAAAATTCCGTTACCTGGTAAGTTACGTCTGTATTATCCTCCAGCGTAATGAAACCATGCGCAAAGCCTTCCGGCACGAACAACATGCGGTAATTATCCGCTGTAAGTTCCACACCAATCCACTGCTTATAGGTTTCAGAGTCCGGGCGCATGTCGATGATCACATCGTAGATGGCACCACGGGTACAACGCACAAGTTTAGTTTCCTCGTTAGGTGCCAGCTGCATGTGCATACCACGCAAGGTACCTTTCTTTTTATTGTAGGATACATTTGTCTGCCTGATATCATTTGTCAGACCGTACTCCTTAAATTCGTTCTGGCAAAAAGAGCGCCCGAAAAAGCCGCGTTCATCCTCAATGCGCTTTACATCAATTATGAAAGCTCCCTTGAGTTTGGTTTCTGTAAAGATCATACGTTTTGCTTAAGCTGTCTCTAATTCTGTTTCGGCTACCTTCGAGCTGTTTCGTTGCCACTGCAGCTGCTCGTTAATTTTCTGGGTTTCCTGCAGGCTATTAAGCACCATCAGGCGCATCAACAACGAGTTGCGGAAGTCTCCGTCTCTGAACTCCATAGCCTTTAAACCTTCGTGCAGCTCCTGGATGGCGTGCACTAAAGTATACTGCGGCTGGTGGTTAGGAGCAAGTTGTTTGAAAAGGTCGAAATTTACGCGGTAAGAGCGCTTATCAGGAGCTGCATCTTTGTTAACAGATACATCTACACCCGGAATCAGCTCTGCCACAGCATTTGCCAACTCATATACCTGGTAGTTCCACTCGTTGGTGCCGGTGTTTACCGCCAGGTACTCACCGCCGTTGGATACTTGTCTGGTTACGGCCCATTCTATAGCGCGTGCCATGTCTCTTACATGAATAAGCGGGCGCCAAGGAGTTCCATCGCTTAAAATGTTGATTTTACCTGTAGCCACTGCTCCTGCCACAAAGTCGTTCAGTACAAGGTCCAGGCGCAGGCGGTCGCTCATGCCGCAGGCGGTAGCAAAACGCAGACAAGTTATGGTAAAGCCATCTCCGGCCAAAGGCATCAGCTCTTTTTCTGTAGCCACCTTAGAGCGGGCATAGGCTGTAAGCGGGTTCAGCTCAGAATCTTCTGTTTTAGCCAGTTCCGAAGCAGCACCATACATGCTGCAGCTAGAGGCGAAAACGTAGTTTTTTACACCGGCGGCTTTGGCCATCTCAGCTATTCTAACGCTAGACTTGTAGTTTACCTCCATCGTCACGTCTTCATACTTCTTACCCATTGGGTCGTTAGAAATAGCAGCCAGATGCACTACGGCGTCCACACCTTGCAGCACTTCGGCAGGCATCGTGCGCACATCACCATAGAGTTGCATATCAAGGCGGCTTTCAGGAAGTATAGGAGCGTTGGTTAGGCAAGATGCAAAATAAGCCATGTCATAGCCTACCAAGGTTGCCTCTGGGTATGCAGCACGCAGTTGTTCCACCACACCGGGCCCTACATAGCCCATATTTCCGGTTATTAATATTTTCATTGGGATGATATGTATATAGTAAGTAAAGGGAGTTGGGTTCTGATGAGAAAGAGGAGCTTAGTTCACAACCCCGGAAAGCATTTTATGCCATACATTCCAGGGAGCGTTTCCGCCTTGCCATAACTCTTCCAGCACATGCTTGTCGCGCAGGGTATCCATTGGCTGCCAGAAACCACGGTGGCGGTAAGCAGACAACTCTCCTTCTTCAGCTAAAGACTCTAATGGGCCGCGTTCAAAAATAGTACTGTCATTCTCTATGTAATCAAACACGCTTGGCTCCAGCACAAAGAAACCGCCGTTAATCCAAGGCATGTCGCCTCCAGTAGGCTTCTCTTTAAACTGAGGCACTTTGGTAGCCTCGCCGGAAAGTGTAAAGGCTCCGAATCGGCCTGGTTGCTGCACTGCAGTAAGGGTAGCTTTTGTACCCTGCGCTTTATGATATTCTACGGCTTCTGCAATATTTACATCGCTTACACCGTCGCCATAAGTCAGGCAGAAGGTCTCGTCGCCCACGTAATCTTTCACGCGCTTTAAACGGCCACCTGTCATGGTGCCCTCGCCGGTATCCACCAGCGTTACCTTCCAAGATTCTGTATTGTTTTTATGCACCTCCATGCTGTTTTTGCGCATATCGAAGGTAACATCGGAGTTGTATAGAAAGTAATTGGCAAAGTATTCTTTGATCATGTGGCCTTTGTAACCACAGCAAATCACGAACTCGTTAATGTTATAGTGGGAGTATATTTTCATGATGTGCCACAGGATCGGCTTTCCGCCTACTTCTACCATGGGTTTTGGGCGCACACCACTTTCTTCGCTTATTCTTGTACCGTAGCCACCGGCAAGTATAACTGCTTTCATCTATTTTTGTAAAGGGTTAAGGGTATAACTCAGGATTATCGTGGCACTGAAATTTTGTACCGCTTTTGCAACAGGTTTGGTAGAAAATACGGAGATCTATATATTTTGTTTTAGTAAAAAAGTACTTTTCCGAAGCAAAGGAAATCTGGGTGTGGGAGTCTATACTTTGGCTACTGCAGGATGGGCTGTTTTTACACCAGCGTAGCGCGAGAAACAATTTTGTTTGTATGGGAGGTGAAGTGACCGGGATCGTTTTCTGGCACACCCGATCATGCTGTAGAATTGTACAACTGCCCGTCGGTAGCGGCTATAAGCCTGTTTATGACGATATCGGTGCTCTGTAAACCTCCTCCATCTCATACTTTAACTTAACTTATACTTTACTTTGTCAGCTGCATTTTGCGGCTGCGCTTTAAAAGCATCATTTTGGCTACTTCTAATAAAAACTTACTGTTGGTTACCAAATAGCGTTTCCAGAGGCGGCCTGGCTCCTGCCATAAGCGATACGTCCACTCCAAACTTAAATCACGAGCCCATTTAGGCAATCGCTTCTCCAAACCGGCATACGTCATATAAGCCTGTCCTACTCCGAGCATACAGGCTTTCACCTGACCTTTATGATCAGCCATCCAACGTTCCTGCTTAGGGCAGCCCAGGGCAACAAACACTAAGTCTGCACCTGAGTTATTGATCATGTCAGTGATAGCGGCATCCTCAATCTGAGTTAGCTTCCGGAATGGCGGCGAATAGTGCCCCGCTACACGCAGATTTGGCACATCAGCATTTGTTTTTGCTACAACGGCCTCCAAAACCTGATCTGTAGAGCCGTAAAAAAACACTGATTTCCCTCTTTGCTCCGCCTCTTTTAACAGCCGTGGCATTAAGTCCATTCCGGGTACGCGGTCCTGGTGCTTGCCATACAGTAGCTTCATAAGCTTAGACAGTGGCCCACCATCTGGCGCGGCGATGTCTGCGTTGTTCAGCAGGTCCTGAAACTCTTTGTCCTGCTTTGCCTCCATCAGCATGTGCACATTGGCAAAACATACATAGGAGGAGTCTTTATGGTCGGTGAGCCAGAATACGTGGTTCACAAAATCTTCAAAAGAGCCTGCCGAGATAAGGGAGCCGAGAAGCTGGCGCTTCTCTTTTATAGGTGGCTCGGCAGTAATAGATTTAACTTGTATAGTATCAGTAAGCATTCTTTTCGCCTTTAATCATGTTCCAGACAGTAAGGAAGATAATTTTCATGTCCATCATAAAACTCCATTTGGCCATGTACATCACATCGTACTCTACACGCTTCTCCATCAGGTGTATTTCTTTAGTCTCACCACGGAAACCGCTTACTTGCGCATAACCTGTAATACCAGGAGTTACAAAGTGACGCGTTTTATACTTAGAGATTACTTTTGAGTATTGGTCCAACTGCGACACCAGGTTCGGGCGCGGCCCTACAACTGACATGTCTCCTAACAGTACGTTGAAAAACTGTGGCAGTTCGTCTAAACTTGTCTTGCGCATGAAGGCACCGAAGCGGGTGATACGCGGGTCGTTCTTAGTTGCCTGAAGCTCAGTGTTATTGTTCACACGCATTGTGCGGAATTTATAACAAACAAACAGCCTGTTCTTTTTGCCTGGGCGCAACTGCTTGAAGAAAATCGGTCCTTTGGATTCCAGCTTAATCAGCAGAGCGATAATTGGGAACAGGATCGGGAAAATCAGCAGAATTACTGCAAGTGAAAAAGCCACATCAAATATACGCTTGATCACACGGTTAGAGGCAAGCTCCAATGGCTCGTTACGCACGCTCAGCATCGGAATGTTGTGGTAGAAGTATACACTTACATCCTTTTTAACAATGGCACTGAAATCAGGCACAAGGCGCAGGTAAATAAAGTTATCGTTGGCAAACTCTGTCAGCTCGTTAATCTGAGCTTCATCGGTAAGAGGTTTGGTATAATAGATTTCGTCGATGCTGTGCTGCAGGCAGTAGTCTTTCAGTTCTTCTATACCGCCGCGCACCTGGCTGCTGTACGGGCTACTCATATCGGCTTCATCATCAAAAAAGCCCATAAATTTAGTCCCGATCTCATCGTTGTTGCTCAGCGACTGGTGCAGCGAAGCGGCTGCCGGCCCCGAACCAACTATTACATAACGCGTGTGCGCCATATCGGAGTTGGTAAAGTATCGACCCACCTGAAACATAATCAGACGGCTGAAACCGATAAGCATTACGGTAGATGCATAAGTATAAAGCAGCAGGAGTCTTGACAGTTGCTCCAAATTAAATATCACAATACAGCTTGCCAAGATAAGAGCATGCAATACAAATGTGTTGATCAGGTTACCTAGGCGTTTGCTTACAGGCAGAATACCATCTATCCTTAACACAAAGTTAGAGAAGCCAGAAACGATCCACCATACCAAGGCGAACAACACGAAAAAGATATTGTACTGATAGTCCAGCTCAAGGTCTCCGTACCTAACGAAGTTAGAGAACTTAAAAGCGAAGGCGATAAGAGTAGCATCTAAGGCTAACAGAAGAAACCTGTTAAAGCTATAATAGTGTTTATATTTATTCATTTGGTTGAGTACTTTTTGGGGTCATAAGTAAACGTTGGTATTCTACACTGCTTCACAATTTCCATCTTCACATACTACCTTTTCAGGTCATACCGCATTGCTTTGCTACTTAACACTAGTCTTTAAATGTGTTACCGGCGTCTCCGGCTAACATAAGCTATCCTTGTCTGGCAATTCAGCTATTTGTCTTATTAACTGTGGTACCAAAGCTTTAGCTGTGGGTCTTGTGTGTTTAGTGTGAAATACGACCTTAGCCGCAGGAAGGTTTATGATTTTATCAAGTTCTATTAAAAAAGAATAATTTAATAATATATTAAAATTTAGATATTTATATATTAAAAACCCCTAATAATTAAGCATATAGCTACATCGCTACTATATTAGCGTAGTGTGTTATTTAAATAAATATTTATTGAATATATAATTTAAACTATGTTAAATCTTTATATGGAGTCGCTCCTGAAGTTGGCTTTAAAGAGGGGCAGCAAAGTATGTATTAAAGTTCATTTTATATAATTATTTTTATATAAAGCTAAATTAAATCCACAAAAACAAGCATTTATATAAATAAGACTTTTTTCATGGACTTACTGCAAAAACCTATAATTAAGCTTTTGAAAAATGTGCAATTAATCTAATTTTACTATTGCTAAGAGGAGTTTAAGAGAAAACATGGGAGAGACGGAATTTTGATAAAGAACTATGTTCTACCGTTATAGGCAATTATCCGGTTAACTACCGAAAAACGAGCTGTATACGCTTTACAATTTTTTAATGTTTTGCTCTTGTAGAAATAATTGCAAAAAAAACCTCTGGAGATTGAACTTTAGCACCTTCAATAATACTTATTCGTGGTGTATCTGCATTAGCACCTATTGTATTTATACTTGATGAGTTCGCTAGCAGCACAAGCTTGATATTGACACCTTTTTATAAAACTCCCGCGACCGTGCTGTTTGTGCGCAAGGGTTTAAGTAAACCTAAGGCTGGGATTTAGCAACTGGTATTTGCCATTAAATTAAGAACTATATAAAGAAAATTTACCGCCCAAGTATATGCGTCTACCTGCCAAAGGCATTTTATGTCTGCTCCTGCTGCAGCTTTGGAGTGCCTTCACAAACTACACCTACGCCCAAGACTGTACTACCTCTATCACCTCCGCCGGCAGCCTGTGCGGCTCTGACAATGTTGTACTTTCCGCAAGCGAGGCAGATACGTACCTGTGGTCTAACGGAGCCACTACACGAAGCATAACCGTTACCCAGCCAGGCACTTACAGTGTCACAACCGCTCAGGCAGATGGCTGCGAAAGCAATTCCGAGGAGTTCTTGGTGACAAATGGCCCCGATGCCACTGTGGCTGACCCAATCAATTTCTTTACTTCCTGTAGCTATGCCGGCAATGTTTCAACTTTCGAGTTGACAATAGAAAACGCCTCTACCACGAAGGATTCAAACACCCGTTACGAGATAAACTGGGGCGACGGCACTACCAACACGTTAGGGCAAGAGTTTGAAACCGCCGCGCACACCTACAGGTCTGGCGGTTCTTTTAAGCTTTCGGTAACTGCTTACGACACCAACGGCTGCAGCAGCACTCACGAAGAACGAGTGTTTATCGGCAGTAACCCGAGCCTTGGCCTGGCGAGCCGCGGTAACACTAACGACTGTGCTCCTGCTACCTTTATATTCGATATTCTTAACACGGAAGGCAACTCAGCTCAGACTGTTTATACCTTTCAGTTTGATGACGGCTCGGCTCCCATGACGTTTACACACGCCAACCTGCCTAAAACCATCGAGCATACTTTCACGGAATCTTCCATGCAGAAGGTTGGGCGTGCCTTTACACTGAGCGCTACAGCCACCAACCCTTGCGGAACCACGCCAGCCACGGTGGGCGGCATTAGGATTTCCAAAGGGCCTATTGCTGATTTTGGCATTGGCAAGGCCTGTCTGAACACCCCGATTAAACTTTCTGACAAAACAATTGCAGGATTTAACGCGAACGCCGCCAATGGAAGCAGCGCCAGCAGCTATGTGGTAGAGTGGGAAATTTTTCCAGCGCAGGGCTGGGAGTATACTACCGGCAACTTTAAGTCAAACAATCCTTTTGTAATATTTACAGTGCCTGGCACTTATACTATCCGGCTTACCTCCACTCCTACTGGTGTTAACACAAAATGTACCTCCAGCACTATCGAGAAGGTAATAACAATAGAAGAGCCTCCTGTTGCTGATTTTACTTTTAACGGCGACAACACATGTACTCCGGCTGTGTTCACGGCAACCAATACTTCTACCGGGCCTGAGGCATCCTATACCTGGCAGGTGAGCCCTGCCGAGGGTTGGGAGTTTACGCAAGGCACTACCGCTAGCTCTCGCGATGCCGGGTTTCAGTTTAGCAAGTCGGGCACATATGTCATAGCGCTTACAGCCGGCAACAACTGCCAAACATCACTTAAGGAAACAACAATTATTATTAAGGATAAGCCGCAAGTGCGGTTGCCGGAGCAACAGGTATACTGCGGCCCTCAAACAATTCTCTTTTCTGAGGAAAACGCAGCACACGCACCTGTTTACGATGCTCAACAGGGCACCATCAGCCAATACCAATGGTCTATTACAGGCCCTGGGGCAACAGCTTTTGGAGATGGCACCGAAGCAGGCTCGGCTTACCCGAGCATCCGCTTCAGCGAGGCGGGCACTTATCTTGTCAGTGTAACAGCTACCAACGAGTGCGGTGTTTCTGAAACAGCAACGCAGCAGATCGTAATCAATCCGTTACCAGATCTGAAAGTCACTTCAACGGAGCCAGCTCTTTGCATAGGCAGCAGCACTACGCTGCAGGTAGAGGGCGCTGATACTTATACTTGGGCACCTGCCATAGGCTTGAGCGCCACTACTGGCAGCACTCTAACCGCGAATCCAACTGAAACAACAACTTATACCGTTACCGGCACCAACTCAGAAACAGGCTGCACCAGCACCACAACCTTTACTTTAGAGGTGAATCCGCTGCCAGAAGTGCAGGTATCCTCAAATACTCAGGAAATTTGCCTGGGACAAGGTGCGGCTATACTTTCCGCCACCGGCGCCAACAGCTATTCTTGGTCTCCTGCCACGGGTCTGAGTGCCACATCAGGTGCAGAAATCACGGCAAGTCCGCTTGAAACCACGACTTACACTGTAACAGGATATAACAGCGCCACTGGCTGCAGCAGCACTGCCACAGTTACTGTTACTGTTAACCCGCTTCCAGAGGTTAACGCTGGAGCAGACCTTACCGTCTGTGATGATCCTACTCCGCTGCAGTTGCAGGCAAGCCCTTCTGGTGGTGTGTGGAGCGGTGAATTCGTGAACTCTGACGGCCAGTTTATACCTAACGGCAAAGGCTCCTTTGTGCTGACTTATACTTACACAGACGCCAAAGGCTGTACCAACTCCGACCAAATGACGGTGAACGTCACAGATGTTGCGCAGGCGGCGGTAGCGCAGAAAAGCCTTGAAGTCTGCCTGAACGAAGGCAATTTTATACTTAGCGCAAGTCCTGCGGGCGGCAAGTGGAGCGGGTCCAGGTATGTTTCGGAGGATGGAACATTTACTCCTTCAGAAGTGGGCACTTATACTGTTACTTATACTGTGTATACCGGCACCTGCTTTACTACAGATCAAATGGAGGTTACGGTAAAGCCATTACCGGCAGCACCTGCTGTATCGGGTTTAAAAGACATTTGCTATAACACAGCAACCATACTTCAGGCGGAAGTACAGACGGGCAGCATCAACTGGTACGACCAACTGAACGGGGGCAAACTACTGGGCACTACTCCGGCTGGCGTTGGTTACGAAACTGGGCAACTGACTACTACAACTGATTTTTATGCAGAGCACATTGGCGAGAACCAGTGTGCCAGCCCACGAACTAAAGTAACAGTGCTAGTACGTCCAGAAATTGCAGCCCCGGTTATAGAGCCTGTGTTGATTTGTGGAGCAGGCAAAGCCACTCTGGTAGCACAAGGCTCCGCTAGTAAGTATAACTGGTACGATGCCAGCGCCAACTTAGTGGTAAGCCAGGGAAACAAAGTATTTGAACCAACTGTAGAACAAACAACAGTATTTTTTGCGGAGGCGGTTATAGGCAACTGCGCCGGCCCGCGAACACAAGTGCAGGTAACCGTAAATCCTATACTTGATAACAACACCATTGAAGCCCCGGAAATAGTATGCGCTAACGCGCCTTTAACCATAACAGGCTCTGAGCCGATTGGCGGCAGCGGTGCAGGCACTTATACTTACCAGTGGAAGAGCAGCCTGGACGGCACTACCTTCACCATCATTACGGGTGCAACGGGCAAAATCTATCAATCGCAGGAGGGGCTGGCGCTGCCAACCTCGTTCATGCGCGTGGTATACTCTGACGGCTGCGCACAGGAATCTGAAGCAGTGAAAGTGGAGGTGATTCCGGCCTTTACAAAAAATGAGCTTCGCGAAGTACCTGTTATCTGCTCCGGCCAGATTCCTGCAGAGATTCAGGGTGTAGTGGCCGGAGGCGCTGAACCTTACACCTATATCTGGTATGTGAGCGAAGACAACACCAACTTCAAAAAAATAGAAAACAGTAATTCGGCCAGTTACCAGCCAACCGCAGCACTCATTACCAATACATGGTATAAGCGCGTAGTACAGTCCGGCTCCTGCCCAGCAGTTACAAGCAATGCTATTATGGTGCGGGTGATGCCTGCTATCAGCAAAAACATCATCACAGGCACGCAAACTATCTGTGAGGGAGACGCAGCCATACTTACCGGTCAGGCACCAGAGGGCGGCTACGGCACGGGCAGCTATACTTTCTACTGGGAGTCCAAAACTGCAGGTGGCGAGTACAGGGAGATTCCGAACAGCCGTGGCAACAGCACAAAAGATTGGACAGCTGCGAACCTAATGGAGTCCACAACTTTCAGAAGAGTGGTCATGTCTGGCAGCTGCGCCGTAAGCACCAGCGACCCTGTAACCGTTAAGGTAAACCCTAAGCTGCTGAACCTGATTGCGGGCGACCAGGAAATATGCCAAGGCAGCACTCCTGAGCTGCTTATCAGCCTTACGCCTACCACAGGCGGCGAGCAGGGCAAGTATAACTATACTTGGGAGTATAAATACCTCGATCAAACCGACTATATGCCGGCACCAGGCACCAACAACAGCGCCGACGGCAGCTACCAGCCAGGCAGCCTGAGCAGAACTACCCTGTTCCGCCGCAAAGTCACTTCGGACGGCTGTACCAGCTACTCAGATCCTATTACGGTGACGGTAAACCCGAACATCGAGAATTATAACATTAAAGCGTCTCAAAACATTTACTCCGGCACAAAACCGGCTACGCTTACGGGCCTTAACACGACTCCTGTTACAGGTGGAAACGGCAAGTATACCTACCGCTGGGAGAGCAGAACGGAAGGCGGCAATTTTGAACCTGCTGAAGGAAACAATCAGAACGCCGACTATACTTTCCCGAGAGCGCTGTACCAAGACACTTGGTATCGCCGCGTGATTATGTCCGGTGGCTGTGAGGTGCCATCTAATGAGATCCTGATTTCAGTGATAGCGGAGATTGCCAACAACGTCATCAAATCAGACCAGACGATTTGCATCGGTAACGTGCCTGCACCCCTAGAGGGCGAACAGCCAAAAGGCGGCGAAGGTAACTTTAACTACCGCTGGGAAAGCAGCACTAAGAACGATAAAACTGGCTTTGTGACGGCACAAGGCTATAATGGCTCGCCAAACGATGGGCAGAGCTTTCAGCCAGGTCCTGTTACCCAAGACACCTGGTTCCGCCGCGTAGCTACTTCCGGCGTTTACACAGATATCAGTAATGCTGTGCTGATAACTGTAAAGCCTGAGCTAAGCAACAATGTGGTGCTATCGAATACACAGACGGTTTGCTACGGAGAGGCGCCGGCTACGCTGGCTGGCTCTGAGCCAACAGGCGGCAGCGGAGAACCTGCTTACCTGTGGGAGCAAAGCAATGCCCGCAACGGTATTTACACGCCTGCTCCGGGCCAGAACGACAGAAAGGACTATACCCCTAGCCCGCTAACAGAAAACACCTGGTTCAGAAGAGTGGTAACTTCCTCCTCGTGCGGCTCGCTTATCAGCAATGGTGTTGAGGTAAGGGTAACGCCATTGCCAGATATGCCGGTGGCACAGGGAGCCAGCATTTGCGCCGGAACCGGCACTACACTATCCGCTACAGGCAAAGGAGGCAGGCTGGAGTGGTATGCCAGTGCGGCAGGCGGAACGCCACTTGCCACGGGTAGCACTTTCAGAACACCAGTACTGCTGCACACCACCACTTATTATGTGCAGGAGGTAAAGAGCTGCGCGAGTAAGCGCCAGCCGGTAACGGTAAAAGTAACGGAACCGGAGCTAACTGCAGGCCCTGATGTAACAGTGGTAAAAGGCAGAAGCACACAGCTTAAAGCCAGCGGCGGCCTTACTTACAGCTGGTCTCCGGCTGAAGGCATGGACAACCCGAGCATCGCCAACCCAACCATTGCGCCCGAGAAAACTACCGTGTACACAGTAACGGCCACGACGGAAGGCGGCTGTACTTTTACTGATGAGGTGATAGTTGTGGTACTGCCTTTTGTTGACATCCCGAACACCTTTACACCGAACCAGGATGGTATAAACGACACTTGGGAAATCGAAAATATTGACAAGTATAGCAATTGTAAGGTGCAGATTTTCAATCAGTGGGGTAACGTGGTCTTCAGCTCCGAAGGATACAAGCAACCTTGGGATGGCCGCCAGAACGGAAATCCGTTGCCAATGGCTACTTACTACTATATTATCAAGTTAGACCAAAACGAAAAGCCATTAACTGGCAGTGTTACGATCGTTAAATAAGCCAATTATCTATGAACAAACTTTTAGCCTTTGGAGTGATGTTTTTGGTTGCGGCTGGCAGCGCCTTTGCCCAGCAGCGGCCACAGTACACACAGTATACTTTAAACAACTACCTCGCTAACCCTGCCATAACAGGTATAGAGGATTACGCAGACCTGAAGCTAGGAACGCGCCACCAGTGGTCGGGCCTGGAAGGTGCACCGCAGTCATACTATGTTTCACTGCACATGCCGGTAAACAAGCCCGGCGGAAGCACTTATGGCGGCAGACGCAGCATGGCGAAAGAGTCAAGTATGAAATCGTCGAATATTTACCGGAAGTCGCGGCCGCATCACGGTTTCGGCCTGATGGCGATGTCGACAGAAACTGGCCCTTTAAAGCGCGGGAGCATCTCGGCCAGCTATGCCTATCACCAGCCGCTTTCACGCAATATTAAGGTGTCGGCAGGTGTGCAGCCGGGCATTATTCAGTACAGCCTTGACCCGGCAAGTGTAAAACTGGCCAACAACAGCCTGCATGACCCAGCTATTTACGATGGCCGCGTAAACGAAGTGAAATTCGATTTAACAATGGGCCTGTGGCTTTACTCCCGGAATTTTTATGCCGGCGTAGCAGGGGCGCAACTTGTTCCGAGCAAGCGCCAGTTTGTTGCCGACAATACAGTATCCGATAACGAAGGTTCTTTACAGCAGCATTATTATGTTACCGGCGGTTACCGCCTGGATGTAGCTCCATACTTCGCGTTGATACCTTCGGTAATGGTAAAAATGGCACAGCCGAGTCCTTTATCAGTGGATGCTACCATGAAGGCCCTTTACGCCGACAGACTATGGGCGGGCATTACCTACAGGCATAAAGAATCTGTGGCAGCTATGGCGGGCATTAGCATCAACCACCTGCTAGATTTGGCTTACTCTTATGATGCCACCACCTCCCCGCTTGGGCAGGCAAGCGCAGGCAGCCACGAAGTTGTGCTCGGGTTTAAGCTGCGCAACACACGCAAGATAATTTGCCCGGAATGGGCATGGTAAATATTAAATAATGGTTTAGTTTGAGAGACAGAAACGGGGCAGCTATTTTAGCTGTCCTTTTCTTTTGGAAAAAGCAGCCGGGTGCAACCAATATAGTGGCTTTACAGTATGGCAATAACACAACCCCAACACTATGCTTTTAAAAAAATTAACCGCCATACTTTTCGGCCTGGTATTTCTATCTTTTATTGCCTTGCAATATAATGATCCGGACCCGATGATTTGGATGATAGTATACGGCATAGCAGCCTTGCTGTGCTTTGCTATCGCAGCAGGTAAAGCCACTACCGGTATACTATGGGCGGCCGCTGCAGTGTTTGCGGCTGGCGGCATTATTATGTGGCCGGAGCGTTTTGAGGGAGTCAGCATCGGTGGCGGCGACATCAAAAACATTGAAGAAGCCAGGGAGTCTTTAGGTTTGTTTATCAGCACCACCGTGTTTGCGGGCTTTGCCTTGGCAGAAAGCTACGGTTTTCGCCGTAGGGAAAGACTTCAGCAACTTCAAAAAGCAAAATGGGCTAACTGATATAAAACCAGATAGCCCACAGTAAAACTCAATTTATTATACTTCAGATCTGCTCTGCATGAAAACCAGCTTTTTCTAAAGTGCTTTTAATAGCCTGCGCATCGGCGGCATCAGCTTTTACCTCCAGTACTTTATCAGGATTGTCAGTATCCACTTTCCACTCTTGCACCCCCTCCAGCTTATTCAGGTGAGGCGTAACGGCACGCACACAGCTTCCGCAATTTATGTTAGTCTTAAATTTATAGGTTTCCATACTTTATGATTATCAATTTAACATATTAATTACACTTTACAATTTATTGCTTCTTAGGCGAAGGCTATTCGTTACCACAGACACGGAACTCAAGGCCATTGCGGCTCCCGCTATCATCGGGTTTAGCAGGAAACCTGTGAACGGGAAAAGAACGCCTGCCGCCACCGGAATGCAGATAACGTTATAGATAAAGGCCCAAAACAGGTTCTGATGAATGGTTTTCACGGTTGCCCGGGATAGTTTAACAGCTTTAGCCACCTGCGTCAGGTCAGAGCGCATGAGGGTTATGCCTGCCACATCCATTGCCACGTCTGTTCCCTGCCCCATGGCTATACTTACATCAGCGGTAGCAAGTGCCTGCGCATCGTTTATACCATCTCCCACCATGCCCACTACTTTGCCTTGGGTTTGCAGTTCTTTAACAAAGTCAGCTTTATCCGTCGGTAATAAGCCGGCCTGGAAATGTTCCACTCCAACCTGGCGGGCTACGGCAGCGGCTGTTTGCTTATTGTCTCCGGTGAGCATGTAGATTTCCAGCCCGGCATCGTGCATCGCATTTATGCCTTCGGCAGCGGCAGGCTTGATAGGGTCGCTGACGGCAAATACGGCAATCGCCTCTTTATCATCAGCAAAGAAAATCACGGTTTTGGCGTCTTCCTGCAGTTGCCTTGCCGCCTGTAGCATTTGTTCGGGTAGTTGTACGCCCTGCTGGCGCAGCAGCTTTTCGTTACCGGCCAAATACCGCTTCTTGATATACTCGGCCTCAATACCTAACCCTGTAAGGCTGTTGAATGAGTCCGGTTGCAGGGCTTGTTTGCCTTGGTCCTTGTAGTAAGTATAAATTGCCTGGGCAATGGGGTGCTCCGACTGCGCCTCCATTGAAAAGAACAGCGTCTCTAGTCGGTCCTGCTCCTGTGTATCCTGTGCCCACACCACATCCGTAACAGAGGGTTTACCTAGCGTAATGGTGCCAGTTTTATCAAGTATAACGGCAGTTACTTTGTGCGCCTGTTCCAGACTCTCGGCATCTTTTATAAGTATACCATTTTCAGCACCGCGGCCCACTCCTACCATAATAGCCGTCGGAGTGGCTAAGCCAAGTGCGCATGGGCAGGCAATCACTAACACAGAAATTGTTGACAGCAGCGCCTCCGTAAGATAGGCCTCCCCACCAACTAACAACCAGACAGCAAAAGTCAGCACAGCAACCAGCAGCACAATCGGTACAAAGATACCGGCAATTTTATCCACCATTTTCTGCACCGGCGCCTTGCTGCCCTGCGCCTCCTGCACAAGTTTTATAATGTGCGCCAGCATAGTTTCGCCACCGGTTTTCTCGGCTATAATCTGCACACTGCCTTTTTGGTTGATGGTACCGGCATACAAGGCATCTCCTGGCTGCTTCTGCACTGGCAAAGGCTCGCCACTCAGCATACTTTCATCCACATAAGTGGTGCCTGCGGCCACCTTTCCATCTACCGGCACACGCTCACCCGGCAATAGCACAACTCTGTCGCCTACCTGTACCTCTTCAATTTTGAGGTTCATCTCGGTGCCGTTGCGCACTATCCGAACGGTTTTAGGTTGCAGCCCCATCAGCTTCTTAATAGCCGACGAACTGCGGTCTTTCGCTCCCTCCTCCAGGTATTTACCTAAAAGTATGAACGCAATTATGACAGCCACCGCCTCATAGTAAACATGCGGCACCAGTCCCCGGCTCAGGAAAAACTTAGGATACACTGTATTGAACAAGCTGAAAGCGAAGGCGATACCTGTGCTCAGCGCCACCAGCGTATCCATATTGGCACGGAAATACTTTGCCTGCGCCCATGCTCCTACAAAAAAGCGCTGCCCCGCCCACAGCAATACCGGTGCGGTAAGTATAAGCATTGCCCAGTTACCCCAGGCAAAAGTATCGTGAAAGAACATGCCAAGTATAAATACCGGCAGCGCCAGCACGCCAGCCACTATAGTTTTGCGCTTTAAAAGCGCTAACGACCTTGCCTGCCGCTCTTCCAGTTCTTCCTGCGTTGTTTCCTCAATCAATATATCGAAGCCTATCTCCTGCACTGTTTCGCGAAGTTGGCCAGGTTTTACCTCTTTCTCATCGAAAGTTACCTGCAGGGTTTTACCGGCAAAGTTCACGTTAGCCTCTGCCACTCCCTTTCGGGCCTGCAGCATACTTTGTATACTATTGGCGCACGAGGCGCAAGTCATGCCCTCTACCGGAAAAGTGGCCTTCGTAAGTTTTTTATCTTTTACAGCTGCCATTTCTTTTATTTAATTATCTGATACAAAGGTACACCTACACTTACGCTACCTTGTTACATAATTACCGGTAAGCATTATAAATTTTACTTGCCTTTGCATACTTCAGACTTATTAATTGGCTAGTAAGCATCAAAGTACGAATATTGCACTTTATCAACTTATCTAATTTTTAACACTCCTACCAACAATTGCACTTTAATACCATAAATATTGAATAATCAACCTTTTTAGTGACTAATCTAGATCTTTGATTTGACGTCCTTATATTTAACCGATGAACAGCATATGTCACTTATTGTACAATAGCAATTCATCATTATTAAATTGATTAAATAAGATTACAACCCTTTAGTATACAGCTTAAAGGCTGCAAATGAAGCATTCTGATAAACATCTTGGGTATGAACGCATCATACGATACATAGGCATCTCCTTTTACAGCATGTTGGCTGCCTTGCTGATGGTTGGTATGTTTTTTTATGTGCAAACCAAAGGCGTTCAGGAAGAGCATAATACTAATATACAGCACATTTATAAACGGCTGGAGCTGGTAAACAAGCTGTTCGAGAATAAGGAGACTACACAAACTCTTCTCAGAGCGCACCTCAATACACAGGACGTCTCTAAAAAAGACAGTTTAAAGCAGCAGCTGGTACAGGCTTACATCGCTAATCAAGCTACCATTCAAGAACTGCATTATGTGCTGGAACAGCCTGGGCAATTGCAAAAGCTGCACAACCTGAGCGAAGATCTTGATACTTACCATTTCCACGTAGACAGCCTGCTAGAGTTATCTGGCAAGCAACAGCAGAAGGAAGCCATAGCCTATTCATCAGCGCATATGGGCGCTTTTTACATGCGTAATCAGGCAAACCTCATCAGCCTTAATAAGGAGCTGACGGTTTCTGCCCATGAGTATACCAATAGCTTTGTTCCTGCTTTTTCACAATTAGTGGATGAGCATATCCTCCTGATCCTGTTGGTGGTATTTTTGATTGTGTGGGCCGCTTTTGCTTTTAACAAAGTAACGAAGCGGTTGCAGCACGAGAACGAGAAACTCAACAAGGAGATCAGAGAGCGGGAAATGCTGCAGCAAACCCTGAATGAAACCCGTTTGCATTTTCAGCGGCTGTTCAAAAAGAACCCTATCCCTATGTGGGTGTATGACCAGGATACATTTAAATTTCTGGAAGTAAACGAGGCTGCCATGCAAGAATATGGCTATACAAGGGAGGAGTTTCTTCAGATGGATGTTTTTAGCTTGCGGCCTACTAAGGACATTGAAAGCACTAAAAGCATCCTTGATCAGCTTGACAAGCGCTCTGATGCTGTTGTTGAAGGCGCTCTGCACCAGCGCAAGGACGGATCACTGTTCAAGGTAAACCTAAAGTCGCACCCTATTAAGGAACAGGAGAATATTTCCCCGCGCCTGGTTACTTGCGAAAATGTTCAGGATCGCGAAGAGTTTATTGCAGAGCTGGCCAGAAATGAGAAGCAGTTGCGCGAGGTGAGCTCTAGTATACCGGGGGCTGTGTACCAGTACAAACGGGATGAAAACGGCAACATAAGCTTACCATTTGTAAGCGACGGTATAGCCAATCTTTTTGATGTTACTCCTGAGGAAGTTTACATTGACCCATACATTATTTTTGAGGCTGTGCACCCTCAGGATTTGGATGGCGTGAACCGAAGTATAGATGCATCCACCTGCGAGTTTAAGCCCTGGATTCACGATTTAAGAATCTGGAACAAGGCACAGGAGAAATGGACCTGGATTCGTGGGCATTGCTTGCCTTCCTCTAAAAATGACGGCACTGTGTTATACAACGGCACTTTTATAGATATAACAGATCAGAAAGAGGCCCAGGCAAAGCTGATAACAAGCGAGGCCAACCTGCGCGCGCTGCTGGATAGCTCCCCACAGGCTATTTACCTGTTAGACAAAGAACTGAACATCATTTTGTTTAATGCAGTTGCCGCAGCTGAGGTAAAACAAATTACGCTGAATGAGCTGAAGGCTGGGCAAAGTATACTTGCTTATACTTCAGAAGAGCTTAAAGAAACATTAGTAGCATCTCATGCACAGGCCTTAGAGGGTAAGACTGTACAGTATGAAACAGGTTCCGGAGAGCTCTGGTTTGAAGTAGCTTACCGCCCTATCCTGACTGAGGACCAGGAAGTAATTGCAGTTGCACTAAGTATACACGACAACTCGGAGCAGCACAAAACCATAGCCACTATAAAAGACAGTGAGGCAAAACTGGCCCGCGCACAAAACCTGGCAAAAATCGGCAACTGGGAGTTTGATACACTGAAAGAAACTCTGACCCTATCAGAGTACATTTATACCATTTACGGCATCTCGCCCCTTACCTTCATTCCTTCTATTAACAGCGTTACCGGATTTTTTCATCCTGAAGACAAAGAAAGAGTCATGCAGGATTTTTGCCGGGTGTCGGAGGAAGGCACACAGGTGGTAACTGAGCATCGCATTATACTTGAAGACGGCACCCAAAAGTACCTGCACCAAACCATGGAGCCATACTTTAACAGCAACCACCAGGTTATTAGGATTACAGGCACTACTCAGGATATAACAGAGCAGAAGCAAAAAGAGCAGGAAATCAGGGAAGCCAGAAACCGTTTTCAGTCTACTATTGAAAATATACCTGAAATTATACTTTCTACGGACGCTCAGCTAAAAATCATTTATATCAGCCCGCAGTGCCGTGAAGTGACCGGGTACTCTGAGGAGGAGTTTAAACAAGAGCATTTATGGCCAAAGGTTATTTATAAGCAAGATCTGCCGCAGTTGCAGACTATTTTAGATACACAAATTTTAGCAGGCGAGAAAATCCAGCATGAAATGCGCATTATCACCCGCGATAACAAAACGAAATGGATTTTGCTGCGCATGTCGCCAATGTTGGGTAAGAATGGCGAAATAATCAGAATAGACGGATCTGTGGCCGATATTAATGAGCGTAAACTCATAGAGGCAAAACGAATTGTACTGACTGAGCAGTTGCAGGTTCAGAACCAGAACTTAAAGCAGTTTGCTTACATTGTATCGCATAACCTGCGGGCACCAATCGCCAACATACTTGGCCTGACATCTATTTACAATAAGATTGAGCCCCAGGCAGAATCAAATAAAAAGGTAGTAGAAAACCTGGCCAAGTCAGCGCAGCACCTAGACCACACCATCAGGGATTTGAATGACATACTTACCATACGTGGTCAGATTTTGGACGTGTCGGAGCAAGTATACTTTGAAGATATTCTAAAAGACATTTTAAAAAGTTTGACTCTCGAGATAGAAAAAACAGGAGCGCAGATTGCTTACAATTTCTGCGAAGCCTGCTCGGTTGTATCCTTAAGAAGCTATGTGCACAGTATTTTGCTGAACCTTTTAACAAACGCACTCAAGTATAGAGACCCAAATCGCGTACCTAAGATTTGTTTAAGAAGTTCTAGACAAAAGGATTATATTTGCATTGAAATTTCCGATAACGGACTCGGCATTGATCTTGCAAAGGAAAAGGGCAAGCTATTTGGTCTCTACAAACGCTTTCATCACCACATAGAAGGCAGAGGCTTAGGTTTGCACCTTGTTAAAACTCAAGTCGATCTTTTGGATGGTAAAATTGAAGTAGACAGCCGGGTTGGTGAGGGCACCATGTTCAAAATCTACTTATAAACAAACTTTGTTAATGCAAGTATTAAAAAAAGTGGTTCTTATTGATGATGACCAGATAAATAACTTTGTCTGCGAAACGATCATCAAAAGCGAAAACTTTGCAGAAAATGTAATTAGTTACGAATGGGCAGAAGACGCCCTGAATAACCTGAGGCACATTGCTGAGTTGAACCCTAGCGATTTCCCTGATTTAATATTTTTAGATATTAACATGCCCGGTATGGATGGCTGGAAGTTTCTGGAAGAGTATAGAAAACTGCCGGAGCACGCCACCGGAAGATGCTGCCTGTTTATGCTGTCTTCAGCTGTAGACAGAGAGGATATTATATGCGCTAAAACTCACATTGAAGTGAAAGATTTTTTCTCAAAGCCCCTATCTCCTGAGATACTAAACCTGATCAGGGAAGACTATATTTTATAGTCGTTTTACTACTATATAATGAATGCCACTGCAAACTAGTGGCTTTTTTTATGCCCTTCTACCACCTCTCCCAGCAGTTATGCGTACTACATAGAAAGAACTATTACTATATATAATAATATAAATATTATTATTTTCAATTTTACATTTATTTGTTGTTTTCAAAAAATTTCTAAAAATAGAACAACATAATTAAAAAGAGGTCCGTAAGCTAAAATAACTTCAAAGGCACTATATAGCTATATAGCTGCTTTATAAGTTTCTCATTTATACTTATAATATACTTTTTACTTAGCTTACTAACCTCATGAAAAACGTTTTACTACTTATTGTCGCTTTCCTTATCAGTACTGCTACTTTCGCTCAGTCGCCGTTTAAGCTTAGCCGTGAGGCGGAGGAACGCTGCACCCAAATTACTCGTGCCATGGCTCAAGAGCTTCGTCTGAATGAGATTGGCTATATCAAATTGAAAGAGATTAACCGTGAGCGCATGCTTGCTACAGAAGAAGTTCTGGAAAACGCCAATGGCAATGCAGACCTGCTGGACCAGCAACTTAAGGAACTTGCCGTAGCATACGACCAAAAGGTGACTGCTTTCCTGAATTCTAACCAACTGCAGGCCTATGCTAACTATAAGAAGCAGCCTATATCAGAAGTTAAGTTTATAGCTGTAAGTAAAGACAATTAACCCCCCACCACCCAAGATGAAGAAGGCCGCCACACCTGTCGGCCTTCTTCGAACGGATTTATCATAAACAGCAAAGGGAGCCGAAATCGGCTCCCTTTGCTGTTTATGATAAATTTATACTTCATTACCTGCGGCTGTAATCTGCATCGTCAGGGTTCTTCTTGTCTTCCCCCAACGGTTGGTCGCCTCTGCGGATACCGGCTACATCGTCGTCCATGCCTGTGTCACTTCCTTCTACCCCGAAACCCGGCCCTTGCGAGAAAGACTCAGTACTATTCGGATCGTTAGCACCATAGCCTGTCGCTTCATTTCCACCTATGTGCAGGTTCTTTAACTTGTCTTTTTGGCCTGCGCGTTCTGTATAGCCATCAGGGCCAATGTTCCTTTTAGCGGACGGATCAGGGTGGTTGCCCATGGTCATGCGTTTGTTGTAGTCGCTATTCACGTTGTTTTCGTCCGTAGGGGCTTTCTTTTTATCTTCTTCTTTATTATCCATTTTACAAAGTCTAGTTAGTTATACAGTGATATACGCTGCTCGGGAGTTGTAGTTGGCTTTGCAAAAGCTATACTTAACATAATTTTTACACTGGAAATGTCATTGTTGTCCTGCCTCATTCAGCTGCCAGTTGTAAGTATAGTAGCCTAATTTATAGCTGGCAGGTATAGGCTTAAGCCTGAAAGAGTTGATGTAGGCTTTAACGGAAGGTTTTTCCTTCAGAAAATCATTTTGATACCATTTGAAGATCTCAGACACCAGCACCCGCTGCTCCTTTGGCTGCACCCGGATGAAGTCATTATGCCGGAGTGTGTTTACAGCCTGCTGCTGCAACTGCTGTTCTACATCCGCTGGGGTATAAGCTTTGTTCAGCAGTGGCGGGCAGGACTTAGCAGCACAGACCAGAGCAAAATGAATACGCGCATCCGGATAATTGGCCAGTAGCTTCTGCTTTTCCAGCTCGTTTAGCGTCATACTTTCCCCGGCCACCATAAACTCCTGACGATCAAAAAATCCCTCCACATTCATCACCGATTTAAGCGGATAATGCTTCAGCACCTGGTGCAGCACCAGCAAATTGTAAGCGTTTATATAAAATGCCTTTTTCTCCGAAGCAGATGCCTCTTTTAAAGTATAGCCACCAATTTGCTTTACCAGCTGCTGCAGTTCGGCCTGACTTTGCCTGAGGCTCCGGTAGTTTACCTGCCCCTGCTGCACGTGGCCTTGCAAAAGCCGAGTAGCTGAAGTATAAAAATCCTGTTGCTGAGCACGTGTGGCCGTGTATGGCACAAGCAGCAATAGCAGCATCAGCAACAAGTATAGGTTTTGCTTTATCATCATGTAAGAAGTATGAGCTTGTAAGTTGTACTGCTGAGAATAGAAGCAAAAGGTATGCTGAGTTCTTCTATCTTTGCCGTAAATTTCCCTTTATGGCACCTCTATTGCTTATAAAGCGTTAGGAAGAAAATAACTATTAAGTACAGCGCATGAAGCTATCTAAAATTTATGATCCCCGGGAGATGAACTCCTATCAGTTTGTGGCAACTACCGGCTTGGTCATGACTATTGTTGCCAACCTGATCCTGTTGTTTTTAGGCAAGACCGTGGAAAACTTTAACGCGCTTTATATTTGTTGGATTGTCTTTTTTACCCTCGGCACCATCGCCAACTACAACAGCAAACCCGATGACCACGACCATCATCACCATCATTAAAGCGCTACTGCTTTAAAAACTTCAGCAGCTCCTCATGAAACTGCTTGGTAGCCTCCAAATGCGGAATATGGCCCACATTTTTCAGTTCCACTAGTTTAGCGCCAGGTATGGCTTTAGCCGTACGCTGCCCCAATTGCGGGTACTGCCCGTGCTCCTGCAGCTTTTGCTTGTCTTCAATATAGCCTTTCCCTACAATTGTACGGTCCTCCTGCCCTATTACCAGTAGGGTGGGCACCTGAATGCGGTCGAACTCATACACCACCGGCTGCTGGTAAATCATACTATAAGTTAAGGCTGATACTTTAGCTACTTTAGGGTAATCCGGGTGATTGATCTGAGCAGCGGACACCTCTACCCACTCCGAGTAATCAGGCTTCCAGGCGGTATAGTAGGTCTGGTGGTACTTGCGTATACCTTCAGCAGTCTGTTTCAGCTCCGATTGATGGAGCTGCTGCAGGTTTTTGTAAGGTACAAACAAACGGTAATCCTCCAAACCAATCGGATTTTCTAACACCAACTTGGCAGTCATGTCAGGGTACATGAGCGTGAACCGCGTGGCCAGCATGCCTCCCATAGAATGCCCGACCACCATAACCTGCTTAACCCCGGCCTGCTGCAGCAACTGATGCGTGTTTTGCGCCAGCTGGTGAAAAGTATAGTTAATTTCAGGCTTAACAGATTTACCAAACCCAATCTGGTCTGGTACAATTACCCGAAAGCCGTTCTCCGTCAGAAACTTGATTGTCTGGCCCCAATAGGCACCTATAAAGTTTTTACCATGCAAGAGCAGAACTACAGGCGGGTTTTGCACTTGCTTTGCCGGCGGCACGTCCATGTAAGCCATTTTATACTTCTGCCCTTCTACTTCAGCATCAAAATACTTTACCTCGAAAGGATACTTATAATCGTCTAGCGTAGCATTAAGCGAAGCGGGCACCTGCTGCGCCTGCACGTGCCAGGCTAAAAATAAGATGATAAGCAGTAGTAGGTTTATCTTTTTCATAATCTTATTCTAAGTACAACTCTACATTACTGGTTTCAAAAGCTATTGTTCCAAAATTAGCTATTTAGGATTCCTGCCAGAGGTTTAAACAATACTTCATACTACAGCTCCGGCTGTAAGTATAACTTTGTATGATAATTCTCTTCTATGGAATCTAAGATTTTAAGCGGCTTACATCATTAACAAAAAAAGCCCACCGCAACTGCAGTGGGCCTTGTGTAAATCACCAAACACTAAACTTTATCTTTTAAAACGTATAGCCTACAGACGCTTTTATAACACGGTTAAAGGTGTCGAAGCTGTTGTTACTGTCTATGGAACTGAGGCCGTAATCGTAACCTGCACTGACGTTAAAGCCACTGGCGAACCTGTATCCCAAACCACCTGTAACGGCCACATCTACCTCCCTGAAACCACTCTTCATGTCCCACTCCTGGTTAAGTGCCTTAAAACCAAAGGCTCCTGCCTCTGCAGATACTTTATTGGATAGCAGGTAAGACACCTGCGGCCCCGCGTAAATATGAAATCCCTCTCCTACATATACTTTTGCCAGCACGGGCAGGTCCAGGTATTCAGCTTTGTTGGTCAGGGTAACGTTGGCGTTCACAAAATCATACTGCTCCATCGGAACTTTGCCTCTCAGTACCATTCCTTTCTGAGAATACTGCAGCCCCGGCTCAATCTCGAAACCCGGTGCCACTGGTATGCTCAGGTAAGTACCCACATGAAACCCTGTGCGCATCTCGCGGCCGGCATACCCTCCCGACATATCCACAAGGTCTTGCACGCTTTGCATTGTTTCGCCCTCCCAATCTGCCAAGTTAAGACCGGCTCTGATACCGAAGCGCAACTGGTTGGACGTATTATTATAGGTAGATTGTTTGTTATAGCGAACAGGCTGTTGCTGGGCCTCTGCACTGGCTGCTGCCAACCCTAATGCCACAGCTATAAGTAAAAATATCTTTTTCATGGTAGTAACAGTTAAATCTCTTCATTCTTTTCCGATAAGCTGGCCCGCTCGAATTGGATGAATGAAAGAACCGTGCCAGAAAAGGAACTATTTTTTTATAAAGTATATCACCCAACACACAACTATTTAATAATCAATACTATAAAATTTAAATTTAGCAATAATCTATACTTACGGAGTAACCTAACCACTTAATTTTACTGAGGCTAATATAAGCGGAGCGGCGGCAAAAAGCAGGTAATTGCTTAGCTTTGCCTCCTGTAAACCGAAGCTGAAACAGAGATGAAAGACAGAACGCAGGTGCGCCTGAAACGACTGGCCGTGCACAGAGTGGGTAACAAATCAAAGGAAGAAGGCGTGATTGCCTCTAAGGAGCTGGTGGACCTGCACGACGAGCAGCTATATGACCTGCTGGTAAACTACTTTGTTTCTCCATTTAAACAGGAAGAGTTTTTCCGCTTCACCCACACCTCGGACCTGGCTCTGAACGAAATATTTGCCTATTCTGCGCTCATATTTAACGAACCACATAACTTCTTAGAATATTCGGTACATATCCTAAACCATCTTTACGAGCAGTCTGACCATCCAAAAGTGAAAAGCGGCGAGCTATACGTGGTTCATTTTGATGGTTGTGTGATGGAAGACGAAGTGGTGGAGGCTATCGGCATCTTTAAATCTGAGAACAAGGATACATTCCTGACCTTTCAGGATGAGGAGGACGACCTGAACGTAAATTACCATTTTGGCGTGAACCTGAAGGGCGTGGACAAAGGCTGCATGATTTTTAACACAAAAGCTGATGACGGTTATCGGGTGAAGCTAGTGGACGCCAACAGCTACGACGCCGTGTTTTGGAAGGAGGATTTCCTGAACGTGACCGAGCTGCAGGACACAAACTACAGCACCAAAGCCGTTCTGAACCTGTGCAAGGATTTTTCGGAAGAGGTATTCGCCAGAACAGAGAGCAAAAAAGCGCAGGTAGACTTTATCAGCCGCTCCGTAGATTACTTTTCTAAAAGCGAAACATTTGACCTGGAGGAGTTTACCAGCAGCGTGATTGACGAGCCTGAGACAAAAGAGCGCTTTAAAAACTATAGCCAGACTTTTGCCGAGGAACGTGATATTGAAGGCTTTAACGATTTCACGATCAACAAAAACACAGTACGCAACATGAAGCGCAAGTTTCGAAACTTTATTAAACTGGACACGCAGATAGAAATCAAGTTTAGCGGCTATAACCCAGAACAAAGCGAGCAGTATGTAGAGCGCGGCTTTGACCAGGAGCGCGGAATGCATTTTTATAAAGTATATTTTTACAACGAGAGCTAACCGAACTATAGCCGGTAAAATGCTGTTTTCTATACTTGCAGAAACGGAACGAAAATTGCCTAGATCAAATTGGAGATAAAACCGCACTACATGAAGAAAATAATCTTTGCCTTAGCTTTTGCCCTTGCCGGCTCTGCCGCTGTTGCGCAGGTACAAGCCAAGCAGCCACAAGCTAAAGCCGCGCAAGCTGAGCCTGCTTCCCTTGAACAACGCGCCGAGGCCATTACGGCTGGTTTCACTAAAAACCTGCGCCTTTCGCCGCAGCAAACCCAGAAGGTATACACCATTAACCTAACAAGCCTGCAGCAGGCAGAAAAAGCCAAGGTTAAGTATAAAAACAACCCCAGAAAGATGGTGCAGCACATGGATGTTATCAGCCAGACGCGCCTCTCCCAGCTAAAGGATGTGCTGACGCCTCTTCAGTTTCAGCAGTACCAGCAAAGGCGCGAGGAGAAAATGGGCGTGCCGCGCGAGGCCCAAAGCAATCCAAATGCAAAACAGCAAAGTCCTTTGCACCAGGAAAGCCACTAAAACAAAAAAGCATGGTCTTCACCATGCTTTTTTGTTTTAGTGGCTTTCAGCACGTTGGCTTACAGGCCATTCATTTTCACCTAGTAAAATTAACTGTTCGTCATACAAATTTGTACTTTCAGAATACTCCACCTATATTTTGTAACTGAATTCAACTAGTACTCGAATTATAAAATACTAGTTTACAGTGCCTTTTGTAATTAATAAGCATTGTACAATTAAAAGGGATACAGATAGTACTATGGAAGTAGAAAGGGAACTGGTTGTACTAAAAGATAATGAAAGATGTACTATCAAAGTATGCCAAACCTTATCTATACTTCATATTGTCTGTAAAAAACATTTCGAAAATAAGGAACTGCGCCAAAACCTGCTGGAGGTAATGGAGCTCATTAAAGCGCATAAGATAAGATATTTTTTAGGTGACGTGCGGTCGCTGCACTACATGAAGATGGAAGATGCCAATTGGCTTAGCACCACCATCCTGCCAGTCATGAAAATTTGCTCGCTCCAAAAATGGGCACGTGTTGAGAACCCGAATTCTATGATAGAGCTTAACTCCTTGCAACTGAAGCATAAACTAGAGTTTGAGGAAACCTGCAAACATGAATTACAGTTTGAGTCTTTTGTAGACGAAGAAAGCGCGCTGCATTGGCTGCTTTTTTCTGAAGAGTGATTTTATATTTTCTCTTGCTCAGACTGCCGCATCTGAAGCCAATTTTCCTTCTGCTTGCGCCTCACCGGACGGCTGCTCCATTCCTGCCTGCTGCTGGTTTTTACGCTGATGCTCAGTAATAACGGCTCCGGGCGGCTTGTACAGTATAAGAAATTTTTCTTTAAGAGAGGGCGCATGCTTCATGTCCTCCCAAATATCTACCCACTCATGGAAAACCAGGTAAACCGGGTTAAAAGAAGTCACCGGTTTGGTTAATCCATACTTTACCTGCTCCCGCTCTGGCTCAAATGTGCCAAACATCCTGTCCCAGATAATAAAGGTAGAGCCGTAGTTTTTGTCTATGTAGCCAGGGTTAGAGCCGTGGTGCACGCGGTGGTGAGAGGGTGTTACAAAAACATACTCGATTGGCTTCGGCAACTTAGCCACCAACTCTGTGTGCACAAAAAACTGGTACAGCACCGCCACCTGATGGCATACAAAAAAAGTAAACGGGTCGATGCCCAGAAAAGGCACAGGCAGGAAAAAGATGAATTTGAGGTGCTGCGTCCAGCCGGTGCGGAACGAAACAGAGAAATTCATGCGCTCCGAAGAATGGTGCGTTACGTGAGTTGCCCACCAGAACCGCTGCTCATGCGCCACCCTGTGAGCCCAGTAACGGCAGAAGTCAATAGCTACAAAGCAGATCACGAACAGCCACCAACCTCTCGGAATAGCCCAGGGCACCATGTTATAGACAGCCAAAGCTACTCCGAAAAGCCATACTTTCAGTACTGCGCTAAGTATAGTATTGACTGCCCCAATGGTAAGTGCCGACACAAACTCTGTTTTATGGTAGGTGTCCCGCTTTTTATAGATACCATAAAGCCACTCCCCCACCACAGAGAGCACAATAACCGGTATGGCATAATGCATAATGGTAAGGTCATCCAGCTTTTTAAGCTCATCAAAAGTGTATAACTCTTTCTCCATACTTGGTGATCTTAGCCTGATATAGCCTATTTGAACGGCCAGAGCAGAAAAGAGTTAAGCTCAGGCAAGCGCAGACAAGTATAAAATCAGGTTTTAGAGTTATAACAGAGGCCAGAGAAGTATAAAAGCAGCACCATTTAGCGCAGTCTTCGTAAATTGGGGCAAAAATTAAACATGCGCATCCGAAAGAAAGTTAAAACCACCTTGCCCGCCCAAGCTTCTCGCTTTGCTGCCCTTGATGTTTTTGTAAAAGCCGCCGAAAAGGAAAACTGGACCGAACAGGAAATTCAGTTTGTGATAAACGAGGTGGTGGAGGCCCGTGACGATAAAGAAGCAATCGAGATTTTGAGCGACTATATAATGTAAAAAAAAGAGCGGCAGCCACTTTAAGGAGTAGCTGCCGCTGTTCTATACTTTATAAATGCTAAGCCTGCGCTTGCTGTGGCTGCAGTTGCAACTCCTGCTGGTGCTGCTGCAGTACCTCAATTATGAAGCTGATGTGCTCTTTCAGGTCAACACCGAACATCTCTGCACCCAGCTTCACTTCTTCTCTGTCTACAGAGGCTGCAAAGCTCTTTTGCCCCAGCTTCTTTATCACTGACTTTGCCTCCAAGCCCTGCAGCTTGGTTGGCCTTACTTGTGCACAGGCCACTACAAAACCCGTAATTTCATCGCAAGCCAGCAAAGCTTTGTCCAGCAGCGTATTGTAAGGCACGCCCCATTTAGTATAGTGTGCTGAAATGGCATGTGCTATTTCTGTCTCCCCACGCTCCCGCAGCTGGTTTACAATTACATTTGGGTGCTGGTCGGGGTAAGATTCGTAATCGGCGTCGTGCAGCAGGCCGGTAATCCCCCACTGCTCTATGTTCTCCCCCAACTTATCAGCATATGCGCGCATGACCAGTTCTACGGTTCGGGCGTGGCGCAGCAGGCTATCGCCTTTCGTCATACTTTCCAGTATAGCTCTGGCTTCGTCGTGTGTAATCATCGCTCTTTTATTCTAGTTTTCAGAAGATCCAAAATAACGATAAATCGGGAACGGCAAAAGCTATAGTTACTCATACTTTACCGGCCACACTAATCTAATCTGGCTATCTGAACATTATCCCAGCGGCCCATTATCGGGTCGTGCTTGCCTACTAAAATATCAATTCTTTTACGCATCCGGCGGTTCATAATATCCCGCACTACATACAAGCCATCCAATTCATCGGAAATACCAGAAACCCAAAGCGAATCCCCGAATTCTATTTGCCCTCCCCATCTGCTGTGTAAATCACGCGATACGGCAATCCAGCGGTGTTTTTTAGGATTTTTTTTGTTGATGCGTGAGCCGTCAGCGGTTATATAGGGAGTGGCATCGGTTTGCGCTGGCTCTGGGTGATATATGGAGGCAGAAACTGTAAACGTCGGGGCATTTTGGGTGGTTTCTGCGCTAGTAGCGGACTTATCTTCTGTTTCCAGAGGTGGCCACTCAAGAGGTGGTTGCTGCAGCTGTTTTTCGATATTTGGAGCGGTAGAGTCAGCCCTATAAAAGGATAATTCTTCAGCCAGTGCTATAACTACGTAGAACACGGCCGCGAGTACTTTAATCCTGAACATAAGCGGTCCTTTTCGTGAAACATCGATTTTCTAAACAATAACCCGCTTAAACGACGGATTTTTAGAAGGGTTTTACAATGTTGTCAGAAAAGTGATTAAAGCTGCTTTTACGGGAATTTCAATGTTGTATAAATTTTACAATTTACAATATAACTATATAGTCAAAAACTATAGTAATAAGTTAACCTTCTAAAGGTAAAACCCACCATTGTTATGACACAGAAATTTACAAAGTTATTTCTTAATATACTTATCGTAAACTATATAGCCAATAAAAATCGCCAAGCTGACAGCCGACACCCAGATAAGCCCGTTCTTTAGGCGCTCGTTGTCTTCGCCGAGCCATGCCAGCAAGATGGTTAGCGGCACAATACCAGCCAGCGTAGCTCCCAAAAACCGAAAATAACCCATGCGGGCAATGCCTGCCACAAAGCTTACCGCATCGTTTGACAGAAAAGGGGAAATACGGGCAATTATAATAGCCCACAGGCCATACTCTTCCATGAACCCGGATACTTTCTTCTGTGATTTCTGACCGATCAGTTTGCTGATACCCGCCTCGCCAAGTCCTCTGCCAATCCAGTACCCAAGCGTAGAAGCCACCACCACAGCGGTAATAGCAATTATAGAACCCCAAAACGAGCCGTAGGCCACAATAGCGACCAGCATGAGCGCCACCACGTTTATCACCAGCAAAAACATCTGGGCAATCATGGCGGCTACAATAAAGAACGGCCCCCAGAAACCAAACTGGCTCACCCAATCCGAAATGCGCTTGTTATCACCGCTCGAAAGCACCTCCCAAGCATTATCAATTTCCGTCTGAAAACCCGGAAATATAAAGTACGACCCCACCAGACCTGCAATAAGTATGGCTGTCACGATCAGCGGCCACTTACTTTGCTTCACCTCCTCCTGGTCCTGGTTATCCTGATGATGTGGCTTTAAGTGCTTCTGCGCTTCTTTTACCCGCTGGTGGTGCTTTTTTATATCTTTCTGTTTCTCACTCATACTTTAGCTGTAGCATTTGTGCTTTCTTTAGACGAGGTAAGTTGAGGCTTGGTTGAAACTTTTGCAGAAATGTTACCGGCATCCAAAGTATAAGTGTAGGTATTATTGATGTTATGCGGCTGAATACTGTAGTTGATGAACATGTGCTGGTAATGGCGGCCCACGGTGCTGCTCACGTGCCGCTGCACAATATTAGGCTCCAAAGGTTTGTTAGCCAATCGGTTTGCCTCCCCTTCACCGAAGGCGATGGCGGCCACCAATCCACTTACCAGTCCCGCTACATGGCCTTCCCAGGATACCCGCTCCTCCCCCGGAAAAAGGCCGTAAAAAAGTCCGCTGTACAGAAAAATCACTGCCAAAGACACAGCCATTGCCCCACGGTTCTGCCTCAGGAAACCGTTAAAGAGCAGGAAGCCGGCTAAGCCGTATACCACTCCGCTAGCTCCAATATGATATGCCTGCCGCCCGATAAGCCAGGTTAGCAAGCCGCTGAGCAAGTAGACCAGCACAATTACCCGCAGCGCCACGTTCCGGTGGATGTAAAGTATAACGCCCGACAGCAGCACCAGCGGAAAGGTATTAGACAGCAGGTGTAGCAAACCGCCATGAATCAAAGGGCCGAAAAACACGCCAATCAGCCCAAGGAAATTGCGGGGCATAATACCCAGAAAACCAAGGTTGGCACTGGTAAGGTAGCTGAGCAGGCTTACTAACCACATAAGCGCCACAAACAGCAGACCGGGTAAAAAGCTGTAGCCAAAGTGGGGGCCTTCCTCAGTTAAGGCGCGGGTATGGTTCCGGGGGGTGAAAAATGACATATGCCAACCTGTGTTTCTTTAAAGATAAGCCAAAATGAACAAAAACTGCCTTTGGACCCTTTATCTAATCAGCACTTTCTAACGTAAAGAACGCTGAGAGAGCCAGGCGTAAGTATAAAGCCGGCCTCTACAAAGCCTTGGCGGCGCCAGCCATATGCAAGAAAGTACAAATTGGCGCGTTACCAGATTAACATGCATAGGTTAACCATAGATAAAACACAATATTCCAAGCTCTACCAAGTATGGTTACTGCTCCTCCTGGCTGTTTGCCTTATTTCTTGTGAGGGCTCCGACGCGCGTCAGAAAAGCTACTCGGAAGAGCAGCGGCAGTTTTTTCCGGTAGAGCGCACAGCCGCTTATAACCGCCCCTCCTCATTAATTGCCGCCCTGCAAGATAGTTCCACTTATTGGGTAGACTCCGTTTTTAACACGCTAACGCCTGATGAGCGCATTGCCCAACTGATCATTATTGAAGCCTTCTCAGATAAAGGGCAGAAGTATGACGCAGATGTCATGCGCCTGATCCAAAAGTATAAAGTAGGCGGCATCATCTTTTTTCAGGGTGGGCCTGTGCGGCAGGCAAGGCTTACAAATAAGTACCAGGCGGCTTCTAAGGTGCCTTTATGGATATCAATGGATGCGGAGACGGGCGTAGGCATGCGCCTGGATTCTACGGTGGAGTACCCGTCGCAGCAGATGCTCGGTGCGCTGGCCGACAATGAACTGATATACCGCATGGGGTTGGAAGTGGCGCAGGAATTTAAGCGGCTGGGCATGCACATTAACTTTGCGCCGGTAGCCGATGTGAACAACAACCCCAAGAACCCGATCATCAGTTACAGGTCTTTTGGTGAGGATAAGTATGATGTAGCCACCAAAAGCCTGGCTTACATGCAAGGCATGCAGGACGGAGGCATTATGGCTGTGGCAAAGCACTTTCCGGGCCACGGCGACACCGATGTAGACTCTCACTATGACCTGCCTGTGATACCATTCGGGCGCGACCGCCTAGACTCTCTAGAGCTCTATCCTTTTCAGGAACTGATCAAGCATGGTTTGGGCGGCATGATGGTGGCGCATATGCACATTCCGCAGCTGGATTCTACTACCAATGTTCCCTCTACACTTTCTCAACCTATTGTTACCGGCCTCCTAAAAAAGCAACTGAAGTATAAGGGCCTGATATTTACAGACGCGATGGTGATGAAGGGCGTAACCAAATACTTTGAGCCCGGTGAGGCAGAAGCAAAGGCCCTGATAGCGGGAAACGATGTGCTAGAACGCCTGAACAGTGTGCCCAAGGCAATTAAGGCGGTAAAAGAGGCCATCGCAAAAGGAGATCTGACACAGGATGAAATTGACAGAAGATGCAAGCGTATTTTAGCGGCCAAGCAATGGCTGGGGCTGGACAAGTATAAACCTGTTCCGCTGGACAACCTTTACGAAGACCTGAACCCGCCTATTGCAGACCTCATCAATAAAAATATTGCCGAGAACGCCATTACGTTGCTGAACAACAAGAAAAAGATGCTGCCGCTGCGCGTAACCCCGCGTATGTCTATTGCAACGGTTTCGGTGGGTGCTACCAGAGTGACGGCTTTTCAGCGCCAGGTAAAGCAACTGACCGATAATACAGACGACTTTTTTATCTCGCGGAAAGCGAACAGCAAGGAAACTAAGAAGCTCTGGAAACAGCTGAAAAAGTATGATGTGGTGCTGGTGGCGCTATACGGCCCAAGCATCCGCCCGAGCAATAAGTTGGGCTATTCTGAAGATGCCACCAAACTGGTGCAGCAACTGGCAAAATCTAACAAAGCTGTTATTACGCTCTTCAATAATACTTATACTTTAAACCAATTCCCTGCTATTGAGGATAGTAGAGGGTTGCTGGTTGCCTACCAGGGTTATTTCCATGCGCAAGCGGCAGCCGCTGAGGTAATCTTCGGCAAGGTGCCCGCCCGTGGCAAGCTGGCTGTTACTGTAAACAAACACTATGCCTTCGGCGACGGCATTTATCTTAACCAGCCGTTCATAGCCGGGCCTTAAGTATCCTGAATCGCCAAGTTGCGTACTAGTCATCAAACAACACGTGTAAGAAACATGCTGATGAAAAAGGCTGGATATACTTTAGAATTTACGTTTTTACTTTGTTTCGCCGCATTGCTCTGGGGCTGTGACGGCCAACGCGAGGTGGAGGGCAATGAAGAAATAGTGGTTGACACCACAGAAGATAGAGACACAGCCACCGTGGTTCGATCAGGCGAATCTGCTGAACAGGAGCTGGAGGAGTTCAGAAGCTGGCTGAACAGGCAAGCCGATAAAGGCGATACGGCCATCCGGCGAGAGTGGCCGCAGGTAAAAGAAGAACTGCGCCGCCGCAATGCGCAGTTGGAGCGCAACGTAGACAGCCTCTCCGAAAAATCGAAAGCTGAGTACAGAGACCTGCAGGACCGTTACCGCCAGTGGGAGGAGCGCCAGGAGCGCCGTATGCAGCAACCGTTGGAGGCAAAGCAGGTAACACAGTGGCAGGAGCAACTGCTGCGTGAGTACGATGATTTGGCGCAGCTACAACCAACCCAGCTGCGCGAAGCATACCTGACTTTTCTAGGCACTGTGCGTACCAAGCGCAACAATTGGTCGCAGGATGACTGGGACTACGTAGACCATGTGTACGGGCAGCTGAACCAACGTCGCCGGCAGTTAGAGAGCCAGATCAGCACTTCAGATAAAATCAAGATTAGAACCTTGCAGGCAGAATACCTGACTTTAGAAGGAGCCGCCGACACCAGAGATATGTTCAGGAAGGTAGAAGATTAGCCACAACCGCTGCTTCTGTTAAGGGCTTTTTTAACGTAACAGCCATACTTAAAAGCTTTTAAGTATGGCTGTTGTTTTACTAAATCATGTTAAGTTGCTTTAAAACTGAACTTGTCTATAGTAAAACCGGCACTACTTCCGGTTAAGCTTTACCCATTGCTGCGCGATAATGGTTTTGGCATCCGGCGTTTCCAGTGCGTCCAGTTGCTTGGGCGTGAGGTGCAAAATCTCGATAAACTCATGCTCATGGCTATTGCCACCACCTGTGTGGCGCTGCTCCTTCACTTCAGCATAGTATAGCATGACGCGTTCTGTGGTGCCTCCAGGTGAAGAGTAAAAAGTATGCAGATGCTGCAGTTTTTCCACGTGATAACCTGTTTCCTCTTCAATCTCCCGCTTTATACTTGCTTCTGGCTGCTCACCCTTGTCCACCATGCCGGCTACTACTTCTATCAACTCAGACTCTGAGCCAACACGAAACTGCCTGGTGAGAATATATTGCTGCTTTTCTGTATCAAACACCAACGCTGCCACGGCATCGCCACGGTCAAACTGCTCGCGGGTAAAGGTATGGCCCTGTTGCTCTACTGTTAGTTCATATATTTTAAAATAGCCGTCGTAAGCCTTTTCTCTTTTTTTGATCTCCATAAGGGTGCTGCTTTCTATTAAGCTTAAAGATAGTAAATCTGAAGTATAGCCTGTGCCATACCTCAGATAGTATGAGTTTATACTTCGTTGTTATTCTCAGCGGCTTTTTGCGTACGCTCCGTCCACCCAGACTGCGAGAGTTTTGTTTCGCTTTCATATCCTTTTGCCCTGTTCTTGCCGATGCCGCCCTCACCGGGAAGCGCAGCATTTACAAGTGCCAGAATATCTGTGGTTAGAGCCGGTGATATGCGGTGCAGCAACTCTCCTGCTGTGGCAAACAGCGTGGTGGTTACGCCTGCATCGCCGTGCCGCAGAGCATCCAGCATTTGCATGGCAGACGCCTCAGCACCGGTAGAGGTAATCGGGTTTGAATCCATTATTTTGAACAGGGCATACTCTTCCTTGTTGTGGCCTTTTAGGTTAGCATGGCGCGGGCTGCCTGTCTGCATCAGGCCGGGAGTAGCTGTAGTTACCGATATATCATACTTCTTCAGTTCGGCGCGTAAACCTTCCGAAAGTCCAACCAAGGCAAACTTACTGGCGCTGTAAGGCACCAGATGCGGCACGCTTATTTTTCCGCCTATGGAGGCGATGTTCAGAATACGCCCACCCCGCACCTTCATCACCGGAAGCACTGCCAATGTGGTGTAAACTGGCCCCCAGAAGTGCGTTTTGATGGCTTCGTCAAACTCCTGCACCGTCATCTCGGCAACAGGACCGGCATGTATAATCCCTGCATTGTTTATCAGCACATCTATCGGGCTGAATTCGTTCTGCACATTGGTTATCATGTCTGTTACCTGCTGCTGGTCGGTTACATCGCATTTCTGCACCAGCACGTCGGCTCCTTTTCCGGCCAGCTCCATGCGTGCGTTTTCCAGTTCTGTCTCATCACGGGCACACAGCACAAGCCTTGCGCCTTCCTTGGCCAGCTGCCGCGCCATCACCAGGCCCAGCCCCCGGCTTCCGCCAGTTATTAGTATCGTTTTGCCGTTAAAGTCATAAGCATTCATTCTCCGGCTTACTGCCCGAACCACTGCAAGCGCTCCCGCTCCTGCCGCTAACCAAAGCAGCTTATTTTTATCTTTTGCTTTCATAGGTAGAAGTATAAAAAGTAAAGGCAGATGCCTGTTAAGCATCTGCCTTTACCTCTACGGCGGTAGAAATTTTGGGGTTAACTATAGTTTCTGATTAGGGCTTTTTAGAGAAAAGCTTATTTTTAAGAACAGGCGTGTACTGCAGTTTTACGGCTACCACGGCATACTCGTCCCGCCTGCCGCCGCCGCTCGTAATAGGCCCTATATTATCCAGGAAATCTGTGCTGGTAACGCGGTAGGCAATTTCCGGTGCAATACTGAATTCATCGTTAATATAAAATCGGATGCCGCCGCCCACAGGCACCACAGCCGCAAAGGCAGGGTAGTCCTGCTCAGGATCATAGGTGCTTTGAGTGTCGTCGAGGTTGCCGTTTGCCGGAAAAGAGGTAGCAGTATAGTATAAACCTCCCACGCCAATCCGGAAATAAGGAACTGCAAATCGTTTGCGCTTGGAGCGGTAGTTGCCCGAACCGGCATAGCTGTCCAGCAGGTTTATCACCAAAGACCCGGAAACCTCGATTACTTCAGACTCAAAAGCCAAGTTCAAGGGTGCGTTAGGGTCTTTTTCCACTGCTCCCAGTTTTACATAATCTATTGTGCCGCTTATGCCAACATATGGCGAGAACTTGTAAAGCCCTCCCACGCTTGCGTTCGGCCCAAGATCATTACAGCCCCAGCTGCCGCAGATATCGCTTCTTACGGCGGCCACACCGCCGCCTACAAGTATAACCCAGCCCCGCTCCAGCACATTGCTCTGCTTGCTGTTGCGTTTAAAGCGGTATTGCTGCGCCAGTGCGTCCCAGGGGTTTAGTAAGAGTAGAGAAAGAAGTAAGAGTAAGTAGTATGGTTTCCTGTTCATATCATCAGACAGGTTTAACAACATTATTTAAGGCAGTTATACTTGCCGCCAAGCCCTATCCCCATCATGGAGTATCGGACTCAGAACTTCTTCTTCTCTACGGTTTATAAGTAAGAAAGATGGTGCTTTCAGAATAAAAATATCGGAATATCAGAATAGTCAAAGTATAATATATACTTCTGTCTTTTAGCAAAACTATAAAACAGCCTGTTTTTGCTATTGCTTTAACTTATTGGGAAAGTTTTGCGCCGGCAAACGCTGCAGGTTGGCATCCATCAGGGCTATAAAATCAATAACAAGCGCTGCGGCATCCGGGTAAAAAGTTTTGTTGATGTTCTCGAAATCATCGGTGGGTTTGTGGTAATGCGGATGGTCCTCTACTCCGAAATAAACATACGGTATGCCGCGCTCATGAAACCTGTAATGATCGGACTGACGAGTCCAGTCGTTCTGGCCCTGCTCAGGTCTGTCGTGGCCCAGCAGTAAACGGGCTTGTGTTCTGGGCTTTACCTTCAGCAGGTAAGGCTGCAGCTGCGGGTAATGGTAAGCGCCGCTGGCGTAAAGTTCTCCTTTTTCGTTGATGCTCAGCATATCCATATTTACGTTGAGCAAGATGTTCTGCAAAGGCACCGGCGGGTTGTCTAAAAAAGCTTTTGCCCCCTGAAGCCCCAGTTCCTCGCCATCCCATGCGGCAAAAATAATAGTATGTTTCGGTGGGTGCTTTACAAAATGAGCGGCCGCAGCCAGCAACGCCCCTACACCCGAAGCATTGTCATCGGCACCGTTGAATATTTTGCCGTCGTGCTGCCCCACATGGTCGTAATGCGCAGTTACAACAATAGCTTTACCTGACTTGCCCGGTATATACCCAACCAGGTTGGTGGCCTGCTCTACCTGCGCCCTTTTAGAATCTATTTCAAAGTGATGTTTGAAGCTGCCGTTAAAAGGCTTCAGGCCAATCTCATCGAAACGCTTCAGAATATACTCCTGCGCCATCAGGCTGCCTTCGGTGCCACTTAGCCGCCCCTGCATAGAGTCGGCAGAAAGTACCTTTACATCCCGCAGCAACTGGGCTGCATCAGGTGTATTTTTCTGTGCAATTCCCAACACGGGCGCAGCAAGTATAAACGCAAAAGCAAGTATCTTCTTCATAAAGTATAGAAAAGCCTAAGGTAGGGTTTGTGAGCGGTTTTGGCAAATTTGAGATATTTTGCTGCTGCTGCGCCAGGTTATACATTATAGGTTGATATAGATTGGAAAGCGGCTACTGGAACTGAGCCGTGCTAAGTATAAAACCTGGCAATAAGCAGAATAAAGTATGATTACAAAAAAGCAGCTCCTGCTGCGTCAGTAAAACCAACATAGCAGGAGCTGCTTTTATACTTAAAGTATTTTTTATAAAGACCTTATCCAGTTAATCCAGTTGTGCTGGCTAAGAACCTGCGGCTCTTGTTTATTTTCGGTTGATTCAGCCTCGTCGGCATCTGCTGCTGAGGCTGTTTTATAACTTGCTACTTCTCCGTTGTTTACCCATCCTGCCTGGCGCATGTAAAATCTTATTGCGCTTGCTTCCACAAAATGCTCTTCCTGTTTTAAATCTTTGTAGTTCATCGTCTTCATCAGTTGACTATTACACATTGGCTAAAAAAACTCAACAGAAGAAGAACAAGGAACGTGCCACTACGGCAACATATCCTTAAAAGTTACAAGCGCATCAAAATATTTTTCATAAATAGGAGAATTACAAAAGCCAGGTGGTGTACCTGGCTTTCTGTTATCCTTTTATTTTTATAAATGCGGGCAGCTCAAACGGCCCTACCGAAGTCTGAATGGTAGGTTTTATTTGCAGCGTTACCTTAGGCCGATCAGCGCTGTCCTTGTTCAGAAGCGTGGCCAAACGCAAAAGCTTGTTCAGGTCTGGCTGACTGCTCCCCTCCCCACTGGCAAACGTTAACGGAGAAGCGATGGTAATGGTGTTTAACCCGTTTTTCAGCTCCACCGGCTCACTGACCAAACCAGTTAACGTATGCTGATCATCCACAAGCAGTTGCCATTTCAGTTGAGTTACAGTCATGGTTCTACCTTGGCTGCCTTCAGGTAAATTTACTTTCAGGCCGATGGTAGAAACCGCATTTAGGGCATTGTCAGAGAATGCGGTGTAAAGTGTGGCAGCATCGTTAAATGAAAAATCCTGGGGCCGCTTCTTCTTCAGGAGGTCTATGCCGTTAAGTTCAATTTGGTTTATACTTTCCAGGCTATACTCTGCCTCTTTAAAAGCCTCTACATCGTTCTTGGTTTTGCAGGCAAAGCCTAGAACCAGCAGCATTAGCAGCAGTGTGTAGTTACCTATTTTTCTCATCATACTTTGATTTACTTTTTTATTACTTTTCCGGAACCGGAGACGCTGGAGTTAACGTCTGGGTTGCCTGTGTAGTATACTCTTCCGCTCCCGCTAAGGTCGGCATCAAGTTCATCTTCTGCGTTTACTTCTACTTCGCCGGACCCAGAGATGCTTACTTCTGCCTCCCGGCTGGTCAAATCAAAAGCCCAATACTTGCCTGACCCCGATATGGATACATCCTGATTTTCTGCCACACCAGCTGCACGAATTGTGCCAGAGCCACTTATGCGGGCATCTAATTCTGCAGTGGCCAGGCGCAACAGCACATCTCCTGAGCCTGAAACGCTGGTTTGGAAGGTACGGCTTTTAAAAACATCCTCCAGCTCTATTCGGCCAGACCCACCAACACTTGCTCTGTCTAATTCAGGCACAGTGATGTAAACCTCCACTGCTTCGTGCTTGCGCAGGCACCGGTCAAAGCCAATGCCCCATACGCCGTTTTCGACGTTAGTTTCCAGATGATCCAGTATATTGGCCTGTCCCTGCACCTCCACCCGCTGCTCGCTTCCGCGCCGGATATATACTTTGGTGCTTCCGCTAACATCTACACCGCTGAAACGGGCAAGCTCAAGCGTCCGGCTCTCAACATCCCCCTCTCCTTCCAGGCAAAAGCCTTGATCATCGCAGGAAGTAAAAAAGGCCATAAAGGCTACTGAAGCAAGCAGCAGCACAGGTAGTTTCATGATTCTCATAGTATTATGAATTTAACAGCTCTTACTGCTGCAATATATTAAATTCATAAACAAAGGCCACACCGCAACAAGCAGTGTGGCCTTTACCTTGTGTGTTGATGGCTTAAGACAGATGCCCCACTTGCTGACCCTGGCGGTTTACAAGCAAGCCTTCATCAGAAATGAATACCGTTTTTATATAGTCGCTCTCAAAATAATAAGGATAATCCGGGTTGCCTGTTTTAGCCAACCGGCCTACAACTTTAGGGCCGTCTTTTGTCAGGTGCACCAGGTGCAGGCGGGATGTCAGGTAAAACTGCTCGCGGGGCGCTTTGCTAAACACCACTTTAGAAAGTACCATGCGGCTGTCGAGCGAAGCAGTTTGGGCTGCACTTGTAGTACGCGGTGCTTGCTGCTGCGCCATACGAGGTTTGGTGCGCATAGGCTCTATAGCACGCTGGTCGGGCTGCGGCCCGTTGGCACTCGCCAGTAACTGGTTGTTAGCGCTGCGCCAGCCCTTGCTGATGGCAGCCAGGCGGTAACTTCTGCCAGGGTGCGAGCGCGAGTTTTCCTCTTCCGACAGCAGATTGATTGCAGCTTGCGCCTCGGCCATACTTGCGCCCATCTTTCGTAGCACAAACCCTGAAAACTCATCTGCCTCCAGTTCATCGCCGGGGTTGCTGCCGCTGCGGCTCAGGGTATGGCCGTTCAGGTGGTGCCCTATTTCATGGGCAAGTATACTTACACCCGCCCAGTCAGTATGCACTGCGTTGTTGATGGCCATTAAAAAGCGCTCACTGTACAAAATATAACGCTTGCCGTTATACACTACAGCAGCGGCATTGTCAATATCGGCGGCACGCAATTCGAAGCGAGGCTTTAGCCCCACCACATTTATGATTTCCTGCACAATATCACGGGTATCGGCAGTGGAGGTAACAGTAGCAGTAACGGGAACTGCAGCTACAGAAGCAGCCGTAGCTACCTGCCCCAGCACCGGAGCAAGTATAAGCCCTAGCGCAACAGTAAGTTTTCTGAAGTATGGCATAGTATAAGTTCTTGAGAATAATGCGGCTCTATATTAAAAACGCAGGTGCAGCCGCCAATAGTACAATAGCAAGTACTTTGCCAGAAATACAACTGCCAGGCTAAGCCTGTTTTACAGCAGAAAAAAAAGCTTGCTTGAGCCTTTGAGAAATAAACTTATTGAGACCGACTATTAACTGACAGCTCCATGCTTTATACTTAAAATAATTGCGCTCCATCCGAAGATGGGTTGAACAGCAAGCGTAAAAAGCTTATATTAAGCTAAAATAATAATAGAACCGTTCAATATGCCTGAAGCGAAAGTTATACTTTTTAGAGAGCCTCAGTTAACAATCTGTATAGAGCCGAACAACCGTGTGATTGTTGTACAGGCAAACGGTGAAGTTCCATCCGCCATGTACCGAGAAGGCATGGAACTAGCAACTGAACAAGCCATTGAGAGGCGGTTAAAGTACTGGCTTGTAAATAATAAGGCGGGGGGAATTATAACACCACAGGATCAGATCTGGGCAAACGAGGTAATGATACCGCAATTGGCTTATAAATCCGAGATAGTAAAAATGGCACTTATAGAACCGGCTGATACTTTAAGCCAACTTATACTGGAAGGCATGATGGATAAGGCCAGAGATATCACTCCTTTTGAAATGCAATTTTTTGAGAAACTGGAAGATGCCTACGTTTGGTTTGAAGAACACGAGGATTCACCGGGCTTATAGCTATGGGAGTAAAGTATCTAATAGGACTGCCCAATGTAACGTCTACACCTCTTTGGCTACAACTATACTTTATCATAAGGCAGAAAAGGAGCCGCTTATATATGCGGCTCCTGCTGTTTCAGAACAGGCAATTGCCTTACGGTGTGAATACCACGCGCATACAGTTATCTGATTTCTCTTTAAACATCTTGTAACCCTCAGGCCCTTGGTCCAGCGTCCATTTATGCGTTAGCATGTAACTTGGGTCTACCTTACCTTCGGATACCACGTTCAGGAGTTCGGGGATATACTTTTGTGCAAACATTTGTCCCATTCTAAAAGTGAGGGCTTTGTTCATGGCAGCTCCCATCGGAAATTTATCAATCAAGCCGCCGTACACGCCCACTATAGACACCGTACCGCCTTTGCGGCACGCCATGATAGCCTGTCGTAGCACAGCCGGTCTGTCTGTTTGCAGACGCAGCGCCTGCTTGGCTTTGTCATAGTATTCCTCTACGCCAGTTGTGTGCGCTTCCATTCCAACTGCATCGATGCAACGATCCGGCCCTCGGCCTCCGGTCATCTCCTTCAGCGCCTCCAGCACATCTACCTTTTCATAGTTAAGTGTCTCGGCTTTGGCATTTACTCTGGCTTTTTCCAGACGGTCTTCAAAACGATCTATGGCGATGACGCGGCTTGCCCCTAATAAGTATGCGCTTTGCATGGCCATTTGCCCTACGCCTCCCGCTCCCCATACTACCACCGTATCTCCCGGCTCAATATCTGCCATGTCAGCGGCCATATAACCAGTCGGGAACGCATCGCTCACAAAAACCAGCGACTCATCAGGTATACCTTCCGGCACTTTAAAAGCACCAAGTTCAGCAAACGGAATCCGAATAAGTTCTGCATGGCTACCGGCATAGCCGCCAAAGGCATGCGAGTACCCAAAAATACCGGCAGTCGGGTAACCGTAGGCTTTTTCTGTTATCTCCGGGTTAGGGTTAGAATTATCGCAAAGCGACCATTGGTCTGACTGACAGAACTCACAGCCCCCGCAGCCTATAATGGACCCCACCACCACGCGGTCCCCTTTTTTTAGTTTTTTTACCTCCGCGCCTACTTCCACTACCTCTCCTATAAATTCGTGGCCGATAATATCACCAGATTTCATGGAAGGCACGTAGCCATCCAGCAGATGCAGATCTGAGCCGCACACCGACGACATGACCACACGCACAATAGCGTCGCGGGGGTTAAGTATAGATGGGTCCGGTACGCGCTCTACCCGCAGGTCGTTCACGCCGTTCCAGCATAATGCTTTCATAGTTTGTTTTCTTAAATTGGGTTGAAAAATGATTTCACTTCAGGCAGTTAGCTTCTCCCGGACGGCTGTCCTTCTACTGTAGCCACTTCTCCGGCTTCCATTAGTTGCTTGAAGCGGTGCAGGTCATTGAGCACCATCTGCTTAAACACCGGGTTTAGCAGGTGCGCAATGGTTCCTCCCACATCTCCGGCAGGCGGACGGTAAGAAATGGTGGCCTGTAGCACTGTGCCTTTGCCGCCGACAGCATCCATAAACCTAACCTCTCCCGCATTATCCACAGTGGAGTCTGCTACAGAGCGCCAGGCCAGTACTTGGTTAGGCTCCTCCTGCACAATATCCGCCTCCCATTCTATAGTACCAATGCCTTTCGGAACTTTAGCACTCCAATGAGATCGTTTGGGGCCGAGCTGCCGCACGTCGTTTAGATGGTGCATAAACTTTGGCAGGTTTTCGAGCTGCCGCCAGAACTGATATACCTCTTCGCGTGGCTTTAATATTGTCAGGCTGCGGGTAATTTCTACTGAAACATCTTTATGCCCTGCAGAGTCGCGCCCTGCGGCATCGTTTACCGGACAATAGCCTGTAAGCCCTCTGTAAAGCATGGCGCCGCCCGCTGCCGCTATGGCAAGAGCTCCGGCTCCATGCTTTCTCATGCCCAGATAAGTGAGCACGGCACCGCCAACCACAGAAGCAATTCGCTCCGCTTTGCCCACATTAATATGACTTGAGCCGCTGGCAGGTGGCATTATATAATCCGTATGCAGCGCCTTAGACATGTTCTGATTGTATGTATCCATAAGCTATCGTTTTATTATGGTTACGATGCTATTCACGCTAGCCGTTTCTCGAACTGCTCAACAATATGGTGGGCTTACTAATTTATAATGCAAAAAGGCGGCTCCCGCTGGTGCAGGAGCCGCCTTTTATTTACTATATTATTGTTACAGGTTAAACAGGTAAGCTAGCGAAACGCCAAGCATACGGTTTTTAGTGGTGGCTTCCCCGTTTTTAGTTTCATGAAGGCTGGTAAAGCCAAGGCCGTAGCGCACATCCAGGTTCAGCTCTCCCTGATCCATCCTATAGGCAGCTCCGATGCCAAAGCTTGCGCCTACTTCTAAGCGGTTGTCTGAGTCCTCAAACTCGTAGCTTTCCCTTGCTTCAGAATCTCCGATTTTCATAGCGTGTTCGCCTCCTGCCCAATAGCCAATTGTGGGGCCGCCTGTTACAAAAGCGTGCAACCGCTCTGTTCCCAAGGATACCTTAGCCAATACAGGCACCTCAAAGTATTCTGACCGGCCTTTGACATACATATCATCTTCACCTATTTTAAAGCCCTTCTGAACATAGAGCAGCTCCGGTTGGATAGAGAACATATCATTGATCCTAAAATTTGCCACAGCGCCAAACTGAATCCCTGGATTCGACTCGATATCATCGTTCGATAAGCCATCTTCCTCTTCTGACAGCGTAATCTTGGCAAAAGTAGCCCCTATACGAGGACCGATAGAAACTGATTGCGCCATTGAAGCGTAGCCTGACGCCACCATGAACAGCAGGGCGAGCAAAAATTTGTTTTTCATAAAGAAGGTTTTAGTTGATGATTACACAAGTAAATATCAACAATAAGTCTATAAGTATACTATCATTTGTATATAAATATTTTCATCTTTTCTTCGAATATAAAAAAAGCCCCTGCTAAAGTATAGCAGGGGCTTTTTTTATATATTTATACTTAAGCTTACTTAAACATGCCTTTCAGCTTGGCCAGCTTCGCCTGGAAATCATCCATTGGCTCTTCCTCCCGTTTGTTACCGCCTTTGTTGCGGTTGCCTCCTCCGGCAGGTTTAGCTGCTGCAGGGTCGCCTTTCATACTTAGGGAGATACGCTTGCGCGGCACATCCACCTCCAACACAGTTACCTCAACTTTCTGCCCTACCTTTACCACATCGTGCGGGTTGCTGACGAAACGGTCTGATAAGTGGCTCACATGCACAAGGCCGTCCTGGTGCACCCCCACATCCACAAAAGCTCCGAAAGCCGTAATGTTCGTTACGATGCCCGGCAGTTTCATGCCTTCGCGCAAGTCTTTTATCCCGTTTACGCCTTCTGTAAAGCTAAACGCCTCAAAGGTTTGGCGCGGGTCGCGGCCCGGCTTGGCTAGTTCACTCACGATATCCTGCAGGGTCGGTAAACCAACTGTGTCGGTTACGTAATTCTTCAGGTTGATCTTTTTGCGCAGCTCGTCTTTCTGCATCAGGTCCTGCACGGTTACGCCCAGATCTTTGGCCATCTGCTCCACAATAGGGTAGCTTTCCGGGTGCACGGCTGAGGCATCCAGCGGGTTTTTAGCATCACGGATCCGCAAGAAACCAGCGGCCTGCTCAAAAGCCTTATCACCTAAACGCGACACTTTTTTCAGCTCTGTACGGGTCTTGAATGGTCCGTTCTGGTTACGGTACTCTACAATATTCTGCGCCAAGGCAGGTCCTAGGCCCGAAACATACGTTAACAGCTGCTTGCTGGCAGTATTTACCTCCACACCCACGGCATTCACGCAGCTCATTACCACGTCATCTAAAGAGTGCTTAAGTGCCGACTGGTCCACATCGTGCTGATACTGGCCAACACCTATACTTTTCGGGTCGATTTTTACAAGCTCGGCCAGCGGGTCCATCAGGCGGCGGCCAATGGAAACAGCACCGCGCACCGTTACGTCCTGGTCCGGGAACTCCTCGCGGGCCACATCGGAAGCAGAGTATATAGAAGCGCCGCTTTCGTTTACCATCACCACCATCACCGAGGCCGGCAGTTTCAGGCTTTTTACAAAGGCTTCGGTTTCGCGGCTGGCGGTGCCGTTACCTATGGCAATGGCCTCTACCTCGAAGCGGGTAACCATATAACGCACCGCCTGCGCAGCCTCCTGCTCTTTGTGCTGGCCGGTGTGCGGGTAAATCGTTTCGTTATGCAGCAGCTTACCTTGCTTATCCAGCACGACAGACTTCACACCAGTTCTGAAACCTGGGTCTAAAGCCAGTACCGTTTTCTGGCCAAGCGGAGAGGATAATAATAGCTGGCGCAGGTTATCGGCAAACACACGGATAGCTTCTTCGTCGGCACGCTTCTTAGAGCTAAGCCGTACCTCTGTTTCCATACTTAGTTTCAGCAGGCGCTTGTAGCAGTCTTTGGCGGCCAGTTTCACCTGCTCAGAGGCAGCGTTGTTGCCCTGTACAAACATACTTTCCAGCTTTGCAAGGGCAGCTTCCTCGTCAGGCTGTGCTGTAAGCATCAGCACCATTTCGGTTTCGCCGCGGCGCATGGCCAGAATACGGTGCGACGGCGCTTTCTCGATCGGCTCCTCCCACTCAAAGTAATCTTTAAACTTCTGGCCTTCCTCTTCTTTGCCCATCATTACGCGGCTCTTAAACACGCCTTTCTTTTCAAAGATCTGGCGCATAGCGGCACGTGCCTCGGCGTTCTCGTTCATCCACTCAGCCATAATGTCGCGGGCGCCGGCAAGGGCCTCATTTATGTCTTTTACCTCTTTTTCTTCAGAGATATAATTGGCTGCTTCGGTTTCTACATCGATATTTTCCTGGGCAAAAATCCGCTCTGCCAACGGCTCCAGTCCTTTTTCACGGGCAATGGTTGCTTTTGTGCGGCGCTTTGGTTTGTAAGGCAGGTAAATGTCTTCCAGCACGGCCATGGTTTCGGCAGCCATAATCTGCGCCTCCAGCTCCGGTGTCAGCTTTTCCTGGTCTTTGATCGACTTAAGTATACTTTCGCGGCGTTTGTCCAGCTCGCGCAGCTGCTCCATTCTGTCGCGGATGCCCGCAATTTGCACTTCGTCCAGAGAGCCGGTTACTTCTTTGCGGTAACGGGAGATAAAAGGTACAGTAGCACCCTCGTCGAGCAATCTGGCGGTGGCCTCTACCTGCTTAATGGTAATAGACAGCTCCGAGGCTATCTTTAAAAGATGGTCTAAATTCGGTTCCATTATAATACTTTAAGCCAATTTCTGGTTTTGCGCTATGGCAAGTATGGCAGGGAAGTATGAACTTGATCTGAAAAGGCGCTCCCCTCCTACCACCGTTGCCTTTGCCCGGACTTTAAACTTTAACGCGGGACTTAACAAACGTCAAATTTAAGCCTTATTGCCAAACCTGAAAATTTTATCTGCTGAAATGGTGGCTACCTAAAGTATAAATCTGCCCTATCAGCCGCTGCAAAGTATAAGCCGCGGGCTTGTTTAAAGCCTAAATGTGTAACTTTGCAACTGCACTGCCATCTACATTATACTTTGCTGAAGTGGCTTTTATAACTAAGGCAGGGTAATTGCTAATGCAGCCGCAGCGTTTGCTAACAACCAAATGAATACAAGAAGCCCGAAGCGCGCCCGCCGCTATGTATACCTGTATGTGCTATTCTTCCTGCTGCTGATTACAGCTTGTGTCGTACGCCCGCTAGACCGTACACCATACCAAGAATCAGCCTATTACCAGGAAACCATCAGCAGTCAAAGCGCAAGCCCGGCCACCGTTACCCACGGTGACACGGTGCAGGTTGGCTGGGCCAAAATTAATATTACGCCCCCGGTTGGCACACCTTTGGCCGGCTATGGCAAACGCATGGGCATGACCTACGAACAAGTGCACGACTCGGCCTGGGTACGCACATTTGCGTTCAGCAACGGCAAGGCAGAGGCCTATTACGTAGCGTTGGACTTGCTGATTGTGCCGATGGAGGTGCTGCAGAAACTGGAGCAAGCATACCCGCAGTTGGGCTTAAAGCCGGAGCAGGTATACCTTACGGCCACGCATAGCCACACCAGTTTTGGAGGTTGGGGCAAAAAGCTGGGTGTAAAGTTTATGTCGGGTAAGTATGATGCCGAACTGGTGGAGCGGCTGACGCAGCAGATCGTGCAAAGTATAGAACTGGCGCGGCAAAACCTGCAGCCTACAAAAGTAGGCTTCGGCAGCACCAGCGCGGCAAGCCTTGTCAAAAACCGCCTGCTTAAAAATCCTGACAACCCATACTATAAAGAGCGACTGGAAAACCGGGATACAGCACTGCGCTTTGTTAAGTTTGAGCGGGAGGACGGCACCACAGCCATACTTTCCGTATTCTCGGCGCACCCCACCATACTTCCCTCCGACGACCCCACCCTTTCCCGCGATTACCCGGGCGTGCTGGTAGATGAACTGGAGGAGCGCGTAGGATTTACCTCTTTCTCAGCGGGCGCGGTAGGCAGCCACAGCACCGTTTACCTTAAAGGCGATACGCACGAAAGCACCAAAGCCGTAGGAGAGCGCTTGGCTAAACTGCTGCGGGAGGAGCTGCTGAACGTTAAAACCGGTTATATCAACACGCTGGGTTATGGCCGTGTGCCTTTCCAGCTGCCGGAGCCAAGCTGGCGTATCAGCAAGGGTTTAAGGCTGGCGCCGGTTCTGTTCAACAGCATTTTCGGAGATCACCCTGCCCACATTACCAGCCTGCAGTTAGGAAATATTGTCTTTTTAGGAGCACCTGCCGATTACTCCGGCGAGTTTGTGGCGCAGATTGCCCAGCAGGCACAGGCACAAGGGCAGCACGCAATTGTCACCAGCTTTAACGGCGGCTACATCGGCTACATCACCCCGGACAAGTATTACAACCTGCAGGAGTACGAGACCAGGGGTATGAACTTTTTCGGCCCTTCTAGCGGCAGCTACCTTACCGAGATCATGCTGCGCCAGCTACAGCAACACCAGCCTGAGTAATTTTGACTCAACATTTCATTTACCGCCACAACGGCTACTCTACTTAATCCTCTGATCAATCTGCTGCCCCTGCATTGATAGAGCAGCAGATTCTTTTCGGAAAAACACAGACCGTATTCAGCCGTAAGTATAAGGGTTTGCTAGTTTACCCATCATACTTTTAAGCCCTTCATAAATCTTCTCCAGCTGCCCTTTGCCCCTGATTTTACTACAATACAATCAAACACCATTAAATTATCTAATTATTCAGCAGTATTCTAAAAATATTTATAAACATAAATCCTTAAAATTGGTTTAATATAATAGAACAGAGGCAGATATGCTTTTGTACAGTACAATTTAAATTTGGAGTTATGGAACTGATGATGATAGATATGACGAGTGTGCTATTTCTGCTGATGATTGGATTATACCTGGTGTTGCTTGGGATGATTTTAGCCTATATATATTTTGATGCTGAGCAGCGCGGTATGAATGGCTGGTTAATTGCCGGCATGACGTTTTTCTCAGGCACTGTTGCCGGGGCGCTTGCCTGGCTGATTTTCAGGCCAAAGCTGAAACCCCAGCCCATACCTGTCAGAAGCTAGGCATACCTGAAACCACATAGTAAGGCTAAGCCGACAGTCAGAAAATAAGTATATTGTAGCTTGTTTTCCGACTGTCGGCTTTCTTATGCCCTTAACACGCTGATGCTTATGCTGCCCGAACAACCTGACATCCTGCAAGAATCTGTTTTTATTCCTGCCACCCCTAGTGATACGCTGCACCTGAAGCGCTTTAGCGAGAACCACCAAGGCCCACCCGTATTTTTAGTGCATGGCTCAATTGAGAATGGCCGCATCTTCTATTCCAACAATGGCAAGGGCTTCGCTCCATGGCTGGCAAAGCAGGGTTATGATGTGTTTGTGGCCGACCTTAGGGGCCGCGGGCAGAGCACACCGGCTATTTCAAGCAAATCCACGTTTGGCCTGAATCATACTTTACAGGAGGATTTCCCGGCCTTTATTCAGAAAATCAAGGACCTGAAGGGCGATGTGCCGCAGTATTGGGGTGCCCACTCCTGGGGCGGGGTGCTGATGCTGGCATACCTGGCACGCCCCGTCATACCTGTGCAGGTGCAGGCCATGGCTTTTTTCGGGAGCAAGCGCCGCATCAGTATCCGCAGCCTGAAAAAGTTCTTTATGGTGGATGTGATGTGGAATTGGTTTGCCAAAGCCACCGTAGCCGTTACGGGAGCACTTTACGCTAAAAAATTAAAAATGGGATCCGACAGTGAAACAAAGCACTCGCACCGGCAAACACACCAATGGGTGGTGCAGCGCCAGTGGCTCGACTGGCACGACAAGTATGATTACGCCAAAGCGCTCCGGAACATGAAGCTGCCCCCAACTTTATACTTGACAGGGGCTAAAGATGACGTGCTAGGCCACCCTGTGGATGTAGAGCAGCTGATGCTGGAAACCGGCTGCAGCCAAAGCACCTTCAGGTTGCTAAGCAAAGCCAATGGCTATCTGCACGATTACGACCATGTAAACATACTGACGCATCCTGACGCCGCAAAAGATCACTTCCCGGAAGTAGAGGATTGGTATAAAAAAGCCGGGGCCATGCAACCCTCGGCACGCCAAATGGGGTCTGTGTTATAAACCTCATCTTTTATTTATTAACTTTCGATTTCCTAACTCATTCAGACGCCCAATGAAGACTACCGTTAAATCATTTTTCCTGCTCATGTTTGCCTCCGCCACTCTGGCAGCCTGCGACAACTGCGGCGATATTACTGTAACAGAACCCACCATAGAAGACACCGAATGGCTGGTGTATGGCAGCGGAGACACAGCTTTATTCCGGAACGGAAATGGCGACACAATTACGTACCTGCGCACCGGTATTTATGCTCAGAGCGTACCCGGAGATGGTTTCTCCATTTCGGATGACTGTATTGAGGAGCGCAACACGCAGGTTACCAACATTATTGAAGAAAAGAACAGAAGCCTGCCTTACCTGGGCACTTTTATACTGAAGAAACCCGACTCGCTGGTTGTTAAGATTGGCGTAGGCAACAAAAGCGCCTGGGAGATACGCCCTACAGACGAGACGCAGGAAGTAACCGTTGGCGAAACCACGTATCCTGACGCGTATGTATTTGAAGGCACCACCACTACTGCCGAAGAACCTAAAATTGTATACTTTAACAAAAGCAAGGGCTTCTTGTATGTGGAGCTGAACAACGGCAAAAAGCTGGAACTGATTGATGTTTTTAATCGCTAATCTACAAAGATGTCAAGCATACACAGCAGCTAAAATAGAAAAAGGGGTGGCCGGAAATTTATCCGGCCACCCCTTTTTGTTTCTTTATACTAGCTAAACTGTTTTGTAATGTTTCTCTTCGCTGTTGATCTCCTGTAGCACCTCAAGCGCTATACTTACGTGCTCCAATGGCTTCGTCATGGAATTGAAAACGTAGCGCACCACGCCTTCCTGATCGATGATGTAGGTAACGCGGCCAGGCAATAGGCCCAGTTTGCGCGGCACCTTAAACAATTTTCTAATCTGGCCGCCTTTATCACTTAGCAGTGTAAATGGCAGTTTATGCACCTTCTCGAACCGCTGGTGCGACTCCACACTGTCTGAGCTGATGCCCACAACTTCAGCGCCATGTTCTTTAAAAACTTCGTACTGGTCCCGGAACTCGCAGGCTTGCTTGGTGCAGCCGGGGGTGCTGTCTTTTGGGTAAAAGTATAGCACAACGTTTTTCTTTCCAATCAGATCATACAGGCGAAAAAAGCCCCCATCCTGACGCTCAAGCTCAAAATCAGGTGCTTTGTCTCCAACCTTTATGGCTTCCTCTTTCATACTTGTTGTGTTGTTTGTAAATAATCTAACCTGCTCACAGGCAAAAAGTTTACTGCAAAGGTAGTGCCGTACAGGCCAGAATTTCAAAGAAAAACAGTTTTATAAATAGATGCCCGATAAGTATGTGTGCAGTATTTTGGGCATCTTTGCCTTTGTATGGTAGCTAAGCCCCTTATTAACGTTATTATTCCCGCTTACAACGAAGAAAAATCTATTGCCCAGGTGGTGCAGGATATTCCTGAAGGCTTTGTGGACGAGGTAATTGTGGTGAACAACAACTCCAAAGATCTTACCGCGAAGGTGGCCGCCGCCGCCGGAGCCACTGTGCTGCACGAGCTCAACCCCGGCTACGGCAACGCCTGCCTGAAAGGCATAGCCTATGCCGCCGCCAAACCCGAACATCAGCGCCCCGATATAATCGTGTTTTTGGACGGCGACTATTCAGACTACCCGCAGGAGATGGTGCAGTTGGTACAGCCTATTGTGGATGGCCAGGCGGATATGGTGATTGGGTCCAGAGCGCTGGGGCAGCGCGAAGCCGGGGCTATGATGCCGCAGCAGATTTTCGGCAACTGGCTGGCCACCACCCTCATCCGTTTGTTTTACGGCGCCCGCTTTACAGATTTGGGTCCCTTCAGGGCTATAAGAATGGATACTTTACTGGCGCTTGGCATGTGCGATCGCAACTACGGCTGGACGGTAGAAATGCAGGCCAAGGCTGCTAAACAGAAAGTAAAGTATGTGGAGCTGCCAGTTTCGTACCGTAAGCGCATTGGTGTCTCTAAAGTATCTGGCACGGTAAAAGGCACCGTAATGGCTGGTTACAAGATCATCCTGACTATATTTAAATACCTGTAGGCGGTGTTCACCGTATGGGCTTAAAAGTAACAAACTAGCGTAAACGCTCCACAAAGTATGGCACCCGCAAAGAGCAACCTACTCAGCTACACAGCTTTGGCAGTTTCTGCAGCGGCTTATGCGGCCCTGGCTTATGCCACGCCCCGCACTAACTTTACCCAGTTGCTCCTGCTGTACGCGGTGGTGTTTGTAGCTTACCTGTATACTACCAACCAGCGTTTTAACCTGTGGCACGGCATTGCGGCGGCTATGTTTTTCCGGCTTATTTTTCTGTTTGCCACACCTGCCCTTTCCGATGATTATTTCCGGTTTGTATGGGATGGGCGGTTGCTGTCGGCTGGGCTGAACCCTTATTTATACTTGCCCGCTTTTTTTACGCAGCCGGAGGCGCAGCAAGTGCCGGGTATAACACAGGATTTGTATGCGCAACTTAACTCCCAGGCATACTACAGCGTGTACCCGCCGGTATCGCAGGCCGTGTTTTGGCTGGCGGTAAAGCTATCTCCGCAAAGTATCATTGGCAGCATTGTGGCGATGCGGCTTGTACTTCTGTTGGCTGAGGCAGGAAGTATACTGTTGCTCTGGCGCCTGCTCCGCAAAATGGCTCTCCCCGAAAAGCATGTGCTGCTCTACGCCCTTAACCCGCTGGTAATTTTAGAGTTGGTAGGCAACCTGCATTTTGAGGCCCTGATGATCTTTTTCCTGCTGCTGGCGCTTCACCAGCTTTTTTACCATCGGCTGGTTTGGTCTGGTTTTGCGTTTGGGTTGGCTATCGGCTCTAAGCTGCTGCCGCTCATGTTTCTGCCGTTCCTGCTCCGGAAGCTGGGGCTCAGGCAGTTTATACTTTACGGCACGGTGGTAATGGTAACGGTAGTGGCTCAGTTCGCGCCCTTGGTAAACCTGGAGGTGCTGCAGAATATCTTTCAGAGCCTGGATCTGTATTTTCAGAAATTTGAGTTCAACGCCAGCGTTTATTACCTGTTGCGCTGGGTCGGCTTTAATGTTACGGGATATAATACCATTGCTATACTTGGGCCGCTCCTGTCGCTGGGTACATTGGCGTTAATACTAAGTATGGCCTCAGTTAAAAAGCTCGGATCTGTAAGACGGCTGGCAGGTTACATGGCCGCCGCCCTGACAATGTACCTGCTGTTGTCGACCACGGTGCACCCCTGGTACCTCACTACTTTATTGGCGCTTACTGTTATGAGCCACTTCCGGTTTGCCGTTACCTGGTCTGGCTTAGCCATACTCACCTATGCTGCTTACCGCACGCCCACCTACCGCGAAGATTTGCTGCTGGTAACGCTGGAGTACAGCCTGGTGCTGCTATGGCTGGCTGCAGAGTTATACCTCTATCGGCAGCGCCGCCATCACGCCAATCTAAATAAGTAAAGTATAGATTATTTAGTAAGACTTAAGTTACATCACTTCTGCTATTTACTATACTTAGTTTAAAGCTAAAGTATATTTATCCTAACAGGTTAGTTGCTAACATGCAAAATAACGATCAACAGAAGAACTACAACAAAGCAGATTTTCTTATCCTGCAGGTATAAAACTTCGATAAAACCAAAAGCTTTTACAAAAGACTTGGCTTTTCTATTAACGTGCGATTTTCAGGTAAGACGAAGAGTTTATGTTAGGCAGCGCATTTTGCCTTCCCTTGAAACAAGCTTTGTCGCTAATTCTCTTAGCTTTATACTTCCTCCACGCCTAAATCTTTAATAGGGTTTGTTAGGAAATCATTTAAGGGCTTTAGCGCCTGAAAACCGTCTAGAACAACCTGCAGGAAGCCTGGGCTCAACACCGTTTCATCGGGAAGCGGCATGATAGCGTTCCAACTTTTGAAGCGCAGGTAATGAATTGCCGGGTTCTCTTTGTCATAGCCTTTAGGAGTGGTTTTGAGCTGCTCTCCCTCAATAGCGCAGAACTTTTTCTTGAACCCCTCCGATTCCACCAGTCTCTCAAACGCATCCAGGTTATAATCAATCTCCTGCCGCACCGCCTTTAGCTCTGGTGCCGGCGGATACCACAAACCTCCCGCCAGAAAAGACTTGTTGTCGCTGGCCAGGTGCAGGTAGTAACCGGGAAATACAGATTTCTTCCCTCCTTCAGCCAGGTAAGCCCCAAAATGGTCTTTGTACGGACGCTTATCCTTAGAGAAACGCACATCGCGGTAAATACGGAATACCAGGTCTTTCCCCTGCTGGCCACGGGCGGCCGGTTCAAAATGCTGCATTTCCTGCACCATCTCGTTTAGAAAACTGATATAGTTTTTGCGGGCGTTTTCGTAGCGGGGCTTATTCTCATTAAACCACTCGCGGGTATTATGATTGGCCAGGTCAGCCAGAAAACTTAGTGTGTCTTTATCAATGGTGGTAGCCATGTGTATGATTTTTTCTCAACAAATATATAGTACAATTATTAACAGTAGCAGATCTGCTTCCTCAGCCGTATCCTGGAAAAGTAACAGCCTTCGGCGAGTATCCGCAGTGTTACGTATACCCATATAGATTCTATTCTGTTCTATATGCTCCGGTTACTGCTCATATTGTTGCTTGCTTTGCTATGGCACAATAACGTACAGGCGCAGGAGCAGCCATACCAGCCTTACAGCAAGCTTCGGCTACAGCAGGCCATTCAGCAGTACGAGGCTTTGGCTCAGTCAGAGCACTGGCATACTTTTCCGGACACCCTCCTGCTTCACCCCGGCGACAGTAGCCGTTTTGTTTCTTTGCTTCAGAAGAACCTGCTCCTCACCGGCGATTTGCCCGTTGATTCCGTGGCAGATGCCACTGCCTATATGCAGCAAACAGCAACTGCGGTACAGCGTTTCCAGCGCCGCCATGGCCTTATTCCTGACGGGGTTGTTGGGCCAAATACCGTTGCGGCACTAAACATTTCTCCGGAGCAGCGCCTGGAGCAGCTTCGTATTAACCTGACCCGCTTTGATTCTGCACTCACCTTAGCGCAACAACCCTACACAATCATCAACATACCAGAATTTGCACTGCAGGTGATAGACAGCGACAGTGCTTCTCTGCGTATGCGCGTTATTGTAGGCAAACCGCCCTTGAAAACATACCCTATACACTCCGTTCTAAATATGGTTGTCCTGAACCCGTACTGGTACCTGCCCACATCCATTGCTGTAAACGAAATTGTACCGATTTTAAGGCGCAACCCAGGCTATCTCGCCCGCAAGCGTATGATTTTGGAACGATCTACAGCACAAGGCTGGATACGGGTAAACCCCTGGAAGGTGAACTGGCATCGTATAAACCGGGCTAATTTTAGTTACCGCATCATACAGCTAAACGGCTCTGGCAATGAGCTGGGGCGGGTAAAATTCCCGTTTCCGAACCATTTGCCGCAGTATCTCCACGACACGCCAGCCAAAGAATTGTTTAAATACCCAAACCGGGCGTTCAGCCACGGCTGCATTAGGTTGGAAAAACCCGTCGAACTGGCTTATTACCTGCTAAAGCGGGGGTCGGGCTACACCACTGAGGAAGTGGATAAACTATGGCGAAGAGCAAAACCGAACCACTACGTACGGGTAAGGGAACCGATACCGCTACACATTGTATACTTTACCTCCTGGGTAAATGAGCACATGGAGGTACATTTCAGGGAGGATGTGTATGGCTATGACGCCCTGTTAAGACTAACGCTGCAGTAGTAAAAACAACGCTGCCCAGCCACTTTCGAGCAAGTATAAGCTACAGCCCGAAATCGCGCAGCAGCTCTTCATCCAGGTCTTCAGCATGATCCACATCAGACAGGCGGGGCAGCAGGCAGCAAGAAAGGTGCAGCTGCTGCAAATCCTGTATAGTGTCCGGGAAAACGTGCTCTGTGCTCCATTGCTTGTTCTGAAACAGCTGCGGATACAGGCAGTTCATACCTAAAAGGTAGTAGCCGCCATCCAGGGCAGGCCCAATTACCACATCATGCGTTTCCAGCTCTTGATACGCTTTGCTGATAATTTCCGGCGTCAGCTGCAGGCAATCGCTCCCGATAATCACCACAGAGGTATAGCCCTCCAGAAAAGCTTCGGCAAAGGCTGACTGCATGCGTTGGCCTAAGTCGCCGGACATCTGCTCCCGCTTTTCATACTTAGTATTAGGCCACATATCATTATTGTTAATGCCGCCAGTGTAGTACACCACCTTATCAACGGGCAAATCCTGCGTGACCTGCTTGGTGTGCTGCAGCAGGTGTATGTATACTTCCAGCGCCACCTCCGGGCCTACTGAGGCCGCCAGCCGGGTTTTTACTTTACCCAGCTCAGGATTCCGCACAAACAGCAACAGTTTACTTTTTCCCATATACTTTATCGCCTTGTTGCAGCCATACCCCCCAAGACCTGGAGTAGGCATGCACTTTATTTGTTTTGCCTTTGCTATTGTAAACAGGTTGCCCTTGGTTTACCCACTCAAATAGGCCACCGTACAGATGCCGCACATTGGTGAAGCCGGAAGCTTTGAGCTGCTCCCCTACCCGTTCGCTGCGGTAGCCTACCGAGCAGTAAAGTATGATCGGGGTGTCTTTTGGCACCTGCAGCTCCTCTACCTTAAACTTTTCGTAGTCCAGTAGCTTAGCGCCTAGAAGGTGGCTTACCTCATACTCCTCCGGCTGCCGCGTATCGAGCAGCAACGGCTTTTCTGAGATTAGCAGGCGCTGCAACTCAAGCGGCTCAACAGTATCAACGGTATTCTTGTAAAGCCCTTTCAGCATCAGCGCATAGGCTTTATCCGCAGTCTGGCTGCACACATACTGCAGCGTAAGCCCGCACAGGGCACAGAAGAGTAAAAATTTTTTCAAGATGGCTTCCTAACGTATAGCTTCAAGAAATAAAAATCAGTTTGGACAAACAGACTGCCTCTGCAGCCGTGTATCAAAGGTAAAGTTATTTCGGGAATCATTCCTTAAACCAAGCCTCCGGTAAAATTGTTTCTCTGAGCCTGCGCTATTAGCGGACAGGCGTTGTACGTCAGCTTACTTAAAGCTTGTTCCGTATATTTACAACTCAACCCGAAAAGACAAAGCTATGGCTATAGAAACTATAAACCCTGCCACAGGCGAAGTGGTGAAGACATTTACCCCGCATACCCCGGAAGAGGTGAACCAGAAAATAGAGGCCGCAGAAATAGCGTTTCAGGGCTGGCGCGACACCAGCTTCGTGGAACGCGCCAAACATATGAATAAGCAGGCGGATATAATGGAGGAGGAAGCTGAAAAGTATGGCCGCATTATTTCGCTGGAGATGGGCAAACCTTTGAAAGATGCCGTTGCTGAGGTAAAGAAATGTGCCCTTGCCTGCCGCTATTACGCAGAAAACGCCGCTGATTTTCTGGCTGATGAAGAAATTGAAACCAAAGCCTCGCGCAGCCTGATCGCCTTCGAGCCCTTAGGCGTGGTGCTGGCTATCATGCCCTGGAATTTTCCTTTCTGGCAAGCGTATCGTTTTCTGGCCCCGGCCCTGATGGCTGGCAATGTCGGGCTGCTGAAACACGCTTCCAACGTGCCGCAATGCGCGCTGGCAATTGAGGAGATAATTCAGAAAGCAGGCTTCCCGGAGAATGTATTCCAGACGCTGCTGATCGGCTCAAAAGAAGTAAATGCCGTAATTGAGCACCCGCACGTAAAAGCGGTGACGTTAACCGGCAGCGAAGGCGCCGGCTCTAAAGTAGCCGAAAAAGCCGGACAGGAGATCAAGAAAACGGTGCTGGAGCTAGGCGGCAGCGATGCCTTTATCGTGCTGGATGACGCGGACCTGGAGAAAGCTGCCGAGACAGCGGCAAAGTCGCGGATGGTGAATGCGGGGCAGAGCTGCATTGCCGCTAAGCGCTTTATTGTGGAGGAAAGTATAGCTGATGAATTCCTGCAGAAGTTCAAAGCAAAAATGCAAAGCCTGAAAACCGGCGACCCGCTGAATGAGGAGATTGACTATGGCCCGTTAGCCCGCGTAGACTTGGCCGAAGACCTGGAGAAACAGGTGCAGGAGTCGATAAAGCAAGGCGCTGAGGTAGTGCTGGAAGGTGGCCGTGAGAATAAGAAAAGTGCTTACTTTAAGCCGATGATCCTGAAGAATGTGCAACCCGGAATGCCTGCCTACGAAGAGGAAATGTTTGGCCCTGTGGCCGCTGTGATGGTGGTAAAAAATGAGGAAGAAGCCATAACGGTAGCCAACGACTCCCGCTTCGGTCTGGGCGGCGCCGTCTGGACTCAGGACAAGGAGCGCGGCCTGCGGGTGGCCCGAAAAGTAGAAACAGGTGCCATGTTCGTCAATGCGCTGGTGGCCTCCTCCCCCGAGATGCCCTTCGGCGGCATCAAAAAATCAGGTTACGGCCGTGAGCTTTCCTACCTTGGCATCCGAGAGTTTGTAAACCAGAAGAGTATTTGGGTGGATTAGTTTTCTGGTTGTTAGTCGGTTGTTGTGAATCTTCAAAGGTTGGACTGGGGGAGAGTTTAAAGTTCCAGTTCCAACCACCCCTGCCCCTCCTTGGCCAAGGAGGGGAACTCTGCTGAAGCTCCGTTAGCTTTGTCTATCGAACTGATCCCAGTCTTTCCGTGGGGGTAGGGGCCCTCGAAAAGAGCGCCTTGTATTGATGCGGTGCCCGCCAAGGGCAGCCGCAGCGCAACGGAAAAGAGGGCCCCTACCCCCGGCAGCTTCAATACACAGCGCGATGCGGGAAGAAGAGCCCTCCTGGGCTTGAGGGAGCCAAAGCCAACTATGAAACAAATAGGTTATAAAGCTGTGGATGTACAGGAGACAGAAAGTATAGCTTATGTCAAGTTGCGAGAAGCTGAGGCTAAAGCTTATAGGCACAAGCGGACGCTTGTGCCAGGGAATAACAGGAAATAGAGAATAATCTACAGCACGCCAGCGAAAGCAACTAGCAATACCCTAAAACCTTATACACCACATACCCAGCCATTTCGTGAATGAGGTGATGCCAGCCTTCAAAAGCTACGGCACTGGGTATGAAAGTATAATCTGGTGTAAAAACAGGTTCAGAAGAGTAGAAATCAGTGGGGTAGCTGTCGAAGGTTACCCCCGCTTTTTTGAAACAGCCTTCGGATCGGCGCATGTGGAAGGCTGAGGTTACCAGCAGTACTTTTTTCCAGCTTGGATGCTGCTGCAGCACCTGAGCTGCAAACACCGCGTTTTCGCGGGTATTTACGGCTCCGGTTTCAACGATCAGGTCCTGCTCCGGCACGCCGGCCAGCAGCATAATTTTCCTTAGCTGCTCCGCCTCCGGCACCATATCATCCATCAGAAAGCCTTTGCCGCCCGTTATCAGGATCTTATCTACCTTGCCTAAGCGGTACAGCTGCAGCGTGTGCAGAAAGCGGTCGGCCCCTTTGTTGGTGTGCACGCGGTCAGTTATATCTGGCTTAAAGGAGGTCACCCCCGTCAGCACCACCGCCACATCATACTTGCCCACCTCGCTTACCGGCACCGGCTTTGCCTCCCAGGCACGCCAAGCCAGATTGTTCAAAAACGGATTGCTGAAGAAAAGGAGCATCGCCAGCGCACTGATCAAACTTATGCGCCGCCATTTACCTGACCTCAGGAAAACGGCCAGCAAAAGGAGCAGCAATACCCAGACGAGGGGCATCAGCAGAAAATCAAGGGTTTTGGAAAGTATAAAGAACATGGCTCAGAATAAAAACCAAAGCAGCAGAAACACCAGCACAATCGCCAGCAAGGCGTAAAGGTCTTTGTGTATCTTAGGTTTCATTTAGGTTCATACTTTGGCGGCGGCAAGTTAGGAAAGTATGACTAAAGTATAAAACCGCACCTGCGCCTAAAAGAACTTCCGGAAAAGCCACAGCGCCAGCGAGAGCAGGATGCTGAGCAGAATCATACTGGTGATGGGCGCATAAAAACGCATGTTCTTCTTCTCCACCCGAATGTCACCGGGCAGGTTTCCGAACCAGCTGAACTTGTCGCCAGCCAGCCATACTACCAGCCCGATCACGACAAGTATAACTCCTAAGATAACAATGGTCTTCCCGATTGGCTGCATCTGGTTTTCGGATGGTTACTGCCCCAATATACGGGGTTTATCAGAATCCTGCACGCACGCCTATGGCAAAACTCATGATATCCCAAGCGGTAAGCGTAGGGTCCTTTACGGCAGACGTTACGATCAGGTCGTAGGTCCCTACCTCTCCGTATAAAGTCAGTTGTTTAATAGTTCGGCTGTTGCTGATCGGGTGGTGCAGTTCTGCTCCCAATCCACCGGTAATGCGCAGGCTGCTGGTCCACCAGTAGTAGTTCTTTGGGTAAGAACTGTCCCAGGAGGTAGAGAACTGATCCCGGAAATAATAGCTCAGGCCCAGGTTCATACGCAGGGGCGTCAGTTTATACTTCTCGCTCAGTTCAATTCTTTTAATGGGCTTGTAAATTCCTCGGATAGTGAGCAGGTGCAGTACTTCTTCGGCATCGAGCTTCGGCACAAAACCATACAGCAGTTCGGCGTTTACCTTGTCCTGCGCAAAGCTATAGTTAGGGCCAAAAGCAAACATGCCCACGTTACCGGCAAACTGCAGCGTCAGGGCATCAGGGGCGTACCATTTGCGGGCATCAGCGCTTTCCTCCTGCGCCAAAGTATAATGAGACAGGCTAAGCAGGAAAAGTATGGGTAAAAGTAGTTTTATCTTCATCGGTTCGGGTGCTAAATTTTAACGCGCTCAAAGCTTACCTCATCGCCTGCCACTGTAAACACGATGTACTCCAGCTTTTCGGTAGCGGCTGTTTCCAGCACGGGCACCTGCTCCCCAAAAGGAAAATGATACTTAAAGTTATGGTTGTGGCCATGCAGAGAGTAGGTTACATTATACTGGTTCATGAGCTGCCCATACCGCACCGCGTTCTCTTCCCCAAACTCATTGTTGGTGGGTGGGATGTGTGAGATCACAAAGATGTTGTCATACCCTTCAGAAGCCTTCAGCTCCGCTTCCAGCCAATCCAGGTTGGGCACTTGTTTATCGAACTCCAGGTAGTTGGTGTTTAGAAGTATAAACCTGCTGTTCCCCACGCCGAAGCTAATGTCGTAGTCCCCGTACATAGCCGTAAACACCTCTTTGCCATTATTGATGGCGTCATGGTTGCCAACCACGGCTACATAAGGCACATTAAGGGTTTTAAAATCCTCGTGCACCAGCTTGAATTCTTTTGTCAGGCCGAAGTCTGTCAGGTCACCTCCGATCAGCACAAAGTCGATATCGTTTCGCTGGCTGATGTGCGCCACCAGTTTCTCATTCTCCTCATAAAAGCCTTGCGTATCGGCTGTCAGCACAAAGCGCAAGGTGTCGTCAGGAGCTATGTTAAGGGCGTTGATTCTAGCTATGTTACGGCCGTTAATGTTCTTCTCGTCTTCGTCCAGCCGTATCTCATAAGGGCTGTACTCAAACTCCTCGCAAGCCTGGTTCAGTAAGGCCAGCGATAATATACCCGCAGCTAAAAAGCCCCGGCTATACCACTTTCTTTTAGTAAGCATGTTTTTCGTTGTCGTAGTTTTCCATTCAATTTTACCTGAATTTGGATGGGAATGTTTAGTACTTAAATCGCTATGTTTATAACTATATGCTCAATAATATGAATATAATTTTAAGGCCATACTTGTATACTGAGCAGCAGTACACCCGCTACACGATTGTGTTAATCTAACCCACAACAGTCAGGAGCTGAAGATGTTTTTTCCTGCTGCCCAGGAGTTGGTATAAGTGCAGATTTTATTCGCAGATGAGGCTTAAAAGCAGTAAATTTGACTTCTGTTGAAACTCCATTAAACCTCTATTAGCTTGAAAGTCTGTATTGCTGAGAAACCGAGTGTTGCCCGCGAGATTGCCATGGTAATTGGTGCCAAGGCAAAGAAAGATGGCTACTATGAAGGCAATGGCTACCAGGTTACCTGGACCTTCGGGCATTTCTGCACCCTGCGCGAGCCCGACGATTACCGCCCCGAGTGGAAGCGCTGGAGCCTGTACGACCTGCCGATGCTGCCCGAAAAGTATGGCATTAAGCTGATGAAGGACAGTGGCGTGCAGAAACAGTTTAAGATCATCAAGCAGCTGCTCGATAAAGCTGACGAGGTAATTAACTGCGGCGACGCCGGCCAGGAAGGAGAAGTGATTCAGCGCTGGGTACTGACCGAGGCAAACTACAGAAAGCCTTTTAAGCGCCTCTGGATTTCTTCGCTCACAGAGGATGCCATACGCCAGGGTTTTGCAAAACTAAAAGAAGGCTCTGAGTTCGACTCCCTTTACCAGGCAGGCAAGAGCCGCGCCATCGGCGACTGGCTGCTGGGCCTGAACGCCACGCGCCTGTTTACCCTGAAGTATGCCAATGGCAGCCGGCAAACACTTTCTATCGGGAGGGTGCAGACGCCTACGCTTGCCATGTTGGTTACCCGCCACCACGAGATCGCCAATTTTGTGCCGCAACCGTTTTGGGAGCTTAAAACCATTTACCGCGACACCACCTTCTCCAGCACCAACGGCCGCTTCCAGAAGGAAGAGGAGGCGCAGAAGATCATGGAGGCCATTAAGCAGGACGAACTGACGATTACAGATGTAGAGACGAAGAAAGGCACGGAGTCTCCGCCAAAGCTATTCGACCTGACCTCGCTGCAGATCGAGTGCAACAACAAACTCAGCCTATCGGCCGATGAGACACTGAAAACGGTGCAAAGCCTTTATGAGAAAAAGGTAGTTTCTTACCCTCGCGTGGATACCACGTTTCTGCCAGATGATATTTACCCGAAGATTCCGGGCATCCTGCAGGGCCTGAGCAACTACAGACAAGAAGTGGAGCCGCTGCTACAGAGCAAAATCCGAAAGACAAAAAAAGTATTCAACAACAATAAAGTAACCGACCACCACGCCATTATCCCCACGGGTGCGTCGGCAGGCAGCCTGTATGGCCGCGAGGCGGATGTGTACGATATTATCACGCGCCGCTTTATCGCCGCTTTTTACCCGGACTGTATTGTGAGCAACACCACTGTGATGGCAGAGTCGGCGGGTTATACTTTCAGGGTGCGCGGAAAGCAGATTTTAGATCCGGGTTGGCGCGTAATTTACGGTGCTGACGACGTAAAATCGTCTGATGCCCCTGCCAGCAAGGATGGCAAAGAGGAAGAGGAAGCTTCCGGCGTATTACCGCACTTCGAGAAAGGCGAGCATGGCCCGCATGAGCCGCTGCTGGAAAAGAAAATGACCAATCCGCCTAAAGACTACACAGAGGCTACCCTGCTGCGCGCCATGGAAACGGCAGGCAGGCAGGTGGAGGACGATGAGTTGAAAGAGGCGCTGAAGGAAAACGGAATAGGACGGCCTTCTACCCGTGCCGCCATTATCGAAACGCTGTTTAAGCGCCAGTACATCCGCAAGGAGAAAAAGAAAATCGTGCCTACCCAGATGGGCATAGACCTGATTGGGGTGATTAAGAACGAAACCCTGAAGTCGGCGGAGATGACCGGGCAGTGGGAGCGCAAACTGCGGCAGATAGAAGGCGGAGAATTTAAGGCAGAGGCTTTTCTGCAGGAACTGCAGAATTTTGTGATGAGCCTGGTGCAGGAAGTAAAGTATGACCGCGCCACGGTAACGCTGGAGCCACAGCAGGAAGAAAAAAAACAGTCTTCCAAAAGCACAAAGACCAGCCCCCCAGCCAAACCAGCCCCAAAAAAAGAACCTGCTCCTGCTCAAGGGCTTGGCTCCTGCCCTGCCTGCCAGCAAGGGTATATACTAAAAGGCTCGAAGGCCTATGGCTGCATCCGGTACAAAGAAGGCTGCCGTTTTCTTATCCCTATTACCCAATACGGAAAAGAACTTACAGAAAAGCAAGTACAGGCATTGTTAAGCAAAGGCAAAACACCAACCATAAAAGGCTTTAAGGCAGATAATGGCGAGAGCTTCGATGGTGTTCTAAAACTTAACGATACGCAGCAACTGGTTGTGGAGCAGGTGGAGAAAAGCGCTCCCAAAGATCCTTTTGAAGTATGCCCGCGCTGTAAACAAGGTAAATTACTAAAAGGCAAAGCGGCATACGGCTGCAGCAGGTTCAGAGAAGGATGCCAGTTTGTAGTGCCTTTTGAAATGGGAGGCAAACAACTGACTGATAAGCAAATCACCTCGCTGCTACTGAAAGGCAAAACCCCGAAAATCAAAGGCTTTATCTCCCAAAAAACCGGCGAGCCCTTTGATGCTTCTCTTATCTTAAATGAGCAGCACCAGGTAGTTTACCAGTTCTAATATTTGCTGAAGCACCTTATACAATGGCATTTAACAGAAAGAGCGGCCAAGGTTAACCTTAGCCGCTCTAACAGGGAAAGTATAAATTTTATATTTTTTACTTTACGTTAACTGTTACCTCCTGTGTGCTCAGGTTAGTGCGCTTATCAGAGGCCGCTACCTGAAGCTTATAAGTGCCCGGTGCAATTCCGCTAATATTAAGTGTGGTATCAAACTCTACCACTTTTTTGCCTGGCTTAGTATCAAAGTTAAGAACAGCTTTCTCAGCCGACTCCCCTTTCAAGGTAAACTCCAGGTAATTTACTTCGTCTTTGTCGACGGCAGTAATGTTAACGCGTAAACCGCCTACAGCAGTAATAGCTTGATTTTTACCGGGGTTGTTGATTGTTAAGCTTGGGGTAGAACCGTCAGGCTGCATGCTCCCACCTTCAAAAATATCCTCACATGCTGTCAACATCGCAACAGCACCCAGAGAGGCAAGCATTGTTCTAAGTTTCATAGGTAAATTGGCTAAAAGTCTTTGCTCTGATTTGGTGGGCAACAAGAAATTTGTACTCTTTGGTTCATACTTGCTTGAAACCCACGCCATCATCACACTTCAAAATTATAAAACGCGCTTCTATATAGCAAACACTTTCACGTTAAATGTTACAATTTTACACTTCAAACAAATTGCAAAGAAACGTATTAAACAAACCATAACTATGTGATAACATAAATATTAACCAAGCACAATATCATTTAACGCTAGAACACCACACCAATCCAATAACCCTAAAGTTCAATTAATATCAACTTGAAATTAGAATCGTACATCTGTTGTGCAAGGGTTGAAATTGCACAGCTCCACATAAAGATCGGATTATCGGCTAGTTTCAATAAAAATGCCAGGAAAATAGGCTATTAAAACAAGGAGGTTAAGAGTTTAAAAGCAGGGATATTATAGGGATAATATAACATATCATCCTGGCCGTCGTAAAAAAGCACGTCGCAAGTATTTAATATCTTATACTTCCGGCAAACGTTCTTAAACGCAGATAACATCTTTAAATTAAAACAATTAACCTATGAGAAGCTATGAAAATTCGGGCTACAACCCGTTTAATGACAATGACAGGTCCCAGTCAAGAGGATCTGCCAGAAACTACTATTCAAACGACAATGATTTAAGTAACCGCCGTAACCGCACTGGCTACGATAGTACTTCCAGCGGCTACGGCAGCCGTAACTCAAGTTTTGGCACAGGCAACGACGCTTATTCCAACTCTGGCTACGGCAACACATCATCTTACGGCCGCTCTGCCGGCTCAAACTATGGCTATGGCTCTTCAGGCTACAGCTCAGACTCAGATCATGACAGAAACCGCCGTGGCGACCGCGATACGTGGGATAGATCGAAAGACGAGGTAAAATCCTGGTTTGGCGATGACGACGCTGAACGCCGCAGAAGAAGAGACGATACGAGAGACCGCGACAGCGACCGTTACGGAAGCAGCTACGGCTCGTCTAACTACGGAGGCTCTTCTAACTATGGGTCAGGTTCAAACTACGGCTCAGGGTCTAATTATGGATCAGGGTCTAACTACGGATCAGGCTCAGGATCATCTTATAACCCAAGATCATCTTACAGCAGCGGCTCTAGCTACAGCGGAAACTATGGCAGCGGTTCCAGCGGAAACTACGGCAGCGGCTCCAGCGGAAACTACGGCAGCGACAGAGGCAGCAGTTCCTATGGCAGCGGCACGTATGGCACTGGCTACACAACCAGCAACTACGGCACTTCTGACAGAGGCAACACGGGCTACGGCTCGTCTAGCTACGGCAGCAGCAGCAATTACGACAGAGACCGCTATTCTTCTAACTACGACAGAGACCGCGACGACAGAGGTTTTTTTGACCGTGCCGGAGACGAAGTAAAATCATGGTTCGGCGATGAGGAAGCGGAACGCCGCAGAAGAATGGACGAAATGCATGACCGTGACCGGGACCGCGATTATAACTCAGGAAACCGGTATGGGAGCAGCTCTAGCTACGGAAACTCCTATAGCGGACCTCCCTACTCTTACGGATCATCTTCGAAAAGAGACTATGAATGGTAGAAATACCAACAGGCAGTCATTTTAATGACCACCTTTGGTAAATCTATCTTTGGATAGTGGATGAAACTCCACACAGAAGCCCTGCTACTATTGTAGCAGGGCTTTTTGCATTTAAGACTCGCTATGTTCACTGCTTTTTATACTTTTGCGGCTGGTATAGCCGCCCCTGGCAGCTACAGCCATTACTACAGAGTTTTAAATTTATACTTTAACATGAAGAAATTTATCCTAGGCCTTGGTTTAGCCTTGATGGCAGGCGCTGCCGGTGCCCAGACAATGGGTGTGAAAGCCGGCCTTAACTACACTACCCTAAAAGGCGACGATGCCAAAAACTATGATTACCGCCCAGGATACACAGCAGGCCTTACTTCCCGCTACGGGTTTAACGAGTTAATCGGTATACAGACAGAGGTACTTTTCACCTCTAAAGGCTACAAAAATACTTATGCAACAAACAGCATTGAAACAGAGGAGCGCTTGCGCCTGAACTACCTGGATATTCCGGTGTTGCTGCACCTGCAGGTAAGCGGCCTGTTTTTTGAGTTAGGCCCTCAGGTATCTTTCCTACTGAAGGGCAAGCATATAGTGGAGGTGAGCAAGGGTAACACCACTACCACCAATAAATCTGATGTTACAGACAACCCCTACCCCATTGATTTCGGTTACGCTGCCGGCCTCGGTTACCGTGCGCCAAGCGGTGTGGGGTTAGGCTTGCGCTACAACGGCGGCTTAAAAAACATAGACGATGAAGGAAGCTTTGAAGGAAAAGAGCGCCGCAACAGCTCTTTTCAACTGACGCTAAGCTATGTTCCGGGCTTCTAAGCATAAAAAAAGGCTCCTCCCGCTAAGCAGGAGGAGCCCACAACTAAACATAAACAATATACTTAAGCAGCTAGCTGCGCTGTAGCAATGGCCATATTACTTGAAACCAGCACTTCAGCAGCTAGATTCTATTACGCCTCCTTATTCTTTGCTGAGGCTTAGCATCATACTTCTGAGCAAGCTACCTTAAAGCACCTGCGCTTAGTGCAGATCCATCACAGACACATCCTTGATGTTGATCAGCTCCACCACAATATTGCGCTCATGGGCCGTCTTCTTAAAGGCCTGTATCGCCTCCAGCACATCGTAGTCTATGTATTCTGAGTTTTCGCCATCAATAACAACGTGGCTGTTTTTAGGCATGTGCTCCAGCGTAAGTACTATACTTGCCTTGTTCAGGAAAGACACGTGTTCACTTAACTTAATGCGGATGATCTCTCGCTCACGATGCTCTTCTTTATGATAGAAGTATGGCGATTTATAGTTTGCCTTCAGAATGAAGAAGATACCTACCGCCAGGCCAATACAGATACCCACTAACAGGTCAGTAAACAGGATAGCGACGATGGTAACGATAAACGGTATAAACTGCTCTGAGCCTAATTTAATCTGAGCCTTGTAAAGTGCAGGCTTTGTGAGTTTAAAACCTACCACCAGCAGCACTGCCGCCAGCGCGGAGAGCGGAATCAGGTTGAGGAAGCTAGCCAGAAACAGCACCGAAAGCAATAACAAAACACCATGTATAAAAGCCGACATCTTGGACTCGGCGCCTGAGGCTACGTTGGCAGAGCCACGCACAATTACCGCTGTCATAGGCAAACCACCTATAAGGCCGGCTGTAATGTTACCCACGCCCTGCGCTAACAGCTCGCGGTTATTTGGCGTGCGACGTTTATGCGGATCCAGCTTATCTATAGCCTCCACACTTAGCAGGGTCTCCAAACTAGCCACAATGGCAATCGTGAAAGCCACTACGTAAAGCTGCGGGTTGGTAATTGCGCCAAAATCAGGGAAGCTCAGCTCCTGCCCCAGCTCTGTTATGGAGCTCATTTCCGGCAGACTCACCAAGTGCTGTGCACCAACTATCAGCTCCGGAAAAGAAGCGATGAAAAGCTGGTTAAGCCCTATCGAAGTAAGCACCACTACCAGCGCGCCAGGTACAAGCTTAAAGAATTTATACTTCTTCAGCGCTGCACTGTCCCAGCCTATCAGTATAACCAGCGAGACTATGCCTATTACCAAGGCACCAACGTTGATAGCTGAAAATGCGTAGCCGATTTCGGAAAAAGTAGTACGCCCGTCGGGCTGAAAGAACTGCATTTCACCAAAAAAGTCGTCGTCGGCACCCATAAAGTGCGGTATCTGCTTCAGGATAAGTATAAGGCCAATGGCGGCCAGCATACCCTTTATCACGGAAGACGGAAAATATAAACCAATAACACCCGCTTTCAGGAAGCCCAGCGCCACCTGCAGCACACCTGCCAGCACCACCGCCAGCAAAAATGCATCGAAAGACTGAAGCGTTTCAATGCCGTTCAGTACAATAACCGTAAGCCCTGCCGCAGGCCCACTCACGCTCAGCTGAGATCCGCTGAGCCAGGCTACTATCACACCTCCAACTACACCAGTAATAATACCTGAAAACAGCGGCGCGCCGGAAGCCAGTGCTATACCCAAGCACAATGGCAGCGCCACTAAAAATACAACTAACCCGGATGGAAAGTCTTTCCCCAAGGTAGCTAAATAGTTCTTACTCTCTCCTTTTTCTAACATCTGTTGTTTTGTTGTTAATACACAAGAAGCTACGCCTGCACCCGCTGTTGCTAAAGGGCAAGCGTAGCCAAACTTGTCTCACCTAACTGCTGCAAACCTACACACGCAAGATTAAGGTGAAATTAAAACAACATTAAAATGAGATTAAAATTACAGATGATCCGGAATTGTGGTGTAGGCCTGTGGCAGGGAGATGGTAACTTCGGTGCCTTTATTGATCTGGGAATGCACCGCGATACTGCCTTTGTGCAGCTTCAGGATGCGCTCGGTCAGCGGCAGGCCGATGCCATGCCCGGTAATGTTCCGCACGTTCTCGGCCCTGAAGAAAGGCACAAACACATGCTTCAGGTCTTCCGGGGCGATGCCAAGTCCGCGGTCCTGCACCCGCAGCAGCACCTCGCTTCTCAGCACCTCTATCTGGCCCATGGCTACGCGCCCGTTCGGAGAGAATTTAATGGCGTTTTCCAGCACGTTTACCACCGCTATAAGCAGCAAAGCTTCGTTGCCTTGCACCATCAGGCGCTTTTCATCATCCGGGAAACTGGCAAAGTCGATGTCTATTCTGGCCTGCGGCTGGCGTTTAAGCGCCTGGTCGCGGGCCATCCATACCAGCTCATCAAAACGAAGCAGCGACAGTTTTACTTTAGATGGGTCTATACTTGCCTGGGCAATCTGGAGCAAGCCGTTCGAAAGTTCGGTAAGCAGTCGGGCATCCTCTAAAGTGCTTTGCAGCACCCGCTGGTACTCCTCTGGCTCACGCGGCTTCATCAGGGCCACCTCCAACTCCCCGATCATGGTGGTGAGCGGCGTGCGCAACTCATGCGACGCATTGGACACAAAGGTGCTCTGCATCTCAAAAGAAAGCTCCAGGCGGTCCAGCATCTTATTAAAAATCTGAGCCAGGTGCGACAGCTCGTCCTTTCCTTCGGCATTGCTCAGGCGTAGGTGCAGGTCACTGGCGCTGATCTTCTCTACTTCGCTCACAACTTTTGTGATGGGCCGCAGTGCCTGCTTTGCAAACACCCAGCCGGCTAGCACCACTACTACCAAAGAGCCCATAAAACCCACGATAAGTATGATTTTCAGGTTCTGGAGCTTTCGCAGGCTGTAGGCATCTATGCTGGAGGCTAGCACCACATAATCGCTGTCGTTGTCTTTGTACCGGATTCCTACTACCTGCCGCACATCGTTGTCATACTCCACCGAGCCGATGTTCATTATCTTGTCAAGTATGGCCGGTGTTGCGCCCAGTTCTCCTTCGCCGTGCGAGAAAACTAGCTCACCGTCTGGCTTGTAAACTCTGATGGCCTCGTGCGGCAGCTCGTGGTAAAAATCAATCATATACTGCCGCTGCAGCTCTGCCTCTACCTCGTCGGCCTCCAACACATACCTGGCTGCCACCTCAGCACGCCTGAAGATGCGCTTGTAAAAATCGTCTTGCCGGTAAAGCGAGGTAAAGTAATATACAACCAGGGAAAACAGCGCCAGTATCAGCGCAAAAATACTGGCGAACTGGAGCGTCAGTTTAGAGCGAATTTTCATACTTCGTCCTGGTCTTTCAGCACATACCCCATGCCTACCAAAGTATGAATAAGCTTAGAATGATGGCCTTTATCTACCTTTTTCCGCAGAAAATTGATGTAGACATCTATCACGTTACTGCCGGTGTCAAACGAGGTCTCCCATACTTGCTCCGTAATATCCACCCTAGACACAACCCGACCTCTGTTGCGGAGCAGGTAGTAGAGCAGCGCAAACTCGCGGGCGGTAAGGTTAACCGGCTTGCCGCCACGCGTAACCGTTTTGCGCAACACATCCATCTCCAGGTCGGCTATGGCAAGCTTATCCCCCACGTTGCTTTCGTTGCTTCTGCGGGAGATTGCCCTGATCCTGGCCAGCAGCTCCTTAAACTCAAAGGGTTTTGTCAGGTAGTCATCGGCGCCGGCATCCAGCCCAATAATCTTATCATCTGTGGTGCCGAGGGCCGTGAGCATGAGTACAGAAACGGTACTGTTGTGGCGCCTGATCTCACGGCAAACTTCCAGCCCGTTCATGTTAGGCAGGATAATATCAAGTATAATCACATCGTACTCGTTCTGAAGCGCCAGCTTTATGCCAAGGCTGCCGTCATAGGCCTGATCTACCTCATAGTTCTGCTCCTCTAGTCCTTTTTTGATAAAGGAAGCTACTTTGGGCTCGTCCTCAATAAGCAGTATCTTCATGGGCGGTAGGGTTTGCGTGGTCGCGTAAGTATAGCCAAATGCAGCCATAACACACAAATGTACAACCAATAAGCTAAACAGCAGAAGCGGGTATCTTAAAAGATTGATTACCGTTTTACTTAAAATGGCACACGCACACCATCACCATCATGCAGGCCACGGGTCGGGCAGCAACATTAAAGTGGCTTTTTTCCTGAACCTGGGGTTTACGCTGCTTGAGATTGTTGGCGGGATATGGATAAACAGCGTTGCCATACTTTCGGATGCGCTGCACGACCTGGGAGATTCTCTGTCGCTGGGGCTGGCCTGGTATTTTGAAAACGTGGCAAAGCGCGGGCGCAACCAGAAGTATACTTTCGGTTACAAACGTTTCTCGCTGCTGGGCGCGGTGGTAAACTCGGTGGTGCTGCTAGTAGGCTCTATTATCATACTTTCAGAGGCTGTGCCCCGCATCTGGGACCCGCAGGAAGTAAATGCGCCGGGCATGATTGGCTTTGCCGTGCTGGGCGTTATCGTGAACGGGGCTGCCGTTCTCCGGCTCAAGGGTGGGCAGTCGCTGAACGAGCGTGTGGTGCGGCTGCACCTGATGGAGGACGTTTTGGGTTGGGTGGCCGTACTAATTGGCGGCATCATATTATACTTTTTCGACCTGCCCTGGATTGACCCGTTGCTCTCGGTGCTGATTACGGTTTACGTGCTCTACAACGTGGTGCGCAACCTGCGCGAAACAATGAACATCCTGCTGCAAGCCTCTCCCACACATATAAAACCTGAAGCCGTAGAAGCCAAGCTGCAGGAGATGCCGGAAATCACTTCGGTGCATGACCTGCACATCTGGACCCTGGACGGCACTTACAACATACTTTCGATGCATGCTGTCGCTGCTGCCCCTTTACCCGCACAGCAGGCCGGGGAGCTAAAGAAAAAAGTGCGCGCCGCCCTGGCCGACATGGACATACATCACGTAACAATGGAGCTTGAGAGCCCGGGCGAAGAATGCAGCCACGAAGGCTGCTCGTAAAGGTTTAGTTCTGGTTAAGGTGCACCGCCTCACGCACAAGATCGGCAAAGTATGTTTCGTCTATATCGGCGATGGTGCGGATTTTAATATGCGGGTACTGGCCATTGCGGCTTACCAGGCGGCGATGCGGGTCTGAGAGCTCCTTGCCTCTGAAAAAACCGAAATGAATTCCGCTGCGGGACGAAGAAAAGTAGCACACCGGGCCGTAGAAGAAGTAACAGGCGCAATCCCAACGTACACATTCTTCCAGGTGGGCCACGGAAGAATTTATGATTCGGCGCACCTCCTGGGCCAGCAGCTGTTTCTCCGGCGACAATTTGTCTATATACTCATCAACTTGGTTTGTGGTCGTTTTGCTTCTCATATAGGGGGTCTGGTTCTCTTACTTGATTAAACTCAAGAACACTTAAATATACTGAAGTTTTAATATACGACAAAAAAAGCAAAGAGGTTGTTGTAGTTGCTTATTAAGCACTATATATAACATCTATAATATTTTAAAAATATAATAGTGAGCTTGATATTAGGTAAGCTGCAGCAGGCGCTGCTCCAGTTCGAGCAGGTTTACATACCCTGAGGCAAGCTGCTGTGGCCCCTCCTCGGTATCAAGGAAAAGGCTCGGGAAAGTGGCTGCTCCTATGCTGTCTACAAAGGCAAACTCATCCTCCAGCTGTTGGGCTATTTCCTCTGACTCAAACAAAGTCAGGAACAAATTCTCAGGGATTCCGAAAATGCCCACCAGCCGCACCAGCTCCCTGGTATCCTTCAGGTCTATGTTATCCACAAAAAAAGCCGAGTGCATGGCGCGCAGTATTTCCAGCGTAAGCACCGGCCGAAGCAGCCGCACACACAGCATGGCTCGGCAGGCAGGCTCAGAGTTAAATACAAAACTCCGCTGAATAAAAAAACGGTACTCAAAAGGCAAAAATGTGCGCTCCTGCACCCTGTGCCAGCTTAAGGCCAGCTGTTCTTTCTGCTCATGTTGCAGCGGCTCCGACTCATGCGCCTGAAGATCTCCGAAAAGCACCTGCACGTTTAGCTGCCCTTGCCACAGCGCACGCAACCGACGCACAACCGGCGTGAAGCCGTAGCACCACGCACACATAGGATTGGTAACATAAAGGAGTGTTAGGTTTTCTTGCAGGTCTCTCATCAGCATATAATCTTAACCTTAGGTTTTACTTTTTACTACCCCTAAGAGTTGCCGGAGCGGTTAGCAGAAGTATAAATGCGCTATTATACTTTTGCTTGGCACCATTTGCAGAACAGGATTCAGGATATGTTAAGCGTAAATCATTTTTACGGTCATGCCGCCGTCAATGGTCAGGCTTTGGCCGGTAATAAAGCCAGCCTTATCGGAACAGAGAAAAAGGGCGGCTTCTGCTATATCTTGCGGTTGACCGACGCGCCCTACCGGGTGCTGCGCTTTGTCTTCTTTGGTGTGCTGCGGCTCGTACTTGTCTTCTTGCTTTTTCCAGTCACCGACCTCTATCCAGCCTGGGGCGATGGCGTTTACCCGTACCCGCTCTTCTGTAAGGCTTACGGCCAACGAGTGGGTTAGGGCCTCCAGACCACCTTTAGAGGCGGAATAGGCAAAGGTTTCGGGCTCAGACATAAAGGCGCGCGTACTGGAGATGTTAAGTATGGCAGGGTGTCCTGCTTTCTGTAAAAGCGGCAACGCATACTTGGCGCACAACAGCGGCCCGCGCAGGTTTACGGCCAGTACCTTGTCAAAATCCGCCATGTCCAGGTTTTGCAGCGGCCCCATAAAAGGATCGGCTAGGCCGGCGTTGTTTATAAGCGCGTCTAACGACTGTCGCTTCTCCTTCACCTGCTGCATCAGCGCCTGCACATCAGCCTCTACACTTATGTCGCAAAGTATAAATTCCGCTTTCAGGCTCTGCTCCTGCAGCCACTGCTCGGCCTGTTTACCGGCTTCCTGGTCTTTATCGGTTATCACCACATAGGCTCCGGCCTGCGCAAAACCAAATGCCATACCTAAACCTATGCCCTGGGCTCCGCCAGTGATGAGAACTGTCTTGTTGTGGTAATACGTGTTACTCATTTTATACTTCCGAATTAAGATGATCAGTAAAATTGCCGTCCTTTAAGTATAAACCAAAAGGTTTTGCGCCGGCAAAAAATAAACCCGCTGCCTTTGTTGTAAAATGCAGCGGGTTTGCCTTTCAGTATCGCTAAAATTTATCTTTTCTCCAGCTGCCGCTTCAGTTTCTCCTCCACGTTTTTAAGCAGCTCATACCAGTTATCGCCTTCATCCTGTGCAAACACATCGTTGCCGGGTATGCCTACGCGCATGCGCACACTTTTGGAGTTGGTAGACTGGCTGGCTTCCTCTTTAAAGTATACGTCCACGGAATCAATTTTTTTAATGTGGCGTCTGATTTTATCAATCGAGTTGCGGACGCTCTGCTGAATGGCGTCCGAAATTTCTATATCAACGGCTTGTACGTCTAACTTAATGCCTTCGTAATGCTCTGTGTAGTTCATAGTTTGTTTTGATTTCTTTATAAGAAAAGAGACGGCTGTCCCTTTAAAACTCTGCTTATAAACGAAAGGCAAGCACTTTTGTTAGACCGTTTCAGCGGCAGATTTGCAAGGCGGGTAAGTTAGCTGCAACACGAAGATCATCTTTTCATGATTCCTTAAAATTAATTTAGACCTAAGGCTTGCAATTACGTAAAGCAACAGTAACTTTGAAACTCAAAGTACTTTACACATGAACCAGCAGCACGAGCATTTAGCCGACCTCCGCGAGATCCGAAACATCATGGACCGTTCTTCGCGTTTCATTTCGCTAAGCGGGCTTTCCGGTATTTTTGCGGGCCTGTTCGCGATGGCCGGTGCTGCGCTTGTAAAGTGGTACCTGAGCCAGCACAACATCGTTTACCGCTCCGATTACAGTGTAAACCTGAACTGGGACGCGATTACTTTTCTTGTATCCGTGGCTCTGGTTGTACTTGTACTGGCTCTTGGGTCGGCTGTATTTTTTACCAGCCGGCAGGCGCAGAAGGTGAATCAGAAAGTATGGGATAGCAAGTCGCAGCGCCTGGTCCTGAACCTGGCTATACCGCTGGCAGTGGGCGGCGTGTTTTGCGGGCTGCTGCTTTACCACGGCGTTGTATACCTGGTGGCTCCTTCTATGCTTATATTCTATGGCCTGGGCTTGATAAACGGAAGCAAGTACACGCTAAGCGACATCCGTTACCTGGGCATCTGTGAGATTATACTTGGCCTGCTGGCTAGCTTTTTTATAGGGTATGGCTTACTGGCCTGGACCATCGGCTTCGGGGTGCTGCATATTATTTATGGCACACTGATGTATTTTAAGTACGAAAGGAAGTAGCCGGTGAAAAACTATCTTGATAATATAAATAAGGCTTTTGAGAGTAGAGCCCGGCTCGGTATTATGTCGGTGTTGATGGTGGAGGAAAAGGTGGACTTTAACACTCTGAAAGAAAACCTGCAACTAACGGATGGAAACCTGGCAAGCCACCTGCGTGCCCTGGAAGAAGCGCAGTACATTCAGGTAGAAAAGCAGTTTGTGGGCCGCAAACCTAAAACCACTTACCAGGCAACCGAATCCGGCAAAACCGCATTTCATGAGCACCTGGACGCTTTGGAACAGCTAATTTTAAATAACCGGAAAGACGAGTAATTTTTTTGATTCTTTACTTTGAAAAGCAAAGTACTTTATATTATTTCAGCCATGAATACTTGATTGATAATTAAACCTCTAACCATTTAAATAAAACAGTTATGATTACGCAAAACAAAAGACTTCTCAGCATTTTATCTACTGCAGCATTCATCTTGCTCATCCCGTTTGTGGCCATGTTTTTTACAGAAGAAGTTAACTGGACTTTTTCAGATTTTGTAGTAGCTGGCGTGCTGCTATTTGGCACCGGCTTTTTATGCGAGCTTGTCATGCGCAAAGTAACAAACTGGAACTACCGCATCGGGTTTATTGCAGTTATACTTTTTGCGCTCTTCGTTGTATGGGCTGAACTGGCAGTTGGAATATTCGGGACGCCGTTTGCAGGGAGCTGAAGCAAAACGTCTTATGATGCAGCTATTTAATCTTGATTTTGAGCAGAAAAAACAAGTTTATACTTGGCCGCAAAGACAGTTATACTTTTATCCATACACTTTGAAAAACAAAGCTCTTTGAGTAACCATTTATGAAAATTTACCAATCCATTTCCAAAAAGGACATTTACATTCTGGTAGCAGTAATTGCCTATAGTTTCTTGTTTTACCAGCAGCGTGCAGGGCTTAACTTTCTCCTATTCGCCATACTTGTAGTAGGCTTGCTCTATGCCCAAACACCAACAAACCGCCGAAAACAGCCAAGTTGGTACGTTACTGCCGCAGCCAGCATACTTACAGGCATAAGCATTGTTGTAACCGGCTCTGAGTTAGCTATAGCCTTAAATATAGCCTCTGTGCTTTTGCTAGCTGCCTTTAGCCTTTCGCCGCGCTCATCAATTTTTGTAGCTGCTGCCAATGCCGTTTATTCCTGTGCATCTGCTTTTATAAGTTACGGTATCAAAGCCTATAACAACAAAGAGCAAAAAGGAGGCGGACTTATACTTGCGGGTGTGCAACGTCAGCACATTTTCATGATCGGTGTCCCGGTTGCAGTTACTACCGTGTTTCTGGTGATTTACGCCAGCGCCAGCAGTGCCTTCAGTTATGTGTTGAGCCAGCTTGAGATAAGTTTCATTTCAATAGAATGGCTAGTGTTTACTATGATAGGCTTCGTGCTTTTATTTGGAATATTTCATCAAAAATTGATTCCAATCATTACTGAAACAGACCTTGCCGCTGGCAATACGCTAACAAGAACAAGAGTTACCCGAAAGAGGGGATTCAAGCTTCCTGAGCTAAGGTATGAATATAAAACAAGCGTGTTGCTACTGGTGCTTTTAAACCTGTTGTTACTGTTTTTCATACTTTCGGATGCGTATTACCTAACTATCGGAACGCTACCAGAATCTGTTGCCTATTCAGATTTTTTGCATCAGGGTGTGTATGGGCTTATTTTCTCAATCTTGCTCGCGATGGCTGTGTTGCTCTATGTTTTCAGGGGTAACCTTAATTTTATTTCCAACAGTAAAACATTAAAGCTGCTGGCTTATACCTGGCTGGCGCTAAACGTGATTCTGGTATTGCTAACCCTAAGCAAAAACAGCATATATGTGCTGCATTTCGGCTTAACCTACAAGCGTATCGGGGTTTATACTTACCTTTTATTAACGGCTGTCGGGCTGGGCCTGAGCTTTATTAAAATAGCTCAGGTAAAGAATAACTGGTTTCTGTTCCGGAAAAATGCCTGGTCGGTTTACGTAGTGCTGCTTCTACTTTCTTCTTATAATTGGGATAAGGCCATTACCTACTTCAATATCCATGTAGCCCGCACTACCGATTATCATTATCTCAGCCGCCTGTCAGATATAAACTTGCCGGAATTGTTAAAGGCTTCCGACAACGAAAAAGGCTTGTTTAGTGAAGTAAAACAGCAGCATATACAGTTTCGCAAGCTAAACTTTTTAAAGAGAGTATCCACGCAAAACTGGCAATCCTGGAGCTACAGCGACTGGCGCTTGAAGCAAAGGCTGGAGGCTCTGGAGTAAGCAGGGCAGCAACAAAAAAGGCGCTACCGAAGCAGCGCCAAAGACTTTCGTCTACGGGTGTTTTTCACCCTTATTGTGACAAGATTTCAGAGATTGCTTTGTCATTGTTAGTCCAAAGATATATATTCATATTACAATATCAAATATGTAGCTATGAAAATTTTAGGGCTTGACCTGGGCACCAATTCTATTGGCTGGTCAGTAATTGATGATACCGAAAAACAAATACTTGGCGTGGGCGCGCACATTTTCCCGGTAGGGGTAAATGTAGATGCCAAAAGCAAAGCCGAAACTTCCAAAAACGCAAAGCGGCGGGAATTCAGACAGAAACGCAGACAGCTGTTCCGGCGCAAGTTCAGGAATAACCTGCTGCAAAAAGCGCTGAAGGAGGCTAACCTGATGCTGTCCACTTTAGAAGAAAACGATGCGTTCTGGCAGGGCTGCCCTTATCAGCTCCGTAAAAAAGCTTTGTCAGAGCCGCTCTCTTTTCATGAACTTGGCCGCGTCATTTTTCATTTGAACCAGCGCCGTGGTTTCAAGAGTAACCGTAAATCCGGAAGTAACGAAGAAGGTGCACTTTACAAGGGCGGAAATGGCAAAACCGGTATAACAGATACGCTGGCTGAATGGCAGCAGGGAGGATTTAGAACGTTTGGCGAATACTTAGCTTCTTTGGACCCACATGCGCAGCGCCTGCGCAACCGCTATACTTTGCGCAGCTGGTACGAGCAGGAAATAGAAGAAATTTGGAACGTACAACAGCAGTATCACCCAGACAAACTCACTCAAGCACTGAAAGAACGCCTCGCAAGTCCTGACTGCGGCATCATATTTTACCAAAGGCCATTAAAATCGCAGAAGCACCTGGTAGGCAAATGCACCCTGGAGCCGCAGAAGCCGCGCGTCCCGATCAGCCATCCAGATTTTGAAGAATTCAGGATGTGGCAGATCATTAACAACCTGCTGGTGGCCGGCCCCCGCAGGTTTAACGAGCCCCTCGACGATGAAGAGAAGACCAAACTGGTGGAGCTTTTTTATGCCAAAGAGAAAATTAAAACCAGCGACATCCGCAAAAAGCTAAAACTGACAGAAGACTATACTTTTAATTATGAAGATACCGAACAGTTTACAGGCAACGAAACAAGTATAAAACTAGCCAAGCTGTTTGGCAAAGCTGCCTGGGATGCCTTGCCTGATGAAGACAAAACACTACGCACCTCCAAAGCAGAAGAGAAAAGTATCAGTAAGCTGGATGTGTGGCATACTTTATATTTTGCGCAGGATGCTGATTGGTTAAAGAAGTATGCCAAGGAGAAATGGGGCTTTGATGCCAAGCAGTTAGAGAAACTTGCTAAAACCCACTTAAAGGAAAGTTACGGCAGCCTGAGCCTGAAAGCCATCCGGAAAATGCTGCCATACCTGCGCCAGGGTAACAGATATGACGAAGCCGCTAAGCTTGCCGGTTACCACCACAGCCAGATAAGCGAGTATAAAACAGGGCTTGAGGAGCTGGAAGACCCAAAAAACCTGCGCAACCCCATTGTACAGCAGGCACTACACGAGATACGCACGCTCGTAAACCAGCTGTTGCAACAGCATGGCAAGTTTGATATTATCCGGGTAGAGCTTGCCCGCGACCTGAAAGTATCTGCTACAAAACGGGCTGAGATCAGGGTTGAACAGCTAAAAAACAGAGCCCGCAACGAACGTTACTACCAAGAACTTGTAAAGCAGGGCGTTTCGAGGCCGAGCAAAACCGACATAGATAAATACCAGCTTTGGGAAGAGTGCAAAAAGATATGCCCATACACTGGAAAGGCCATTAGCTTTAGCGACCTGTTTGAGTATGGCCGTTTCGATATTGAGCACATACTGCCGTACAGCCGCACCCTGGATGACAGCATGGCAAACAAAACACTTTGCGAGAAAGCATTTAACATTAAGAAAGGTAACCAAACACCGCATGAGTGCATGAGCGGCGATTCTGCCAATTATATGCTGGTGCTGGAGCGTGTTCAAAAAAGCGTGCCGCGTAAACTGCCCAGGTTTAAGCAGGAGAAAATTGAGGAAGATTTTGCGCAAAAGCAGCTAAACGATACCCGCTACATCAGCAAAGAAGCAAAAGCATACCTGAAAAGCATTTGCGACCGTGTGGATGTGGCAACAGGCACAACAACAGCACCTTTGCGCCATTACTGGGGCTTGAACTCTATCCTAAACGAAGGTAAAAGCAAGAAGACCCGCGACGACCACCGCCACCATGCCGTAGATGCCCTGGTAGTTGCGCTTACCACTCCGCGCATGCTGCGGGAGCTTAGCCGCTGGAACAGCCTGGATCGCTTGCCGCAGATGCACAACTTTGAGTTACCCTGGGATACTTTTTACCGCGACGCCAGAACTGCCATAGAAAATATCCTGGTTTCGCAGAAAAAGAACAGCAAAACAGTAACAAGCTGGAACCGCAAAGTTAAAGACAACAACGGCAACCCTACCACGCAAAGGCAGGTGTCGGCAAGAGGCCAGCTGCATAAGGAAACAGTGTATGGCAAACGGCAAGACCTGGCCGGGCAGGAGTTTTATGCGGTTCGCAAAAGCCTGGAATCTCTAACGCCGGCCATGATAAGCAAGATAGTAGACCCGGCCGTGCGCGAAATAGTGAAGGACAGGTTGCGCAGCCACGGAGTAAACCCAGATGCCAAACAGTTTACCATCCCGAAAACAGCTTTTATAGAACCGCTTTACATGCCAAATATTAAAGGCAAGAGCGGCCGCCAGAATCAGATAAAGAAAGTGCGCATCCGAGAAAACTCCACCGGCATGGTAAAGCTGAAGGATACGATTAACCAATGGGTAGAGCCGGGCAGCAACCACCATGTGGCCATATATAAAGATGAGGCCGGCAAACTGCACGAGCGCGTTACTACTTTCTTCGCAGCTGTAGAGCGCAAAAAACAAGGCATACCAGTTGTGCAGCCAACTACTACCGAAGGCTATACCCTGGTGCAAACCTTACAGATAAATGACATGTTTTTACTTGGCCTGTCAGAAGAAGATATTAGCTGGAATGGCCCTAACCTGCATAAACTCCTCAGCCCATACTTGTACAGGGTGCAGAAGCTGTCAAGCATGTATTACACTTTCCGACATCATAAAGCATCTACTATTGAACATGCTGGTGAAGAGAGAGCCATAAGAAGTATGAAAGGCTGGCAAGAACTCAATCCAATAAAAATACAGATTACACCAACCGGCCAGCTAAAGAAAGTATAGCCTATGCTGAAACGGACGATATACTTAGGCTCTCCGCTGGATATGAACATCCGGCTGGAGCAGCTGGTGCTTGTAAACCGCGAAACAGGTGAGGTAAATAAAATTCCTGTGGAAGACTTGGGCGTGGTAGTGCTGGACCATCCGGAGCTGATCTATTCGCAGGCGGTCATGCAGAAGCTGCTGGCAAACAACACCGCTGTAATTTACTGCGACGAAAAGCACCACCCCACCGGTCTGCTGTTGCCGCTTTGCGGGCATTCGGTGCAGAATGAGCGGTTCAGGCAGCAGCTATCGGCCAAAAAGCCTTTGCATAAACAACTGTGGCAACAAACCGTGCAGGCCAAGATACGCAACCAGGCACTGCTGCTACGTTACCACGAGCTGCCGCACGAACCATTGCTGCGTTTCTGGAAAGAAGTGCGCAGCGGCGACAGCACCAACCTGGAGGCACGGGCAGCAAGGCACTATTGGCAGCATCTGTTTTCGCCCCTGCCCTTCCGCCGCGACCGCTTTGGCGATGCGCCCAACAATTTGCTTAACTATGGCTATGCTATTTTAAGGGCAGCGGTGGCAAGAGCATTGGTAAGCTCCGGCTTATTGCCCACCTTAGGCATACACCACCATAACCGATACAATGCCTATTGCCTCGCCGATGATATAATGGAGCCTTACCGACTGGTAATTGACAGTGCTGTAAAAAAACTAGTGGCGTTGCACCCTAATTGTAGCGAACTAACCAAGCCATTAAAGGCTGCTTTGCTGCAAACCCTGACCCACGATGTGCGCATAAACGGCGAAACAAGCCCGCTGCTGGTTGGCCTAAACAAAACCACGACCTCGCTGGTAGCCTGCTTTGCCGGAGATAAAGACGAAATAAGTTACCCTGAGCTATGCAAAACAGACTAAACGCGTACCGTACTATGTGGCTATTCGTATTTTTTGACCTCCCCACCGAGACAAAGCAAGACCGCAGGGAATACACTGTTTTCAGGAAACGTCTTCTGAAAGATGGCTTTAGCATGATGCAATACTCTGTGTATACACGCCATTGCGCCAGCCGCGAAAGTGCCGATGTGCATATTAGCCGCGTTAAGCAGATGCTGCCGCCCAAAGGCTTAATCACTATAGCACAGTTCACTGACAAACAGTATAGCCGTATTGTTAATTTTTGGGGGAACGGCCGCAAAACTGTTACCCCAGCCCCGAAGCAGCTTGAAATGTTTTAACGCATAAAGCCCTGCCGAACTGTCAGTTTCGGTAGGGCTTTATGCGTTAAAAAAGTATAAACCTGTTGTGATTAAAAGGAATGAGAAGCATTTATTCATACAAAACACCCTTGTAATCAACTAGAAATAAACAACTTACAGCATTATCTATTTTATACTTTAAATCTCTGAAATCAAATCACAACTGCATGGTGCGTCTGGTGTGCTGGTGTGCGATTTTATACTTTAAATCTCTGAAATCAAATCACAACTGTATAGATTAGCTGTTAAGCTTGGGTGTAATTTTATACTTTAAATCTCTGAAATCAAATCACAACTTTCGGCTCAATGATAATCTTACCGTTTGAATTTTATACTTTAAATCTCTGAAATCAAATCACAACTCAGTATCAAAGGTGTTGGCCAAACTGTCAATTTTATACTTTAAATCTCTGAAATCAAATCACAACTGATCGTGCACGACCCCATCACAAACAAGATTTTATACTTTAAATCTCTGAAATCAAATCACAACTCCAGAGCAAGGGTCTAGCGAAACGCCGCCATTTTATACTTTAAATCTCTGAAATCAAATCACAACTGTCTGTTTGTAGAGTAGTCTTAAAGTGGTATTTTATACTTTAAATCTCTGAAATCAAATCACAACTTTGCTCCAAGAAGAAAAGCAACACGAAACATTTTATACTTTAAATCTCTGAAATCAAATCACAACCTACATGCTTTCCCGTAACCGCTCCACGTAATTTTATACTTTAAATCTCTGAAATCAAATCACAACTATGAAACCGTAAAAGGCTGAGAGCAGCGTATTTTATACTTTAAATCTCTGAAATCAAATCACAACCGTGCATCGTTTGTTACGGGCGTATCAGAAATTTTATACTTTAAATCTCTGAAATCAAATCACAACTATGAACAGTTGAGCAAGCTGAGCCGGTTGATTTTATACTTTAAATCTCTGAAATCAAATCACAACTCAGCTTTGCAGCAGTTGCAAACCCTGCGGATTTTATACTTTAAATCTCTGAAATCAAATCACAACCTTTCCGGAGGCAGGAAGTACACCCTTCTATTTTATACTTTAAATCTCTGAAATCAAATCACAACCTGCCGCCTCTACCAACACGACATCCACTGATTTTATACTTTAAATCTCTGAAATCAAATCACAACTTCTACCTGTATGGCAAGGGATAAAGCCCCATTTTATACTTTAAATCTCTGAAATCAAATCACAACTGATTGCAACCGAGCTTTTTTCAGGTAATCATTTTATACTTTAAATCTCTGAAATCAAATCACAACCGCAACTGTCAGAGTTTGCCCCGCCCGAACATTTTATACTTTAAATCTCTGAAATCAAATCACAACTGACCCGGTGGTTTCGTGCAATAAAGTGAATTTTATACTTTAAATCTCTGAAATCAAATCACAACTGCTGTTTTCGCCCCTGCCAGAACCTACAAATTTTATACTTTAAATCTCTGAAATCAAATCACAACTCTGGAAACTAAAACACTTTAGTATGTCCTATTTTATACTTTAAATCTCTGAAATCAAATCACAACTTGATTGGGAATTGTATGGCACAGTTCTCTATTTTATACTTTAAATCTCTGAAATCAAATCACAACAGCACTGCTTAGAGCTAAGAAGAGTCACCTATTTTATACTTTAAATCTCTGAAATCAAATCACAACATCAAAATATAATCTATTATATAATTAAACACTTTCTATATTTTTCAAAACCCAGGCAACCGCTCCCCACAAAGCTGCATCTGGCAGGTATAATCTAAAAAAGTCATCTACTTGTTACACCTTATCTCTATGAAAAAATTAGCTACCACTCTGCTCTTATTATTTTTCATACTTGCCAATCAACAATTACTGCGTGCGCAATCCACTAACCTGGTAAGCGTGGGCGACCACTCCCTTGAAATGATTCAGGCCGGCGAAGGAGACTATACTGTCATCTTCGAATCCGGCTTCGGAACGGATTATAAAGTATGGGGAAATGTGGCTATGGAAGTCATGAAAACGAACAAGGTACTGCTGTACTCCAGAGCCGGAACTGGTAAATCGGAGCCCAACCCAAAACTGCAAACCCTGGAGCAAGCCGTTACCAGCCTGGCCACTTTACTGGATAAGGCCAACGCACAGCCGCCTTATATCCTGGTGGGCCACTCGTATGGTGGGTTTATCATTCGAGGTTATGCGGCGCAAAACCCAGATAAAGTAAAAGGCCTTGTTTTTGTTGATCCGGCGCACGAGCAACTGATGCAGGAACTTAAAAAAGCAAACCCGGCCAAAGCTTTAAAAGATACGGAAGCTCAAAACAGCTTTGTGCCTGCCCAATTTAAAGCTGAGAACGATTACATCAACCAACTATTCGAAAAAGGTGCGCTGCCGTATTTTGGTACGTTACCAGCTGTACCGGCTGTTGTGCTTACCTCGGTTCAGAAAAGAGCAAAGCCGGAGTTGTTTCTGCACGAGCCGCAAGGCATTCAGATCTGGCGAAAACTGCATGCCGACCTTTTCTCTCAGTTTACGGATGGCGCCCATCACGTAACAACACGCAGCGGCCACAACATACACCGCAGCGAGCCTGAACTGGTCGTGCAAGCCATTAAGCAGGTGATAACGCTAGCCGAAAAAGCGAAAGCGGAACAGACACACGCCCTTAAAATGCAGCAACTCGAAACCAGCCTGCAGGAAGCTGAAAAGCAATTAAAAGGCAAAAAAGCTAAAAACGGAGAAATGTTGGTTTTTGCTGCGCTTAAAGATGCCGGCTTCGATGAAAACACAGTTAACAGCATCGGCTACCAATATCTTAAAAACCCGGCTGCCATTCCGTTAGCGGTGGCCATTTTAAAGTATAACACCCTTGCCCACACCACTTCTGCCAACGCTTTTGATAGTTACGGCGAAGCACTCCTGGCGCAAGGGCAAATAGAGCCGGCACGTACCCAGTTTTTAAAAGCGATAGAATTGGCAACCCTTACTGATAACCAAGCCACCATCCGTAACAGCAAAGCCAATATAGATAAGATCGAGTCGCTTAAAAAGCCGGTAAAAAAATAGTAAGAAGCAAGTCAGCAAGTATAACTCAAACCATTTTTTAACGCGCAGGCACATCACAACAAACCGGATTTTCGTTTAATAAACTTAAAAAGTTGAAGGCCTATGAACACCCTACCTATCAACTGGTTTACTGAGGGGCTTCTGGATTTTGAGTATAAGAAGTACCTGTTGCTGGCTTACCTGCAGGCCACCAGAAATGAATTTAGCAAGCAGCGCCTCTACCCTGTTTTCTCAGACCTGATCATGCACTACCGCAACCTGAAGCAGGTGCAGGAGCACAAGCAGCTGGTGTATGAGTCTTTTCCGCAGCGCATCAGCCGTGCCGATTTTGAGAAGCTGGAGCTGGTATATGAAAAAATAGTGCAGGACGATGAGACGATGGAGCAGATCGAGGAAATCATACAATTTGCCACGCCGCTTTTCAGCCAGACGTTGGCAGAAGGCAAAGAACTTTACGATTTTGTGGAGCGCCACCTCGAAATAAGTCCTGTGGGCATCACACCCATTTACCACAACGAAGGCTACCTGTTTCTGGAGAGCCTGCCGGGCAAGGAAACGCAGGTGTATACGTACAACATTACCGTTTTTGAGAATACCTACGAGAAGTACCGGGGCATCAATACAAAGCACTTGCAAACAGTGCGCAGAGGGCTTGTGCTAACACACGAGCATCTGAAAGCACAGTTAATAAAGGAGCGGCAGGAGCTGCCTAATCCGGCTACTTTTGCTGCCGTGGCCCGGGTGCCCGTGCCGCTGGAGCAGGCCTTGCTGCCTATCGCCAAACGCTCGTTGGTAAAGTACGTAACGCACCTGGCTGCTTAAAGTATAAATTCTCTTTCAGATTAAATTCTACTCAAAATTTACACAATTCAGAAAAAGCTGTAATTTTGCATTTATAGTAAAAGGACGGAATCGTCTGTAGATGTTTATAAAGAAGAGGCGAGAGAATAGGCTCACTGACCCTCTGGCAACCTCCCGAACCGGGAAGGTGCCAAATCCTAACCTGCTTCGGCCGGGGAATATAAATGTAAAACGAAATGCAAACCTACCACAACATACCAGCACCAAGTACAGCCGGCCGACACATCGCCGCGGCTCAGGCTGCATCTGTTCTCAGCACTGCCACTCACGGGTGCTGTTGTTGCTGTTGTATGTGCTAAATCAAGCACCTCACCATTTGTCTCTGGCCTGCTAATTTATACAGGCAAAGCTGCAGTTAAAGGCTCTCTTCAAATCTTTACTTGCAGCAGGTGGAGCCACACAAAAGTTTTACCGGAAACTGTACTCTGAATTCCGGTTTCAAATCAGATTTAAGCCTAGTATTTATATGGATTTATCACAGGAATTACTGGCCAGGCTAGACTCCTTGCGTGCCACCCTGGCTGGTTTATCAGCTGGCGAGGGCCTGAAACGCCTTACCGAAAAATTTGCAGGAAACATCGCGTTTTCCTCCAGCCTGGGCATCGAAGACCAGCTCGTTACGCATCATATTTTTGAGCAAAACCTGCCTATCCGTGTGTTCACGCTGGATACAGGGCGCCTCTTCAACGAAACTTATACCCTGCTGCATAAAACCAACAACCGCTATGGCAAGCGCATACAAGTATTCTTCCCGAAGCACGAAGCTGTAGAACAACTGGTAAACGAGAAAGGCCCGATGAGCTTTTATAACTCCACCGACGACCGCAAGCAGTGCTGTTTCATACGTAAGGTGGAGCCGCTTAACCGTGCCCTACAGGGTGTGCAGATCTGGGTAACCGGCATCCGCGCCGACCAGTCGGGTGCCCGCCAGGATTTGCAACTGCTGGAGTGGGACGAGGCGAACCAGCTCATCAAGTATAACCCGCTACTGGATTATACATTAGAGGACGTGTTAGAAGCCGTAAAAGCGCTTAACATTCCGTACAACCCACTGCACGACAAGGGTTTTGTGAGCATCGGTTGCGCCCCCTGCACGCGCGCCATCGCCGCGGGCGAAGACTTCAGGGCCGGCCGCTGGTGGTGGGAAGATAACTCCAAAAAAGAGTGCGGACTGCATGCGCGGTAAGTTATAAAGTTAGAGAGTTAGAAAGTTGTGAAGGTTGAATTAGAAAGTTGAGGATTGATGTTCGTCGAATTGCATTCACACATTCACTCAAACGCTAAATAAGAATTATGACAAAGAGATATCTGGATTACCTCGACCAGCTGGAGGCGGAAGCCATCCACATCATGCGCGAGGTGGCGGGGCAGTTCGAGAAGCCGGCCCTGCTCTTTTCGGGCGGCAAAGATTCTATCACCCTGGTTCGCCTGGCCCAGAAAGCTTTCAGGCCCGGTAAGTTCCCGTTTCCGCTGGTGCACATCGATACCGGCCATAACTTTCCGGAAGCTATCCGCTACCGCGACGAGCTGGCCGAGCGCCTTGGCGAAAAGCTGATCGTGCGCCACGTGGAAGACACCATCAAACGCAAAAACCTATCGGAGCCGAAAGGCCGTTACGCTAGCCGCAACGCGCTACAAACCCATACTCTGCTGGAAACAATAGAGGAATTCGGTTTTGATGCCTGCATTGGTGGCGCCCGCCGCGACGAAGAGAAAGCACGCGCTAAAGAGCGCATTTTCTCTGTGAGAGATGAGTTCGGGCAGTGGGACCCGAAACGCCAGCGCCCCGAACTTTGGAACATCTACAATGGCCGCATCACCAAAGGCGAAAACGTACGCGCTTTCCCAATCTCGAACTGGACCGAGCTGGACGTGTGGAACTACATTAAGCGGGAGGAAATTGCGCTACCGAACATCTACTACACCCATGAGCGCGAGTGCCTTGTGCGCGACGGCAAGCTGATGGCATGGTCTGATTTTATTTACCAGGAACCGGACGATGTGGTGGTAACCAAGCAGGTACGTTTTCGCACCGTGGGCGACATGACCTGTACTGCTGCCGTGGAGTCAATCGCTTTCGATATTGATGGCGTGATCGCCGAGATTCTGGAGTCAAAAATCAGTGAGCGCGGCGCGACCCGCATCGACGATAAACTGTCGGAAACAGCAATGGAAGACCGCAAGAAAGGAGGATATTTTTAATGGATATATTACGATTTATAACCGCCGGCAGCGTAGACGACGGTAAGAGCACGCTCATCGGCAGGCTGCTCTACGATACTAAGCAGATTTTCGCGGACCAGCTGGAAGCCATTGAAAGCTCCGGCCGCGTAAACGAAGACGGCCAGGTAGACCTTTCGTTGCTAACCGACGGCCTGAAAGCCGAGCGCGAGCAGGGCATCACCATCGATGTGGCGTATAAGTACTTCTCCACCGAGAAGCGCAAGTTCATCATCGCTGATGCGCCGGGTCACATACAGTATACCCGCAACATGGTAACGGGTGCGTCGAACTCTAATCTGTCTATCATACTGGTGGATGCCCGCAAGGGGGTGCAGGAGCAGACACGCCGCCACTCCATCATATCCTCGCTGCTGGGCATTCCGCACCTGGTTATCTGCATCAACAAAATGGATTTGGTTGGTTACGATGAGCAGGTATATAACCAGATTGTAGAAGACTACAAGCAGTTTGCTACCAAGCTAAATGCCAAGGACGTGACCTTTATACCTGTAAGCGCCCTGAAAGGCGACAACATTGTAGAAGGCTCTCTGCTAACAATGCCGTGGTATAAAGGCCCAAGCCTGCTGGAGCACCTGGAGCAAGTGCCCGTTTCGCAGGATTTTAATCTGGATAATGCGCGTTTCCCGGTGCAGTACGTTATTCGCCCGCTTACCGCCGAGCACCACGACTACCGTGGCTATGCCGGTAAAGTGATCAGCGGCACCTACAAAGCCGGCGATCAGGTAACGGTTCAGCCATCCGGCCAGACAACTACCATCAAATCGGTAAAGCTGGGCGGCAAGATTTTAGAAGAAGCGTTTGCGCCGATGTCGGTGGTGCTGCAGTTGCAGGACGAAGTGGACATCAGCCGTGGAGACGTGATTGTGAAAGCCGCCGATGGCCTGGAAGTAGCGCAGGAGTTTGAGGCAGAAGTATGCTGGATGCACAACAAAGCCCTGAAGCCAGGCGCTAAACTGCTGCTCCGCCACAACTCCACCGAAACGCGCTGCGTGGTAAGAAGCATCGACTACAAGATTGATATCAACACCCTCGACCATCTGGAGGATGTGGACCAGATTCAGCTGAACGATATTTGCCGGGTGCAGATCAAAACGGCTGCCCCGCTCCTGCTCGATAAGTATGCCGACAACCGCTCGAACGGTGGGTTTATACTTATGGATGAAACCTCTTTCGCCACCGTTGGCGCGGGTATGGTTGCCGAAATTGAGTACTAAACAACCAGGCACAAGCAAACGCTTAGGCCATAAAGTATAAAAAAGTCGCTGCAAGTATAAACTGCAGCGGCTTTTCTGTTTTACTGCTTCAGGCTTTCAGCTTGCTAGTACCAAATCATACCTGCTAAAGCAGCTCTTTATACACTATACTTAGCAAGCTACACGCAAGCTGAAAGCTTACCTTATGCTCCTCTACGAGCTGGAAGCTCACAGCAGGGATGAGTGTTAGCCTACCAACTCAAAAGTGTAGTCGATTGTCGCAGTTTTGTAGAGGATCATGGCTACGGAGCAGTACTTTTCCATAGATAATTGGATAGCTTGCTGCACTTTTTGCTCCTCCAGCGGCCCGCCAAGTATAAAATGTATGTGAATAGCTTTAAACAGCGATGGTACTTCTCCCGGCACCCGCTCCGCTTTCACATTAATATTAAACGAATCGATCTGCTGCCGCTTTTTCTTGAGAATCTGTATGATGTCGATGGCGCTGCAGCCGCCTAAGCCCATCAGGAGCATTTCCATGGGGCGGGCGCCGGCGTTGTGTCCGCCAATCTCCGGTGAGCCATCTATATTCAGGACTACTCCGGAAGAGCCTGTGGCCTCGAAGTGAAAATCCTGGTCTACGCGTGTTAAATTAACTTCCATAATAACAGTTTGATTACCTATACCTGCAAACTACTGCGGCAATTGCTGCCATGCAAGCGGATAGTGGGCGATTCGTTGAAATTAGTATTTGTAGTTATCCTGCTGCTAAGTCTTGATATAAGAAATTGCCATTCGGTAAAGAACCTCATGGTAAGTAGGGATAAGCCAACGTTATGGGCTACCAAAATCCTTACAGGATGACAGTAAGGCTCTGCCGCAAGTTTTCAACTTGTGGCTAGTTATGGGTTGAGTTTGTAACTCAACTTGTTAAAGGTCCAAACTATAACCGTTATCAAGCGAGAAAGTCTTTCCTGTTCCACAATTTTTCTAACAATATCGCTAGTATGAGCGCAGCGGAAACTGGAGGTTGTGTTTACCAGCAGTTTCTAACTGCTTTGCTTTGCAGAAGCAACTATTTCAATCCCTGATGTTGTATTCTATATTTTGGCCAGGAAAGATCCTCCTGCTGAAAAAGGAGACATTTTTTTTCTGCTCGCGCAGAAAGCAAGTTGAAAACTTGCCTCATAATAACCACGAGTTGAAAACTCGCGGCATGTGTGCGGAACATAATATGCAAAAAATTCTACCCTTAAAAAATGACTTACACATTCTTCACTACCGCAGCGCTTGCTCCAGATCCGCGATAATATCCTCCACACGCTCCAACCCAACCGAAATGCGTACCAGGCCGGACGTGATGCCGGTGGCAGCGCGTTCCTCTTCCGAAAGTTTTGAGTGTGTGGTAGAAGCCGGGTGTGTGGCAATAGTGCGCGTATCGCCGAGGTTGGCGCTGATGCTGATCATCTGCAGCTTGTCGATAAAAGCTTTTGCAGCGTCGAAGCCTCCCTTTACTTCCAGCGTAACAATTCCGCCCCCTAAGAGCATCTGCTTTTTGGCCAATTCATACTGCGGGAAATCAGGTAAAAACGGGTTATTCACTTTTTCCAGTGTTGGGTTTCCGGAAAGCGCTTCTGCCACTTTAAAAGCGTTTTCGCAATGCTTCTCTACACGCAGCTGCAGCGTTTCCAGACTTTTAGAAAGTACCCAGGCGTTAAAAGGAGACATGGCCGTGCCGGTGTGGCGGGCGAAGTAACGCACCTCCGCTATCAGATCTTTCCGGCCTACGGTAATGCCACCCAACACGCGCCCTTGCCCATCGATATACTTGGTAGCCGAGTGCAGCACCAGGTCCGCACCATACTCTATAGGGTTTTGCAGCACGGGCGTGGCAAAGCAGTTATCCACTACCAGCAGCAGGTTGTGCTTGCGTTTCAGCTCACCCAGCCACTCCAGGTCAATCAGTTCCAGACCTGGGTTAGAGGGTGTTTCGATGAGGATGAGTTTGGTGGCTGGTGTAATCAGGCTTTCCCATTCTTCCGGCTTTGCGGCATCGGCATAAGTATAACTAATGCCCCACTTCGGGAATGTTTTGGTGAGCAGTTGGTGCGTAGACCCGAACAAAGACCGCGCGGCCAGCACATGGTCGCCGGACTGCAGGAGTGCCGCTAGGCTCCCGAAGATAGCACCCATACCAAAGGCAAAAGCAAAACCGTCTTCGGCTTTCTCCAGGTGGCACAGTTCCTGTAAAAGCTCGTCTACGTTCGGGTTGGCATAGCGCGAGTATACTTGCCCTTGCTCTTCTTCTGCAAACACGGCACGCGCCTGCTCAGCATCCTCAAACACAAAGCTGGAGGTAAGGTATAAAGGTACTGAGTGCTCGCGGTACTCCGAGCGCTGCGCCTGCAAGCGTATGGCTTCTGTGGAGTTGTCGCTCATATATGGTAATTTTTCCGGATCAGGATTCTCAGGATCAAAGTATAAACAGGATGTTTAATATACTTTAAAAATCACTGAGTCCCCATTCCTAATTCTTAATTCATAATTCTTAGAGGCTGTTTTGATTTTATTTTGATAATTTTTTAAGCATCAAGTGAATCATAGCCACTCGTATCATTGTCTCAG
>NZ_CANLZM010000010.1 GCF_947495565.1 uncultured Pontibacter sp.
AAGAGAACTTCAAGGCTTTTATTCTGCTGGCTTGTATGCTGATTCTGCTTAAACAATTTATGAGATAGCTTCTAGTACTTTTATACCTTTCTAAATAAAAACAGCCGCCCTGCGTGGTGGCAGAGCGGCTGTAAATTCTTGATTTCTAAAATAGACTTAGTTACCTAGCCAGGCGTTCCACGGAATACGAAGAAGTATAAGTAACAGGCCGATGCCGTAGAAAATGGCAATACTTTTAAACCCTTTGCTGTCGGTTCCGATCTGGCGCTTCGCGCGGGAGTAGCCTACCGTAATCAGAATAACGGCAATGATCATGGTAAGCGGGTGCTCCAGAATGTATAGCCTGGAAACTGAATCTCCCATAGCCTCGCCAGAGAAGTTTTTCATGCCCAGCGGCGACACAAAGTATAAAATAACCCCGATTACCCACTGCAGGTGAGTTGGAATTAGGCCGAGAAGGCCCAGTTTTCTGTCTTTATCGGTAAAGACTTTGTTGCCAGATAAGCCTGCCAGCGCAGTGCCAAAGCTGATGAGCAACCCCAAGAGCACCAGGTAGCCCATGTAAGAGTGTAAATGCTGTAATCCTAGATACATGCTGTTGTTTGATTGATGTCTGGTGTAAATATAGAAATTAAACGCTAAAAGCAGCTGTAATTATCTGCTTTGCTGCTCGTATTCGGTGGTTTGCTGAAAGTGTAAAGGCATCAATACATCACAGCAAATTCTTTAATATTCAGGCGTTCTGTAGTTTCTGCGGCTCCTCTGCCGTTGCGGTGTCTCTCACTTCGGTTGTCTTATCTCTGAAAGGATGCAGCTGCTGCTCTATAAATGACTTCGGATACTGCTCCACCTCTTCAAAACCAAGCTCAATATCCCGTCCATTTTCTGGCATATAGGCTGTGCCAAAAAGATAATCCCACACGCTTAGGCTGATGCCGTAATTTGCCCCGTAGCGCCGCGGCATGTGTTTGGCATGGTGCCAGATGTGCATCTGCGGGTTATTGAATATATACTGGAAAGGCCCCAGCGGAAGGTGAAAATTTGAGTGGTTAAAGTGCCCGATGGCTGTGGCGAAAATGTGTACCAGAAAAAAATCCTGAATACCAAAACCGATCATTGCCAGCGGAATATACTCTAGCGTGCGGTAAACAACTGTTTCGCCCCAATGGAAGCGGAGGTGTGCGGCAAAACCCATCTGCTGCACCGAGTGGTGCACTTTATGGAAGCGCCACAGAAAATCAGAACGATGCAGCAGGCGGTGCACATTCCACTGAATGAAGTCGCGCAGCACGAAAAGCGTTAGCAGCTGCGCCCAAACCGGCCACGACTGTACCTCAAACGCTACCAGGTTCCGGATGCCGAACAGCGCCAGAAAATCATTAAAAGCCTGCACGCCGATGTTGGAGATGGCGTTGAAACCGACAAGCGAGAACAGAAAAAAATTGAAGAACATGTAAAAGCTGTCGAGCCAGAAATCCTGCCGGATCTTGCTTTGTTGCTGCCGCCACGGAAGTATGATTTCCAGTAACCAGAAGAAAAGCGAGATGCCCACCAGCCAGTAGAAATAATTGCCCCAACCCGGGTTCAGTATTTCGCGCCACAGGTAGCCGCCATAATCCGTGAATGACGAAACGAAAATGTTCCAGTATTTCTCCATATATCCTTTCATTTAACCTGAGATTAGAGATCAGCCTCAGGATTATTTTGCACAGCTGAATGACTTGCTGAGGCCGTTTTTGCTGCATTCATACCATTACCCACTAAGGCAAAAACTGCGCCTGTTGCGTTGGTTCTAAAGTATACTTGCGTGAAATTTATTACTGCTCTACAGCTATACCCGCCCTTTGGAGAGCGGCATATCCTTCGTTGGCATCATATACCACACTAAAGCCCAGCTCCTGCATCACGCGAACGGCTTTACGGCTTCTGCCGCCTACGGCACAGTATACCAGGTAGGGTTTGCTGGTGTCCAGGCTTGTAAGCTGCTGTGCAAAATCAGGGGCAAAAAAATCAATGTGCTGTGCATTGGTTAAGTGGCCACTGTTAAATTCCTGCGGAGTGCGTACATCCAGAATGACTATGTCTTGCTGTTTAGCCAGCAGGTTTTTAGCATCCTGGCTGCCAATTGGCTGCACCTTTACCACCTTGCCAATTTCTGAATCTGTAACAGCGCCTGTGGCCGCTACATTATTTGTTGTTTGCTCTGTGCCGCAGGATGAAAACAAGACTGTAATTACACCAATGGCGACTAGCTTTTTCATGATCAGTATGAAGTATAAATTTTAAAAAAGCAGCCTGCCCAAAGCGGAGCAGACTGCCTGTTTGCTATCTATTTTTTAACCATTCCTTGCAGGAACTCACGTACTTCTTTGGTGTCGTAATCGGCCATTCCTTCCTGCTTTGCCACTATTTTTCCTTCCGGTGATAGTATGAAGGTAGTTGGGATGGCGTTGGAGTAAAACTCCCGCGGAAGCTGGCTGGCCGGCATATAAACCGGGAACGTAAAGCCTTTCTTGTCGATAAACTTCTTTACTTTCTCCATGCCGCCCTCATCTACAGACAGCATCACAAAAGCAATTTTATCAGAGCCAACCTTCTCGTATAGCTTCTGTATATTAGGCATTTCGGCTACGCACGGCGGGCACCAGGTAGCCCAGATGTTCATAAACACTACCTTGCCTTTCAGGCTTTCAAAGCTTACCTGCTTGCCATCTAAATCTACCATCTTAAAGCCGGCTCCAGCCATAGCCGTTCCGGTTGTTGCAGCGTTATGCACGACGGCGGCGTTGTTTGGCTGTTGCGTAGGTATTTCCGGTACATCGGCGTTCCGGATGCCTGTTGCCAGCAGGAGGCGCTGCACCTGCCCAATGGCCTCTGTGTGCAGTCCGGTTAAGTATAAAATCCCGAATACGGCAAGCATAACAGCCCAACCCGGTATATTTTTCAAGGAGAATTTTTGCTTCTTCATTGTGAGTGGTTTTAATTGATATCTGCATCTACCAGCTATTAAATAGTATAGCCTTGCAAGCAGATGATTACCTAAAAGAATTGCATCCTGCCCCTGATTTTGCGCATCTGGAGCAGTTTTTAAAGTATAAATAACTTTTTAGCCGCCTAAAAAATGCTGCATCAGAAGTCATTGCAAGCACAACAATTACCAAAATAAACATTAAATGTAGAGCAGCTTAGGCACACACCATTTCAAAGGTAGTGCATACTCAAAATTTATACTTTGGTAAAGCGAGGCGGCTTGCGCTCTGCTTTTAGGTAAGGAGGGAGGTGCTCCGTAAAAACTGGGGAGCCTTTTTGGCGCTGAGGTAGCGTTACGAATTTGCTGCGCTCCTGAGTTTGAGCAACAACAGCATAAAAGGTTTGACTGCAGTCGGTAACTGTGTTAGTCGATTGCTGATTATCTGAATGCGTCTGATGCTTTAAGCAGCCTTTCACGCAGGCGCGTTTTGCAAGGCGTTTAGCCGCACACGACTTTTTTATGAAACCGTGCTCCATACCAGACACCTCACTTCCGGTTCTGCCCGAGTTTGGCAAAACAAAGAGCAAAAGCATAGCACTAAGAAATAAGAGCAGGTAGGTTCTCATAAACAATCTTTAACAAGTGCCTGGAGCAATTGCTTTAAACCTGAAATAGCTGGAGGCAATTATACTTGCTGCTGTACAGCCATAGCAGATATCGTAAATTTAAAGAATCATACGTTGTGGAGCAAACAGACATTAACCTGCCTGTTTGCTCCTGCTTTAAAGCCTATTGTTAATGAGGCAGCTTATCTCGGATTACGCCATAAAAGAACGTCCCGCCAATTGCGCCCGCCACCGCTATCAGTATGGCCCAATAGGCATGGCCGATATTTACGAACATCGGGCCAGGGCAAGCCCCTGTCAGCGCCCAGCCCAGTCCGAAGATAGTACCTCCAAAAAGGTAGCGCGACACAGACTTCTCCTTCGGCGTAAACACGATCTGGTTACCTTGGTAATCGCGGAGGTTATACTTTTTGATGATATAAGTTGCGAGCGCCCCCAACACCACGGCTGTACCAATAATGCCATACATATGAAAAGCCTGGAAGCGGAACATCTCCTGGATGCGGTACCACGAAATGGCTTCTGACTTACTCATGACAATGCCGAACAAGATGCCGGCTAATATATATTTTAATCCTTTCACGGGTTGAGTTCTTTTTAAGTGATGCTTAGAAAATTAGGGGCAGCAGGAAATAGGTGGTGATAAGCCCGCCTATAAAAAATCCTATTACGGCAATGAGCGATGGCAGCTGCAGGTTAGATAAACCGCTGATGGCATGGCCTGAGGTACAGCCGCCAGCATAACGTGAGCCAAAGCCAATCATAAAACCGCCCACCAGTAGCAACAAAAAGCCTTTAACTGAAAACAGCGCCTCCATACTGAAAATCTCTTCCGGCTGCAGATCGTCTGGTGCAGAGAAACCTAGTGCGCTGAGGTCCCGGATAGTTTCCTGCGAGATAGCTACCGGAGCGTCTCCGGCCAGAAACTGAGAGGAAATGACACCGCCTAAAACAGCACCTACCAGAAACAGCAGGTTCCATACTTGGCTGCGCCAGTTAAAGTCGAAAAACTTAACATGCTTTCCGGCGCCACAGGCGGAGCAAATGACGCGCAGGTTAGAGGAAAAGCCAAACGACTTACCAAAGAACAGCAGCAGCACCATGACCAAAGCAATCAAAGTGCCTGACGTATACCATGGCCATGGCTGGCTCAAAAATTCTATCATAATATTTAAATTAAGCGATGGTGTTTATACTTGTAACCAGGTGCCAGTAAAGGAGATATTACCGGGGCCAGGCACTGATGCCTCCGGCAAGGTTGTATACGGTTAAGCCGTGCACAGACATGATCTTACAGGCTGTGCCACTGCGGCTACCGCTGCGGCAGAACAGGAAGTATGCTCTGTCCTTATCTAGCTTTTTCAGGGTTTGCTGAAACTGTACAGATGTAACATCCATGTTATGCGCTCCCTATAGTGTGCCTGCCGAAAATTCGCTGGGCCTTCTTACGTCAATAAGTATAGCCGTTGGCTTGCTCTCAAACTCCTTTTTAAAGGTGCTGCCAGTAAGGTCATCGTATTTCTTCGCGTTTTTCCTGAATAGATGAAACACTGCCTGATCTTTTAATGGCACATAACTATTTTTTATTCTTTACAAAGATCGGAAGATGGCAGGCCCGGTTCAGTGACTTTGGTCACGTAACGGCTATTTTTATAGAGGCGGGAATAGTAAGATATGGCCGGGGTTTGCTATCAAACTGCAAACCCCGGCTTAGGGATTCTACTTGAGTGTGGATGGGCAAACAAAGGCTGTTTGGGGGACATCGGTTTCGGCAATGGCCTTATAGCCGCCTTCTACGTTCACCACATTGTCATACCCTCTGGCTTTCAAGATAGAGGCTGCAATCATGGAGCGGTAACCACCGGCGCAGTACAGGTACATTTCTGCTTGCTTAGGAAGCTCTGCCAAGTGATCATTCAGGTAATCCAGCGGAGTGCTCTGTGCTGTTGCCATATGCGCCGCCTGAAACTCACCCGGCTTACGCACATCCACTACCTGCAGGCTGTTATTTTGCGCATAACGTTTGGCAAACTCGGTAGCGGAAATAGAGCTAACTGTATCTGTCTCTTTGCCGGTGTTTTCCCATTGCTGCATTCCTCCCTGCAGGTAACCGATTGCGTTATCGTAGCCAACCCGGGCCAGTCTTGTTACCACCTCTTCCTCACGGCCTTCATCGGCTATGAAAAGGATTGGCTGCTGAATGTCCGGTATGAGCGCTCCTACCCAAGGGGCAAAATTACCGTCTATGCCAATGTTAATGGCATTCGCAATGTAGCCTTTCGCAAAGTCACCGGGCTTCCGGGTATCAAGCACCAAAGCCCCTGTTTCGTTAGCTGCGGCCTCAAAAGCCTCTGCCGTAAGCGCCTGCAGGCCCTTAAGCATTACCTCGTCTATGTTGGCATAGCCCTCCTTGTTCATCTTCACGTTCATCGGGAAGTAGCCCGGAGGAGGCAGCAAACCATCTGTCACTTCTTTCACAAACTCTTCCTTCGTCATATCGGCGCGGAGGGCGTAATTGCTTTTTTTCTGATTGCCCAGTAAATCAGTAGTTTCCTTGCTCATGTTTTTGCCGCAGGCAGAACCAGCCCCATGTGCCGGGTAAACAACCACATCATCAGCAAGCGGCATTATTTTACTGCGCAGCGAGTCGTAAAGGTGCTCTGCCAGTTGCGCCTCTGACATACTGGATTTTGCGGCTAGGTCCGGACGTCCCACATCACCTATAAAAAGCGTGTCGCCTGTAAAGATGCCGTAGTCTTTCCCGGTCTCATCTTTCAGCAGGTAAGTAGTAGACTCCATAGTATGGCCAGGCGTGTGTAGCACTTTTATTGTAACGTTTCCGAGCTTCAGTTCTTCTCCGTCTGTGGCGATGTGCGTTTTAAAGGAAGGCTGCGCGTTGGGGCCGAAAACAATCTCAGCACCAGTCGCTTTAGCCAGATCCAGGTGGCCGGACACAAAATCGGCGTGGAAATGCGTCTCCAGCACATACTTTATTTTTACACCGTTTTTCTCGGCTCTGTCAATGTATGGCTTTACCTCACGTAACGGATCGATGACAGCAGCTTCGCCATTGCTCTCGATGTAGTAAGCGCCTTGTGCCAGGCATCCGGTATAGATCTGCTCTACTTTCATGATGAGTATACTTAGTATTTTAAAATTCCAGGGCCGCCCTTCTTTCAGGATGACCAATTTAACAGCGCTGCTTAAAAGTCTTTTTAGCGACTTAAAACAAAATGCTTATTTAAAAAAGAAGTTCTTTTGCAATGATATAAATGCCCATCAACAGTACAAACCAGCCAAAAGACGTTTTCAGTTTATCGGCATGAATCCTAGTTGACAGGTAAGAACCCACAAAGATACCTACAATTGAGATACTGGAGAAAATAGCGAGGAAAAGCCAGTTGATTTCATAGTTAAAGATATCGCCTATAAAGCCAAAAAGCGATTTTGCCGCAATTATGAGCAAAGAAGTGCCCACTGCCATCTTCATGTCGAGCTTGCTGAAAAGCACCAAAGCAGGTATAATCAGGAAGCCTCCGCCAGCTCCAACCAAGCCTGTAAGTGTGCCAACCACAACGCCTTCTGCCAATATGCCGCCATAGTTGAATTTTGGTTTTGGATGCGGTGCATTGGGGTTCTCCTGCTCCACATGAAGCGCAGTATCAATGTTTTCATCCACCGGATCAACGGGTTTGGCAGGCGCTTTTTTCTTCCGGATCATACTGATGGAGGCAAATACCATAAGGCCTGCAAAGAGCAGCATTAGCAGCACACCTTTGGTTACCATAAAATCTCCCACCGAAAAAATATTCTCCGGAATGGCCGGCACGATGTACCGACGTGTTATGTACACCGCTATGATGGAAGGTATACCAAAAACCACCGCAGTTTTCAGGCTCACTAAACCGCTTTTATAAAACTTATAAGAGCCGACAAGGCTGGTTAGTCCAACAATAAAAAGAGAGTAAGCTGTTGAAATAACCGGGCTTAAACCGAGCAAATATACAAGCACAGGAACAGTAAGTATGGAACCGCCGCCCCCGATCAGGCCAAGCGAAAGGCCAATAACCAAGGCTGCCATGTATCCTAATATTTCCATTTGTTAAGAATGTTAAGTTTTTTGTATGACTGCTACAAAAGTAAAGTATGCCAGTTGTTAACACAGTGACTATTATCACAGAGGGAAAAACATAGGTTTAAATGCCTGCTAGTTGCTCTGCAATACGCTCTGCTTAACTTATTAGCCGTTTTTATAGTTGTTTCAAGTATACTGAGAGGAGGTTTGTCAGATGTTTTCCAGGTCGTGGACTTCTATGTAGCTGCGGTGCAGGGTAAGTGCACCTGTTTGCTCCAGTTTTTTAAGCAGCCTGGAAATAACCTCACGGGAGCTGTTCAACTCTACCGCAATCTGTTGGTGCGACAGCCTGATTTCTTTGCCGCTTACCTGTACATGTCTTTTCAGATAAAAAAGGAGGCGTTCATCAAGACCTTTAAAAGCAACGCTATCCAACGTCTGCAGCAGCTCCTCGAAGCGCTGGCGGTAAGATGCTATCACAAAGTTGTGCCAGGTTTTATACTTGCCTAACCATACTTCTGAGAGATGCGACGGTATAAGTATAACTTCTGAGGGCAGTACGGCTTTGGCCAGAATCTGGCTCTTCTCGTTGCGGGCGGTGCACATCATAGACATGGCGCATGCGTTTCCGGGCTCCAGGTAGTACATCAAAAACTCATTGCCTTCATCGTCTTCGCGGTATACTTTCAGCAGGCCGCTCAGCAAGAGTATCGTAGATTTAATGTATTGCCCGGTACGCATCACTTCTTCGCCTTCTGCTACCGCTTTCAGGGTGCTGTTTTTTATCACTTCATCCAGCAGGGGCTGTTCTAGCTGCGGGAACTGCTGCAGTATACTTTCTTTATCTAATATTTCCATAGTTGTAAGCTAATGTGGCACAGCCCTTAAAATCGCTTCAGGTAAGGGCGGTAAGTATGATGTCCGAAGTTAAGCATTAAAATAAAAAACCAGTGCATGCGCTTTAGGCACATGCACTGGTCTGATAAGTTAAATTCGGCTAAATGCTACATGTTCTGGAAGTCGTTTACAGCCTCACTAAGGTCGAGTACTTTCACATCGGGCAGAGCCGCCTCTACAATACTGCTGCCTGCTGCTGAGCGGTAGCCGCCTGCGCAGTGCACTACCACTGGCTTATCAGTCGGGATTTCCTGCGCACGCTCACGCAGTTCCGGTAGCGGAATGTTGATGGCATGTTCAAAGAACTTGCCCTTCTTCACTTCAGACTCATTACGGATATCCACAATCGTATACTTATCCTGGTGCTGCTTGAACTTCTGTACATCGAGCTGCGGGGAGTTTATTTCCGCTTCCTCGTCCATTACAAAAGCGCCTTTTACCAGAAGTTCATAACCAATTTTCGCCGCCTTCTTAATCAGCTCAGACAGTTCCTCTTCGTTTTCAGCCACCAGGTAATAACTTTCATCAGGCCCGACTATACTGCCCAGCCAAGTCTCGAATTTATTACCGTTTTGGATGTTGATGGCGCCTTTCTGGTGTCCTTTTTTGAAAATTTTCTCGCTTCGGGCATCTATAATAATAGTACCAGGATCAGGGGTGAAGTTTTTCTCCAACCTGGCAACGCCTTTTATACTTTTGAGGTAAGCCGGTGCCCCCTGTTTGTTGAGGCCAACATCATAGCCAAAATATTTCGGAATAAAAGGTTGATCTTCTGTGAGTAACTTAATAAATTCATCCTCGGTCATCTGCTGAAGGGCGTAATTGCTCCTTTTCTCAGCGCCGATGGTGCTGCTGTTGGCTTCGCTGAGTCCTTTGCCGCAAAGTGTTCCCGCTCCGTGCGCAGGATAAACTGTCACATCATCGGCCAGCTTCATCAGTTTTTCGCGGGTGCTGCTATACATCTGGCGGGCCAGCTCCTCGCGCTTTGCCGTAATGTTACCGGCACTCTCTCGCAGGTCGGGGCGGCCAACATCACCTATAAACAGCGTATCGCCTGTAAACACAGCCTTGTTCTTGCCTTCGTGCTCCAGCACAATGCTGATGCCGTCTGGCGAGTGGCCGGGCGTGTGCAGCGATTTCAGTTTAACTTCTCCTATCTGCAGCTCCGCACCTTCGTCGAGCGGCTTGTGCGGATAATCAGCGCCTACCATACTATGCGCATAAATTGTAGCACCGGTTTTCTCGTGCACCTCCAAATGAGAGCTCACAAAGTCGGCATGCGGGTGCGTTTCTATTACGGCTACAATCTTTGCCTTGGCGTCTTCTGCAAAATCATAGTATGGCTGTGGGTCGCGAGCTGGGTCTACCAGTACCACCTCGTTCGTTTCTTCACTTAATATAGCGTAGGAGTAGTGAGCTAATCCTTTGTCTTCAAATTGTTTTATTTTCATAAGTCAGGTCTTTGTGCTTCTAGTTTGTTTATACTTAACAAGTTATAAGCAAGTTTTTATTGTCCGCTGTTAGTGCCTCTAACCCAATTTTGGGTGTGCTTGCAGGCTTAACTTTTACAAAGTTACAAGCTGATCACAATTTATACAGTGACCTAAGTCACACATATATTACAAGCCTTAAAGCCAGATAGTGAGAGTGAAGGCGGGATTTTTAAATTTGAAATTATAGGTTTGGTGCTTTATGTATACGTCTTATAATCAGCAATAAGCGAGGTAAATAACTAAAATAAAGCGACAATTGTCTTGTTATAAAGTATGATGTGAACCTGATAAAAGTATAAGCGTTAGTAGAATAAGTACACACGATGCACGAAGAGCTTTTTAATTTGATCCATTCAAAAATCAGCGCCGCAAACCTTTTTCTGCATACTTAAAATTACCGCTATGGAGCCATTCATCAAGTACTTTAGAGATATCAATTACCAGGATTTGAGCAAGGTAGGCGGTAAAAATGCCTCTCTCGGAGAAATGTACAACCAGCTGAATCCGGAAGGTATAAATGTGCCGGATGGGTATGCCACCACTGCTGATGCGTACTGGTACTTTCTGGAACACAACACCTTAAAGGAGCGGCTGGGAGAGGTGCTGAGCAGCTTGGACACACACCAGTTCAGTAACTTAGCGGAAGTAGGCAGGCAAGCGCGTGAGCTTATACTGCAGTGTAAGTTTCCGGAGGAGATCAGGCAAGAAATAGAAAAAGGATACCAGTACTTACTGAAAGAATATGGCGATGAAATATCGTTGGCTGTACGTAGTAGTGCCACTGCCGAAGATTTGCCGACTGCTAGTTTTGCCGGCCAGCTGGAAACATACCTGAACGTAATCGGGCTTAATAACCTCTACAATGCCTGCCACCACAGCTATGCGTCTTTATTTACAGACAGAGCAATCAAGTACCGTGTAGACAATAAGTTTGAGCATATGCAGGTTGCACTGTCAGTAGGAGTGCAAACCATGGTCCGCTCCGATGAAGCCTGCTCCGGAGTCATGTTCACCCTGGATCCTGATACGGGATTCGAGAATGTCATTGTTGTTTCCGGTTCCTGGGGCCTAGGAGAAAATATTGTGCAGGGTAGCGTAAACACCGATGAGTTCGTGGTTTTTAAAACACTTTTAGGCGAGGCAAAGCAGCCTATCATTTCTCATAAGATAGGTAGCAAAGCTAAAACGATGGTGTATGCCGAGAAAAAGGAAGGAGAGCTGCAGCAGCCATCTGAGGCTATCCTCAACCTGGATACCCCAAAAGACAAACAAGAGCTTTTTGTGCTGCAGGACAGCGAGGTGGTGCAGCTAGCAAAATGGGGCAAACGCATTGAGGAGCACTATAAGCAACCAATGGATATTGAATGGGCTAAAGATGGCTTATCCGGAGAGTTATTTATTGTGCAGGCCAGGCCCGAAACCGTGCAAAGCCAGCATAAAGATCAATCTTGTTTTACAGAGTATACTTTAAAGGAAGAAGGCAAAGTGCTTTGTGCAGGCATTGGGCTAAGCAACCGCATAGTGTCTGGCACTGCCCGCATTTTGCATTCGCCCGCCGAGATCGACAAATTACAGGAGGGGGAGGTGCTGGTTACCCGTAAAACAGACCCGGACTGGGACCCTATCCTAAAAAAAGCTGTTGCTATTATCACCGAGCAGGGGGGGCGCACCAGCCATGCCGCCATTGTAGCCCGTGAGGTAGGGGCGGTAGCTGTGCTCGGCACCAACAATGCCACCCAGGCAATAGCAGACGGGCAGGAAGTTACCGTGTCTACGGCAGGAGGGGAGACCGGTTATGTGTATGAAGGCAAACTGGAATGGAGTGAAAAACAGACCGACATGAGCAAACTGGGTAAAACTAAAACCAAAGCTATGCTTATACTTGGAGACCCTGAGCAAGCATTTAAATACTCTTTTCTACCGAACGATGGCGTAGGACTCATGCGGATGGAGTTCATCATCAACAATTCTATACAGATACATCCGATGGCGCTGAAGCACTTCGCTGAGGTAAAGAACGCCGAGGCACGTGAAAAAATAGAACAGCTCACGCATCACTACCCAAACAAAGAAGACTACTTTGTAGAGAAGCTGGCCGAAGCCACAAGTATAATTGCGGCAGCTTTTTACCCCAAAGATGTGATTGTGCGCATGAGCGATTTTAAATCCAATGAGTATGCTAACCTGGTGGGCGGACGGCAGTTTGAACCTGAAGAATCTAACCCGATGATTGGTTTAAGAGGTGCCTCCCGTTATTACCATGTCATGTACCAAGAAGGTTTTGAGCTAGAATGCCGTGCCATGAAGCGGGTGCGTGAAGACATGGGATTAACAAATGTTAAGCTGATGATACCGTTTTGCAGAACCATAGAAGAGGCAGAAAAGGTAACAGACCTGATGGCGAAGTATGGCCTGAAACGAGGTGATAATGGACTGGAAATTTACGTGATGGTTGAGGTTCCCAGCAATGCCCTGCTGGCCGAAGAATTTGCCGAACACTTTGACGGTTTTTCAATCGGCTCCAACGACCTTACGCAACTAACTTTAGGAGCAGACAGAGATTCTGGTTTACTGAGCGATATCTTTTCGCCATTTGATGCGGCAGTGCAGCAACTGATTATAATGACGCTTCAGAAGGCTGGTAAAACCGGCACCAAAGTTGGGCTGTGTGGCCAGGCACCCAGCGACTACCCGGAATATGCGGCTTTTTTGGTGCAGCATGGAATTGATAGCATTTCCTTTAGCCCGGATGCCTTTTTCAGAGGATTGGAAAATATGCTTCAGGTAGAGCAGGAGCTGGGTAAAGATGCAAAATAAGCTGCAGGCGCAGCGAACCGAACAATTCGCTTCAGCAAGTATAAAACAGCAACACGCACTAAAGACAATAAATATACCTGAGATTAAGGTATTTAACAAAGTATAAATTAGTCAAAAACCAAGTAATCCGCCCTGCCCGCTTCATAGAATATTAGCAGCCAGGGCGGATTACTTAATTTTTGAGCTGAGATTATTGCTACAAGTCTAATGCTCTTTTTTTGAGAAGTATAAACTCCTCCTCGGTTATAGAACCTTTTTCCCGCAGCTGCTCAAGTCTTTCGATGGTTGCGATAGAATCTTCCACAGACTTAGGACTTCTGTTTTCCTGCTGCAAGTTGGCGGCAGCATAGTCATCTGAATTGTCGTAATCTCTCGAGGAGTAGATTTTCTCCCGATGCACCTCCTGGTCTGAGGTATAAAAGCGGTTTTCGTCAAATGTGCTGTCATCATAGAAATCATCAGAGATATTGCTCTGGCGTGGCTCGTTCTGGTGCAGCGCCTCCTCAAATTCTGCTTTGTAATCTTGCGAGGTGTTGGCCAGCGTATCGCGCTGCGACCTCTGCAGCGTATCCCTGACAGCATATTCGTAATTGTCGGTGATGGGGCCGCCTGGGTAAATAGGGTAGTTGCCTAGAGACCTGGAATCTATAGCCGACACAAAAACTTTCTTTCCTTTTTTGTCCAGAGCTGCCACACCAATGGGCAGTAACAGGAATTGGTCGGCATCTGTGTTAAAGTACCTGCGGTCAGCCACTACAGAGAGGTAGCGGGCCTTCATCGCCTGCTGGTCCACAATAAGGTCTTTTACCATTCCTATACTTTCTCCGTCTGCTCCAATCACGTGCCAACCGAGCACATCCGGATTATCTTTGGCGATCTGAAAATCCTTCATTGCGCTGAGCGGTAACAATCGCTCATTTCTTAAATTATCGTTATTCATAGCTTCTTTTTTTTAATCAATTTATACAGTCGTGATGGCAGTAGGCACCTGCTCCTGCTTTAGCGGAACTACCATGCCGGTTGCGGGAACCTCTTCATACTCTACTCGCTCTTCTTCGTCTACTAGTTCATAAATAGCCCAGGCAATCAGGCCAATAATGACGAGTAGCAGGATTACCCAAGGCCACATAGATTTCTTTTTGCGCTCAATATTTATCTCTGCCATTTTTTAGATCATTTTTATCATAGTTTCAGTTGCCTCTGCACACTGTAAATTGCAGGTGCTAAACAGTGATGGTAATACGCTGTTAAAGTGATATATGTTGAAGAGGAGGTAGAGCGGCAGGAGGAGGTAGGCAAGCAGTCTGACAAAATGGTTTTGAGATGGCTGCTAAAATAAAAAAGGTGCCCAGTGGAGCACCTTATATAGATTCACCTCACAGGCCTGCAAGACCATGTGAGGTTATAGTATGGAAGCTAATAAGCTAGACGAGCTTTACATTCACAGCGTTCAGGCCTTTCAAGCCTTTCTCAACCTCAAACGTAACCTTGTCATTCTCTTTAACCGGGCTGCCCAGGTCATTCTGATGCACAAAGATACTTTCCTGTGTTTCGCTGTCTTTGATAAAACCGTAGCCTTTCGAGGTGTTGAAGAAAGTTATGGTTCCTGTTCTGGTTAAGTCAGCCGGGTCAAGGTCTTCCTGCTTCGGCACACCAATCTGGATGTCCTCCTGCTTTACCTCTTTCTTTTTCTTGGTCGGATCTGGCGGCGTAGAGGTGATGTTACCTTCGTCATCTACGTAGGCTAACATTTCGTCTAGTCCCTGGCCTTTGTTGGATGAGGCTTTGCGCTCTTCCTTCTTCTGCTCCTTATCCTGCCTTTTCTTAAGTCTTTTCTTCTCTTTTTCTTTTTTACTAAAGGTTTCCTGTGATCTACCCATATATTATTATTGATCTTTGATTTTGCTTATTAAAAACTCCTAAGAAAGGAGTACATACTTAGTTTTACTAATAACGGAACAAGAAGTTTGTTCCATTGCGTATCCATTTTTCAAAAAAAGTATTGTCATTAAACTCTCCAGACACTAATTCTGTGTCAGCAGGGCTTTCAGTAGCGTGCGAGCTCATAAAGTTCGGCAGCATGTCTTGGTTACTTGGTACCCAATCCTGGCCCTTTTTTAAAGCTACGCATAAGTATTCTCGTGTGGAGGTATTTACGATATATTTTCTGTTCATCGGATTAGGTAATAAGTTGGTTAATAGGAACGGGGAATAAATGATTAGCCGCAGTTAAATAAAAAAGCCTTACTGAACGTAAGGCTCTTTCACTGATGACTTGTATGTTAAAACTAAGCACGCTTAACGTTAACTGCGTTTAGTCCTTTTCTTCCTTCTTGCAGGTCAAAAGTAACTTCGTCATTCTCTTTGATCTCGTGTACCAAGCCTGATACGTGTACGAAGTACTCCTGATCTGAATTTGCTTCCTTAATAAACCCGAACCCTTTCAGGTCATTAAAGAATTTTACTGTTCCTTGATTCATATTATTTTGATTATTATACATCTACTACATTTTAGAAGATGTATTTGTTCATTATTTCTTACAATGTACGATAAAAAGTTTATAATCCCAGCTTTTAGTCCGCTGATGAAGTTTATTATTTTAAAGGAAACAGCGTATACAGCTTGTACAGTAGGTTTTGCGCTACTTTAGCAGGAAGAATTATTTTTAGTGCTCCCGCTCCCATACTTCATTTATTTCTTTGCCGGTGCTGCTTTGCCCGGTGTGCAGCCATTTTCCGTCTTCAACTTCAAAGTTAAACTCAAGTCTTGCACCCACGCGGCTAGAGTTGCGGGAGAAGAACTCGATCGTTTCTGTGTACTTGCCGTTTTCTGCGGTATAGGTGCCGCCGCCTGTTCCGGAGAATTCTTTTGTGTCGGTATTAAAGGCAATCCACTGAAAGCGGTTACCGGATAGAATTTTGAGCGTTTTGCGTGGGCCGCGGCGCATCTGGTTAATCTCGCTATTTTGACCAGCCCGACCTGTAATTCGCCAGGTGCCTTGGAGGGGAGATGCTGCAGCAGTTTCGTCTACCTTATCCCACGTCTGCTGTACCTTGCTGTTTTTTAGTTGGAGCTGCCCCTTTTGCAACGTATAGTTCAGTTTATCTGTGGTGCCAACCAGGGCGGTATCAAGCGTGTTGTATTCGTAATGCTGCGTAAGCGTATTATCTCCCAACGTATAGGTGCCGCCGTAGGTACCCAAAAATTCCTTATTGCTTTTATCAAAGTACGCAACCGTAAAATAACCGTCCTCCAACGTGGCTACAGCTGTTGCGCCAGCAGGTAACTGTGTAAATCGTGCTGCGCCAGTGGTTAGTTGCCAGCTGCCTTTCAGAAGTTCTGTCTGTTGTTGGTGCTGCGTTACGAGTTTTTTATCTGCCAGCTTCAACGTTAGCTCCGGAGAGAGGCCGTTAAGTATCGCAGCCATCATAACAATAGTGTAAGTATGAATTAAGTGCATCGGTATAAAGCTTAGGTTCAGCCTGTTAAACGTTGCTCATGTTTTCAGGTTGGTGGGGCAGGGGAGGTAGTGTGCAGCAATTAGCTTACATACTCTGAGTAGCCACAAAAAACGAACGCCTCTTATAAAATATAAGAGGCGCTCGCTGTAAAATTTAGTTATACTTGAGTAGCTTCGAAACGGCTTTATCATCAACAAACCAATAAATCTCGCCGTGCTCCGGCTTAATGAGCTGCGAAGGATATTTTTCAGGGTTTCTTTCCCCATCCAGTACCTGATACAGTGCTTCAGCCTTGTTGTTACCAAAGGTCAGGAACAGGATTTTTTTTGCCTGATTGATCAAAGGGGCAGTCAGGGTAATGCGGTACATGGATTGCGGCGCAAGGTAATAGGCCTTCACCCAACTGGTTTGTTCGTGCAGCACTTCCGTGCCCGGAAACAAGGAAGCTGTGTGTCCATCGTCGCCCATGCCCAACAGAATAAGGTCAAAAGCCGGTACCTGGTCTTTGAAATGATCTTTTAGGAGCTGCTCATACTTTTGAGCGTACTGCTCCGGCTCCATATCCTCCCACATCGGGTAAATCTGCTCCTGCGGCACGGGCACCTGATCCAGTAACGTTTCCTTCGCCATTTTCGCGTTGCTGCGCTCATCGCTTAGTGGCACCCATCGCTCGTCTCCCCAGAAAATAAAGGTTTTATCCCATGGCACCTGCTCGGTATACGGCGACTGGGCCAGTAATTGGTAAAGCATTTTGGGAGATGATCCTCCGGTTAAGGCTACCGTAAACCTTCCGTTTTTCTGCACCGCTTCCTGTGCAGTCTGTACAAATAGCTCGGCTGCCTTTTGGCTAAGATAGGCCGTATCTTTAAAAACAGTTACCATGATGCTTTCTTTCTAAGTTTTTACTTGGTTACGGATACCGTCCAGGTATGGCCTTGGCGTGCAATTAAAGCCTCTGCGTTTTCAGGGCCCCACATACCGGCGGCATAATTCGGGAACTCCAACGAAGGCCTGGACTCCCATGTTTCCAGAATCGGAGTGATGACATCCCAGGCAACTTCTACCTGATCCGAACGCATAAATAAAGTGGCATCGCCCTGCATTGCGTCCAGCAACAACGTCTCGTAAGCTTCCGGTGACAGCGACTGATGCGAGTAAGCATTAAAATCGAACACCATTTCAGCCGGAGTCAGCGCCATGTCCAAGCCCGGTTTTTTGGCTATAAAACGAAGGCGGATATCCATTTGGGGCTGTATGTTGATGATCAGGCGGTTCGGCAGGATGTTATCCGACATGGCAGACGGAAACGTAATGTGCGGTACTGACCTGAACTGCACTGTGATGGATGAGCTTTTCTCCTGCATGCGCTTGCCTGTGCGCAGGTAGAAAGGCACGCCCTGCCAGCGCCAGTTGTCCAGGTAAAACTTAACGGCTGCATAAGTCTCTACTGTCGAGTTCGGATCTACGCCTGTTTCCTGGCGGTAGCCTGGTACTTGTTTGCCTTTCATCCAACCTGGGCCGTACTGGCCGCGAACAGCATATTTGCCGACTTCCTCGCGGGACAAGCGCCTGATGGCATGCAGCACATCTACTTTCCTGTTACGGATTTCCTCCGCCTCAAAAGAAATGGGCGGCTCCATGGCTACCATGCAAAGCAGCTGCAGGAGGTGGTTCTGAATCATATCGCGCAGAGCGCCGGCACCTTCGTAATAGCCGCCACGGTCTTCTACGCCCACTTCCTCGGCCACCGTTATCTGCACGTACTCAATATAATTCCGGTTCCAGAGTGGCTCAAAAAGGGCGTTGGCAAAGCGGAAAGCCAGAATATTCTGAACCGTTTCTTTGCCCAGGTAATGGTCTATGCGGTAAATCTGGGATTCCTGGAAAGTGCGGGTGAGCAGTTGGTTTAGCTTTTTGGCAGATTTCAGGTCATGTCCGAAAGGCTTTTCCACCACAATACGGTCCAGTTCCGGGTTGCTGGCGATGCCTACCAAGCCCAGGTTCACCGTTATTGCCTCTATAAACCTTGGCGACACAGACAGGTAAAATAGCCTGTTGGCGCGGGTTCCCCACATGGCTTCAATGCCTTCAATCCTATCAGCCAGTTGCCGGTAAGATTCCGGGTCGTTGATGTCGGAAGGGAGGTAGTAGATGGAACTCTGGAAGGCTTCCCACTGCTCGTCGGTTGGCATGCCGCTGCGCGAGAACTGGCTTAACCCTTCGCGCAGGTGCTGCTGAAAATCGTTATTGTCAGGTTCTGAGCGCCCTAGACCGATTACGGCAAACTGCTCCGGTAGCCACCCATCCAGAAACAAGTTATAAAAGGCAGGTATGAGTTTTCGTTTCGCCAAATCTCCTGTACCACCAAAAATTACTGCTATAGTTGGTCCCGTCTTTTGGGTTTCTTTCATCAGGTATAGTATTGTTGGATGATAATCGGAGCAAACTGATGCATCAGTTGCCCGGTATTGGTGCAAAGGTAAAGTATGGTTACATGTTATTCCGCATCTGGCTGCCTTAAAGCTGGCCTGATATGTAAGCTACACGTTCCAAAGAGTATGGAAAATCCCTTCTCTGTCAGTCCGCTCATAGGTATGCGCCCCAAAGTAATCGCGCTGCGCCTGTATCAAATTAGTAGGTAAGGTTTCGCTACGGTAGGCGTCGAAGTAGCTGAGAGAGGCCATGAAGGCAGGCATTGGAATGCCTTTATCAATTGCCAGTTTCAGTATTGCTCTGGTGTCCTGCTGGCGGTCCATCATATCTTGCCCGATTTTAGGGTCAAGCAGGAGGTTCGGCAATTCACTGTTCTTCTCGTAAGCCTGTCGGAAATCTTCGAGGCAAACCGCACGGATAATGCAGCCGCCGCGCCAGATCTTAGCCACTTCTTGCAGTTGCAGCCCGTAATTATAAGCCTCGGAAGCCACGCGCAATTGAGCCATCCCTTGCGCATAAGTTGCAATCATAGCAAAGTAGAACGCATGGCGCATTTGGTTTACAAGCTCGTTTCGGTCTGTTGGTGCATCGGCCTGCAAAGTATGGTTTGGCAGTAGTTTTGCCGCCTGCACACGTTCCTCTTTATACTTAGACATGTCGCGCATGAGCACAGCCGTATCAATGGTTGGCACCGGTACTTGCAGGTCCATCGCGTTCTGGGAGGTCCATTTTCCAGTTCCTTTGGAGCGGGCTCTGTCCGAAATCATACTTACCAAACGGTTACCTGTTTCCTCATCCGTCTTCTGCAAAATTTCACCGGTAATTTCGATCAGGAAAGACTGTAGCTCTGTCTGGTTCCACTGCTGGAAAACGCGCTGCAGCTCATCATCTGAGAAATTTAGTCCGCGCTTCAGCAGATCGTACGTTTCAGCGATCAACTGCATAATGCCGTATTCGATGCCGTTGTGCACCATTTTAACATAGTTGCCGGCAGAGCCGTTGCCCAGGTAGCTTACACATGGCTCTGCGTTTACTTTGGCGGCCACGGCCTCAAAGGTAGGGCGCAGTCTTTCGTAAGCCTCGCGGTTGCCACCCGGCATCATGCTGGGGCCGAAGCGGGCGCCTTTTTCCCCGCCAGAAATACCCATTCCGAAGAAATGAATGCCTTTATCGGCTAGCTCTGTTACACGTCGGTCAGTGTCGGGGAAGTATGAGTTTCCGCCGTCCACTATAATATCGCCGGGCTCCAGGAGAGGCAGCAGGCTTGCAATGGAGGCATCTACGGGCTTACCCGCCGGTACCAGCAGCATCAGCGCTCGCGGGCGACGGATAGCGTTTATAAATTCCTCAGCGGAGGTAGTGCCTCTTACTTGTTTTCCGGCTCCTGCTTCTGTTTCAAGTGCAGCAGCTTTCGCGGGGTCCAGGTCCAGGCCAATGACAGAAACAGCATGATCAGCCATGTTAAGGGCCAGGTTTCTGCCCATAACACCCAGGCCAACCATTCCGAATTCGTATTGCAAGTTATTCATATGCAGGAGTGTTGTTAAGAGTCTAAGCTAATGATTATATAAAGTAAACCGTATTTCTAAGGCATCAGCCGAAAGTAGAGCGGTAGTCGCAAGCCCCTTTTGACTTACTTATTTTATGAGGTAAAGCTACAACATAAAATAAATCTATACATTAAATCATTGTAATCTATACCTGAAAAGCAGGTTTTTGGCGCTTTATACTTTCTTTAACAACTTTTGAAATTTCAGGATTTTACCTTCTAAAGTTGGGAATTGTGTTGCGCGCATCTTGTTTACAGCATGCCAACGGAAATATTCGAATGCCTTAAAAAGGCTTGCCCATCAGGTTTATACTTTAGAAGTATGCACCTGATGGGCAAGTGTAAAAAAGCTTTTCTGCAGGAGCCTTAAATCAACAAAAGAGAAAGCAGTTGCTATTATGAAGCGTTGGGTGTTTTTCCTGCTAGCAGAATCTTATTAGCAGCAGATTGTAAACTACCAGCCTATTCCGTAATCCTCGCCATGGTTGCTGGAGCCGCCCCAGAAGCTGTTATGTTTCCAGTCAAAGTAGATGGCATTGATTGGGCCGCTGGTGCGGTCGTCAAAAGTTAGGGTATAGCCCATCTGCTTCAGTTTGGAGCGCACTTCCTCCGGCGTGCTGTCGTGCAGCAGGATGTGGCCTGGCTTTGGTTGCCTATCCTCCGTTTTTGTTCCTCCTAAAGAGAGCCAGAGCTGGTTTGTGTTAAAATTGGCAGCTTCAGCGGCTTGCTGCACATTCATCCCAAACTCAACCACATTCAGGAAAAACTGCAAGAGGTTCTGGTCCTGCGTATCGCCGCCCTGCACAGCAAAAGAAAGGTAGGGTTTTCCGTCTTTCAAAGCCATAGAAGGCGTTAAGGTTACTCTTGGCCTCTTGCCTGGCTCCACCACGTTAAAAGGATTGAGCGATTTATCCAACACAAAGCTTTGCATACGCTGGCTCATGCCTATACCGGTATTGCCTGCAATGGTAGCCGGAATCCAGCCTCCGCTTGGCGTTATAGACACCACCCAACCTTCTTTATCGGCAGCCTCAATGGTGGTGGTGCCTCTCCAGAGCCTGTCCTGGTACTCCGACATAGAGGAACCGTTACGGATGTCGTGTGCGGGTACAAAGTTGCGTTTGGTTGTATCCAGCTCAAAACCTCTTTCTTTCAGGAGTTTTAAGTAAGGATTCGTTTTGCCTTCAAACGGATAAGGGTTTCCCGGCCCAATTTGCGGATTATTTTTATTAGTATCTATCAGTGCTGCTCGTTGTTTTGCGTAATCTTTGCTGAGCAGACCTTTCATGGGTTCCTGCGGTGCAAAGTATGGATCGCCGTAATAAAAGTCCCGGTCTGCGAAGGCAAGGTTCATCGTCTGGTAAAGCGTATGGATGTAGGGGGCGCTGTTGTAGCCCATCCCTTTCAGGTCAAAGTTTTCCAGTATGTTCAGCGCCTGCAACATGGTTGGGCCCTGCGTCCACTGCTGTAGCTTGTATACTTCTATACCTTTATAGTTTACGGCAAGCGGTTCTTCTTCTATTGGCTGCCAGTTTGCAAGGTCCTGCATCGTAATAAGGCCGCCTTGCTCTTTGCTCCCGCGTACAAATTCCTTGGCGATATCGCCTTTATAGAAGCGGTTGTAAGCAGCCATGATGGCCTCTTTGCGGCTCTTGCCTTTTTTTAGCGCTGTACGTTCGGCCTCTACCAATTTGTTGAGCGTTTGCAGCAGGTCTTTCTGCACGAAAATTTCCCCGGCCTCAGGGGCTTCCCTCTCCTCACCGGGGTGCGTCAGGAATACTTTTTTACTGTAAGGCCACTGCTTTATAAGCTCTTTATTCCGTTCGATACTATTGGCCGTTTGTGCTTCTATGGGGTAGCCGGCAGCCATCTCTATAGCGGGTGCCAGTACCTGCTCCAGGCTCAGGGTGCCGTAGTTAGCCAGCATGTACAGTAGCCCACCGGCTGTTCCGGGTGTGGTAGCGGCCAATGGTCCGTTTTCAGGCGGAAAATTATAGCCTTTGCTTTTGAAGAACTCAGGCGTGGCACCAGTTGGCGCAACACCAAGGGCGTTAATGGCTAATACTTTTTTTGTTTTAGGATTATAAATCAGCGCCTGTGTTTCACCGCCCCAACTCAGTACATCCCACATGGTGCAGGTGGCAGCAAGCATCGCACAGGCAGCGTCCACGGCGTTTCCACCCTTCTGAAACGTCATGGCGCCTGCGGTGGCAGCCAAAGGTTTACCTGTAATCGCCATCCAGTTTTTGCCGTGGAGCACCGGTTTCTGGGTTTGTTGCGCAGAGGCTGCGAAGGGTGCAACTAGTAAAGCAATAAGTAGTAAAAGGTTTTTCATAGAAGTACAGTGTTTGTAGCTAAGGTTTAAAAGCACAGAGCGATTAAGAGATAATCATTTTAAGTCCTCGCGCAGCTCAAGCTAAGAAAGATAGTGAATTACCTGCAAATCAAAGTCTTTATACATCCAGAAAATGCTTCGTAGTTCTTGTGCTTTATCCGTAAACCTGTGGACTTTAAAAATTTTATACTTCGATTGCGCCTGAGCCAATCTGGTTATTCTGTGCCAATTCGTCGTAGATTCCCGAAAGCAAGTATAAAAGCCTGTTCTACCAATTTATAACAATGAAAAACATTAAATCCTTAGCGATACTTAATGCTGTGTTTTTCCTGGTGCACCTGGTGCCGTCGCAGCTTAGCCAGTTTAAACTGCTGAATAACCAGACTATAGGAGATGTATCCGCCCAATACCCCACACTGTTCACGCCTGCCGGCATTACGTTCTCAATCTGGGGAGTTATTTACCTGGCGTTAACAGCGTTTTGTATTTTCCACCTGGTGAAGGCTTTTAAGGCTGATGCCGCACACGAGGCCAATCAGGATCTGCAGCGGATAGAGTATCTGTTTATACTTAACAACCTAGCTACCGGCGCCTGGACCATCGTTTGGGTGTATGAGTGGCTTATTGTTTCTGTTGCGTTGATGCTTGTACAACTGGTTACGCTGCTGGCAATGAACTTAAGGCTGGGGATTTACGATGCGACACGCTCTGCTGCCTCTAAATGGTTCACTCAGTTTCCGCTGAGCATATACTTTGGCTGGATCTGCATTGCCACCATTGCTAACATCAGTGCCGTGCTAACAGGCGTGGGCTGGGATGGTTGGGGCCTGAGTGACGCCTTCTGGGCTGTCGTGATGATCGTGGCTGCCACACTGCTGACGTTGTTCGTGGTGCTAGTACGCCGGAATCCTTTTGTAGGGCTTGTAACCCTCTGGGCTTTGTATGGCATTATTTTAAAGCACCAGCAGTTGCAACTGGCATCAAGCTCAGAGATAATATTTGCTGCGTGGCTAAGTATGTCTTTTGTAGCTTTGGCGGTGCTGGCTATACTTGTGTTGAATGTAAGAACACGCAAAAAGTCCCTTGATCTACATTGAAAACTTTAGTACAAGTGAATGGATCTACCAAACTAGCCGAGACAGTTTCAATTAAAAGTATGAATTTATTTCATCGCTACGTCAGGAGTTCGCCGACGTGTTTGCGGATGTTGTGGCAAATCTGGTCGATAGGCAGGTCGTTTGCATCGGTTCCGAACGGGTTTTCAATTTCTTCTGCAATCAGCTCCAAACTGGCCAAGGCGTAAAGTATAAGCACCACAACCGGTACAATAAAGTAGCCCATGCTAAACACCCAGCCAAAGGGCAGTGTCATCACATAAAAGAAGATGAATTTCTTTATGAATACACTGTAGGTGAAGGGGATAGGGGTGTTTTTGATGCGCTCACAGGCGCCGCAGTGGTCTGTGAGCGCTTTCACGTCTTCATTCAGTATCAGCATTTGGGCAGTGGTTAGTCTGCCCTCTGTATGCATGGCGTTGATTCGGGTGTAGAGGCCGGCAGCCAGCTGGTTGGGAAGGTGCTTTTCTCTTTTCAGGTCCAGCACCGGGTCCAGCTCATGGAAGTTCTCGTTTTCGCGCAGCAGGTTTTTCAAGGCAAAGCCGTAGTTCGGAATCATCAGCCGGAAAAACTGCCTGTCTTTCTCGTCGGTCGTCATCGCCTGAATTTTAATTGCCAGGTTGCGGCAGCTGTTTGTCAGGCCTCCCCAAATTTTGCGGCCTTCCCACCAGCGGTCGTATGCCGTGTTGGTCCTGAACACTAAAAGCAGGGAAATAACGAAGCCCAAAACACTGTGCATCAACCCGATGTTGCGGATATACTGAGATTCGGCCAGGTTAAGGTAGTTCAGTTCAAAATAAGCGATAGCGCCAGAATATACACTTACAGCCAGCATGAGCGGCAGCAGCCTTCTAAAAGTATCAGCTTTCGTGAACCTGAAGATAAAAATGAACCAGTCTTTCGGGTTATAGTTAATCATGCTACAAAGTTTTTCCGCGAGCTTTTGGCTGATAAGAGAAGTTTATACTTTAGCCAAAGATAAGGCAATAGCGCATAAAGTATAGGCGACGAAAAAGAAGCGGGGAGAAGTATTTGCCGAAATTACTTTAGGCATAAAAGTAAAAATCCTCTTCAAGAACACCTGAAGAGGATTTTTAGGAAGTATTATACTTGTAAATATCAGCTCAAATTCTGGGAAAGGTTAAACGAGCTTGCGTACAAGCATCACGATTTTTTCTATGATTGCCCCTAAGATTAATCCTCCCAGCATACTGACTACAACTGTTGCAAGCCAGCCAAGTAGAGGGATATCAGCAAGAGAGTGCGCCAGGTTATCCAAGGCATGGCTTAAGAACGGAATGCCGTGCGCAATAATTTCAGCTCCTACCCAAAGCATGGCTGCTGTGCCTACATAACTCAGTATCTTCAGAAATAAAGGCATAAATTTTACGATTCCGTGCCCGATTTTCCTTACCTGTGGGTGATGATCATCTTTTGCCATATGCATCCCAATATCATCTGCCTTTACAATAAGGCCAACAAAACCGTAGACGGCAACAGTAATAAAAATGCCTACTGCCAGCATTACGGCAATCTGGTTCATCAATGGGTTGTCAGCTACAGTGGCGTAGGTGATGGCTACAATCTCGGCAGATAATATTAGGTCTGTGCGGACGGCGCCTTTTACCCTTTCCTGCTCTAATTCTGCGGGCGTAATTACTTCAGGCTGCGCTCCTGCATCGTGCCCAGCAGGTGACTTACTGAACATGGAATGCACTTTCTCATAGCCCTCGAAACACAGGTAAGCACCACCCAGCATAAGTATAGGAGGGATGGCCCAAGGAGCGAAAAAGCCTAAGACAAGTGCGGCCGGGCTCAGCAGAAATAACTTATTTATCAGTGATTTCTTAGCTATTTGATAGATGATGGAAAGCTCGCGCGAGGGATCCAGACCAACGACATACTTGGGCGTTACGGCGGTATCGTCAATTACAATTCCGGATACTTTGCTTGTAGTTTTCGCCACTTGGGTTGGAACATCATCTAAGCTTGCCGCGCTTGCTTTCACGAGGGCAGACACATCATCAAGTAGCGCAAGTAGTCCTGTAGCCATTGCTTTTGGTAAAGTATAAAAGAGTTTAGTTATCTTGTATAATCCCTTATATAGAGGAATTAGAATGGTAAATAACGTGAAATTGAAGCGACCTGCAAATATTTTAACTATACCTCTACCCGAAGATCAGGTCTGCTAAGGCTCGTGCAGGTTTAAAACATTGATAGTTTATACTTTATAAAAATGCAGCGTAGGCAAATATTGCCTACGCTGCTGGTGCAATGGGAGTGTGCTATAGCAAGGGTTTAATGCTATGCGGGTATCACCTCAAACTGTATCGGCTTAAAACTATAGTTGTTTGATTGCTCCGCTGAACAAGCTGTTAAACCTACAATTAAGTCCATTTTAGCCTCCAGAAGCACATAATCGCCTGCTTTGCTGGTAGGGGGCGATACCGTAAGTTTACCATCCGATGCAAACTGCACATTCATGAAAATGTTGAAGGCAGTAGGTACATCGTCGGGTTCTATGCCATACTTGGATAAGTTGGTGTAGAGGTTCTCGAAACAGCTTGGATGGTATTCCGGGTTCTGGTACATAATCTGGAAGGTCTCGGGACTGCAGGGTGCCAGCAGGAAATCGTTGCGGCCATTCGTGTCTTCCAGTATCTCCATCATTTTGTGGCTTCGGTTACTCCAGAGATGATGACCTTTGGTGATGAGTATGGTCTCCTCAAAATCCAGCGTTTTACCTGAAGAAAGCTTCTCGCGCCTGTCTTCGGCGTTAAACAGTACCATGTCGCTAACCTGTTCCCCTTGCGGGTCAATCACTTTCAGTTTATCGCCTTTCTTTAACTTAAAAGCGGCACCGGTTTGTTTGGCTATAGTTTCAATCATTCCTTATTCTAAAATTGCTTGTCTAAGTGGTTAAAGTTTGCCTGCCAGAAAAGGGCATTTCCAGCTCTCGTCAACCTGGCGGCCGCTGTACTGTGGGGCTTCCAAGCCTTCTCCAAAGTCACCGAGCATAGGGTTTATGGCACCATCGTAGGCAACTTCCCGTTCCCGGATTACCTTTTTCATGTTATCGTAAACACCTTTTTCGCGTAGCTGCTCAAACTGCCGGTGAAGGTTGAAGGCCATAGCAGTGTAACCGGTTTGCCTGGCTTTTCGGCTTGCGTTAGGGTGTAAGCCCACCACAAAAAAAGCCGTACCATTGTAGCTGAAACTAAAATTTGTGTCTGATGGATTGCTGCTCACCTCTGGGTCCCAGGGGTTGGGGCTGTCGTCGCTGTTGTGGAGAAACTGCAGCTGCTCCCACAGTTTCTTTTCGAATGATAGCTCTGTCGCCGGCTTCTCATCTTTGAAAACAGCCACCATGGTCATGTACTCGCTCTCGGCTGCAATTGTCTCTGCAATATAGTGTTTCAGGTCTCTGCCAAGCTGCTCAGTGGTTTCTGCAGTGGCCATACTATCGTACAGTCCCAACCGAATCTGTTTGGAGTTTAATGCCGCCTTAGCCCCAACGCAGGGGTACTCCATATCGCTTATTTTATCAGTAAAGCTTTGGTAAATGTCTTTTAAGTCTTCATGCTCAGCTGTATCCAGTTCTTCTGGCGTGAAGTATGTTTTAGTATTTTGGGTGCTCATGCTGCTTTATTAAAGGTTGCCGGGTTTGCCATTTCCTCTAGGCGGGTGTGGTACCGTACTATGTAACAGGAGAAGCGAGGAAAGTATACAAGTAAAGGTGCAGTGTTAAAAAGCTCCTAATAAGATTCTGAATATAAACAGAGCGTTTCCTTGCCAGCTTCAGCGACTGCTTTTCCGGACCATTGGCGTTTCCGTTGATAAAGCTTTATACTCAAGATGGCTGAAAAGGGTGCAATTTTTATGAGTTAAAACAAACTGAACTTGCTACATTTGACTGGAGGGTTTAAGAAGGGCAGCTTTAGATAAAGTGTTACATTTGACTGTTATGGAAAAACTAGTGTATGACGCCTCCTTCAAGCGGATGCCCATTGATCTATACTATGCCAGGAGGTCAGTGAAAGAGGTAGCCGATGAGATGGGCATTGATCCCGGCCGATTGAGCAAGTGGCGGCAAAAGGACAGCTCTCCTTCCCGGCCCACCGAAGGACTGACAGACGAGCAAAGAGAGATAAAACGATTACAGAAAGAGTTGAAGGAGGCGCAGCTGGAGCGTGATATCCTAAAAAAAGCTATCAGCATCTTCTCCAGGGGAGACGGGCGGTATTCAGATTCATAAAAGAGCACCGGAGCCAATATCCCGTAGAGAAGATGTGCGAAGTGCTGCAAGTGAGCGTAAGTGGCTATTACTTCTGGCTTAAAAACCCGATGAGCCAGCGGGAGCACAAAGAGCAGGAACTAGTGGCGCAGATCCAACGGGTCTATGAGCAGAGTAAGTGTCGCTATGGCTCTCCCCGCATTAGTTTCGAGCTGAGGGACTAAGGCATCAGGGCTTCGCGTCCGCGGGTAGCCCGTCTGATGCAGAAGTATCAGCTAAGGAGCATTATACGCAGGAAATACCGGGTGCAGACCACGACTCCAAGCACTTGTTCACAGTGGCAGAGAACCACCTGAACCGGGACTTTACCGCAGAGCGGCTGGCTCAGAAATGAGTGTCTGACCTTACCTACATCAAAACCGGGGAAGGTTGGCTGTATCTGACAGCCGTGCTGGACTTGGCCGACCGGAAGGTGATGGGCTGGGCGCTGAGTGAGACCATGGAGGCGGAATCCACCACGGTGGCGGCCTTCCAGATGGCCAAGAGAAACAGGCCTGTGACAGCGTCTCTGCTGTTTCACTCGGACCGGGGCGTGCAGTATGCCTGCAGCGCCTTCAGGAGGCAACTACAGGACTTACCTGTCGTGCAGAGCATGAGTAGGAAAGGCAACTGCTGGGATAATGCCGTGGCTGAGAGCTTCTTTAAAACATTGAAAACAGAGTAGTCTACCACCGCAAGTTTACCACCAGGCAACAGGCCCGACTGGCCATATTCGAGTACATCGAAGGCTTCTACAACCGGGAAAGGAGGCACTCAGCACTGGGCTATCTGACTCCCTGTCAATATGAAGAGTGGTTATATCAACAAAGTGTGGCTGCCTGAAAAAAGCCTACAGTAAACTGTGGGAATTCCAGATAACGCCCAGCGCAGGAGGCTGCAGGCAGCAGTGTTTCCGCAGGGGGTGGCTTATGACCGGGAAAAGGAGAGTTATCGAACCCAGCCCATCAATTCCTTTTTCGCCCTTTCCAAGGAGCTGGAGCAGAAAGTGAGGGAAAAAGAAAAAGGGAAAAGCAGCTGTGAAACTTACTTTTCCCTCTTGGTAGCCCGTAGGGGAATCGAACCCCTGTTACCAGAATGAAAATCTGGCGTCCTAACCCCTAGACGAACGGGCCGTTCTGTCTGATTGTGGTGCAAATATAGCGGGTGTTTTTTTAAGTGCAATAGCCTCTCTGAAATATTTTTCAAGCTTAAAAGGATGTGCTTGATTATCAATCGCTAAATTTTGGTGCAGTAGCTCATGTTCGGAAATGTTAACCAATAATGCCTTCTTGCGTTACTAATAACCTAATCTCTAAACCGAAAAATCTTATCAGAAATGGCTAAAAACCTGCAATACGAAGGCGTGAAACCCGAGGCTTTCGACCAACTGAAAAACAAGCTGAAAACGTATGGTATAAACCTGCAATCAAATAACGGCAGTTTCAGCGAGAAAGGCGTTTCAGGAATGTATGAGTATAACCCTGATGCGGAAGTGCTTAAGCTTGATAAATTGGATGTAGGTTTCCCGGCGAGTATGATGATAAGCCTAGATACATTGCAGGCCCGTATGGATGAGCTTATGGTGCAACACGGCGGAAGGCCGCAGCATTAGGCGCAGCAATATACTTTTCCTATCCATCCCGTATACTATTAAATCAATCCAAAAACACTTATAAAACTATGGAAAACAATACATCTCAAAGTCAGAACAATAGCAACAACGATAACAATAATAAAAACAGCAACAGCAGCCAGCAGAAAAGCGGAGAGAAAAAGCAGGATGGTAACGTGATGCAAATACTGCAGCCGCACGATATGTCCAGGACAGTGGAATCTGCGATGCACGTATTTCAGGGGCGACATGAGAAACTGCCGGACCTGATGCAAGACCTGGGGCACATTATTATAAAGGCATCCAAACGCTTTACCACCACCCAACTTATAGTAGCTGCAGGCGCACTTACAGTCGGTGCTATTTTGGTGTCGCGCTACAGTGCAAATGATGAGTATGATTACGACGCAGAATAATCTTCTGCTTTATAAAAAGAAACCCTTAGCCCAACAGGTTAAGGGTTTTTTTATTGTGCGCTATACTTGTGGCATAAGGTTTGCAAAGTGCTTTATATAGCTATCTACTATATATTCGTTAAACTAAACTTAAATCTACTACTATGAAAAAGATGAATCTAGTCCTGTTCCTGAGCATGCTTGTTTTCTCCGCTCTGTCGGTGCAGGCGCAGCAAACTCAGGTTTTGCCACCTTTGGTAAGCGTAAACGGCACTGGCGAAGTAAGGGTGCAGCCAAACGAGGTTGTGGTAAACCTTGGGGTGGAAACACGAGGAAAAACGCTGGACGAGGCTCGTAAAGAGACCGATAAGAAAGCTGCCGCCATCATAAATTACCTCAAGAAGCAAGGTGTGGAGGCAAAGCATATTCAAACATCGTTTGTAACGCTGCGCCCGGTATATACCAGCGGCGAGTATGGCCGTACGTCTCCTGATTTTTATATGGCACAGAAAAGTATGACGGTTATCGTTAAAAAACTGGACAAGTTTGATGAACTGCTTTCGGGCTTGTACGAGGTTGGCGCCAATCATGTGGACGGTGTGCAGTTCCAGGTGTCAGACATGGAAAAATATAAAACGGAGGCAAGAAAGAAAGCCGTGGCTAATGCAAAAGATAAGGCTTCAATGCTTACTTCGGAGCTAGGCGCTAAACTAGGAAGAGTGTACGCTATTGGAGAGGGCAGCAGCAACGGCGGCCCCAGACCAATGTATAAAATGGCCGTTATGGAATCTGCTGTCTATGATAGTGCGGGAGGCCCAACTATAGCAGGCGGTGAAGTAATTATATCAGCTAACGTTGATGTAAGCTTTGTGATAGAATAAACTGCTTTAAAGTATAAAATGGCAGCGGCGGCACTTTTAAAAGTGCCGCCGCTGCCATTTTATACTTTAAAGCAGTTGCTATACTTGCTTTAGATAACGCTCCATTGGCTTAAACTGGTTGTGCTCATCCAGCAAAAAGCTGAGTGGCTGCTGCGGGTTTTGCAGGATCTGCTGCTCGCGTATATTCCAGGGCTTTAGCATTTCCTCCAGCATGTGTGCGTAGGCTGGCATCTCCCAAGGGTTAAATATTTCATTTGTTACGTCGTCTATCAGCGTATCCAGCACCAGGTAGTCGTCTTCTGGTTTTACGGGACGTATAAAGTACTCTGGCACCACGTTAAAAATGTAAGCCGCATAGAAAACACGCGCTTTAAACTCCGCCAGCTGAATAGGGTGCAACTGCTTTTCCTCCGCTACCTGGTACAGCCTGCCAAGCGCTTTCTTAATGATGCCGTTATCAAGCAACGTGCACACAATGGCAACTGAGCCAAGCTTAATGCTGAAGCACATGGTGGTCAGCTCATCCTGAAACTCAAAAGGAAGACTGTCTTCTGTGGGACTCACCTGCAGCAGAAACAGCGAGCAAGGTAGAAAGCCATCAAACACCATCGGCACCCGCAGCGACTGCAGCACCTGATAGAATGAGCGGAATTTGCCCAGCATCTTCGGGTCTTCGCTTACCGCGTATTCCGGCATCACCAGCGGATTGGTCTCCTTAATCAACTCTGTTACCAAAGAGCCATAGTACATTTTGCCTATCCACTGAAAAAGGCGCTGGGGCGGAAGTGCCTGCAAACCTTCCATGCCTTTTGCGGCAGCCTGTTCCACCTCGTGCTCCAGAGGAAGCAGGTAATGTGTATGGCAACGGTCGCAGCAGGGGATGCTGAGTTGGCTGAATGTGGTGACGCTTTTATCGAGCAGCAGGAGCTCTTTGTTTTGTAAGTTATACTTTTGCTGCAGCCATTCGGCAAACACAGGAGCGCGATGCTCTTTGGTTATGATAGTTCCGCACAGGAAGCAGTTGGTGTCGGTAAACTGCATTCGCTCAAACGGGTCGTATAGTGTCAGGTCGATCATACTTAATTTCGGTTCTACCACACAAAGATACAGAAGCCTGAGCGACTTCCGAAAAGACTGCCTTCCAGAAGCCGAAAAGGCTGCTGGCAAAGTATAAATTTTTTTATTAAAACCGCCTTTATAAAGCTGCAGCGCAGGTATTTGCACGTTTTAAAAGTATGGTAGATAACATAGGTTGAATAACAGCAGGAATAATGGTTACTTTGCAGTTCATGCAGCTCTTCATCACATCTCTTAATTCCGGAAGCAACGGCAACTGCTATTACATCGGCAACCATCGCGAGGCAGTGCTGGTGGACGCGGGTATTTCGTGCCGGGAAACCGAAAAGCGCATGAGCCGACTGGGACTTTCGATGAGCAAGGTGAAAGCTGTTTTTGTATCGCATGAGCACGCTGACCACATAAAAGGAGTGCCTGTGCTGGCCCGTAAGTATAAGCTGCCGGTTTATATTACGCCGGATACGCTCCAGAATTCCAGGTTGGATTTTACTGGTGTGCAGGTGATACCTTTTCAGGCGCATGAGCAGGTGCAGGTAGGTAACTTAAGCGTTACGGCTTTTCCGAAGTACCACGATGCCCGAGACCCGCACAGTTTTATAGTTTCTGGCCAAAAGGTGCGTGTAGGCGTTTTTACGGATATCGGTGTGCCTTGCCACCATGTTATCGAGCACTTTCAGCAATGCCACGCTGTTTTTCTGGAAGCAAATTATGATGAGGCAATGCTGGACAAAGGCCGTTACCCGTATTACCTCAAAAACCGCATCCGGGGAGGCAAAGGGCATTTATCCAATAGGCAGGCACTGAGCCTTTTTACTGCTTATAAGCCACCGTTTATGAGCCACCTGCTGCTCTCGCACCTTTCTAAAGACAACAACTGCCCTAAATTGGTGAAAAACCTTTTTACGCTGCATGCCGACGGCACTGAGGTGGTGGTAGCCTCTCGTTTTGAGGAGACACCAGTTTATACTATCACCAACAAACCTTTGCCCGTAAGCCCTATAGGTATTCAGACCAGCCTGTTTGATGCCATTGCATAGTAGCGATTTGTATCAGTAAAATTTTTACGTGTTATTGCTACTTTACACTTTTAAAATTCATCCATACTCAAAAAGTTATCCTTATCTGAGGAGGTTCGTTAGCATGAATAGCTCGTGCAAGGTATGTGCTTTGTATGGCAGCATGTATAGTTCAAACTAAACTTTAAAAGTGAAATGAAGGCAACATTACTGACATTATTGCTGGCTGTTACTATGTTTGGCGCGCAAGCCCAGACGCAGCAGAAAGCCACATCCTCTGAAGCACAAATTAAAGCGGCCTTGCTTGCGGCACCCGCCGATAATCGCGACGGTGCCGCCGTGTACGGCTATGACGCCGATGGCAAGTTTGTACTACTGCGCAAAGGCAGCAACGAAATGATCTGCCTGGCCGATGACCCGATGCAGGAAGGTATATCAGTGTCCTGTTACCACAAAGATCTGGAGCCTTTTATGGCCAGAGGCCGCGAATTGAGAAAAGCAGGGAAAAGCTCAGAGGAAATTTTTGCGACCAGGGAGCAGGAGGCGAAAAGCGGCAAAATGAAAATGCCGAAGCAGCCCACTACCTTGTTTGTTTATACTGCCTCAGCAGAAGATTTTAATGCCGCTACTGGCGATGTGAAAAACGGCTATCTGCGTTACGTGGTTTATATTCCGTACGCCACTTCTGAAAGCACGGGCCTGCCCCTAAAACCTAACGCACCAGCCATGCCCTGGATCATGTATCCGGGCACGCACGGAGCCCACATCATGATAAACCCGCCACGTAACTAACTGCACCTTTTTCTGATACTGGAGTTAAAGTATGGCAACGTTTATACTTTAAGAAACTCAGCATAAAGCAGAACGGAGTGGATAGTTTATACTTTGCGAAGGTGCTATATCTGCTGCCGTACATATTGCTAAAGAAAAAAGGGTAGGCGCAATATACGCGCCTACCCTTTTTATACTTTTAATCTATTCTAATTAAAGCTTCTTCAGGCCTTTTAAGTCCTGTTTGCTGCCTTCTTTAATGCTAACAGCTACACCGCCACCTGGTGCTAAATACTGCTTCAGCACGCTTTTAGAGTTAACTCTAACCTTACGGATTTCGTATTTCTGCGGGTTTTTGTTCCAGCTGGCATCTTTTGCATCGGCATAGATAGTGGCAATGTATTCTTTGCCTTTAGGCAGGTAATCGAAGCGGATAGTGGCTGTGCGGGAGTTCTCGTCTGTAACACCGCCAATGTACCACTCATTCTTGCCTTTTGCCTTACGGGCTATGGTTACATAATCGCCCGGCTCAGCTTCCTGCACCCACGTATCGTCCCAATCCAGGGCTACATCTTTGATAAACTGGAAAGCATCCGGGAAGCGCTCGTAGTTCTCTGGCAGGTCGGCTGCCATTTGCAGCGGGCTGTACATAGTAACGTAGTAAGCCAGTTGCTTCACCAGCGTTGTGTTAACGCGCTGGTTGCTGCCTGTGCCGTAGTAAGAAAGGTCTGTCTGGAAGATACCTGGCGTATAGTCCATCGGGCCTCCCATCAGGCGGGTAAATGGCAGAATGGTTGTATGGTCAGGGGCAAGGCCACCCATCGACTCGAACTCAGTTCCGCGGGCAGACTCCTGCGCAATCCAGTTCGGGTAGGTGCGGTGCACGCCTGTCGGGCGAACTGCCTCGTGGCTGTTAATCATGATTTTATACTTGGCGGCCGTCTCAGCCACATGAATGTAGTGGTTTACCATCCACTGCCCGTCATGGTGCTCACCGCGCGGAATAATTTTGCCTACATAACCGGTCTTTACCGAGTTATAGCCGTGGTCTTCCATAAACTGGAAGGCCTCGTGCAGGCGTCTTTCGTAGTTGGTAGCAGAGCCGGAAGTCTCGTGGTGCATCATTAGTTTTACGCCTTTATCTGCGGCATACTTCTGAAGCTCTTTCTCGTCGAAATCAGGGTAAGATGTCACAAAATCGAATACGTTCTCTTTCCAGTTACCAAACCAGTCTTCCCAGCCAATGTTCCAGCCCTCTACCAGTACAGCATCAAAACCGTGCTTGGCGGCAAAATCGATGCGGTTTTTCACGTTTTCAGTGTTGGCGCCGTGGCGGTTGTTTGGCGTTAGTTCAGTAAAGTCATCGCTCAGTTTTACGTTAGTCTCAGTACCATAGGCCCAGGTGCTTTTACCGGCCACAAAATACTCCCACCATACACCGATATACTTTACCGGCTTTATCCAGGACACGTCCTCATACTTGGTAGGCTCGTTCAGGTTAAGTATAAGTCTCGACTCCAGAATATCAGTCGCTTTATCGCTCACCACAATCGTGCGCCAAGGCGTATGGGCATCTGTCTGCAAATAACCTTTGTTGCCAACTGCGTCCGGCGTCAGGTGCGAGCTCATTTTAAAGTTCTTCGGGTTCACGTTCAGGTGCATGGCCGGGTAATTTACCAGCGCAGCCTCGTGTATGTTGATGTACAGACCATCCGAAGATTTCATCATAGACGGCGTTTGCACAGACAGCGTATCGATTGGGTGCTGCGCGTGCACATCGTGTGTAGCTTTTTCGATCAGCGACGGAATCTCTGAGATCTGCGAGGTAGTGTAGGCATATTCGTTTGTGTCATAATCGCCTCTGATCCAGAAGATTTTATGATCGCCGTTGAGGTTAAACTCCGAGTGCTCCTCTTCGATGATGAAGTAGCTTAGCTCCGGCTGCTCCGGAAACTCATAACGGAAACCAAGTCCGTCGTTAAACAAACGGAAGCGAACAAGCATCTGACGGCCTTTCTGGTCTTTCTGAGCCAGGGTTACCAGCAACTCGTTGTAGTTGTTACGAATGGTTTTCTGCTCGCCCATAATAGGCTCCCAGGTATCGTTTACCGATGTCTGCTTTGTGTCGGCAACAGTAAAACCCTCCATAAAAGAAGGAACATCCTGCGTGGCTATTCCCAGTTTACTCTGCTTAATTACCGGCTTCTTTTTGTAAGTGAGTTGGTAAGTAGGCTCTCCCTTGGCCGTAAGCTCAAACTTCATTGTAAAGTTCTTATCCGGGGAGGTAATTGTCTGCGCATTTACCATGGTGGTAAAGGTGCAGAGAAACAGGAGGAGAAACATCCTGCGCACGCTGCGGCCAGCTTGCCTGCTGCGTCTTTGGGTTTGTTTAAGGTTCATGTTATACTTATTGGTCATTAATTATTTAATAGATTGTGGTTCTCTGGTTTATACTTTGTTTTGCGCCTGCGTCTCTCTGGTGCACCGCAAATATCGGAAAATTTATACTTCCTCTTGCGCGCCACCATCTTGTGTAAGGGCGGCAGGTTGAGTGCCATATTAACTGTAATAGCGCTGCAACGTGAATTTTATCCCGCTAGGGAGCATATAAAATTGAAAAGCTAGTATTGAGTTGTTTGGCAGCGCCAGAATGCCAAGGCCAAAGCCAGCTTAAAACAGGAAAATAGCCTTAGTAGTTAATTGTTTACATAAAGTAGGCTGTTCGTTTACCTGCAGGAGAACTTTGTGGTTGATGGAGGCATACGCGAAAATATGTAGTATCTTTGCAGCCTTAAAAACAAAGCATATGATTTCAGTAGACGCGGTTGCAGTGGAGTTTAACGGGGCAGCTCTTTTCAGCAATGTTACTTTTAACATCAACGAGAATGATCGAATTGCCCTGATGGGAAAAAATGGGGCGGGAAAATCTACCCTGCTGAAGATAATTGCAGGTGTAAACAAACCAACCCGCGGCAAAGTATCGGCTCCCAAAGAGGCTGTTATCGCATATCTGCCGCAGCACCTGCTCACCACCGACGATTGCACCGTGTTCGAGGAGGCTTCCAAGGCATTCGCCAAGATCCTGGAGATGAAAAAGCAGATGGAGTATTTGAACTCTGAGCTGGAAACACGCACCGACTATGAGTCTGAAGAATACTATGCCATTATTGAGCAGGTGTCTGAGCTGAGCGAAAAGTACTACTCCGTAGAGGAAATAAACTATGATGCAGAGGTAGAAAAGACCTTAAAAGGGTTAGGCTTTTCCAGAGAAGATCTTACCCGCCCCACCAAAGAATTCAGCGGGGGCTGGCGCATGCGTATTGAGCTTGCTAAAATACTGCTGCAGCAACCGGACCTGATCCTGCTGGACGAGCCTACCAACCACCTGGATATTGAGTCTATTCAGTGGCTGGAGGATTTTCTGGTGAACAACGCCAAAGCCGTTATTGTGATCTCGCACGATAAAACCTTTGTTGATAACATCACCAACCGCACCATAGAAGTAACAATGGGGCGCATTTACGATTATAAAGTTAACTATAGCCAATACCTGCAGCTGCGCAAAGAGCGGCGCGAGCAACAGCAGAAGCAGTTTGAGGACCAGCAAAAGGAGATTGCTGAAATCACTGCCTTTATAGAGCGCTTCAAGGGCACTTACTCTAAAACACTGCAGGTGCAGTCGCGGGTAAAAATGCTGGAAAAGATGGAGATTATTGAGGTAGACGAAGTGGATACTTCTGCGCTTAACCTTAAGTTTCCGCCGGCGCCACGCTCTGGCAATTACCCTGTTATTGTGGAGGGGCTTACTAAAAAGTATGGCGATTACACTGTATTTCAGGATGCCTCGCTTACCATTAACCGTGGCGAAAAAGTGGCTTTTGTAGGCAAGAACGGCGAAGGTAAATCCACGCTGATAAAGGCTATCATGGGCGAGCTGGAGTATGAAGGCAACCTGCAACTGGGGCACAACAGCATGATCGGGTATTTTGCCCAGAACCAGGCTTCGCTGTTGGATGAGAGCCTAACCGTATTCCAAACGATCGACGAGATTGCCGTTGGCGATGTGCGCACCAGGGTAAAAGACTTGCTGGGAGCCTTTATGTTTAGTGGCGAAACGGTAGAGAAGAAGGTGAAAGTACTCTCGGGTGGCGAAAAAACGCGTTTGGCCATGATCAAGCTATTGCTGCAGCCGGTTAACCTCCTGATACTGGATGAGCCTACCAACCACCTGGATATCAAAACAAAAGATATCCTGAAGGACGCGCTCAAAGCGTTTGACGGCACCATCATACTTGTCTCTCATGACCGCGACTTTCTGGATGGCCTGGCGACTAAAGTGTTCGAGTTTGGCAACAAGCGTATTCGGGAGCATTTCGAGGACATTAATGGCTTCCTGAGAAATAAGAAGCTGGAGAACCTGCGGGAAATTGAGAGAACTGCCGTAAAAAACTAAAGAGCCGCAAAGTATAATCTTACTTTTTTGTGTTGATATGTTGCGGATCAACTTGAAATAATATTATTCTGAAAGAAGCTCCATACTTCTGCTCTGCCAGGAACAGAAGTATGGAGCTTCTTCATTTATAGCCGAATATGGTGGTTAGCTATTTGCCCGGCTCATGCACGTCAGACTCCTCCACCTCGTGCTCCTCCATTTTGCTTTCGGCCCACTCCAGGTCATCTTCGTCAGCCTGCAATCCTTCCTGGTCTGCTCCATGGGTTGTGTCATATTCCAGCTCAACCAGCATTGGGAAGTGATCAGAGCCAAAGTATGGAAGCCTTTTTAACGAAACCAGCGTAAAGTGCTCACTATGGAACAGGTGGTCTAAGGGCCAACGGGCAAGCCAATAGTCTGCATGAAACGTGTTAAACATGCCCCGGCCAATTCTAGGGTCTAATAAGCCGCTCGTTTTCCTGAACAAGCGAGTGGTAGCCGACCAGGCAACATCGTTCAAATCACCGGTTACGATGATGGGGCAGTCCTCGTCAGACACACTTTTAGCAACAACCAAAAGCTCCGCATCGCGCTCCGAGGAGGCAAGGTTCTCAGTAGGGCTGGGTGGTGCCGGGTGCAAAAAGTGAATTCGGATTTTGATGTAGGAGTCCAAAATTACCAGCGCGTGCATAGAAGGAACATCCGGCTCCACCAAAAACTGAATGGCAGTATCCTCCAAAGGCAGCTTAGAGTATACATGCATGCCATACTTGTTATCCAACGGGCACTTCATGGTATGCTGGTACTCCTTTTCGATGATGCTTAACTTTTCCTGCCACCAATGGTCTGTTTCCAGCGTTACCAGCACATCTGGCTGGTGCTTGATTACCAAATCCAAAAGCCCCTGATAATTGCGGTTGGGTGTCAGTACGTTGGCAGTCATAATCTTAATGCGGCTGCCTGTGCGCTGCTGATTGCGGGTTTGCTTTACTTCCACCGGAAACAGCCGTGTGTAAGGCAAAATCCAGACGGCGTGGTAGCAAAAGCAGGTAAAGGCCACAGCAGCTAAAACCCACGAGCTCTGTTCCGGAAAACCCAGGGCAACGGTGTCGGCCACAAGTATAAATAGCGCCAAAATCAAAAACTGGAGCCGTGGAAAGTCAAATGCCCGAACCCACCAGGCATCATGCCGCCAAAGCGGTAAAACGGTAATTATGGCAAGTATACACGTTAGTGCAACCAATATTTCGTATATCATCGGCTGTTACCTTCAATAAAGTCTTTGCGCAAATTTAGTTTAACTTAGAGATGATACGTTGCAGCGGCAGGAGAGGAGATTATTATAAGTGAAAATGCAGCTATGATTTCGATAGTAAAAATATGTAAAGTATAAGTGTTTGATTTTACAGCTTTTAAGTTGTAGAAAATTTTAAACTGCTATCCCTGGAATAAGTATAAATGAGCAATTAACTAAAGTAGTCTGCTACTGCTACGCACTCCTCGTGGCCGCGATTTCTTTATTCTTTAGAATCAAAGTTAAAAACAGGCTGAGATAATATTTGCCAGTAAGATGAGAGATTAAAGAACAAATTAACTGATTTATACTTATAACCTACTAAATACAAAACCAAGATATGGAAACAGTAAAAGCAACAGCAGAGGGAGCAATTCCAATTAAAGCGAGCGAGGTGAAAGCGTTCGGCACAGAAGCCGCCGAAGCACCTTTGGAACAACTAAATATTCAGAGAAGAAGCCCTACGCCGCACGATGTGGAGATAGAGATACTGTATTGCGGTGTTTGTCACTCTGACCTGCATACAGCCAGAAACGAGTGGCATAGCACGGTTTATCCTTGTGTGCCCGGTCACGAGATTGTAGGGAAAGTCACCAGGGTTGGCGATCATGTCACGAAGTTTAAAGCAGGCGATCTTGCAGCTGTTGGCTGTATGGTAGATAGCTGCCGTGAATGCGACTACTGCAACGAAGGCCTGGAGCAGTATTGCCAGGAGGGAAACACCGGTACCTATAACTCACCTGACACGCACCTGGGTGGGCATACCTTTGGCGGATATTCAGAAAGCATAGTGGTAAATGAAGGGTTTGTCCTGAGGGTGCCTGATAACCTTGATCTTGCTGCCACTGCGCCGCTGCTATGCGCCGGCGTCACAACTTACTCACCACTGAAAAAATGGAATGTGGGCCCCGGCCAAAAAGTGGGAGTAGTTGGTTTAGGCGGCCTAGGGCATATGGCTGTGAAATTGGCAAAGGCTATGGGGGCAGATGTGATTGTGTTTACTACTTCCCCTTCCAAAGTAGAAGACGCGAAACGGCTGGGCGCGGACGATGTGGTGCTGTCGAAAGATGCAGAGCAGATGGCAAAGTATACAGGCAAACTCCACTTTGTTCTGGACGCAGTTTCGGCACAACACGACATCAACGCTTACCTGCGTTTGTTACGAGTCGACGGTTCATTGGTGTTAGTGGGTGCTCCGGAACAACCGCTCCCGGTGGCTGCGTTCAGTCTTATTCCTTTCCGGAGAAGCTTTGCAGGGTCGCTAATAGGTGGCATTGCAGAGACGCAGGAAATGCTCGATTTCTGCGGCAAGCATAACATTGTTTCAGATATTGAAATGATCGAGATTCAGCAAATAAATGAAGCCTATGAGCGTCTGTTAAAAGGCGATGTAAAGTATAGATTTGTTATTGATATGGCATCACTGAAAAATAAAAAAGACTAGTAAGTGCTCAGGTCTTGCTTCATGTATATTAGCTGGAGAGTATAGCATTTTAATACTTCTGCAACAAAGCCGCTTCAGGAAAAACTGGAGCGGCTTTGTGCTTTATTTACTTCAAGGACACAATGCAACCAGTTATACTTACTAAGTATAAAAAACGGCAAGTTATACTTTATTACCACTCCTTTTACTCATCTAAATAAAGCTGCACAAGTATAGGAAAATGATCTGAGCCAAATTTAGGCAATCGCTCCATTTCCAGCACCTGAAACTCCTCCGAAACATACACATGATCAAGCGGGTAACGGAACATGATATTCTTTGCGCCGAAGGAGTTGTAAAGGCCTCTGCCCACTCTCACGTCCCGAAGCCGGCTTTGCGAATTGAACATACGGGAGGTGCGTGACCAGGCTACATCATTAAAGTCGCCGGCCACCACAGTAGGTTTGCCGGTTTGGCTGACCATCTTGCTTACCTTAAGTAACGCCACTTCTTTGCCGCCTACGTTATCGGGGTATTTACTTGGCTTGGGAGGGACCGGGTGCATGGCGTGAAGTATAAATTCTTTACCGTTTGGCAGTACAACGTTGGTGTGGATGGATGGAACTGTTTGGTGCTTCAGAAACATAATCTCTGTTTCTTTCAGAGGGAGTTTAGAGTAGAGCACCATGCCGTAGGTATTATCCAGCGGGTAGGAAACTACATTTGCATATTTTTTACGTAGCGGACTGAGCTGATTTACCCACCATTGGTCTGTTTCCATAGCCAGCACCAGGTCCGGGTCTGCCTGCTGTACGAGTTGCAGAAACTGTTTTGCTTGCCGGTTTTTCATCCAAACGTTGGCCACCATCAGGCTGAAAGTATGGTTTTTCTGTTCTGCTGAGAGCTCAGCAGTTTTTACCTCTTTATCAACCAAAACAGTATAGGGTAAAATATAAGTGGACTGAACGACTATAGCACTCACTATCCCCACCACAAAGGCAATAGATGGGAACTGCCACTTTTTGTTGAAGGGTATGAACAGGATCAGGCATATAATTAACCCTACCAAAACCTGTACCCTCGGGAAATCAAGCGCTTTTATGTACCAGTATGGCAGGTCATACAGCAGGGAGAGCATAGTTGCTAGTATGAGTAGCGTGCCTACAACCAATGTAACGTAATAGATAACTTTTTTTGCGGTTTTCATGCTATGCTTTAGTACAGCGGAAATGATGTTAGGGTTGTAGGTGAGCCCACAGAAGAGTGATTATAGATAGGTAGCGGAGAAGGCCGATTTGTGAAGTATAACGTTAAAGTATAAAGTAAGAAAAGGAGTAATTTCTGAAACAAAAGAAGCCGTTCCAGTTTTAACTAAAGTGGCTTTTATAGCCTTATATTTTGAAACTTAATCAAAGTGCAAGTAAATACCTGAAGCGGGAATAAGTTAAATTTTATTTAAGTGTATAAACAAAAGGATATCAGGAATAAACTTTATTTACTGGAAAATTAAATCAATAATGAGTACCAGATCAGGAGATCAGCAAAAGAAGCAGCGGCAAAAAGAGTTCAAGGAAAAAAAGTCACACCAAGAGGCTCTTAAAGCTGCGGCAAGAAAAGCCAAACGCGATTCATCTAAAGACGGAGAAGAAATTGATAAGATACCCAAGAGCTAAGTTTAAGCAGGAAGTTATATTTTTTGCAACTTTGTATCTTATCGCCTTATCTCAAGTTACAAACCATGGAAAATAATAAAATAGTAAAATACATTGAAGAGGTTTTAGAAAATATGCCCGATGACTGGTTGAAACTAACAACTCATCGACTGGATATTTATGATGAAAGTTTAGCCAAAACCCAATTTCTTGAGCAGTTCGAAAAACTCTTCGAAGACCATAATTCTGAAACGTCAGCGCTCAGCGAGTTACCCACTGCTTTTGATTATATTCGATTGGGGCACCCTTTATCTTCAGTGCTGGAGTGGGCGATTGCCAAGTTAAATAACCTAAAGCCGGAGGGTGTCATAAGTTTCTCATCCAAGACGGTTCCTATTCTGGCCATTCTAAGAAAAAACTTGCTAGACCATAAGCACACCCAAATTGCTTATTCCGGTGAGCTGCCGGATGCCTTTGATGCCGAAGTTTTAAGGAATGTTTACGGTTATAAATTCGAATTAAATCAGGTTGAGAAAGTAGAAGATATTGCTGACTTCAATGGCAGCACTGTTTTCGTTTCACAGCAGGATAAAATTGGTCATGCCGACCTTGACTCTAAAATTGATTTTTATATCAGTATTCACCCACACCTTGGAAGTATACTATTGGTGAATGGTGAACAGAATGAAAGCTACATCTCTGAAATCCAGCACGTAAGAAGGCGAGAAACAATCGCTATGACACCAGTCAATTGTTTTGTTGCCTTGCAGCAGTTGATTGGTAAATCTTCTTCAGATAATGAGAAGAGTAACTTTGAGAGAAACAAAGCGCTTGTCTTAGCTGAAATCAAAAAAATAACCGGCACAGAAACAGATGCGCTGCTGGGCTCCTCCGGACTTTCTATTCAGTATGCCATCATGATGGGCCTCGTGCACGATGCTTTGGAAAAGCACAAAGGCAAAGACATCAAGCTCGTGGTTCCTCCAAATTGTTATGGCGGTACAAATGACCAGGCAAGGCGGGTAGCTGCTTGCATAGCGAATGTCGAAGTAGTGGATTTACTGGTTGACGGTGACAACGACATGGTTCAAAGTATAGATACTGTGCTGGAGGAAATTGCCCATCAAGATGCTATTCCCTACATTATCGCTGAGATACCAACAAACCCAAGAGTTGAAGTTCCGGACCTGTTAAAGCTGAAGGAGGCTTTAAGCATGGTGCGTAAAACTGCAACTGGCGAAGCAGCAATTGACCCGGTTTTTATACTTGATCAGACATTCTGCCCCAATGTACAATTTCTGAGCGAAGACGGAGTTTTTTCAGGCATCAGGACCATTTCATACGTTAGCGGATCTAAGTTCCCGAGCGGAGGGAAAAGTACTGCCGGTTATTGTGTGGCCAATACAAAAGCAGCAGACTTGCTGCAAAAAATAGAAAAGCATCTCATACTTTGCGACAACAAGGCTACAGCACTTCAGACCGAAATATTGGCTCAGCAGCTGCCCTCCATGAACCGAAGGATAGCAGCTGCCTATAAGAACACACGTGAATTTGTAAACTTTATCAAAGATGCCTTACCGGAGGCGAAAATCAATTTTGTTTCAGAAGAATTGGCTCAGGAAGGTTTCACTCCATCCGTGTTTTCACTGGACCTTCCTACCAAAGGAAAAACTGACCAGGAAAGGGAGGCTTACAAAAGAGAACTGAACAATAAATTGATCAACATGATGATCAAGGAAATACCTCAGGAAAGCAAGTACTGTGTGAGCTACGGACAGCTAAAGGGTTGCTACTGGACAATACCCGCAACCTCCACGCAAGGCACAACAAAAGAAGACGACAAAGATTACATTGCCCGCGTAGCCCTGTCTCCTGACATGGATCTGGAACTCCATAAAGAAATCTTTTTGGAGTTTGTGAAACAGCTTTAATGTTGGTTGTTGTGGTGTTTAATTTTCTGGGGTGTTATAATTAACGAGTTCTCTACTTTGCTTATATAACAAAAGAAAGAACCTAGAAAGACAAGATAAACAGGTGCAATTATAATAATAGAAGCACGAGTGTCTCTACCCAAATAGAAGCGGCCTTCAGTAAACTGAAGGCCGCTTCTATTTGGGTAGATGTCGGAATAATAAAGCCATTATTTCAAAATCTAGCGTAGAATTGAGAGTATTAAAATGGGTAAATATAAGCCATAAATGCATTGTATTCAAGGTTTATCAAGGAACAAGGCCAGGTGCTGTATGACGGTTTTCTTCTCCAGACCTCCAGCCAAAGCACCTGTCGTTACACCTACTGTACTGATGAAGGCTGCCAAACGCAACTTGTCAGAAAGCCCTACCATAGGCTTATCCAGTGTGGGCCAGGTACTGATGAGCCCTTCTGGGAAAACATAGAGCTCAATGATCATCATAAGGCCACCTATCATTAGAAATAGCCCTATGCAGGCTAAGAGAATGCTGAGGAAGATGACTACATTGGCTATTGCTTGATGCTCTGTCAGCACGTTCTTTTCCTTTCTGGGTAGAAACAGAGACTGGATCTTAATCAGGTAAAAGGAAGCCCCCAATATACTGGCAGCTGCAAAGAAAGCCGCAGTTCTGTTTTCCATGTTGAGCCCTACATCCCAAATCTCTGCCGTGAATATTAGCAGGAGGCTAGGAGCCACCGCTGCTGTGGCCAACCTCGGCAACGATAAAGGAAGCAAGATCGCCCAATTACGCAACAACGGGCTAAAAACTGCATTTAAGTGTTTAGTAGCCATAATCATGTGAAATATGAGGTTTTCCAGACTGGTACCTCCATGAAGCTCTCTTTCTGGCAGTTGTTTCACTTTTTCTTTAAGCAGCAAGCGTTCCTGATCATTAAATCGGGAATGCGACGTTCTTCTCTCACGGAAAGAGAAGGGAGCCATCACGCCTCTTTTTCCAACTGCTGTATGAGGTAGGCCGCTAATGTGGCCAAGCAAGTGTAACAGAAGCGTGGCAGCATTAACTCGAACTGCCTCAGCCTCTAGGGTACGAACAGGTTTACCTCTGGGTGTTGTGGTTAGTCGTTGAGTAGAAATTACGGTAGTATATGTAATGGGAGAGGCGAGCCCGGCTTCGATCTTGTCTTTGCGGGAAATTAAAGTGACATCAGTAATTACCACCACGATGTCGTAAGGCCCCTCAGCCATTCGCATGGTAGCGGCATCTAAGAAATCTGAAGGTTCTCTCGTCTTGTCAGTCGTCAAGGCTATCGGTTCCACCAAATGGAATGACCACGGTATTTGGGTGGCTAAACTCATCTCCGGCTGTACATCAAGTATCAGCTGTTTCAGGAAAGGCTGCATACCCTCGGGTGTAACAGCAGGGCTGTAGGCAAGGAGTACGCCTACATGCATTTCTGCGTCTGGTCTTTTCCCTTGGGCATCCTTTAGTTCATCCCAAAAGCGCTTAGAGGATGTAAGACCTCTTACGAAAGTAGCTGTAGTTGCGACACGGCTAAGTCGCAACACCCTAATAGCCCTTAGTAGCCGAAATGCACGGAAGGCAGGAATAAAAAGAGCCAGTATTGTCAGCCAGTTCTTTTTAGCATAATTTAATTTGTCAGCAGAGAGCACCAACTTTATCGCAAACTCCAGCACAAACAGAAGCCATATCAGCGTAACCAGTCTTGATTGAAAGGTAGATAAGCCCTGTGCCAGCTCCATAATAAATAAGTACAGCCACAGAATTGAGAGCAAGAACATAGGGCCTTCCAGCCAGGCCTCCAGCATGTAAAGCATGCGAAATCTTTTTTGCCGAGTGTTCTCTGAGGTCATACTGTTTTTGGCATGGTAAATAGAAGTGCAGCTGCTGCTAAAGGTTTTGCTCAAAATTTGAATGCTCAATTTTGTTCCTGCTATACCTATTGATAGAGTACTTTGTTTGGATAAACCTAATTGCAACGTCACAGATTTGGTTTAATCTATACAATGTCATGATCCTGACAAATATTAATTGGCTGCATAATAAGATGCAGGTGCTGCTAAATCCGAAAGAGTAAAAACTGTGGTTTTTTGATGAGCGGGAGTGTAATATTCGATTCGTGCTCAAACCTTGCCTCAGTGAGGAGATAAAGTTCTATCCTGTGTATCCGCCCGTTAACGCTCTAACTCATGATTCTCCTCGATTGCTGGAGCCAGCTTCGGAGCAGGGTAATTTGTTTTAGTAAAAATTAATAGGCTTAATGTTAGAGTAGTATCCGAAGTGAATGAAAAAAGCCGCTCCAGTTTTACCTGAAGCGGCTTTTAGTAAACCAAAGGATCAAATTATCGAGCTTTTTGCTAAGTAAGATGTAGCTAGATATTGAGTGTCGGTGCACTTTATTATTTACTCCCAATTTAGTTTTTCAATAAACTCTTGACGGTGTTTTTCTACTTTCTTTGAGAAATATGGGATCAGCCAGATTATGTGCGGAGCTCCTTTCAGCTCATGATAACTAACCTGCTTACCCATTTCATTAGCACGTAGAGCAAACTGCCTGATAGAGCTGATGTCGACTGAGTTGTCTTTAGTGCCGTGGAGGAGGAGCATTGGAGGCATGTCTTCTCCGACTTGGTGCAGGGGAGATATGGCTTCTATAAAATCAGCATCATAGTGTTTATGCCACCAATGGTGACCACTCCCCGTCAGGTCAGCCAATGCAGCATTGGCCATAATAGCATTGGGACGGGAGCTAATGGATCTATCTTCTGATGACTCGTCCAACTTCTCGTCAAGTGTTGCCAGGGCCAGAGCAATTGTTGCCCCTGCCGAGTTGCCTGCTACCATAACTTTAGATGTATCGATCTGGAGATTCTCTGCATTCGCTCTTAAGTACCTCACTAATGATTTACCGTCTGATATGGCCTCAGGGAGTAAGTTGTTGTGCCTGTCAGCCACTCTGTACTCCACTGCCACCGCTACCCAGCCTTTTTTTGCGTAGCTTTCGCAGGAAGAAAAAAACCAATCCGGTTTTCCCTCATAAAAGCTGCCTCCATGGAACATGGCAATCACAGGATGTCTCTTGCCCTCCATCACAGAGTCAGGCATAAAGATGTGGGCATCCAGCTTAAGGCCGTTTACTTCTTTGTAAGTAGTTACCAAATGACTTTCTCTTTTCTTACTGGCATCTTTAAAAAGGGTGTTTATTTCCTCCTTATAGGCCTGGTTCTGGCAGTGCTCATTGAAGTAAGCCATATTATCTTCTATGTTTTTGATGCCTAGGTTTTCGATATGGTTAAGGAGAAATCCATGAATTACCTTATCGAATACTTCCTGATTTGTAAAGGATCTCTTAATTACTGCGAAGCCTGCATCCAAACTTTTATTGTCACTGTAGCTATAATCTCTCACTGTAAGCTCCTTTTTGATTTTCTGATACAGGAAGTTCTTTAGCAAGCCTTGCAGACCATCATACTTATGCAATGTATGGTCATTCAGGTTAATAGCTTCCAGCCTATTTTTAGTATCCTTGCTTAAGCTTATAGTCTTACCAGTGTTTTTTAGGTGTATGAGCGGGTAGTCAGCCAAAAAGGCTAAGAAACTTAGCTCAATGTCTGTCCTGTACTCTCTTAAAAAAGTTTTGTTTATATTAGGGTAGTGCTTGGTTAATCTGTCCAATGGGGCTAAGAAACCATTTTGCAGAGAGTCCATTTTGGCAACAAATTCCTTCTCCGGCAACTTCGAAAGGTATGTGTTGATGTGGCTGTTGAAGTATTGGTTAAAGCGTTGACCTACATCGCGCTGCTTATACAGAAACTCATTTACTGCAGCGTTCTTTCCCTTGAATTGAATGGTATTGTCAATATCTCTTTCATCGAATGAAATATGAATATCTTTTCGGGGTTCTGCGAATAGCAAGATCTCCGTTTCCTTCACTACCAATTTAACATACCTGGCTGTTTCGAGTGGTATCTCAAATTCAACTTTTCCAGCCTTATCTAAAACTCCAGATACATTCTCAAGGTATATGAATTCTGTAGTTGAATTTTTGACATTCACAGTAATTCTAATCGTTTGGTCTGAATGCCTGATTGGCAATACACCCGCCCCAAACTGAATAATAACTGCTAGAATAAAGCTTAACCTTGATATTAGTTTTTTCATGCTGGTATAATTTTGATCTGCAGCAAAAATGAGAAAAAGAGAAGAGTGCAGCGTTTCAAATGCTGAATTTGAGACACATTATACCAATTTTTGTTCTATCCCTTTCTGATATTGGAGCGGCGTTTGGCCGGTTTCTTTTTTGAAGGCCCTGTAAAAGGAAGCTTTTGATTTGAAGCCTGCTTCGTAGGCCAAACCTTCTATGGAGTAACTGTTGCTTTCTTCGTGCATCAGGAGTTGCTTAAAATATCCGACCCGGTATGCGTTGACGAAGTCGTTAAAGTTTTTGCCGACACCATAGTTCAAAGCAGCTGAGATTTCACGTACAGGTATACTAAGGGAATCAGCTAGCTTCTGTACACTCAAATCAATATCGGCATAAAGTCTGTCTTGCTCAATTTTCTGCCGGATAAGCGCTATTATCTTACTGTAGTCATGGCTGGTGTTTTTCTTATTTTGCTCCATTAGTGCCGGAGAGAGAATCTCTATCTCAGGGAGGAAATAACACATGTAGCACAGGAAGTAGACGTAGAACGTCAGTGCCACATAAGGATGGTAGTATGTCTTGATCTGCCCAATCACAAATCCATCATTATAAATGGTTAAGGCTACGTATCCGATGGCTGCAACAGTAGTTAATAAATCCACCAGAATAAGTGCTCTAGTCCAGAATAAAGCACGTTGCGTAGCTGCTGATTGGCTTGTCTTAGTGGCTGATTTGAACTTTAACCAAAGCAGCAGCGCAAGCACGCCGTATAAGATGCAGCTTACTATTGCCCCTATATCCGTATAAAAGTTGATAAGCTGAATTATATTGTCACTATTCCGAAATCCAAATAAATGAAATCCGGAACGGTAAGCTATATCCAGAACCAGCACAGGTATAAAATGTGGGGCTATTTTACGTAACGGCTGCGTGTTTTTATATAGAAAATCCCTTACGTACAGGTAGAGCAAAGGGCCTGAAACAAACTTATAAATGATAGGGAGCCTAAAGATGCTATGAAAGTCAGGTATGACTTCCAGTAAGATGATTTTTAGACTCGCCAGGGAAAAGACAAGTAGTAAGAAGCCGAGGTAATAACTGTGTCTTTTTTGTGATCGTTTACAGAGGATTAGAAGACTTAATACGAGCGATTAAAAAGCGACCAGTGAGAAAATAACCAGAAAGATACTAAAGGGAAACTGCATGAAATGCAAAAGGTTTGTAAGGCAGTAGGCAAAGCCTGTATCTTTTAAACAGACTTATCTCTATGCTGGGCCTTAACCATTGATTACTTATAGTTTGTTAAGATACTATTATTTTTGACAAAATGCAGATTTTATTTCTTCAAAGTAACAAGTAGAAAGGGTGGACAAAAGCAGTCGGAAATTGTTTAAAGACAGAGATCGCGTGATCGAAGAGGGAATTTATCGAAACGAAAAAGCCGCTCCATGTTACGTAGAGCGGCTTTTTTACTGTAGTAGTCCCTAGGAGTGAATTATCGAACCTTATCCACATGGATTTGATGGCAGTGAATAGTTGCCTAGGGGGTGGAGAGAAGCGGTAAATTTTTCCAGCAGTTGCCTAGTAGTTCCTAACGATTAAAATAAAGCTTAATCAATGGGGGAATTGCCTCTATGGCTTAGTATTGTGGGATAAGTCTTGGTATGCCTTGCTGTTGTTCGGTTGTTTTTAATTGGTTCTACAACGACAACTTTCTTCTTTTCTACTAAATCAAATCTTAGGGTTATATTTAGAAAAAATGCTAGTGGGAACAGCATTAACCAGAGACGGCCAGAATGGAAGTCAGTAAACATTTTAGCCGTTCTTTTACCATCATCATTTTCATAAATTACATCCCTGCACAGTGTGTTTCATTACCTAAATAAGCAGATTGTCAACCATCATACTTTTAAACCACTACCAGATTTCTTTTCTCAGTGCTGGCAAGAAGCTAAGGCATTATTTTTTAGAAAATATTTAAAACTTTCAATTTAAACTTGTTTTGTTTCCAGTCCATTCTTTAAAGACTATCTTTAGGTCCGGTATAGAAAACAATTTTATAGCAGTCTCTTTAGATTTATTAAAAAATACATGAAAAGACACCTGACACCTATCAACTCAGGCAAAATCAGAGCCCTGTTTAGTATGCTACTGGTAATTTTTGCGCTGGGGTATGGCCCCGCAACGTTAGGCCAATCAACGGGTGTGCGCATAGGAACCAGTCCCGCTGCTTCGCCGGACCCCAGCGCCATGCTGGACATTTCTGCTGCCGATAAAGGTTTGCTCATTCCGCGCCTTACTGAGGTGCAGCGCCAGGCTATTGCCAGCCCAGCTACCGGCCTGATGGTTTTCCAGACCGACGGCTCTTTCGTAGGCTTCTGGTACTATGTTAGCCCCAGCGGCTGGACGTCTCTAAGCCCCGGCGGCGATAATTTAGGCAACCACACGGCTACTCAAAACCTGAACCTGTCCGATAAAGTGCTGGTGGGGCAAACAACTCCTGCTGCGGCTATAGGCACTACCGGCTTACGGGTAGATTCTGACGGCAAGGTGAACATAGGCACCAAACGGGAGGCTCCGGTTTATGCGGGGCTGGAGGAACATACTGGAGCCGGTATCCTTTCTACCGGAACATTCAAGTATGATGGTAATTTCAATTCTATAGCAGGTGCTGGCACCAGATTGCTCTGGTCGCCGGAAAGGGCAGCTTTCAGGGTGGGTCAGGTAAGCGGTGACCAGTGGGATGGCGCAAACGTGGGCCGTCATTCGGTAGGGATGGGTTCTGACGTCGTGGCTTCGGGCAATAACGCCATTGCCTTGGGTAACGGAACAAGAGCTACCGGTGAAAATTCATTTGCATCAGGCCAGGATGCAACAGCTTCCGGGCACTATAGTACTGCCATAGGTTCAAGGGTATCTACAGGTATTAGGCAAGGCGCAGTAATTATCGGCGACCACAGCAATCCTGAAACAATTACTACATCATATGCCAATAATACGATGACAATGCGCTTTGCAGGTGGTTATAGTCTATACACCAGTGCAAATGGTACTTCTGGCCTAGAGTTAGCCGCGGGGGGCAGTTCCTGGAGCTATGTTTCAGACAGCACCCGCAAAGAGAATTTTGCACCGGTAAATGGCGAAGACTTCCTTGCCAAGATTGCCCGGTTCAAGTTAACCTCCTGGAACTACAAAGGGCAAAGCGCGGACAGCATGCGCCACTACGGCCCCATGGCTCAGGATTTTTACGCCGCTTTCGGTACTGATTCCTTCGGCACCATCGGCAACGACACCACCATTAGCCAAGCCGATTTCGACGGCGTAAACTTAATTGCCATCCAGGCACTGGAAAAAAGAACAACGGAGCTGCAAAATCAGATAGAGCAGCTACTTCTTCAGAATGCCACGCTGAAAGCCAAAGCCGAGAAAACCGATGCCGATTTGCAACACCTGCAAGAGCAGATGGCCAAGCTCTCGGGTGAACTACCGGCAGGAGTTCAAGCCAAGAAATAGTTTTCAGGAAAACAAATCAGGCGACTAGCTTATGCGATTTTTAAAAGGAATGAAAGCAGCGGTGCTTTTCTCTGTTTGCCTGGGTTGGCTTGACTCTGAGGGGCAGGCCCAAGACATCATCTCGAATAGCGGTGCCTCCATTTCTGTGTCTGACGGGGCGGTGCTTACCGTGAGAGGCGGTTTCGTGAGCAGCGTCAGCGGGGCCGCCGCGCCTTCCGTAGAGAACAACGGGACCATCCAGGTCTCGGAAAACTGGCAACTCGGGAGTCCGGCTTTACATACCGGTACCGGCACCTTAGAACTGAACGGCACCCGCGCGCAGCAGATTTCCGGCACTATGGTTCACAACCTGACAGTAAACAATCCCGCTGGCGTAACGCAATTGGATAACCTTACCGTTACCGGAAATTTAACCATTACGGATGGAAACCTGACGGCCGCTGCCGGCAAAACCCTGAACCTGGAAGGCGCCATTTCTGAAACACCTGATCATATGTATGAGGGCGCGCTGGCGAAGACGGTTCAGGTTACTGCCGTAACAGCATCCAGCAGCTTCGGGAATATAGGCATTAGTTTTGATAACACTGATGGCGGTAACTGGGGCAATGTAACAGTCATCCGCCATACAGGTCCGGGCAGCTATATTTCAAACCCCAACTCGCCCAGTATACAGGGCATCAACCGTAACTGGAGCATTGCCCCTGAATTAAGACCAGACCGTAAAACCATTTCCCTCACGTTAAGCTGGTTTACAGAAGAAGACAATGGCCTGACTTTCCCCGGCAACCAGGCTCAGGTCTGGAGAAGTGAAGACGACGGATCAACCTGGATACGGGTAGAAGGCTTGAAGCCCATCACTACGAACGGGAATGTGCGAAGCGTTACAGTACAGACCAACTCCGCTTTCCTTTGGACAGTCGCCGATGAGATAACCCCGCTTCCGGTAACCTGGCTGCACTTTAGCGGCAAGGCTACCGATAAGGGGACTGAGCTAAGCTGGGCTACTGCCTCCGAGAGGGACACTGAGTCTTTCTTTGTGGAGCGTGCTGTCAATGGCCGTGACTTCCACAGCGTGGCAGAGCTGGCCGCTGCCGGCAACAGCACCATTAAGTTGCAATACCGGTACACTGACAGCGCCCTGCCGGTGCAGGGCCACACGCTGTACTACCGGCTGAGGCAAGTAGATCTGGACGGAAAGTTTGAATACAGCAAGGTGATTGCGGTGAGCAGGAAGGGCGAAATAGACGGGCTGAAGATTGCAGTTTTCCCTAACCCCTTCTCCAGGGAGCTGACGGTAAGTGTAAACAAGCCTATGGGAAAAGCTCAGTTCCGCCTGTACGACATTCAGGGCAAGAATCTCTACCACAGGCAGTTGGAGATGAGAGATGTTTGCGTGGTCCTGGACGGACTGTCCGATCTGGCAGTAGGCCTCTACCTGCTGGAGATTACCGCCGAAGGGACTACTAAGGTATTCAAGGTCCTAAAGGAGTAAAGTGGCTAAGCCCGGCGCCTGTGGAGTTGCCGGGCATTTTTTCGCTTACCTATTCCCTTAGTGGAAAACTTCCCGGCGCTGTCCCGGTCGCGGCTGCCTGAAGGGAGCTAAAGAAAGGAAAGTAACATCTGGGGAACAGATTCTTGGCCACATAAAACCGTCATGAAGGCACCCGCGGTAGCTGCAGTTAAATCGCTCGATATAGCCGTTTTGCATCGGCTTTACCGGCTGCGTGCACTTAATCGCAATCTTTTCCCGCCCTCACCGCAAGGTGAAATCGGCGCTGGTGAACTCCGGCCCGTTGTCCACCCGAATGGATGCCGGCTGTCTCTTGTATCAGGCTCACGCAGACACCATGTTCAAAATTGCTTCCCTGTTTTTCATCCCTGAAATTTGCCTCTGGGCCTTTTAGCCAGTTGAGGATTTACAATCTTGCTTCGTTTGCCAGAGCCTTGAATATTTCTACTTCATTCATGTTTCAATGATATATCTATAATCCCCGATACGCGATTAAAACTCATTATTGACATAGGAATGAGTTAAACAATTAAGTCCTGGAAAACGGCTATTTGCTGAGATCTATACTGACTACTGTGCATATTTGTGAGCCTGGATTCTCATTTTGGAGCCTCATGAATAAAAAAATTAATATGTTGTAAGAGATGAGTAAGTTAGACACAAAAATGAAGGTATGATGATTAAGCCTACGGAGCTAGTCCCTAAAATTTAAGATCGGCAAAGTAGCGAAGACAGTTGGGTTGAGAACATACCTGTGGCCTATTTCCGGATGTATAGACCAGCAGGGGCTTCTTGACGCTCCTTTGTAGCAGGGAAGGTGCTTTAGAATTCGGATTTTGTCTGAAGTGCATAAAAAAAGCCCCTCAACGTTAATTGAGCGGCCTTTCAAGTAGCCCGTAGGATGGAATTATCGAACTATTTCCACAGAGATTTGATCATGTTGGAAGCTTATCTACAAATGGGAGAGGAAGTAGTAAAAATAGTTTTATAATTGAAGCACAGGAAACTGTGTAGCTTCTGTACTTTAAAGGCTGCTATCATTAAACTGGCTTGGAAAACTCAGCAACCGGTTTATGTGATACCCGTTATTAAAATACGTAAATCAAGCATAACTACATCTGATAACCATATTGGTCCTTGATTTACCATAAGCCTATTTCCTCCATACTTTGCACTTCATGAAAGGAAAGCGAAGTATAAATTACCCTTTCACCCTTCCCTTTATCTTCTTGTAATGTTCAGGTTCCCTAATTAAGACTTACCTATGGCTACATACATTAAGCTGTTCAAAGACATTAGTTATAACGACCTTAGCAAAGTGGGTGGCAAAAATGCTTCGCTGGGTGAAATGTATAACCAGCTTAATCCGGAAGGCATACAGGTGCCGGATGGTTATGCTACTACCTCCGAGGCTTATTGGTATTTCCTGGAGCAGAACAACCTGAAAAAACAGCTAACAGCCATACTTGACAGCCTGGATACAACACATTTTAATAACCTGAATGAAGTAGGAGAGAAGGCAAGGGAGCTTATACTTTCTGCCAGGTTTCCGGAGGAGATAAGGCAGGAAATAGAAGCCGGGTATAACTACCTCAAAAAAGAATATGGCGATGAGATATCATTGGCTGTAAGAAGCAGCGCCACTGCCGAAGACCTGCCCACGGCCAGCTTTGCCGGCCAGCTGGAAACTTACCTGAACGTAAGCGGCCTGAACAACCTGTACAAAGCCTGTCACCACAGCTATGCTTCCCTTTTCACGAACAGGGCCATTAAGTATAGAGTAGACAATGGGTTTGAGCACATGCAGGTAGCTTTGTCGGTGGGAGTGCAAACTATGGTAAGGTCTGATCAGGCCTGCTCGGGCGTGATGTTTACCCTGGACCCTGATACGGGTTTCGAAAATGTAGTTGTAATCTCGGGATCCTGGGGTTTAGGAGAGAACATTGTGCAGGGAGCTGTGAATACCGATGAGTTCGTGGTTTTTAAGCCGATGCTTGATAAAGCCGAACAACCCATCATCTCACGCAAACTTGGAAGCAAAGCCAAAACTATGATATATGCTAAAAAGAAAGAGGATGAACTCCAGCTACCCACAGATGCTATCATAAACCTGGACACAGAACCCGAAAAGCAGGAAGCTTTTGTACTGCAGGATGATGAGGTGATACAACTTGCAAAGTGGGGGAAAAGGATTGAAGAGCATTATAAACAACCCATGGATGTGGAGTGGGCAAAGGATGGTGTAAACGGGGGGCTGTTTATCGTGCAGGCCAGGCCGGAAACCGTGCAAAGCCAGCATAAAGATCAGGCCTTTTTCACGGAGTATACTTTAAAGGAAGAAGGTAAAATACTAAGCTCTGGCATAGGCCTCAGTAACCGCATTGTAACAGGGGCGGCCCGCATACTTAGCTCACCCAAAGAGATAGATAAGCTGCAGGAAGGAGAAGTACTTGTTACCCGTAAAACAGACCCGGACTGGGACCCTATTCTTAAAAAAGCCATTGCCATAATAACAGAACAAGGAGGGCGTGCCAGCCACGCCGCTATTGTAGCCCGTGAGGTAGGAGCTGCTGCGGTGCTTGGCACCAACGATGCCACCCGAACAATACAGGATGGCCAACAGGTTACCGTATCAACGGCAGGCGGAGAAACCGGCTACGTGTACGAGGGCATATTGGAGTGGGACGAGAAAAAAACAGACATGAGCAAACTTGGCAAGCCCCATACGAAGGCTATGCTTATACTTGGCGATCCGGAACAGGCCTTTAAATACTCTTTCCTGCCAAACGATGGAGTAGGGTTGATGCGGATGGAGTTTATTATCAACAACTCCATACAAATACACCCGATGGCGCTTAAGCATTTTGAGAAGGTAGAGGACAAGGAGGCCCGGGAAAAGATAGAGCAGCTCACACATTATTTCGCTAACAAGGAAGACTACTTTGTAGAGAAGCTGGCAGAAGCAACAGCTATTATTGCGGCTGCCTTTTACCCCAAGGATGTGATCGTGCGGATGAGTGATTTCAAGTCGAATGAGTATGCGAACCTGATAGGGGGCAGGAAGTTTGAGCCTGAGGAGTCTAACCCCATGATCGGATTGCGTGGTGCGTCCCGTTACTACCACCCACTGTACCAGGAAGGCTTTGAATTGGAATGCCGCGCTATGAAAAAGGTGAGAGAAGAAATGGGGCTGACAAACGTAAAGCTTATGATCCCATTCTGCAGGACCGTGGACGAAGGCCGTAAAGTGATCGGTTTAATGGAAGAGTATGGTTTAAAGCGGGGTGATAACGGACTGGAAGTATACGTAATGGTTGAAATACCTAGCAACGCACTGCTTGCCGAAGAGTTTGCAGAAGTATTTGATGGTTTTTCGATAGGCTCCAACGACCTGACACAACTTACCCTCGGCGCTGACCGAGACTCTGCCTTGTTGAGTGATATCTTCTCGCCGTTCGACCCGGCAGTGCAGCAACTGATCATGATGACGCTGGAGAAGGCAAAGAAAACCGGCACTAAAGCCGGCTTATGCGGCCAGGCACCCAGCGACTATCCAAAATATGCGGCTTTTCTGGTAGAGAATGGCATCAACAGCATCTCTTTTAACCCGGACGCCTTTTTTAAAGGATTGGAAAACATGTTAGAGGCAGAGAAGGCAGCAGGGGTTAATGTATCCTCATGACATATCTTTTGGGTATACTTTGCTCAGAACCAAATTTGTGCTGTGTTATACTTTACGCTGAGATGTAGTTGATTGTATCGCTTCAGCTAACAATTCATCAACCCAGATACCGTTAGACATATGCGGTATGGTATTGCAGGTAATTACCTGTGCTGTTCCGGCCTGCAACAAGGCTTCGTAGGCACCTTTCGCGAATACGGCGTGTACACCTAAACACACAGGCGGTAAGGGGCTTAGTTTTCTTAACTGCTGTATTGTTTCGATCATAGTGCGGGCCGTTGATATGATGTCATCTATTAAAACCGGTGTATGATCCTCGTATTTGGCCATTTCGGGCTGAGTTACCTGTACTTCTCTGTCGCCTAGCCTTGTTTTGTTAAGTACTAAGAAAGGCGCTTTAGCCAGGGTGGCAACCTCTTTTACCCATTGCATGCTTTCTTCGTCGGGGCCTATCAGCACTGGCTTCGCTATATTACTTTTAACCCAATTGGCCAGAGTCGGAGCGGCATGTAGCGCAATGGCCGGTATAGTATAAAGCTCCTGCATGTGGTTGAAGCGGTGCAGGTGCGGATCTATAGTTACAAGATTGTCTGCAATGCCTGGAATCAGGTCTGCAAAGTACCTGGAGGTTACTGCCTCTCCAGGATTAAACTGAATATCCTGGCGCATGTAAGCCAGGTACGGCGCGATCAGGCAAACGCTGCCAGCGCCCAGTTCACGGGCTGTTCTGGCAAGAAAATATAAAGGCAGCAGTTTACTGTCAGGCTGGTGCAGGGTGCAGACAAGTATAACCTGTTTCTGATGCACATCTGAAAGTATGCGCACATAGGTCTCGCCATCCGGGAAATGCCTAATCACTGTCTCTCCAACTTCAGCCTCAAGTGTAGCTGCAAGTGACTGTGTGAGCACTTCATTCCCGGGTAAGGCAAATAATATCCTGCTCATGATGTTGCCAGTTGAACAATATGGTTGGAACTGTGTAAATAGGAGAGGACATAACTTAGCTCACCCTGAGACGCTGCGTAGATCGTAAAAAGTGGCTCTCCTTTATGGATATGTTTCCCGATAGGCGCCTTAAAAAGTATGCCCGCACCCGGAGAATTTGGTGCTCCGGCAAGCTTACCTACCTTGGCTAATTTCCGGTTGTCGATAGCCTGCACCACACCGCTTGCCATGGCGGGCACATCGTGTTGTATGGCAGCAGGCACCGGTTCTCTGAACCCGCCCTGGGCCTCGCATATCCGGTAGAATTTGTCAAGGGCCTGGCCGCTTTCCAATAAATTGCGCGCGCGCTCAGCTCCTTTCCCTTTTGGTACGGCACCTGCAACTTCCAGCATAAGGCCGGCAAGCTGTACAGCCCGGTCTTTCAGGTCGGCGGGAGCATTTGGTTCGTTGCGTAGTACAGCCAGCACATCCATGGCTTCCAGTGCAGGACCAATGCCTCGCCCCACCGGTTGGGTACCATCAGTTATGAGCACCTCTACACCCATTCCTATGGACAGGCCCACAGCCCTTAAATAATATTCGAGCAAAAAAGCTTCTTCCTTTGACCTTACTTTAGCCGTTTCACCAACAGGAATGTCTATTACTACATGCGTTGATCCGGCTGCTGCTTTTTTAGAAAGCACTGATGCGATCATCTGACCAGCACTATCTACGTCAAGCGCTTTCTCCACCGATATGATCACATCGTCTACAGGGCTTAGCTTTACGGCGCCACCCCAGGCCATGCAACCGCCTTCCTGCCTTACCACATCCTTTATCTGCTCCAGCGAAAGGTTTACAGGTGTCATGGTTTCTATCACATCGGCAGTTCCGGCAGGTGAAGTAATGGCTCTGGATGAAGTTTTGGGTATGATAAGTCCGGCTGCTGCTACAATGGGTACAATGATGGGGGTGGTACGGTTTCCCGGTAATCCCCCTACGCAGTGCTTGTCTATGATCAGGGGCTCGTCCCATTCCAGCGTTGAGCCTGAGTTTATCATGGCTTTAGTAAGGTAGATCACTTCATCAAGTGCCAGGTTATCTCCGGAGCAGACTGTGACAAAAGCCGCTATTTCTATTTTAGAATATAAGCCTTGTGTTACATCCGCGATGATGTGCTGAATGGCCGATTCATTGAATTTTTTACCGAACATCTTAGCCCTTACTTCACTGAATGAAAGTATAGGCTGTAAATGCGTAACAGTTATCAGGTCGCCTTCTGTTGCTCCGAGTTTATTAAATGCCTCTTCCGATAAAACGGCCTCCCCATGCTCTATTAGTCCGGATGTAATTACATTCACCGTGGCAATGATGGTATGCGAACCATAGTTAACAGCTACCCTAGTATTGGCTGTAAAACCCTCAGAGCGGCAAACCGGGGAATCGGAACGCATAAAGATGATGTTCTCGGTATGCGTATCGATGCCCAGCCTGCGTAAGCGCATCATGTTGCCGTTGCTTTCGTGCATATTAGGTGCCGCATAAGTTCTCTACTTCACTTAATGTACTATGTATGAAAGATGATGTTCTCGGTATGCGTATCGATGCCCAGCCTGCGTAAGCGCATCATGTTGCCGTTGCTTTCGTGCATATTAGGTGCCGCATAAGTTCTCTACTTCACTTAATGTACTATGTATGCAATTATCCCGTACTCCTGCTTTGTGCAGCAGCGCTTCGTTGTCTAGCAGCTCTTTGCACAGCACAATCCTCATGTCCAGCAGCGTTTGTTTTTCGGTATGGGATAGTGTTGTAAGGCAGGTGAGTGGGTAAAGCACAAAAGAATCCACCATGTCTTTTATGCCGCCTTTGTGCGGGAAGTCCCACCCGACCAGGTGCAGGTTTACGCAGTTGGCATACCGTATGGCATCTTCGGTAAAACGCGTGTTGGTTACTACCCACCCCTGGTGAAAACGCACCTCAAACTCATGTTCTGAAGGCCAAACTTTTTCCACGTCCTTAAACCTGGACTGTATGTACATTGGGATCTTTATGTTCGATTTGTTATGGTGCAGGTTATGGTACTTGCATTCGATCATGTAACGTTTCCCGTCTTTAGAGGCAACAACGTCTATTTCGTGCCGGACACACTGGCCATCAATAAAAACACCAATTTCAGTAGCATAACCCTGTACTTTTAGTAGTTCAGACACAAATTTCTCGAATGGGAAACCTGACGGGCCTAGCTGCATAACACCCTGTTTTAAACTGTACCTGGCGGCGGTGCTTTTGGATAGTTTTTTAAGAATTCCGAAAGCATGTTTGTAGATCTTTTTGGTTGATATACCCTCAAAGAGCATCGGTTCCAGTTGACGGAGAACATCCTGTACAACCTCATCGCTGGCTCCGGACTTACGGAGGGACATTGTAAGTTTGCCAACAGAGTAAAGCACTTTATCACCAGAAGCCTTTGTTATGATCAGCTGTTCCATCGTTTCAGCCATGCAAGTGGGATTTGTTTGTATTGTGCAGCATAATCAAGTTCCGGAGTTTGAGGCACAAAATCAAGAAGGTTTAGTTGTTATTTTATTGCGCTACCCAGCCGCCATCAACCAATAGGGCATGCCCTGTGGTAAACGAGGAGGCGTCGGAGCAAAGCCAGATGGCTGCCTCGGCAATTTCTTCCGGCTCCCCAAACCGGCCTATCGGCTCTCCGCTTACCATAGCTTCTTTTGTGAGCTTGTTTTTATCTATAAACCTGTCGATCATGGCTGTCTGGATAGCTCCCGGGCAAATAGCATTTACCCGTATCCCTTGCTGTGCATACTCCAGGGCCGCAGCTTTTGTGATACCGATAACTGCGTGTTTTGAGGCGGTATAGATAGGTATACCCGGAAACCCGATAACCCCTGCAATGGAGGAGCAGTTAACGATAGCGCCTTTTCCCTGTTGCAGCATGTGCGGTATCTGGTGCTTCATGCATTGCCAAACGCCTTTCACATTTATGCCGATTACCCTGTCGAAATTCTCTTCTGTTACCTCGTGTGTAGGAGCAGATTCGCCTTCTATGCCGGCATTGTTAAAAGCATAATCAAGCCTGCCATAAGTGCTTATGGTTTGTTCTACCATTGCCCTCACCTCGCTGTCCTTGGAAACATCGCATTTGATGAAGATAGCTTCCCCGCCAGCAGACTTGATACTGTTTACTGTCTCATCGTCTTCTTTCCAATCCACTACGGCTACTTTAGCACCGCGCTTTGCAAACAATATTGCTGTAGCCTTGCCAATTCCAAAGCTTGCCCCGGTTATAATGGCTACTTTATCCTGAAACTGCTTTTCCATAGTTTGAAATTTTAGGTTGTTATCTCCTTTACTGTTATGTCTGATTAAAACAGTAACTGCTTTACTTATAAACAGACAGGGTGAGGGGTAGGCTATACTTTGCTGTCAAGCAACAGTCTTTGTTGGATTTTTTCTAATAATTATATGTTTAACAATACGAAGGGTATGCAAATTTGACTGTAAAACAAACAGGATTAATTTGTTACGTCAGATACTGTGCTTTTTGAAGTATGATCTAGATAAACTATGTATTACAAGAACGATCTATCAAATTTTCGCAACCTTCTTTATCAACAAGCACTAAACTTTAAAGAAAGTCAGCAAATGAGCAGCATGTTTAGTTAGGACTTTGCTTCTTCTTTTGTGATGCAGGTATAGCTTGTTAGTTGTGCTGAAAATAAAGTTTGGCGGCAAATGATTTTTTAAGCGAGTTCTATAACATGGAAACGCTTGTTATAATAACCGTATTGGCATTATATGGTATAGGTACAATATATCAGTAACAGGTGGCATTGGTATGGATTTATCCTGTACTACCCTTCGTGTTTTAGGCACTTACTATTCTCAAACTCCAACGTATGAATGTTGTATTCTTCAGTTCTAAACCATACGATGCCCATTTCTTTAAAGAAGCTAATAAGCAGCATAGGCATCACCTCAAGTTTTTGGAAGTGCCGCTAAACGAAAGTACAACTGTACTTGTAAAAGGGCATGTTGCAGTTTGCGTTTTCGTAAATGATACTGTTAATGCGAAGGTGTTACAAATTATGGCTGATGCAGGTGTGAAAATGGTAGCTTTACGCTGTGCCGGCTATAATAATGTAGATCTTGATGCTGCAGTACAAACAGGTATCAAAGTGGCGCGTGTGCCTGCTTACTCTCTATATGCAGTGGCTGAACACACATTGGCACTCATACTTACATTAAACCGAAAGACCCATCGAGCTTATAACCGTGTCAGGGAAGGGAATTTTGCGCTCAATGGTCTTATGGGTTTCGATCTGCATGGCAGAACTGTTGGATTGATAGGTTTAGGTAAGATAGGCCTGGTTACAGCCCAAATTCTCAAAGGTTTCGGTTGTAAAGTACTGGGATACGACATCAAAAAGAGCGCGGAAGCAGAGGAGATAGGTATTGATTTTACAGATCTTGATAACCTGTATGCGCAATCAGACATTATTTCGCTGCACTGCCCTCTGACTCACCATTTGATAAATGAAGTATCCATCTCTAAAATGAAGAATGGAGTAATGCTGATCAATACCAGCCGTGGTGCCATCATAGATACTGTGGCCGTTATAAAAGGGCTGAAAACCGAAAAGATAAGTTATCTGGGACTGGATGTTTACGAGGAGGAAGGAGACATGTTTTTTGAAGACTTATCGAACAAAGTGATACAGGATGATATTTTTATGCGCCTGCTGTCTTTCAACAATGTATTAATAACCGGCCATCAGGCTTTTTTTACTACAAATGCCCTCGAAAGTATAGTCCAGATAACTTTGCAGAATATAACAGACTTAGAACAAGGAAAAGACCTGGTAAATAAGTTGCTGCCTTAGCGGGTTTTAGCTGCCTGAAGCATAGTTGTTATAATCCGATAAGCTGGCCATATGATTTACCTGCTCTCGCTGCTGCCTATACTTTTACTTATAGTTGTTTCCTTAACCCGGGGGGTAAAGCCTGCTGTACTGGCAAGTTGGGCTGTTACTTCTGTTCTGTTTTTTTACTGGGGGGCCGGTGCAGCGCATTACATGGGTGCAATGGGTGTGGCATTCTTAACTACTGTCAATATTTTGCTCATCGTGCTCGGTGCTGTTTTCCTTTACAGCATAATGTTCCATACGGGTATGGTTGAGCAGCTGATAAGCTCCTTAGATAAATTACACCCCTCTAAAGAGCTTCGCTTTTTCGTGCTAGCCCTGGGCCTTACAGCTTTCTTTGAGGGAGTGGCAGGTTTCGGCACACCCGGGGCCATAGTGCCGCTTATACTTATTGCGCTGGGTTTTAATGCTGTTTTATCGGTGTCGGTGGTGCTGCTGCTGAATGGGTTGTTTGCCTTGTTCGGTGCAGTGGGTACGCCTATACTTATCGGGCTGCAGTTGCCTCTGGGGCTTTCAGCCACCGAGGTACAAGCTATTGGAATTACGGCTGCTTTACTTTTAAGTATAACTGGACTACTGGTGCTTTGGTTTGTGTTCAGAATGGTAGACAGGCAGCACGCGCCGATAACATACAAAAAGCAGGTTGTGGTACTGTATGCTTTTATTATGGTCCCGTTTTGCGCCATAGCCTGGCTGGCTCCTGAACTTGCCACTGTCTTCTCTGCGCTTGCCATGCTGGGGCTTTCTGTCTTATACCTGCGGCAAAAAGATAGTCCTACTATTAACTTTTGGCCATGGCTGCCTTATGCGGTACTGGCCGTTTTGCTCCTGTTGCCTAAGCTCTTCTGGCCCCTGAAAGAATGGATTGACCTGGAACTAAGCTTTGAAAATATGTTCGGTTCAGGCATCGGTGGAGGTATTAAGCCGTTACAATCACCGTTCATCCCTTTTGTAGTTGTAGGGCTTGGCGTAGCCTACTTTAAAAAAACCACCTCTCTCTACCTAAGTGAGCCGCTTGGTAAAATGTTGAATGTATTCGTTGTGCTTTTCCCTTCTGTAGCCATTGCGCAGCTCATGATCTTCTCTGGTGTTGAACAGCCATCTATGGTGCGTAATATTGCAGCATTGCTGGGTTCGCTTGGTCAGGCTTACCCTCTATTTTCGCCTTTGATAGGGGTGTTGGGTGCATTTATTACGGGTAGTACTACTATATCAAATCTGGTCTTTGGCGCAACGCAGCATGAAGCCGCCCAATCCCTAAACCTGGATTCCAACACAATACTGGCACTGCAGCTGGTGGGTGCTTCGTTGGGTAATGCTGTTTGCATGTTCAATATTATTGCCGCTGCCTCAGTGGCTGATATTAAAAACTATAAAGCGATACTTTCAAATAACCTTGTGCCTGCCACGGTAGCAGCGCTGCTGGCAGGTATGCTGGGTATGGCCTTACTGGCTTTGTAAACAGTAAATTGTAAACTGTTACTATATGGTTCATTTTACCGCAATTCATGAGTATTGTCAAATAGCATAAGCCAAGCAATTGCCTTATGTCCTGTAAAAAGTAGCGAAGCTCATAACATGTACTCATTCAGAATCGATTTTAACCAGACTCATTTTTTCCCTTAACAGACAAGCTTATCTATGGGCATTATTTATAATATCTTTTAGGCTGTACATCGTACTAAATTGATAGGCAGTAAACTCTACAGCAGTTACTGATTAAGGTAGCTAACCTATTAACACTGAGCACATGCAAAAAATAACGGATAAGAACTGACATAGCCTGCGCGCTGATGAAGTAAAGGAGATTTTGAGTGTGTACGTAGAAGAAGGTTTAAGCAGTGCAGAAGCTGCAGAAAGACTAAAAAAGTATGGGCGTAATGTGCTAACTCCCAGATAACAACAATATGCCTTTGTCCGGTTTCTGCTGCAGTTTCATCAGCCACTTATCTATCTTCTGTTAGCGGCAACAGTTATCACCATTTTCTAGGGGAGTATCTTGATGCCCTTGTAATATTTGCCGTTGTTTTCATTATGCTTTGATAGGTTTCCTACAGTGGTCTAAAGCATTAAGGGCTATCGATGCACTGTTAAAAAGTATGGCCCTGCACGCGTTGGTTGTCAGAGATGGGAAAAAACGAACATTGATGCCAGTGAACTGGTGCCCGGCGATATCGTATTAGTGCAATCAGGTGATAAGGTTCCGGTTGACCTGCGCCTGGTACAGCTAAGATATATAAGAGTAGACGAGTCGGCATCAACCGAAGAGTCTGTAGCGGAGGTGAAGAACACTAAACCTGTACCGGAAGACGTAATGATAGGAGACCAGTTCTGCCTCGGGTTTAGCTCCACGCTAGGTACATACGGCCAGAGCAGAGGGACTGTAATAGGAACCGGCGATAATACGGAGGTTGGTAAAATACAAAAGTCCATAGCTGTCGCCTAAGTACTGTAGACACCGCTTACTAAAAAGATCAAAAAGTTCAGCCATTTGCTGCTCTGGGTGATTCTGGTATTAGCAGCTATCGTGTTTGCCAGAGTGGCGCCTGACCAGAAACTGTGGCTGGTAAGAATGTTGCAGGCAAAGGGTAAGATTGTAGCCATGACCGGTGCCGGCGTAAACAATGGTCTTGCACTGAAGCAGGCAAACATCTGAATAGCAATGGGAATTACAGGCACCGATGTAGCTAAGGAAGCGGCCGATATGTTACTCACAAACGACAATTTCTCATCCATTGAAGGAGCAGTGGAAGAGGGTAGAGGGGTGTTTGATAATTTGACTAAACTTCGAAGATCTCTCCTACAAAACAAGCATTAGAGGCAACCAATCTACCCAGTAATAGAGTCTCAGTAATATCAGCGAAAAGGTTTAGTTGTGTAACTTGCCTCTTTTTTTTACGCATAACAAACTACGTTAGTATTTGCCCTTCTACATAAAGAGTCCGTTACAAAACAAGACTGCATACTCATGTTCGATGAAAGACAAATGAACCCATTTGTACCTGGTTTTACTTAATAATTATTCTAATTACCACTATGACTGATGATTTAACAGACGTTCGTATGCAGTTTTTAGGTGGTGCAGGAACTGTAACCGGCTCAAAGATTTTAATTAAGACTAATAAGCATCAGGTATTAATAGATTGTGGTTTGTTTCAAGGGCTGAAGCAATTACGACAACAGAACTGGGAGACACTGCCTTTAGAGGTTAATCAAATAGATGCCATAATTCTGACCCACGGCCATCTGGATCATTGCGGGTATCTTCCAGTGCTTGTCCGGAATGGTTTCAAAGGTCCAATCTATGCCACTCCCCCCACCCGGGATATAACCGAAGTTATACTGCGGGACAGTGCCCAGATACAAGAAGAGGAAGCCATGTTAGCAAATGAAGGAGGTTATTCAAAACATGATCCTGCCAAACCACTTTATGACAAGAATGACGTTGATCTTACAATGGCTCTTTTTAAAACCCAGAAAGACAGGATCTGGGTTAGATTAAATAATGATTTTGAATTCTGCTTTCGTAAAAGCGGGCATATTCTTGGATCAGCTATTATCGAGCTGAAATGCAAGCATATCAAATTGGTCTTTTCCGGGGATATTGGCAGAAGGCGACCTTTGCTCATGGAGCCTCCAGCAATTGTAAAAGATGCTGATTATGTTGTATTAGAGTCTACATACGGCGACAGGCTGCATAGTAAAGCTTCACCTTATCAAGAAGTGGCAGAGGTTGTAAATCATACGTACCAGAAAGGTGGAGTACTGGTCATCCCGAGCTTTGCTGTAGAGCGAACGCAAGAGCTTTTGATTATACTTAACACACTTCGTAGCGATAGAACAATTCCGTCTGTCCCTGTGTATCTAGATACCCCTATGGGTATAAACGTAAGCGACCTTTACCTGCATCACCGTGATTGGCACAGTTTAACCCCAGGCGATTCATCTTTAATGATGCGGAATATTCATATCGTTCGGAAAATGGAATATTCACAGCGTATACTTGATAAACATGGGCCTAAGATCATTATTGCCGGCAGTGGTATGGTTACGGGTGGCCGTGTGCTGTACCACTTAGAAAACCTATTGGGTGCAAAAGAGAATACTGTATTACTGGTTGGTTTTCAAGCACCCGGTACAAGAGGCAGCCTGTTGTGCAGTGGTGCTGATGAAATTAAAATTCGTGGCAAATATTATCAGGTAAAAGCAGAAGTTCGGCAAATAGGGTCACTGTCTGCGCATGGCGATCAGGCAGATCTACTTTGGTGGTTGAGTAATTTTGATAGATCACCGAAACAAGTTTTTCTAAATCACGGGGAACCACAGGCCATGGAAGCACTTAGACTTAAAATAACTGATACCTTTAAATGGCCAGTAACTGTAGCAGAACAAGGAAGAACCTATAAACTGGAGTAATCAGTTATACGACATTGTACTTATTAAATCTTATGACTGCTCTTACCTTTATTTTTTAGATGATCAAAGGAGATTGATGTTTCTGTTACTTTTAAATTTTACTTGAAAAAATATTATTATATCATCTTCAATAGTCTCGACCCGCACCATTACTATACTAGAATAGTCTTCAGAAAAAACAGGAAAAGAAAATCGATTGCAGACCCAACATGCTGAGCTCAAAAAAGAGGCTGAATACCCTTGTAAAACGTTAAGCTTTTGGGAAAGCGAGAAATATCTCTTTGTCAGGTTCAGTTCGGAGCTTAAGATAGAGCTACTGGAAATCGAGTAGAATCTGGAAAAGTGCAAGTCAGCGTTATCGTACCGCAAGGGTAAATGGATTTTTGCCTTTTCCAGCCAAGTACAAGGGTTTTGAGCCTAAAAATGAAAGGGAAAAGCGATCACAATAATCACTTTTCCCTCCTGGTAGCCCGTAGGGGAATCGAACCCCTGTTACCAGAATGAAAATCTGGCGTCCTAACCCCTAGACGAACGGGCCGTTCTGTCTGATTGTGGTGCAAATATAGCGGGTGTTTTTTTAACTGCAATAGCCTTGGCAATAAAAAAGTGCACAAAGTGTGAAAGCTGCTGATTTACAAACAAATAATTTTATCTCTCAAAAGAAATAACACTGTAAAGCTCCGGCTCCAGGAAAGGGCCGCCTGGGTGCTCTGCTGTATAATCGAAGTTAATCCAAAGATCATCGCCTGTTTCGTGGAAGTGGATTTTACCTCCGGCTACCTCATCAGGGAACAGCGTTCTTACTGCATAACTGATTTTTTCGAGGTCATCCACGTGTCCAAGCTTCACTTCTGTATACATGTGGCTTGGAGAAATAACTACTCTAGCCTCACCGCCAATTGCCATAATAGACGATGCCATCAATATAGAATAGTCGTCGCAGTCGCCGGCTAGGAGCTGCATACTTTCAGTGGGTGGGGAATAGTAATCCATTCCAAGCGGATCATTGACATACCTCCAACTCTGGCGGATGTGCTTGAACAATGAAAAATACCGTGTCACTTTACCAAACTTACGGTAATACTCATCATGAAAATAGCGAGTCGAGTTTTCTACTGCGAAGGCTCGTACTTTAGGGTGCGTAGGCTGCATAGCACTTTTAACCCGCTGGTTCTGGAAATAAGTGCCTCGCACCGGTTTAAAATAGGATACTTTGTGCGGGTTGCTTGTCATGTTTACAAGCATAGCATTGTAGTCATCATACATGCCTTCAAACGTCTGCGCCTTAAAAGTGCTGTTGAAAGCAAACATGCCAAGTATACCTATAAACATCAGTACAATTAGTTTACGGCTATACTTTGTAACAATAACTGAGGTAGCGGCAGCGGCCATTAGGCACAGCAAAAAGTGCAGTTCATAGTTCATGCTGCCGAGAGGTTCTATGTAGAAGCTCAGCAATACGGCCATCGGGAAGACAATAATGATCTGGATGAACCGCACTATAAAGTTCATAATGTTTTGGCGTAGGTAGTGCGTCATGTTTATCCTGTTTAGAAGGTTTGGAGCGTCGGAAGAGAGTCGGGTAATATTGGTAAAACTTTATACTCTCTATTGATCTAACGCAAATTCCAGGCCTTTTTACTCCATCTAAAGCCTAATTTTTTGGTTTTTTTTCTCAGCCGATATTCAGACTGTTTGAATATAGGTTGATATGATATTTAACGCGTTGCTTTATAGTTGATTATGCATGTTGAGTCATCAAATTATAAGCTAATTGATGCTCTAAGTATGAATGTTCTCAACTTCAATCAGCGTTGTAAAACCCGCATCTATACTACTGATACTGAATGTACAGAGGAGTAGGAGTGAGCGCTATGATTTCCTCCGGCGTCATGAGGCGCGGGCTTTTCCGATGGTCGTTTTTATAGAAAACTTTAAATCCTGTAAACTGTACCGGTTCGTTCTGAATATAACGTCGGTAAGTGTCCTTTTTCAAGGCAGGAGAGCCCCATCCGTCCATGTGCATAACGACCTGTGCCTCAGGCCTTAGTTCTATCTTGTCAGAGTTTGTGATCATGCCCTGTGTAAAGCGGTGGACAATGAGCAATTTAGGGGGCAGTTGGTGCTCTCTTACCAAGCCGGCCATGTAGCTGGTGGCGTAGTTTATGTCTTCCGCATCAAAGGTTCCGATGCTTCGACCCGGAACTTTGCCGTTTTTCATTGAGAATTCCGCATCTATGCCTAAATGGACATGTGGTAGTTTCAGATATTTCTCCAGCTGCGGCAGCTCTTCCTGCAGGGTGCTGTGGCCAACCTGCACATCCAGAAATACAATGGCATCTCTCTGTTTAGCAAGCTCCAGCACATCATCTATCATCTTATGCGTCATCCGCAGCCTATATTTTCCCCCTGCGCTGGGGTGGCCTTGGGCAGTAACAACAATGGCATGCAAAGCAGGTTGCACAGGGGTGAGCGAGTCTGCTTTTGTCCAGTTTGCCACTTCCTCATCCAGCTTTGCCAGCATTTGCTCGGGCGGCAGTTCTCCAAGTATGCCCATGCGTTTGGACAGCAAATTGCCATAATAAGCGACGATCCTTTTACCCGGAAGCACGGCACCTGGCAAAGGCTTTGGGCCCGGGTAATTCCATTCAACGCTTTCTTCTATAACAGGTGCGGCAGCTGCTGTTTCAGTGGTTGCCACTGCAGTAACAGCGGCTGACCTGTCTTGTGCAGTGGTGGCTGTTTTATCGGGTGGGGCTGCAGACAGCGCGGCGGCATTGGCATCCTGCTCCTGGTTACACGCTGTGTTCAGGAGTAAAGCGCAAAATATGGCTACACCGGAAGTATAACGAACTAAAGAGCGGTTATTGTTAGGTGTAATGGGTGTTATTGTTTTGGTTAGGCGTGAGAAAGGGTATAAACGCATCATTCGGCACAGATTCATCAACTCGTGTTTTAAAAGTATAAGAGACCATTAATTTATACATTTTCCAGCACTTATACTTATCCTATGCCCTAAATTAAGGATAAAATATCAGGAGTGGGTGTAGTGGCGCTTCAACCATTGGCTTAAACCGGACAAACCAGGTAGCAGTACACGCTCCGTAATATTTGCCTGATCCAGCTTATCACGGACTTCCCATTTCAACTCTTTGGGGATAATGACACGGAAATACAGATCAGGGTGCTGGAGGAGCCACTTGCTCAGTTCCGCTTTTACATCAGACATCATGGAGAAGAGCGCGTATTGGTGCACAATACGGGCATCCAGCGAAGGTGGCTCCAGAAATATGACGTAATCCTCATCCTGAAAACTTTTAAGGGCTTTGAAGGATGGCGCAACAGGCTCCAGCATTTCTGGGGTAAAAACATTAGAGCCCTCCTCCTGCAAAGTATGGCGCAGAGTGGAGGGCAGGTACTCGCTCGACTTAACATAGTTCATACACCAAACACAGGCATCCTGGTCATACTGATCTAAATCGGCAGTGGCAAAGTGCAGCGCCACATATGGCGAATAAGTCCAATCGAGCAGGCGGGTCGGCAGACCGTGATGCTGCGCTACGGCAAGCCAGTTCCAGATAGAGTCTCCGGGGGTGGAGTTATTGAATGCGTACTTCCGAAAGTTGCGCAGCAAGTGCGGCTCCAGTTCTTCATACTTCGGGCCGATGCGCATGATACTTGTGCCAAGGTCAAAGGATTTGCTCCAGGTGCCCCGGTAGACATAAGAGGAACGGAAACGGCTAATCTTGTCATCCCAACTGTTGTTGAAAAGGGCGTCCTGAAGCTCAGCCCAACTTTTAACTATAATATCCTGTCCTGTTTCCACACAATCAATTTAAAGTTCTGACAAAACGTAGGTGCTCGATCCACATATACTACACCCTTGCTCAATGGTTTCAGGAGCTACATGCGATCTAAATATACTTCAATAAAACCGTTTTACTTATATGAACTTGGTGTACATTTTTTTGAAATCCTATATATTAATATACTTCATTTTAAATTTATAAAGTATAATATTATTTATAACATGAATATACTCAGAGCGTAAGACTGAACTATGTTTAACAATATATCAAAACAAACTTATGTTTTATCATGATAGTAAACTTCAGTATAAAGTAAGGGTTGAGAAGCCAAACCCTGCTTTTGCAAATATGTTACAGCAAGCCATAGGTGGTGTAGAGGGTGAGATCAGGGTTTGCCTGCAGTACCTTTTCCAGGCTTGGGGATCGAGAGGGCCTCAGAAATACCGCGACATGCTGATGGAAACGGGTACGGAAGAAATGGCGCATATCGAAATGCTGGCTACAGCAGTTGCTCTTAACCTGGAAGGTGCACCGCTATCGCTGCAGGAGGAGATGGCAAAAGACAAGGTGATAGGCGCGGTGATGGGCGGCATGAATCCGAGACACGTACTTTCGTCGGGAATGGCAGCCATGGCCGTGGATAGCAACGGAGTTCCGTTTAACGGCTCGTGGGTAGTGGGCAGCGGCAACCTGGCAGCTGATATGTACGCCAATGTAATGGCCGAATCGACTGGCCGTGTGCTGGCTACGCGCCTTTGGGAAGCCACCGATGACCCAGGCATGAAAGATTTACTGTCGTTCCTGATCGCCCGCGATACCATGCACCAAAACCAGTGGCTGGCCGTGCTGGAAGAGCTAGGAGGGCTGAACGGTGTACACCCAATTCCAAACTCGTTCCCGCAGTCGGAAGAGAACCAGGAATTTAACTATGCCTTCGTATCAACTAAGATTAACGATGATGAGGGATCCGGTGAGAAAATGAGAAGCGCCCGTTGGGGCAACGGCCAGTCCATAGATGGCAAGGGAGAATTTAAAGTTTCACCTGCTATGCCACTGGGAGGTATGCCGCAGCTTGCCCCACCTGACCCACGCGGACATGCGCAGAAAGAACAGATGACAGGCAGTGAGGGCGGTGTCTTAAATAAAGTGAAGGATAAGCTTACCTAAGAGCTTGGCAAACGGTTGAATAGGGGAGGTGTAAACTTCCCCTTTTTTTGTTAAAAAAGGCCCAGCTGTTTGCCCTTGCGTTGGCAGAAATGGGTGTAGTTGTAAGGTTTCATACTTCTTCCGGCCATATACTTCTGTTTGCTCATTCTGAATAGATTGGCGATTAGCGCTGCAAACTGTCCCTCGCCGTGCATGCGCACACCAAAGCGACTGTCGTTAAGTTGACCTCCGTGGCAGTCTGCAATCTGGTTCAGCACCTTTTGAGCTCGGTCCGGAAACGCTTCTTTTATCCAATCTTCGAAAATCGGGCCGATACTTCCGTTCAGCCGCACCAAAGTATAAGCCGCACTGCTGGCGCCTGCCGCTGCGGCAGCTTGGATCAAGGCCGGTATTTCAGAATCGTTCAGGCCGGGTATGATGGGAGCCGTCATCACATTAACGGGTATGCCTGCCTCACTCAGCTTTTTTACCAACGCCAGCCTTTTGGCAGCAGAGGCGGTGCGAGGCTCTAGTTTCTGTCGCAGTTCTTCATCTAAGGTCGTAATGCTGATGCTCACATGCACTAAATCATACTTGTTCAACTCCTCCAGCAGGTCAAGGTCGCGGAGGATAAGCGCGTTTTTGGTGATAATGCTAACGGGGTGGCGGTACTGCAGCAGAACTTCCAGCACAGTCCTAGTCAGTTTTTTCTTTGCTTCTATAGGCTGATAGCAATCTGTGTTTCCGGCCAACATGATAGGCATCACCTGCCAGTTTGGGCTTTCCAACTGCTTGGCAAGCGTTTGAGCAGCGTTTTCTTTAATGATGATCTTGCGCTCAAAATCTAGGCCGGCGCCGTAGCCCCAATACTGGTGTGTGTTGCGGGCATAGCAATAAACGCAGCCGTGCTCACAGCCCTGGTATGGGTTTAAAGAGTAGCCAAGACCGAGATCCGGACTATCCACTTTGTTTACCACTTTTTTAGGATGCTCCTTCAGAAACTCCGTTTTAGAGTTGCTGACCATTGGCTCGTCCAACCCCTCTAAGTGGTCTTGAACGTATTCCTGTTTCAGGTAAGGATTGGCAGGGTTAAACTGTGCACCTCGTCCTTTTAAAAAATCATCAGCCTTCATCATACCTTACAAATATTTACTAATTATATTGGATATACTAATGATATTAGTTGTGTGTTGAGTAAATTGGAGGTGACGGACCTTTTATAGGTAATACTTAAAACAGGTGAGCTAAAACCCTTTCGTAACAATGTGTTTTAAACAGGTGAGTTGGCAAAAAAACTGTTTTTCATACTATACAAGTATGGTTTTAGCCTGCTGCTTCTGCTATCGATTTTTTGTAAGCTGTTAATGCTCTGTCTCGGGCCATGTTGTGGTCTAGCATCGGTTTTGGATAAGCAGGTGTGCCGAACTCAGGTACCCAACGCTTAATGTATTCGTTCTGCTTGTCGAATTTTTTGATCTGGTTATCTGGGTTGAAAACGCGGAAGTATGGTTGTGCGTCTGCGCCGGTTCCTGCTGCCCACTGCCAGTTGCCAACATTGCTTGCCATCTCATAGTCCAGCAGCTTTTCGGCAAAGTATGCATCGCCCCAGCGCCAGTCAATCAGCAGGTCTTTTACCAGGAAGCTTGCCACTACCATTCGCACCCGGTTATGCATGAAACCTGTAGCGTTGAGCTGGCGCATACCTGCATCTATCAGCGGGAAGCCTGTTTTGCCTTCGCACCATTTCGCAAAGTCCTCTTCGTTGTTGCGCCACCTGATGTGCCTGAACTTTGGAGAGAAACTCTCCTGTGCCGATTCCGGAAAATGATGGAGCAGTTGCATGAAAAACTCACGCCAGATAAGCTCCTGCAGCCATGTATCGTTATACTTCAAAGCAACCTGCACCGCCTCCCGCACACTAACAGTGCCAAAGCGCAGGTGCGGGCTGAGGCGGGAAGTGGCATCAAGGGCAGGTATGTTGCGAGTTTCGTCGTAAACCTTCAATGTCTTAGGGGTAAGATCTGGTTTGAGTGTGGGTATATCAGACCGTTGAAAACCTATTTTCTCCAGCGGCGGCACCTGGGTTTTGGGATGTTCGTAAAGCTGATCAAAGTGTTTTTCTGTGGGATAAGGTGATGCCATACTTTCTTCAAAGGCTTTTTTCCAGGCGTTTTTGTAGGGCGTGTATACTTTATAAGGCGTGCCGCTTTTGGTCATCAGCTCGCTGCGCTCAAATATCACCTGGTCTTTATAAGATTTATACTTCAGGCCGTGCTCATGTAGCAAATTTTCTATTTCCGTGTCCCGCTCATGGGCGTAAGGTTCGTAATCGTGGTTGGTGTAAATGCCTTCCACCGGGTACTGCTGCAGCAGCGTTTTGATGACATCAAGCGGCTTTCCATACTTTACAAGCAATGTGCTGCCTTGCTCTTCCAACCTGCGGTGCATCTCGGTAATGCTGTCATGTATAAAAGTGACGCGGGCATCTTTTCTATCTTCTAACTGGTCTAGTATAAGACAATCGAAAATGAAGAGCGGCAGCACGGGCTTGCCGGAGGCAAGGGCATGGTAAAATCCGGCGTTATCGTGCAGGCGAAGGTCGCGGCGGAACCAAAAAAGGAGCATCTGTAAAGGCTGAAGCGTTATGGGAAGTATAAATCAGGCTGAAATTAGAGTAGTTTTACGGAGCTCATGCCGCCGTCTATGTGCAGAACCTGCCCTGTCATCCAGCTGGAATCCTGGCTAAGGAGAAAAAGCGCGGCGCTGGCCATGTCTTGTGGCTGGCCTACTCTGCCCAGCGGGTGCCTTTTAGCTGACGCCTCAGCTTTTTCGGGTGTGCTGAGCAGGCTCTGGGCAAGGGGCGTATCGGTAAGGGACGGAGCAACGGCGTTAAACCTGATTTGAGCGTTGGCATACTCTGCGGCAAGTGCCACTGTTAAACCTTGTACAGCTGCTTTTGCAGTGGCTATAGAAGTATGAAAAGGCATGCCAAGCTGCGCCGCCACCGTGCTGAAAAGCACCACACTGGCTCCATCCGCTTTCTTGAGCAGCGGCATCACTGCCTTCAGGACCTGCACCGCGCCAAGCACGTTTAACTCAAGGTCGGTTCTGAAATCCTCTACCTGCAGGCGCTCGAAAGGCTTTAGTTTGATGCTGCCAGGGCAATACACCAGCCCGTGCAGCTCGTTCGGCAGTTCTTTTAAAATAGAGTCGTCAAACTGCATAACATCAAGCGGCAGGTGCTGTAAACTCAAAGCCTCCGCTTCTGAAGATTGCTTGCGTGAGGCCGTGATAACATTTGCGCCTTTTTCCTGCAGCGATTTGGCTGTTTGTAATCCTATTCCGGAGGTTCCTCCTATAATAAGTATGTTTTTGTCTTTAAATGGCATGGCAGCGTTTTTTAGGAAGTATGTCTTCTGATTTTAACTTTAACCTCCGCACACTTGCTTTGTTTGCAGCAGATAAGCAGTAAGTACAAAAAAACAGCTTAAAACCGGTCTGCGTGCTATATAACCTTCTGAAGGAAAAACATGTATTATCAGGATCTATAGCTCAATATTTAACCTTCCATATATAATAGTTCTTAATCCTAAAAGCATTATCTTGAGAACCATAGACTGCAGTTTAAAGCAGCCTGCACTAGCAAGTATAAATGATCAACTTTTTACATCTCACCTTCTATGAAAATTAAAAAAGTGCTTGTGGCCAACCGTGGCGAGATTGCGATTCGGGTACTGCGCGCCTGTACCGAAATGAACATCGAAACGGTGGCAATCTATACCTACGAAGACCGCTATTCGCTGCACCGCTACAAAGCAGACGAGGCTTATCAGATCGGGAAAGACAACCAGCCGCTTCAGCCTTACCTGGACATCGACGGCATCATCAAAATTGCTAAGGAAAACAACGTGGATGCTATTCATCCGGGCTATGGCTTCTTATCCGAAAATCAGCATTTTTCTCAGCGGTGCGCTGATAACGGCATTATTTTCATCGGTCCGAAACCAGAGGTGATGGCCTCGCTCGGCGATAAAATTGCAGCCAAGAAAGTAGCTATCAGCTGCGAGGTGCCGATTATCCAAAGCAACGAGCCTGACCTGGACACGTTTGAAACGGCCCTGGAAGAGGCGCACCGCATTGGCTACCCGCTCATGCTGAAGGCTGCGGCAGGTGGCGGCGGCAGAGGCATGCGCGTGATCCGGGACGATGAGCAGCTGGAGAAGGGCTTTTTTGAGGCGAAAAACGAAGCGCTCAAAGCATTTGGCGACGACACGGTTTTCCTGGAGAAGTATGTAGAGAACCCCAAGCACATCGAAGTGCAGATCGTAGCTGATACCTATGGCAACATCACGCATCTTTTTGAGCGGGATTGCTCGGTGCAGCGCCGTTTTCAGAAAGTGGTGGAGGTTGCGCCCGCCATCAGCCTGGACGAAGAAATGCGCCAGAAGCTTTACGACTACGCTATCCGTATTTGCAAGGCTGTAAACTACAACAATGTGGGCACAGTAGAGTTTCTGGTGGAGCCGCACACTAAAAACATCTTCTTTATTGAGGTGAATCCGCGCATTCAGGTGGAGCACACGGTAACGGAGATGATCACCGGCATCGACCTTATCAAAACACAAATTTACATTGCGGATGGCTACAGGCTGGATGACGAGGAGGTGCTGCTGGGGCCGCAGCACAGCATAAGAGCCAACGGGGTAGCTATTCAGTGCCGTATCACCACCGAAGATCCTGAAAACGACTTTAAGCCGGATTATGGTACTATTATAGCCTATCGCAGTGCCGGCGGTTTTGGTATCCGCCTGGACCAGGGCAGTGTGTACACAGGTGCTAAGATCAGCCCTTTCTTCGATTCGCTTCTGGTTAAGGTATCTACGCATGCGCCTACGCTTGCCCTGGCTGCCACCAAAATGGCGCGTACCTTGGACGAGTTCCGCATCAGGGGCGTGAAACATAACATTCAATTCCTGCAAAACATCATCAACCATCCGCAGTTTATCTCCGGCGATTCCACCGTTGATTTCGTGAAGAGCTACCCGGAACTGTTTGTGTTTAAGCAGCGCAAGGACAGGGCAACCAAGATGCTGACTTACCTTTCGGATGTGATCGTGAACGGCAACCCTGACGTGAAAAAGGTGGAGCCGGAAAGAGTGCTGCGCAAGCCGGATTTGCACGGTTTCAACCTGCAGAAGCCTTACGAAAAAGGCACAAAAGATCTGCTGACTGAACTGGGACCGGATGAGTTCTCGAAATGGCTACGCAACGACCCGCAAATACATTATACCGATACCACCTTCCGGGATGCGCACCAATCTTTGCTGGCTACGCGCATGCGCTCTTTTGATATGCTGAAAATTGCGGAGGCCTACGCCAAAGATCACCCGCAGACTTTTAGCATGGAAGTATGGGGCGGCGCCACATTTGATGTTTGCCTGCGCTTTCTGCATGAAGACCCTTGGGACAGGCTGGCGCAGATCCGGAAATCGGTGCCAAACATACTGTTGCAGATGCTTATCCGGGGCTCCAACGGAGTAGGGTATAAAGCGTATCCAGATAACCTGATAGAGTCTTTTGTTGAGAAATCCTGGGAAACGGGAGTGGATATTTTCCGCATATTCGACTCGCTGAACTGGATGAAAAGTATAGAGCCCTGCATCAACTTTGTGCGCAAGCGTACTAAAGGGTTGGCTGAGGGCACCATCTGTTACACCGGCGACATCCTGAACCCGAAGAAAACAAAGTATAACCTGGAGTATTACCTGCAGCTGGCCAAGCAACTGGAAGATGCCGGAGCACACATTCTGGCGGTAAAAGATATGGCAGGCCTGCTGAAGCCTTACGCTGCCGCTGAGCTTGTTACGGCCCTGCGCGACACAGTCAAACTCCCGATTCATCTGCATACGCACGATACTTCTTCCGTTCAGTCGGCAACGTACCTGAAGGCGATAGAAGCAGGCGTAGACGTGGTAGACGTGGCATTGGGTTCTATGTCGGGGCTTACCTCGCAGCCGAATTTCAACGCTATGGTGGAGGTGATGCGTTTTCAGGAGCGCCACCGCGAGTTTGATCAGAAGAGCCTGAACCAGCACTCCAACTACTGGGAAACAGTACGCGAGTATTATTATCCGTTTGAGTCTGGGTTGAAAGCGGGAACAGCCGAAGTATACCGCCACGAGATTCCGGGTGGGCAGTACTCTAACCTGCGTCCGCAGGCCAACGCGCTCGGCCTTGGAGCCAAATGGGAAGAGATAAAAGAGACTTATGCCGAAGTAAACCAACTCTTTGGTGATGTGGTGAAGGTAACGCCAAGCTCTAAAGTAGTTGGCGACATGGCGCTGTACCTGGTATCTAACGGTCTTACCACCATTGATGTGCTGGACCGAGGCGAGCAGATATCTTTTCCGGAGTCGGTGCAGTCGTTTTTTAAAGGTGAGCTGGGGCAGCCTGTAGGCGGTTTTCCGAAAAAGCTACAGGACATCATCCTAAAAGAAGAAAAACCCTTTACAGACCGGCCAAACGAACACCTGGAGCCGGTTGATTTTGAGAAGGAGTTTGCGGAGTTTCAGGAGAAGTTCGGCAAAGAGGCCAAGTTCACGGATTTTCTGTCTTACCAGCTTTACCCGAAAGTATACGAGGCGTACCACAAGCACTTGGAGCAGTATGGTGATGTCTCTAAAATACCGACGCGCCTGTTTTTCTACGGGCTGCAGCCTGGCGAGGAGTCTATTATAGATATCGCGCGCGGCAAGTCTATCGTGATCAAGTACCAGTCGATGGGCCATGTAAACGAAGACGGCATGCGTACGGTGTTCTTTAAGCTAAATGGGCAGAGCCGCAACATTGATGTGCGCGACCGCTCGGTGAAGGTGGAGCGTGTAGAGCATCAGAAAGCGGATAAAAACAACCCGAAACAGATTGGGGCGCCGCTGCAGGGCATGTTGTCTAAAATTTTGGTGGAGAAAGAGCAGAAGGTAAAGAAGAACACGCCGCTCTTTATTATAGAAGCCATGAAAATGGAAACAACCATCACTGCTTCGGCCGATGCTGAAGTTGCCAGCATAACCTTGCCTGAGGGCGAGCTGGTAAATACCGATGATCTGGTACTGACCCTGGTTTAGCAGGAGAAACATACTTTTAAGGCCAGCTCCTTTAGGAGGAGCTGGCCTTCTTTTATACTTGCTGCTCAGGTTTAAACAGGCGCAGCAGCAACAAATAGTAAGACTTATAAAAGCACGTTGCCCTTATTCAAATCTAAATAAGTAAATTACAGCCTCGTCAGTAGTGCCAGTAAATTCTATGCAAAATTACCAAAACTATAAAGTTGATCTCTCCGACTGTGATAAAGAACCTATTCATATAATCGGACGGATACAACCCCATGGCTTTCTGTTTATTCTCAACAGCCAAACCCTGAAGGTAGAACAGGCGAGTGAGAATATCGGGGCTTTTTTAAAGGCTAACCTGACAGATGTTATCGGTAAGACACTTGCATCACTTACAACCTCTGACGAGTATGGAAAGCTGGAAGAGCAACTGCGGCAACTGGAGGGGGAGACGAGCACAAAGCTGATTCAGCTGCAGGGTACTATGTATTTCGGCCATCTGCATATGTGTGAAGGAAGCTTGGTGCTGGAGTGCGAGCCTTACGAGCGGCCACGGCAAGACCAGTTGCTTTTTGAACTGCTTGAAACGTACAGCAAGTACCTTAACAAGATGAACCGCAATGCGACTCTGGTAAAACTGTCTCAGCACACGGTGCAGTTTGTGCAGGAGATTACTGCCTATGACCACGTAATGCTTTACAAGTTTGATGAAGACTGGAACGGAGAAGTAATTGCCGAAGAAGTAAAGCCGGGACTTCATTCCTACCTGCACCACCATTTTCCAGCTTCGGATATCCCGGCGCAGGCCCGCGACCTGCTCCTCCAGAAGCCAATTCGACATATTGTTAACGTAGCGGCAACTGCAGTAAACATAAAACCCTACCTAAACCCGGCAACCGGAGTACCTTCCAATATTATCCGGTCTGAGTTACGGAACCCATCCGAAATACACCTGGAGTATCTTCAGAATATGGGTGGGGTGCAGGCCACACTCTCAGTATCCATTATTGTAGAGGGCAAACTTTGGGGCATTATATCCTGCCAGCATAAATCGCCTGCTTTCATGAATCACTGGAAGCGCCAGCTTTGCCTGAACATTGCGCAGGTTTTTGCCAATGTGGTGCTAGCGCACGAAGAGCAGAGGGATTTGCAGCAAATGGAGGAGTACAGGCTTAAAAAAGATGAGCTGCTGGCTAAAATGTTAAGCAGTAATAGTTTTCAGGATGGCTTGATAGAGCATAAGCAGTACCTGCTGGGGCTTACAGAAGCAACGGGCGTCGCGCTGCTGCTTGATGGCCAATACTACACCGCTGGCGATGCGCCAGATGAAAAAGCTTTAAAAGACCTTGCTGGCTGGCTATCTGATCATGTATCGAACGGCTTGCTTCATACCAGGCAGCTATCAACAGTTTATACGGGTGCTGCGGAATTAAAGAAGTATGCCAGTGGTTTACTGGCACTCGAAATATCCAAGTTTAATAAAGAGTACCTTTTATACTTTAAGCCTGAAATTTCCGAAACCCGTATCTGGGCTGGCAAACCAGAAAAACATATCCAGGAAAGTGCTACCTACATGCATCCCCGAAAATCTTTTGCCAAATGGGTGCAGGTGGTAAAAGAAAAATCACAGCCCTGGTCGTATAGCGAGATTGACATTGCGCAGAAGCTGGTAAAAGATCTGATAGCCGTTGTGCTTAAAAACCAGAAGGATAACTTACAGAAGCTGAATACCAAGCTGCGCCATACCGCCGAAATTTTGGAGGCGAAGAATCGCCGCTTAGAAGACTTCACCCATATTATTGCCCATAACCTGCGGTCTCCGTTAAGCAACATGGAGGGATTGGGTGACCTGTTTGCCGCAAGCCCGGACCTGGAAACTGCGCACGAAGTAATGCACATGATGCATAACGTGATCAGAAACATGGGGGCAACCCTTGTTGACCTGAACACCATACTTGAAAGCGAGTTAAAGCAGCAGCTACTTTACGAGGAAGTATGTTTGACAGGAATTGTGGAGAAGGAACTGCAGAACCTGCAAGCGGTTATACTTGAAACTGGCGCCAAAGTGGATATTGACCTGCAGGTGCAGAAACTGCAGGCGCCCAAAGTATACTTGGAAAGTATAGCGCACAACCTTATTTCCAATTCGCTGAAGTACCGCTCACCGGAAAGGCAGCCTCATATAACGATCAAATCCTGGGAGGAAAAGGGGGCTGCCTGCTTCTCAGTAACTGACAATGGCGTGGGTTTGGATTTGAAAAAGTATGGCCATAAAATGTTTAGCCTCTACAACACGTTTCACAATAATAAAGACGCTAAAGGCTTAGGTTTATACTTAACCAAAGTGCAGGCTGAGGCGCTTGGTGGCAGCATCAAGGTAGAAAGTTCACCCGGCTTGGGTTCAACTTTTACGGTGTGCCTGTAATCTTTAATTTATTCAAGAGGGGTTCTGAAATCATCCTCAATTAACTTACAATAAAATTTATGTTTATAGCATCCAGTACGTTTACCATTGCCAACGACATGGCGCCAGAGGTAAGAGAGGCTTTTATTAACCGGCCGCATTTAGTGGACAATGCCCCCGGCTTTATTAAAATGAATGTAATGGTGCCCCAGGATAACCTGAATGAGATATGGTTGTTGACTTATTGGGAGGATGAGGAAAGCTATAAAGTATGGTACAAGAACCACATGAAGGAATCGCATGGTGGCATTCCGAAAGGCTTGCAGCTGGTGCCCGGTAAAACCAAAGTTCGGTATTTTGAGCTGGTAGGGGAGTAAAGGCATAAAGTATAGCAACAACTTATACTTAGTGCAGTTCCTCTGCTGGCGCGAGCTTGCAGCTCGTGCTAACTACCTACCTAAAAGTGAATAAATGCTTCTGTTCATAAAGAATAAGTAATATGGTGGTTTACGTATAAATTTCAGTCAATCAGAAGGTTAAACTTGAATCTAGTTAAAAGCCCTAGGCCCTTTTGTTAAGTGGAAGAGCCTGAGGCTTTTGATTGGTATATAATCCGCAAACTAACTTTTTACGCGCCGCATACTTGTCACTTAAAGCGGTTATAACTTTTACTTGAGAAGCGTTCCGGCACAAATATCTGCTCCTCCAAAACCAAAGTAGAAGCCCGCTGTTAAAGAATTAATCCGCAACCGTAGCAGCAAGTATGAAGTATACTTGTAAATATGCTGCATGCATACTATTTTTGAAGCAAGCGGTTAAAGGAGATTGGCAGCTGGCTAATCATCCTCGTAATCCAGGCCCATCATTTTGTTGTAAGCCTGTTGCAGCTCTGAGAAAGCGTGAAGGTTGCCTTCCTGGCGGCTAATGCGCATTCCTTTCTTATAAGTTTGCTCTGCAACATCATTTTGGCCCAGCTCTTCGTATAGTTTGGCAGCGTGATAGTAGGTGCCAACGTAGTTTTCATGTTCGGCCAGCAGTTTTTCGTAATATTCCTGCGCTTTTTTCGGGTGTTCTTTACGATATTCTGTCGCGATGGCGTATAGTGTAAATGCGTCGTTCGGGTCGTCCTCCAGAAATTTGAAGAGCTGCTCTAATCTGCTTTCGTTCATTTCGAATTGGCTATATTTTAATTAACTTCGCACAAATCTAAATTTAAAAAGCTAACATTTCTAACCATGAAAATATTAGTTTGCATCAGTAACGTACCGGATACTACATCCAAGATAAACTTTACGGCTGATAACAAGGAATTTGACAAAAACGGTGTACAGTTCGTCATCAACCCGTGGGATGAGTACGCACTGACAAGAGCCATTGAGCTGAAAGAGGCCAAAGGCGGTACCGTAACAGTATTAAACGTAGGAGAGGCAGATGCCGAGCCTAATATCCGCAAGGCGCTGGCTATTGGAGCAGACGATGCTATCAGAGTGAACGCCAAGCCTGTAGATGCCTTCTTTGTGGCGCAGCAAATCGCAGCGGTTGCCAAAGAAAACAGCTATGATATGATCCTGATGGGCAAAGAGTCGATTGACTACAACGGCTCGCAGGTACATGGCATGGTAGGCGAACTGCTGGGTATACCGTCTGTAGTGCCAGCTTTTAAGCTGGATATGGTAGACGACACCACAGCCCGCCTAGAGCGCGAGATTGAGGGAGGTAAGGAAGTAGTGGAGGTGAAGCTGCCATTTGTGGCCAGCGCACAGCAGCCTATGTCTGAGCCACGTATCCCGAACATGCGCGGCATCATGACGGCCCGTACCAAGCCTTTGGCCGTGAAGGAGCCAACAGGCGCTGAGGCTAAAGCCGAATACGTAAACTACAGCAAGCCTGAGAAAAAAGGCGGGGTGAAGATGATTGACCCTGAGAACGCTGGAGAACTAATCACATTATTGAGAAACGAAGCTAAAGTACTATAACTATGTCTGTATTAGTATTTGTAGAAGGTCTTAACGGAGAGATCAAAAAGTCCTCGCTGGAGGCAGCATCTTATGGCGGCCAGGTTGCGCAGCAACTAGGCACTACAGCCACAGCCGTAGCTATCGGCGAGGTGCACGAAGACGCACTTGCCAGGTTAGGGGAGCAGGGCATCAGCAAAGTACTGTATGATGCGGACGACCGCCTGACGCAGTTTGTGGCCGATGCTTATGTAAAAGTAATCGCGAAAGCCGCGCAGCAGGAAAGCGCCAAAGTACTGGTGTTCTCTAACTCCAACATTGGAGCCGCTGTAGGAGCTAAGTTAGCCGTTCGCCTCAATGGCTCTTTGGCAACTAACGTAACATCGCTGCCTAAAACCGATGGAGGTTCTTTCACGGTTACACGCGGTGTGTTCTCAGGTAAAGCCTTTGCTGATGTAGCGCTTACCTCTGATGTGAAAATCATCGTTGTTAAGAAGAACTCTTACGAGGCTGCACACAATACAGGCAACACGGCCACTGTAGAGAACCTTTCAGCTGAACTGACAGATGCCGACTTTGCTGCCGCACCTAAAGAAACCGTGATGCAGGATACCGATGGCGGTGTGCTGTTGCCGGAGGCGGAGGTAGTAGTTTCTGGTGGCCGAGGCCTTAAAGGCCCGGAAAACTGGCATTTAGTGGAGGACCTGGCAAAGGCTCTTGGAGCCGCCACTGCCTGCTCTAAGCCGGTATCCGACATGGACTGGAGACCTCACCACGAGCACGTTGGCCAGACAGGTATCACGGTTAGCCCTAACCTGTACATTGCCATTGGTATTTCAGGCGCTATCCAGCACCTGGCCGGGGTTAACTCTTCTAAAGTGATTGTCGTTATTAATAAGGATCCTGAAGCGCCGTTCTTCAAAGCCGCTGATTATGGCATTGTTGGAGATGCATTTGAGATTGTTCCGAAATTAATTGAGGCTGCCAAAGCTTTAGACAAATAGACTTTAGAAGAAAGATACTGTGGATAAAATTCAGTTAGAGATACTCGGCCTTTCCTCTAGCCAGTCACAAACAGGGTCGTTTGCCCTGGTGCTGGGTGAGAGAGAAGGAAACAGAAGGCTGCCCATCATCATCGGGATGTTTGAGGCACAGTCTATTGCCATTCAGATTGAAAAGATAAACCCTAACCGCCCCCTCACGCACGACTTATTTAAGTCTTTTGCCGAGGAAATGGATGTACGCGTAACAGAGATCATGATCTCTGACCTGAAAGAAGGTGTTTTTTACTCTAAAATTGTGTGCACAAACGGCTCTAAAGAATTTGAGCTGGATGCCCGCCCTTCAGACGCAATCGCGATAGGTTTGCGCTTCGGGGTGCCGATTTACACGGTAGAGAGCGTACTTTCAGAGGCAGGAATTATTCTTAGCGACCTGGATGAGGAGGAAGAGGAAAATGACGAAATGGCTGTGAAAAGCAGCTCATCAGCAAGCAGCAGTTCTGGCACTACTAAAGAATCTTTGAACCAAACCTCTGTAGATGAGCTAAACAAGATGCTGAACGATGCCCTTGAGAAAGAGGACTACGAAAAGGCAGCTAAAATCCGAGATGAGCTGAATAAGCGAAACTGATTTACCTAAAGTATAAATTCGGAAGGTTCGGTGCCCTGTGGTGCCGAACCTTTTTGTTTTATAAGATAATCGGCTTAATTTTGGCCGATTTTGTCTTTCAACCAACATTAAATGTACGATATTCTTAGGGGTGCTGGCGGCCTGTTAGTATTAGTAGGCATAGCTGTTCTTTTTTCAAAAAACAGAAAAGCTATTGACTGGAGGCTGGTAGGTTTTGGGCTAGGGCTTCAGATTCTTTTTGGTGTACTTGTAACACAGGTGCCTATTGTAGCGGATGGTTTTGCTTTTGTAAGTAGGCTTTTTGTAAAACTGCTCAGCTTCTCGCAGTCAGGGGCCGAGTTTCTCTTCGGCAATTTGGCAAACCCATCTAATAACGGAGGGTTAGGGTTTATCTTCGCCTTCTCGGTATTGCCAACCATCATTTTCTTCTCCACTGTTTCGGCAGGGCTTTATTATTTAGGAGTACTTCAGAAGATTGTATTTGGCATAGCTTGGGTCATGTCTAAAGGCATGCGCATGTCTGGTGCTGAGAGTTTATCGGCGGCAGGCAACATATTTCTAGGGCAAACGGAGGCGCCGCTGCTGGTTCGCCCGTTCATCTCCCGCATGACTAAGTCTGAGTTGATGTGCTTGATGACGGGCGGTATGGCAACCCTAGCTGGCGGCGTGCTGGCGGCTTATGTAGCTTTTCTGGGTGGCGATGATCCTAACCAGCAGGCTATATTTGCGGCACACTTGCTTACAGCATCTATCATGAATGCGCCTGCCGGCATCGTTCTGGCAAAAATACTGGTTCCAGAAACCGAGCCGGAGAAGATTCACACCGAACTAGAGGTAAACGAGGAGCAGCTGGGCGTAAACCTGGTTGATGCGCTTAGCCGCGGAGCCGGAGATGGGTTGAAACTTGCTGCAAACGTGGGTGGTATGTTACTTGCCTTTATAGCAGTGATAGCCCTGTTAAACTATATACTTATAAAGCTAGGCAGCTTAACAGGCCTGAATGATTTTGTAATAGCCAGTACAAACGGGCAGTTCAACGGTTTCTCTTTCCAGTATATTCTAGGGCAGGTTTTCCGGATATTTGCTTTTATAATGGGTGTGCCGTGGCAGGATACGCTGCAGGTTGGTAGCTTGTTAGGTCAAAAAACGGCTGTAAATGAATTTGTGGCCTACCTTGATCTTGCCAATATGAAAGCAGCGGGATCTCTTGGACCTAAGGCGCTGGTGATGTCTACTTACGCACTAGCAGGTTTTTCTAATTTCAGTTCCATAGCGATTCAGATCGGGGGTATCGGTAGTATGGCTCCTAACCAGCAAGGAAACCTTTCTAAGATGGGATTTCTGGCGCTGCTTGGTGCATCACTCGCTTGTATGATGACGGCAACTATAGCTGGTATGCTGTATACCATCTAACTTGCTTTCCAAGTATAAAAAAAGGCGTCTCCTGCTCTTAAACGGCAGGAGACGCCTTTTTTTATACTTTAATGGGCTATTTAGCTAGCTTCATTTCTTTCTTCTTCCTCTTCTACTTTCTTAGCATCTCGCATCAGGCGGTTTGCGAAAATAAAGTCATTTAATTCCGGCACATTAGAGTCCAAAATGTTGTCGCTGGTGCCTTCCCATAATTTCTTCCCTTCGTACAGAAACATAATTTTGTCTCCGATCTCGATAACAGAGTTCATGTCGTGAGTTACTACTATGGTAGTGATGTTATACTCTTCCGTAATCTCTTTGATGAGCTTGTCGATCTTGAGCGCTGTAAGCGGGTCCAGGCCAGAGTTAGGCTCGTCGCAGAAGAGGTAGGTGCAGTTAGGCGCAATGGCGCGGGCAATACCTACACGTTTTTTCATGCCGCCGCTCAGCTCAGAAGGCATTTTTCTGTTAGACCCTTCCAAACCTACACGCTGCAGGCAAAAGTTTACACGGTCCATACGCTCATCCTTGTGCATGTCCGTCAGCATTTTCAACGGAAACTCCACGTTTTGCTCTACGGTCATAGAGTCGAAGAGGGCGGAACTTTGGAAAAGCATGCCTATTTTACGGCGTATTTCCTGCCTGATGTCCAGCTTGTTGTTGGTAAAATAAGTGCCGTCAAAGGTTACACTGCCAATGTCAGGTTTAATTAGCCCTACAATGCACTTCAGCAGCACGCTTTTGCCGGTGCCGCTGGCACCAAGCAGCAGGTTTGTCTTACCGGTCTCGAAGACACCGCTAATGCCATCCAGCACTTTTTTGCCGTTAAAGCTTTTGTGTATGTTATGTATTTCAATCATGTAAGGGTATTCAATACGGTAAAATAAAGTATGGGCGCACCTGCTAAAGCCTGTTTTACAAGGTGCTACAGCAGCAGCTGTGCGCAAACAAAGTCAGCGATTAGCACAGCTATAACGCTGTTGGTAACAGCTGAGGTACTGGCCGCACCTACTTCCAGGGCTCCTCCGGATGTATAATAACCTCTGAAAGAAGATATAGAAGAGATCAGGAACGAAAACACTACTGCCTTAATCAGCGCGAAAAGTATATTATAAGGAATAAAGTCGCTGCGGATGCCGGAGATGTACTCCTGAGCAGTGATTTCGCCGGTTACTGTGCCAGCTATATAGCCGCCGAAGATGCTCAGAAACATGGAGATGATAACCAGCAGCGGAAACACAAACAAGGCAGCCAAAATCTTAGGCAGCACCAGGTAAGAAGCCGAGTTGATGCCCATCACCTCCAGCGCATCCACCTGCTCGGTGATCTGCATGGTGCCCAACCCGCCCGCAATGCTGGAACCTACTTTGCCTGCCAGTACAATGGAGGTAATAGTGGGTGCAAGCTCCAGGATGGTCATTTCGCGTACCATGAAACCAATAGTGGACTTAGGAATTAAAGCGCTAACCAGATTATAGGAAACTTGTACGCTGGTTACAGCGCCTATAAACGTGGAAACGATGGCAACAATGAAGATTGAGTTGATTCCGATTAGTATCGCCTCATCTATAGTGCGGTTAAACAAGATTCTGGGCGATTCTCCTCGGGAGAAGAGGCTCTTCATGAAAAGGAGGTACTTTCCGAAATTCTGCAACATTTTGCGTTACTCAGGGTTTGAAAACAGGGTAAAATCAGCGTTCTTAAGCAAAAATACTGTTAAATACCTATATTACGGATAAAATTAGAAAACATACATAACAGACTAGACCATGCAGCGATATATTTTGGTAACAGGAGGAACAAAAGGAATCGGGAGAGCCATTATTGAGCAGTTCGCCAAAGAAGGTTTTCATATTATTACCTGTTCCAGAAACGAAAAAGATCTGCAAAAGTTAAAGCTGGACATCGAGCAGAATTATACTTTCTCCAAAGTCTTTTACCACGAAGCCGATTTAAGCGACCGTACATCCCTGAAGCGATTTGCTAACTATGTGCAGGGCCTGAATGTGCAGGTGGATGTGCTGGTAAATAACAGCGGCCTGTTTATACCTGGTAAAATCACAGAGGAAGAAGAAGAGGCACTGCCTTTCATGATCAACACCAACCTGTACAGCGCTTATTATATGACCCGCGCCTTCGTGCATGATATGGTTGCGCGCCGCGCTGGCCATATCTTTAACATGTGCTCCACAGCAAGTATAACGGCTTACACAAACGGAGGCTCTTACTGCATTTCTAAGTTTGCTATGTATGGCATGAGCAAAGTGCTGCGCGAGGAGCTGAAAGAACACAATGTGCGGGTTACGGCCATACTTCCGGGGGCTACGCTGACTGCAAGCTGGGAAGGGGTGGACCTGCCGCCAGAGCGATTTGTGAAAGCAGAAGATGTGGCCATGGCCGTTTGGGGAGCTTACACGTTATCAGAGAATAGTGTGGTGGAAGAACTACTGATCAGGCCGCAGCTAGGAGACCTTTAAGTTAGAGAGTTTAAGAGTTTAAAACAACGGTAAATGCGCTGTTTTTGGCTTTCATCTTGCTAAATGGCCGTTCTGGTATAGGGGATCTTGTGCTGGTATGTCTGCTTTAGATTATACTTCCCTTGTTATTGCTGGTAACTGCTTTTGAGTATAATGCTTATCAGTAACAGGATCAGAAGCCGTAAATAAATAATTACTTGTTCATCATTAACCTGTAGAACTATGGATTTAAAAGGAAAAGTAGCAGTGGTAACCGGAGTAAGCAAAGGAATTGGCCTGGCTGCCGTAAAACTACTGCTGGAAAAAGGTGCCATTGTAGCGGGCTGGGGCCGAACTGCACCAGACCTGGAGCACGATAATTTTCATCATTTTGAGTGTGATGTGCGGCACAGCGAGTCTGTCCAAGCTGCTTTTGACCAAACCATAGCTCGTTTAGGCACGCATGTGCAGGTGCTGGTAAATAATGCCGGACTCGGTATTGCGGGCTTCTTAGAAGACATGAGCCTGGATGACTGGCACACCATGTTCAACACCAATGTGAACGGTATTTTTTACTGCACGCGCTTGGTGCTGCCTGGCATGAAGGAGCTGGAAGAAGGGCATATCATCAACATTTCTTCTATCGCCGGCACTACGGGCATTGAGCAAATGTCAGGCTACTGTGGCACCAAGCATGCAGTAAGAGGCATTTCCCATTCGCTATACAAAGAAGTGCGCGAGTATGGAATTAAAGTGACCTGCATTTACCCTGGATCGGTGCAAACCAACTTTTTTGATAACATCGAGAGCGTAACGGTGAACGAAAATATGATGCGGCCGGAAGACATTGCCTCTACCATTTTACATGCGCTGGAGTCGCACCCCAATTACCACCACATCGACATAGAAGTTCGACCGCTGATGCCAAAAGGGAAGCGTCAGAAATAAAGTATAAGTATGGCAAGGCTTTTGTAACTTTGGATCAGAATCTAAGGGTTTGAGTATGTTTGTAGTGTAGTGCGTGTGCTAGATAGCGCTAAGGCTAACTGTAAAAACCTTTCTGAACCTGAAGATATCGCTTCGTTTAAAAATTATCTAAACTACTTAGATTAAGAACATTGTCTGTCGAAGTAAAGAACCTTTCTAAAGTTTATGGGGCGCAGCATGCCGTAAATGACATCTCGTTTACAGTGGAGCAAGGGCAGATTTTGGGTTTTCTGGGCCCGAACGGTGCCGGTAAATCCACTACCATGAAAATTGCCACCTGCTATTTGCCCCCATCCGCCGGAACAGTGAAAGTAGCAGGATACGATGTGGTGCAGGACCCAATAGCTGTGCGCCGCCATGTTGGTTACCTGCCAGAGCACAACCCCCTATATCTTGATATGTATGTGCACGAGTATCTGCAGTTTGTAGCCTCGGTGTATGGCCTTAAGGGGAAATACGGCAAAGCAAGAGTGCAGGAGATGGTGGAGCTTTGCGGACTCACGCTGGAGCAAGGCAAAAAGATAGGGGCTTTATCTAAAGGCTACCGACAAAGAGTAGGGCTGGCCCAGGCGCTGGTGCACGACCCTCAGGTATTGATTCTGGATGAGCCCACTACCGGACTGGATCCAAATCAGATAGTAGAAATTAGATCGCTGATCAAGCAAATAGGGCAGAACAAAACCGTTATCTTTTCTACACACATCATGCAGGAAGTAACTGCCATCTGCGATCGTGTGGTGATTATAAACCGTGGCAAACTGGTGGCTGACAGTGATGTGGCTAGCCTGCAAACAAGCGGCAGAAACGAGAAAGTGACGCTGGTGGAGTTTGAGGCAGCGGTAGAGGCGGAGGCACTGCAAAGTATAGCCGGTGTCCTGCGCGTGGAAATAGCTCAAAACCATACGTACCGCATCACCTCCAGCAAAGAGGCTGACGTTCGCTCCAATGTTTTCCGGATCGCTGCTGAGCGTAATTGGCCGCTGGTGGGGCTAAAGCAGGAAGAGAGCTCCCTGGAGCAAGTTTTTCAGCAGCTTACGCAGGAGAATTAAGCGCAAAAACACAGACAACCTTTACAGTCCATTCAATACTCAGCATTCATAGTTCGAAAAGATTCATGCTAGCAATCTTAAAAAAAGAATTTAATGGCTTCCTGAACTCGCTCATCGCCTACATCGTGATAGCGGTTTTTCTGGTGGCCATCGGTATGTTTATGTGGGTGTTTCCGGAGAGCAGCGTGCTGGAGTATGGCTTCGCCGACATGCAGACGCTCTTCAACATGGCACCTTGGGTTTTCCTGTTCCTGATTCCGGCCATTACCATGCGTACCTTTGCCGAGGAAAAGCGTGAAGGAACCATTGAGCTGCTGCTTACAAAACCCATTACCGACTTGCAACTTATACTTGGCAAGTACTTCGCTGCGCTGCTGCTGGCCCTGGTTGCGCTGCTGCCCACGCTACTCTACTATTACTCTGTATACGAATTAGGTAACCCACAAGGAAATGTTGACTCAGCCGCTGTGGTTGGCTCATACTTAGGACTCGTTTTTCTGGCCGGTGTTTTTGCAGCTATCGGCGTGTTTGCCTCGGCCATTTCCGATAACCAGATCATCTCGTTTGTAATTGCCGTCTTTCTATGCTTTATCATTTACACCGGTTTTGATTCGATTGCCTCTATACCTATGTGGGGCGGTTCTAGCTATTTTATCAGTCAGCTGGGCATTTCGTACCACTACACCGCCATCAGTAAAGGATTGGTCGATTCGCGCGATGTATTATACTTTCTGAGTGTGATCGCCATTATGATCTTAGTCACTAAACTTGTGTTGAGGAGCAGAAAATGGTAACGGAGCAAAACAAGAGCAAACGCGGCAGCGATGTGATGGTGTTTCTGGCCTCCGTGGCAGGCATCATACTTTTAAACATACTTGCAGCCAACTATTTTTTCCGCCTCGACCTGACGGAAGATAAACGGTATACCATCGCGCCGGTAACCAAGCAGATGCTGGGAAATCTGGAGCAGGAGGTTGTGGTGGATGTATACCTAGAGGGCGATTTTCCGGCAGGCTTTAAGCGCTTGCAGCAGTCGGTGCGGGAGACGCTGGATGAGTTTCGGATATATGCCGGCGGCAACCTTCGCTATAACTTTATTGACCCAACAGAGATAACCGACGAGCAGCAGCGAAACGAGTTTTATACTTCGCTGGCGCAGAAGGGCATTATGCCAACCAACCTGCGCGCCACGGAAGAGGGCAAGCAGGTGGAGCGCCTGGTTTTTCCGGGGGCAGTGATAAAGTATAACGGCAAAGAAACAGCTGTAAATCTGCTTAAAGGCAATTTGGCAGCCTCGCCGGATGAGCGCCTGAACCAATCAGTGGAAGGAGTGGAATATGAAATGGCCACGGCTATCCGGAAGCTGGCATTTCAGGGGAACAAGATTATCGGCTACATTACCGGGCAAGGTGAGCTGGAGCAAGAGCAGGTAACTGATTTACTGGGCTCTCTGCAGGAATATTACCGCGTAGCCCGTGGCGAGTTAGACCAAATTCCGTCATTGGATGGGCTCGATCTCATCATCATAGCCAAACCCACACAGCCTTACAGCGAAGCCGACAAGTATAAAATTGATCAGTTTATCATGAAAGGCGGAAAAGCAGTCTTCTTCGTCGATCCGATAAACGCCAACATGGACAGTGTTGGGGCAGGGGGCACTTTTGCCATGCCGTACAACCTGAACCTCGACGACCTGCTGTTCCGCTACGGTGTGCGCCTCAATCCAAACCTGATCATGGACTTGAACTCAGGGTTTATACCTTTGGTAACAGGCTATCTGGGCGATAAGCCGCAGACAGAGATGGTGAATTGGCGCTTTTACCCGTTGCTGAACAATTTTAGCAAACACCCTGCTACCCGTAACCTGGATGCCGTTTATTCCAAGTTTGTAAGCACCATGGATACCGTTAAAGCAGAGGGAATCCGTAAAGCACCGCTGGTTTATACTTCTGCCTACTCCCGCATAATGGAGGCTCCGGTGCCGCTCACCCTCGAGGAAACACGCATGGAAGTAAACCCTGCGCAGTACCAGGCGGGGCAACAACCGGTCGGGTACATACTGGAGGGCAAGTTTACATCTTTGTTCCGTAACCGAAACGCGCCAGCAGGTGTACAGCAAACACACGTGCAGGAGCAGGGAGTTGAAAGCAAGATTGCTGTTTTCTCAGACGGAGACCTGGTTCGCAACGATGTAAACCCACGCACAGGGCAGGCCTACGAATTAGGTTTTGACAGGTATAACAACATGACCTTTGCCAATAAGGAGCTTGCCATGAACACCGTGCATTACCTGTTGGATGCGGAGGGGCTGATTAATGTCCGCAGCAAGGAGATTGCCTTGCGCCCGCTGGATAAAGTGCGGGTGCGCGAAGAGAAAACCTATTGGCAGTTGCTGAACCTGGTGGCCCCGATTATGCTGTTGGGCTTATTTGGCGTGGCTCGATATTATTTGCGCAAGCGCAAGTATGAGCGCTTTTGAAATTATCTGCTTATAACACAGTCTGCAGCAAAAAACGAGTACCAAAAGGCTTAGGAGAAAAACGAAATATTTTTAACTTTGCCTAAATAACATTATAGGTATACATAATGAAATTCATAGTCTCTTCTTCTGCTCTCCTGAAGCAGTTATCCAGCATAAATGGTGTGGTAACCAATAATCCGGTTGTACCCATCTTAGAGAACTTTCTGTTCGAGATAAACAACAGCAAGCTTACTATCACAGCCAGCGATCTGGAAACATCCATGATCACAGAACTGCCAGTGGAGGCGAAGGAGAATGGCCGCATTGCCGCTCCCGCTAAAATTCTGCTGGAGACGCTTAAGAACCTGCCGGACCAGCCAGTAACTTTTACCATAGACGAAGAGACGTATACCATCGAGATTAGCTCTTCTAACGGTCGTTACAAACTATCAGGCGAGAACGCTACAGATTTCCCGCGTGTACCTTCTGTGCAAGGTGGTAACTCTATTGAAATACCGTCTAACGTGCTGGCAAGAGCCATCAACAAAACTATTTTTGCGGTAAGCAATGATGAACTTCGCCCGGCCATGACAGGTATCTTCGTGCAGCTGCGTTCAGAGAGTGTTACATTCGTAGCTACCGACGGACATCGCCTGCTGCGTTATCGCCGCACGGATGTTGGCACGGCTCAGGAAGCATCTATTATCGTGCCTCGTAAGGCTTTCACGCTGCTCAAGTCTACGTTGCCATCTGAGGCTACGGCTGTGCGGATGGAATTTAACCAGTCTAACGCTTTCTTCAGCTTCGATAATATCCGTATGATTTGCCGCCTGATAGACGAGCGTTATCCTGATTATGAGAACGTAATTCCGGTGCAAAACCCGAACAAGCTGGTTATAGATCGTGCAGACTTACAGAGCTCTGTTAAGCGTATCTCTATCTACTCAAACAAAACAACGCACCAAATCAGGTTAAAGCTGTCAGGCTCTGAGCTGCAGGTTTCTGCCGAGGATCTTGACTTCTCAAATGAGGCGAACGAACGCTTGACCTGCCAGTACGATGGTGAGGATATGGAGATCGGCTTTAACGCCAAGTTCCTGATGGAGATGCTTAACAACATCGATTCTGACGAAATCACGTTTGAGCTGTCTACACCAAACCGCGCTGGTTTGCTAATGCCGATTGTAAACGAGGAGGCCGAGGACGTACTGATGCTGGTAATGCCGGTAATGTTGAACAACTACGTTTAAGCTTAAAGTATAAATATTGAAAAAGGCGAACCCTCGGGCTCGCCTTTTTTTGTTTGCGACCATACTGTAACAAGTATAGGGTAGTACTTCAAACTAAAACAAAGCCTACGTTTGCCATGGCTGAGTAAATGCAAAAAATTATTATAGCACAAACTTTGCAGGCTTGAAAGTAATTATTATCTCTGCTTACGCAGCTGTATGAATACTGGGAAGTGGTCTGAATACCCGCCTAAGTATACAGAGCCGCTATAAGTACTTTTCGGTGCCTCTTTAAACTTGCCCAACGTATACTTTATGTTTACCGGGTCATAGATCTTGGCAGATCCGCGCACGTACTCAAGCCCTTGCTCTGGGCCAATCAATGATTTTGATATAATTACCTGGTCCAGCATCTGGAAATCACCGCGGTAAGTATAACTGCCAAGGCCGTTTACATAAGCCATGTAATGCGTGTTAAATAGCTCCTTGTTATATGCTGGGTTAGGGCGGCCTGTGGCTTTTAAGGTTTGCTGCATAACACTGGATCGTGGCTCGGCGTCAAAATCGCCTAGCACTATGATTTTTGAATTCGGGTCGGCTTTCTGCTGCTTTTCAATTTCCTGGCGCAGTGTGGCAGCGGCTGCATGCAAGCGACTTTCATCCTGCCTGCCACGGCGGCTGCGGCTGCGTGGAGGCCAATGGTTAATATAAATTGTAATCAGTTCGCCCTGCAACTCACCTTTCACCTGCAGAATATCACGCGAAGTATAATTTTTATCTTTGAAGTTGATCTTAAGGTATTGCGTAGAAGTAGGCTTGAAAATTTTAGGCTTGTACAGTAGCGCTATGTCTAAACCTTGAGGGTCATCCATATCTTTGTGAATGGCGTTGTACCCGAGTTTGCGAAGAGGAGAGGTGGCCAGTAAGTCATCTAAAACGTACCGGTTTTCTATTTCGCCCAGACCTATAATAGCCGGGCCATTGTTGCCGCCTATACCTGCAATAACTGCTGCAACGTTGTTTAGCTTCTGCTTATAACGCTCCTCCGTCCAATTCATCTCGCCTTCAGGCGTAAAAGGGTCGTCATTGGTTTTTGGGTTATCCTTCGTGTCGAAAAACTTTTCGGTGTTGTAGAAAGCAACCGTATGCAGCTTATCCTTTTTAGAAGTTATAGGTAGCTTTGAACATCCGATGAGGGTGAAAAAGGTAAAAAAAAGAAAGAGAGTTTTAAATCCGTGGCGCATCGCGTAACTTTGTGCTGTCATATGATATACGCATATTACGAGAACCCTATACTATAAAGTTTAAAATTGAGCTCATGAAGAAATCAGAAATATACTTTAGCATTGCGTTAGACGATAACCGGATACCGGAGGCCATTAGCTGGCGTGCCACTGATGCCGGGGACAAAATCCATTTTGCCAAGGCTATCAACATCTCACTTTGGGATCGTGATGAGGCTGGCACTATGAAGATTGACCTTTGGACAAAGGATATGCCAGTAGACGAAATGAAGTACTTTTACATTGATACAATGGGAGCTATGGCGCAAAGTATAGCCACTGCTACCAGCGATCAGGTAATGGCCCAGAAAATTCGTGATTTATGCCAGGAGCTGACCGACCATGTGGAGCAGGACCGTCTGAAAAACGATAAGGAAGGTAAGCAGTAATTTTCTACTACCACCTCATGAAAACACTGAAGCCGTTCCTGTCAGGAACGGCTTCAGTGTTTTTGAAATATTATTAATGCTACGATAAAACTTACAGGAGCTATTAGTTTACGCTAACTGACATGTCAGGGCTAGCGCTTTCAGCAGCGGCTACGGCACCAGTGTTTTGGTTATTAACGGTAGCCATAAATTTTTTATCCGCTGCACTGTATACTTTTCTATCGCCGAAATAATCATTGTACTGCACAGTGCTTAATACTTTTTCTAAGTATAAATCACGCTCGGCGTATATGTTCTTGCAAAGGTCATCGATTTTAGCCTGCTTACCGGCAAACTGCTGCTCGATAGCGGTTATTTGCTCTGCAACCTGTAAGTTTATTTCCTTTACTTTTTTGGATTGGAAGTTATTCAAACGTAGCTCTTTTATCATTTGATTTGACAGATTCTGTGCCCTGGCTGCAGCTACTGCCTTAGAAGACCTATCCCCATTAGCTTTAGTTGCAAACGTGCACCCAAACATCATACAAACCATTATTGCTATTTTTTTCATAATCTTATCCTTCCTTCTTAAGTTTTATTTTCTAGTTTCTTATACTTACAACGAGCTAAAAAGGGTGAAAGATTCCGGCTGCTGCAAATATTTTTATGTCTAATATAGTGCAGATACCATGCCAAAAAGCCCGTTTAAACTTAATTAAACGGGCTTTTTCTATTTTATTGAAGTATGATTACCACTCGTTCATCCACATCATCGACTCCACAGGAGTAATGGTGCGGCGATTGTATTTAGCGTTTTGCTTGGTGTTATAGTAGTTCTCAATTCCACCTTTTACCTCAAAGTATATAAGCTGACCAATAGGCATGCCATGGTATATACGCACTTTCTGGGACACAGAAATCTCGAGTGTCCAGGTGTTGCAAAAGCCTACATCGCCCTTACCGGCTGTGGCGTGTATGTCAATTCCCAAACGCCCTACGCTGGACTTGCCTTCCAGAAAAGGAACATGTGCATGGGTTTCGGTATACTCCAGCGTTACGCCCAAGTATAACTTTCCTGGTTCCAGCACAAAACCTTCCTGCGGTATCTCGAAAACGTCTATTTCGTTGTGCTTACGGGCATCTAGCACCTCGTCTTTGTAACGCGCCAGGTAACGGCCTAAATGTACGTCATAAGAGTTGGTGCCGAGGCAAGAGCGGTCAAAAGGCTCCACCAGAATGGTACCTTTCTCTATCTCCTCCAGTATCTGCTTGTCTGATAAAATCATATTGGTGGGTGTTTTGGAATGCAAAAGTAAGGAAATTGCTCGATTCTTGAGTCGTTAAATTGCTGAATTGTTAGCGGAGAAACAAAAACGGCAGCCTTTTGATGAGCTGCCGTTTCGGTATAAATTAATGTATTCCTTATTGCTGTACTGTCTCTTGTAGCGCTTCGTAGTTTGCCTGCACATACTGCTTTACCAGTTCATCGTCTATGGCTGTAGACACGAACAGAGCTTCGTACTGAGACGGGGCAAGGTATATGCCGCGCTGCAGCATGCCGTTAAAGTAACGGCCAAACAAGGCCGTATCGGATGTCTTGGCAGACTCGAAATCAAACACAGGCTTATCTGTAAAGAAAATGCTGAACATAGAGCCTATGCGGTTGATCGTATAAGTCAACCCTAGCTTCTGAAGGTTCTGCTGCATACCTGTTACCATCTTATTGGTGGTCTGCTCCAGTTGCGTGTATACTTCCGGGTGCTCGTTCAGGTAGGTTAGCATGGCCATGCCTGCTGCCATGGCAATAGGGTTGCCAGAGAGAGTGCCTGCCTGGTAAACCGGGCCTGCAGGAGCTACATAGTCCATGATCTCTTTTTTACCGCCATAAGCGCCAACCGGCATGCCGCCACCTATTATTTTGCCCATGGTGCTCATATCCGGAGTTACGCCGTACAGCTGCTGCGCACCGCCAGCCGACAGCCTGAAGCCGGTCATCACCTCATCAAAAATCAGTACAATGCCTTCTTTGTCGCACAGGGATCGGAGGCCTTGCAGAAAACCTTCAGCAGGCGTCACTAAACCCATATTGCCAGCCACAGGCTCCAGAATAATAGCCGCTATCTGTCCTTTGTTAGCGTCAATCAGCATCTGGACTGCTTCCAGGTTGTTAAAAGGAGCGGTAAGTGTATCGTTGGCAGTACCTTTGGTTACACCGGGGCTATCTGGCACGCCTAACGTAATGGCGCCACTACCCGCTGAGATCAGGAAAGAGTCGCCGTGGCCGTGGTAGCAACCTTCAAACTTTATAATCTTATCGCGGCCGGTAAAGCCACGCGCCACACGAATAGCCGACATGGTGGCCTCCGTGCCGGAGTTTACCATACGTACCTTTTCTATACTTGGCACCATACTTACAATCAGCTCTGCAATCTCGATTTCCTTGCGGGTAGGAGCCCCAAATGAAAGAGAATTAGGTATGGCTTTCTGAACCGCCTCATTTACCACCTCAGCAGCGTGGCCCAAAATCATTGGTCCCCAGGAGTTGATTAAATCGATGTAACGGTTGCCGTCCTCATCAAACATGTAAGGGCCTTTAGCTGATACCATAAAGCGCGGATTGCCGCCTACTGCTCTAAAAGCCCGGACAGGGGAGTTCACACCACCCGGAATTGATTTCTGAGCGCGAAGGAAAAGATCGTTGCTGATTGGTGCTTGTATCATAAGTATAAATAATCTTTTAGATGATGTTCTTGATTAAAGTGCCGGATTAACTACTGTTAGTTCCAGGTTCTCCAGCTTAAGTATAGGCACAAACTGGTTGTCGGCCTGTAGCTGGTTGCGCAGGTTTTGGTCTGTATAGCCGATGCCGCTGTACAATACGCCCGGCTGAATGCCAGCTCCTGCCAACTGGCTGTTAAATTGCGGGCCGTACTGCTTCAGTAACTGACCAAAGTAGTATAGCATTTCGAAACCGGCATACGCGTACTGCGACGGCGGCAGGTTATAGTTGTTTGTAAACTTCTCCCGGAAGCTTTTGCTGGCCGGGCTAAGCTTATTCACATATTTAGGGCTGATAAAATACACCTGCAGGTAGTCAAGCTGTTGCAGGGTAACCTGGTTAATATCCAGCCACTTGTCATAGGCTATCAGGGGTAGTTCAGGAGCTTTGCCTTGCAGCAGGCTGGTGGCATTTACAGCGGCTATCATTTTATCGGAGAAAACCGCCATGTGGCCGACTCCTTCTAACTTAAGCTCTCTGAATGCCGCCGCCGTGGCGGTTGCCTCCGTTGGCCTTAGTTTTTTGTATACCCTAACCTTACCGCCAAGCTGCTGAAACTGCTTGCGGTAGTGGTAGGCAAAAGTGGTGTCCTCCTTCGCGTTCTCGTAAAGTATAACCGCAGTTTTAGGCGAGAAATTTTGGTAAGCATAGGTTGCCGCCTGCCGTGCCTGCGTGGCCACCGACGATTCGAAAAGGAAGACGTTGCCGCTGCCTGCTGCCATCTCCACATCCTGCGACAGCGGATTAATTACGTTTATGTTATGCTCTGATGCATAGCGCGCTGCCACCTTTGCCGTAGTTTTGTAAACTGGCCCGATGATAAGGTTCATTCCTTGCATTTCGGGTTGCTGCAGTACTTGCTTAACGCTTACTGTATCTGAGCCGGTGTCGTAGGTGAACAGGTTAAGGTGTATGCCCTGCTGCTTTAGCGAATCCTGAGCCAGCTTCATGCCTGCATACATGTCTGTTATAAACTGGCTTTTTCGGGCGGTGGTGGCGTAGTTCTGATTAAGCTGAAAGGGGAGGAGAACGGCCACATCAAAACCTTGCCTGTTCAAGGCGTCTTTGCTCAGGTAGCGGTTGCGGTCTAGCTTAAACTCCTGCACCAGGCTCTCCAGTATCCTGCGGTCCTGCGGGCGATACCATCCCCCAATCAACTTGTCGGCATAAATTCGAGCCACTGTTTTATCGGAGCCGAAACGGCGCATTAGCGTCTCATACTTTGCCCGGTCATTTAGCCGGTTCAGGTAGTATCTTTTCAGGCCTTCCGCATCCTGAGCCAGCGAAGAGCCCTGCAGCTCCTGCAGTTTGCTTAATGCGCGTTCGTGTTCATTCTGCTCAAACAGCACATTGGCGAGCAAATAATCTGCGTCTGCCATTCCTTCCCAGTCTGGGTGCTGGTTTTGCAGTTGCAGCAGCATCTGGTAGGCTTCCTCTGTTTTCCCTGATTTTAAAGCGGCCAGTGCGTAGAAATAGGAAGCTTCCGGAGCATAGTTACTACTTTGGGTAGTCAGCGGCATTAATTCAGCCATCGCCAAATCGTAGCGTTGCTGCTGTAGCAGCACTTTGCCGTTGTTATAAGTAGTTGCTGGGTCCTGGGTTTGCGCTTGGGCAGGCAAAGTCAGCGCACTCAGCAGCGCAAGGCCTGCTAATTTCTTACAGAAGCTTCTATTCATACTTTAAACTTATTAAGGGCAAAAGGCAAAGGACAAAAGACCCCGGCTGTTACCAAAAAGTCCTTCATCCTTTGCCTTTCTATTCATTTGTTATAGACTGCTATTCCCACTCAATAGTTGCCGGTGGTTTTGAGCTGATATCGTAAACTACGCGGTTAACGCCTTTCACTTTGTTGATGATCTCGTTCGACACATCGGCCAGGAACTCATAAGGTAAGCGGCTCCAGTCTGCGGTCATGCCGTCTATACTTGTCACGGCGCGTAGGGCTACCACGTTCTCGTATGTACGCTCATCACCCATAACACCCACCGACTGCACTGGTGTAAGTATGGCGCCTGCCTGCCAAACTTCGTCGTACAGGCCTGATTTTTTCAGGTTGCTGATAAATATATGGTCTACCTGCTGCAGCACTTGCACTTTCTCTGGCGTGATGTCGCCAAGTATACGGATGGCTAAACCTGGACCCGGGAAAGGGTGGCGGCCGATGATGATATCGTCAATATGTAAGGCTTTACCTACTAAACGGACTTCATCTTTAAAAAGTGTTTTCAGTGGCTCCACCACCTTCAGTTTCATAAAGTCTGGCAAGCCGCCTACGTTGTGATGCGATTTAATGGTGGCAGATGGCCCCTTCACACTCACCGACTCAATTACGTCCGGGTAAATGGTGCCCTGCGCCAGCCACTTCACATCCTCAATCTGGTGCGCTTCATCATCAAATACCTCAATAAATACGCGGCCAATAGCTTTACGCTTCTGCTCAGGATCTGTAAGTCCGGCAAGGGCGCTGTAAAACTTGTCTTTCGCGTCTACGCCTTTTACGTTCAGGCCCATGTGCTTGTAAGAGTCCAATACGGTTTCGAACTCGTCTTTGCGCAGCAGGCCATTGTCTACAAATATGCAGTACAGGTTTTTACCAACTGCCTGGTGAATCAGCATGGCAGCCACGCTGGAATCCACCCCTCCTGAAAGGCCAAGTACTACCTTATCGTTGCCGATCTGCTCTTTAAGCTCAGCCACTGTGGCATCAATAAACTGCTCAGAAGTCCAGTCTTGCTGGCATCCGCAGATGTGCACCACAAAGTTACGCAGCAGGGTTTTGCCCTCGTCTGAGTGGGTTACCTCCGGGTGAAACTGGATACCGTACGTTTCCTGACCTTTTAATTTGTAAGCAGCTACGCGTACGCTCTCAGTGCTGGCAATTACCTCAATGTTATCCGGAATTTCCTTAATTGTATCGCCGTGCGACATCCATACCACAGAACCTAATGTTAGTTCCTTCAGCAGGCGGTCGGCGTTGTGCAGCTCGCTTAGGCGGGCGCGGCCATACTCACGGATAGTGGAAGGTGATACTTCTCCGCCATGCTCATGCGCAATCAGTTGTGCCCCGTAGCAAACACCCAGCACAGGGAGGTTGCCTAAGAACTGGCTTAAATCAATGGTGGGGTGTTCAGTGTCGCGTACCGAGCAGGGGCTGCCCGACAGAATCACGCCTTTTACTTCTTCTGTAAGCTCCGGCACATGGTTGTACGGATGAATCTCACAGTAAACATTAAGTTCGCGAACCCTTCTGGCAATAAGCTGGGTGTACTGCGAACCAAAATCGAGGATGAGAATTTTTTCTGGCATGTGCAAAGGTAAGGTAGTTTGGGGGTATAAGGCAATTTATTTTGATGTTAACTCGCGTAGGGCATTAAATGGCCGGCTAATTTTAAAATAGGGGCAAAGTGTGAAGTGACGGCTTATGCTTATAAGGTAATGATTTCAAAAGCAAACTAGAGCTCCTGCACCAAACCCCGATTTTAAAAAAAGCCAACTATAATCCTTTCACCCTCAGTATTATTAACCCATACGGAGGTTTAAACTGATATTTTTTATACTTCAGGATTTGCAGTTCATGATATTCTTCGTACTTTTGTAACGGCAAATCGGCACGGCCAGCTCCCGTCGAACTCCCCCAGGGCCGGAAGGCAGCAAGGGTAGATGGTTGAAGCGGCGCGATGTTGGTTTGCCACTTTTTTTTGCCCCTACCTCAAGGCTCCCGCAGCCACGCAAATTTCTAACATTTCTTTCCGGATTCTGGATTAATGCTTTAGCTTTGTACGTATAACATTAAGCATCTCTACACTATGAAATTCTTTATCGATACGGCAAACCTGCAGGAAATTCAGGAGGCACACGACCTCGGCGTGCTCGACGGCGTGACCACCAACCCATCGTTGATGGCTAAGGAGGGCATTTTTGGCCATGATAATGTCATAGCACACTATAAGCAAATCAGCGAGATAGTGGACGGAGACATTAGCGCGGAAGTAATTGCCACAGATTTTGACGGAATAGTGCGCGAAGGAGAGTTTCTGGCAGAACTGCACCCGAACATTGTGGTGAAAGTACCTATGATCCGCGACGGTGTGAAGGCGATCCGCCATTTCAGCGAAAAAGGCATCAAAACGAACTGTACTTTAGTATTCTCTGCCGGACAGGCCATACTAGCTGCAAAAGCAGGAGCTACCTATGTTTCTCCTTTTATCGGTCGCCTGGATGATGTGGGCACTGACGGGATGCAGCTGATAGAGCAGATTGTGCAGATTTACGGAAACTATGGCTACCAAACGCAGGTACTGGCCGCCTCTGTGCGCCACGTTATGCACCTGATACAGTGCGCTGAGGTTGGCGCCGATGTGGTAACCTGCCCGCTAAATGTTATTACAGGTCTCCTGAAGCACCCACTGACCGATAGCGGTCTGGAGAAGTTCCTGGCAGATCACGCCAAAGGAAACAAATAAGTTAATTGCGAGTTACGAATTACGAATCAAGAAGGTATACTGTTCTTTCTGATAACGCTTGCTTGATCCGTAATTCATAATTCTTAATTCGTAATTCACTCCATGTACATCATCAAAGTAAAAGGCAAGGCCAAAATTCCGGATTACATACAGCTCCGCGACGAAAATTTTGTGCTGATTGCCTACTTTAGGGCTGACCGACCACTCAAGAACCTCGATAGGTATGGCCTGGAAGGCAAAGAAGAAGCCTTGGCTACCCTGATCAACTCGCTTGAGTTCGGCAAACTACAGAAATTAGATATTTAACCAGTACCTATGAGTTTTTCCTCTTCACCAGTGGTATCGTTACGCGACGTGACAATTTACCAGGATGTAAACACCATTCTCAGCAACGTAAATTTTGATGTTGAGAAAGGGGAGTTTGTATACTTGGTGGGCCGCACGGGAAGCGGTAAAAGCTCACTACTAAAGACACTGTACGCCGACCTAACACTGCAAACCGGAAATGCCGCCGTAGCTGAGTTTCAGCTGAGCAAGCTGCGCCGCAAACAGATTCCATATCTGCGCAGAAAAGTGGGCATCATTTTCCAGGATTTTCAGTTGCTTTCGGATCGTTCGGTGGCTGAGAATTTAGCTTTTGTGCTGCGGGCTACCGGCTGGAGTGATAAGTCGAAGCGTAAGCAGCGTATCTCGGAAGTGTTGATGCGTGTTGGTTTAGATGCCGCTGCCAATAAAATGCCGCACCAGCTTTCCGGTGGCGAGCAGCAGCGTGTGGTTGTGGCCCGTGCTCTGCTGAACGAGCCTGTTATACTTTTTGCAGATGAGCCCACTGGTAACCTGGACCCTATGGTGGCGGATGGCATCATGAAGCTTTTCCAGGAAATTAACAAGCACGGAACAGCCGTATTGATGGCTACCCACAATTACGAGATTATTCAGCGCTACCCGCAGCGCGTACTTAAATGCGAGCAGGGCCGCGTGCTAGACTCTAAAGTAGAGGAGTTTAGTCTCGTAAACCAATACTAGGCAATTTATACTTGCTGATCTTAGCTTTTAGTGAGATTTACATTTGAACGGCTTGGGAATCAGCTTGGGCTAAATCTTCCACTGGCCTAATCTCTTTATACTGACTTTGAGCTTGCTGTATCGTTCGTTTCACACTGGCAGACAAGTTAGCTTCAAGCGTTCTGTAACGGCTGTTCAATGCGCTCCACCAGCCATCAACCAGTAGCCAGTCCCGGTTTTCATACTTATCTGTGTTTTCCTGCACTTTTGAGGTAAAGCGGGTATAGGTTTCGGCAATGTTCCCAGCCGTGATTTCGCTTAAGTCATCACTCTGAATTTCCAGCCCCAGCAGTTCTTTACGGAGTTTATAGCGGTGGCTGGCATCCTGGTATTGCTGGCCTCTTTTCTCCAGTGCGTTATTATACCGTTGGTCCAGTTGGTCAGCCTCTGCGCGCTGTTCCGCGCTAAAGCTCTGTCGGCTGGCTTCAAGACGGCTTCTTTGTTCCTCGTATTCATTCTGAAGGTTCTCCTTTTCTTCCTCCCAGGAAACTGAGTCATTTTCCGCTTGCTGCATAGCTCGCAGCTTTGTTACGCTTAAGCTATCTTGCTCAAAACCAGTTACGAAATCTCGATAATCAGTAATGGCTTGTTCGGTAGCGGCAGTCTGTTCTGCATCCTGGCCGTTGCAAGAGACAAGCAGGAGCGGGAGGGCTAAAAGTATATACCAAAATTTATACATAGCTACTTAAATTTGTTTCAGTTTTAGCTAAACGAGCTTAATTCAGGCTGGGTTTCATACCTGTAAACACTTGTGAGCCTGAGCTATCTGGTTTACTTCAGAACATTTGCCGTTCATATTCCTATATTTGCTTTACATCACCCAAGTATAACCCGCTATGGAAGACATTAAAATGACGGCATCAAAGGCGCAGTATGCAAAGTTAAAACCTGAGCTTGATGCTGCCTTCAGTGTCGTGATGGCTACGATGAGTTTGGAGGAGGGGCCGCAGGTGCAAGCGTTTGCCAGAAGCATTGAGAGTTATCTGCAAGTGCAAAAAGCGGTTCCGTGTGGCAGTGGCTCCGAAGCACTGGAGCTGTCTCTGCTGGCGTTGCAGCTGCCCGCCGGAGCCGAAGTTATACTTCCTGCCTTTTGCTACGAAGCGTTACCTGAAATAATCACAAAGCTTGGCTTGAAACCTGTCTTTGCGGATGTAGCTGCAGATACTTTTATACTTGATCCGGCTGCGGTAGAACGTTTACTTACACCAGCTACAGCTGCTATTGTGCCGGTACATCTTTTTGGCCAGTGCGCCCCTATGCAGGAGCTGCTGGAGCTGGCAGCAAAGTACAAAATATGGGTGCTGGAGGATGTGACACAAGCCTTGGGAGCGACATATACATGGCCTGATGAGCAGACGCAGCAGGCTGGGGCAATAGGCCATATCGGTTATGCTTCCTTTTACCCAACCAAACCTACGGCAGACGCCGGAGAGGGTGGAACCGCCTTTACCAGCAACGCTGAACTGGCGCAGCGGATGCAACAGCTGATATCCGACGGTATGGGCGGGAAGTATACGTTCAGTACGCACCTCGAAACGCTGCAAGCCGCCATGCTGGATGTAAAAATCAAGTACCTGAACGGCTATAACGAATCGAGGCAGGAGATAGCCCGGTTTTATGATAATGCTTTTGCTGAGACAGAGCAAATCCAAGCGCCTAATCGTGCACTTTACAGCTCACATACATATCAGCAATATACTATAAAAGTGGCTCCCGACATGCGAAATGGGCTACAGCAGCACCTGCGCGACAATTTTATTCCAAGTATGGTATACTATCCGCAGCCGCTGCACTTGCTGCCAGATTTTAGCAATTTAAGATATAAAAAAGGAGACCTGCCGGTGGCGGAGCTGCTCAGCCAAAGTACGCTTGCCCTGCCCATGCACTCCGAACTGAAAGAGGATCAGCTAACCTATATTTGTCAGCATGTGCTAAATTATGTTAAGCAGAATAGTTGATGGAGATGAAAGTATAGCTATAGTTTCCAGCCGGTAATGCCGTAAATAACCTTCCGCAGCCAGGCATTCATCTCTGGGTAGATATTCAGGTTGAGAGCCAATACCATATAGGTGGCTAAGATCAGGAATGATCGTACAATGATATCTAAAAAAACATTACCCAGATAGGGCAGGAGGTATGAGCCACCCAGCGTAGCCGCAGCGATAGCGGTTATACGTAGCGCGCTCCAAGTAAACGGCTGAATGTGATAAATGAATTTTACAAATAAAAGACGGGCTATGTTCATGGTCACCAACGAGATCATGGAAGCAAGCGCTGCTCCCTCTATGCCATAGCGCGGAATAAAGTACCAGTTCGTCCAGATGGTGAGGCCGGCCAGCACCATGTTAAAAGCCAGATCCCATTTATACTTGTCTGATGTAGCTAAAATAGCCCCGTTCAGGCTTGTGGCCAGGTCTACGAGGCGGGCCAGCGCCAGAAACAGCACCACGTACTTGCCGGCGCGGTAACTAGCGGGCATAAATTCGTAGATGTTGTCTATGTTCGCCCAAATGCCAATGAAGATCAGCAGCCCCACAATCAGGTTGATCATGGTCACGTTCTGATACAGCTTGCCCATACCCGCCATATCCTTCTCCTTCCAGTACTCTGCCACCTGCGGGTGCGCTATTTTAAGTATGGAGCGGCCTGGTACAAGTATGGCGCTCGTCATGAAGAATGCCGTAGTGTAAATGCCGTTGTCAGAGAGGCTGTAGGAGGAGATCATCACCTGGTCTACGGTGGTAATGATGGTGGTGGAGACATTGCCGAGCAGCGTAAAGAAGCCATAATAAAATAACTCCCGAATGGGGATGATGCTCATGACAGCCAGCGAGGGCTTCAGGTAAAGCTGCTTCAGCCAGATAATATAGCCAGCCAGTGCCAGCGCGCCCACCGAATTCACGATAATGTAGAGCAGCACAAAAGTATGAAACTCCATCACGCCTAAAGCATACACACTGATAAGCGCCGTAGTAAGTATGCGCAGCAGGAAATCCTGCACAAACGAGGAGGCAATGGTTTTATAGAGCGAGCGCAGGTACGCCGTGAACATGTTGAACAGCAGCGTGAACAGCGAGAGCGGAATCAGGTAATAATAATAATCGATGATGAGCGGTGAGTTGTTGATGTAATAATCAACAACTGTTGGCTTAAAGAGCAGAAAAAGCGCTGTGGTAAGTATAAAGCCAAGCAGCGGCACCGAGAGCAGCAGGAACAGAAAACCATTGTGCTGCTTCTCCGGATCCCTGAAATACGGAAAGTAGCGCACGCTCATGTTCACGAAGCCAAGGGCGGAAAACTGCGCGTACATAACCGAAATGGACAGCAGCAGGCGCGTAAGGCCCACCTCCGCTTCGTCCATAAAGTTCGGGAATAGCAGCACCGTGTTTACATACCCGATCAGGATGCCGGCATACGAAATAGTGGTGTTCCAGATTCCTTCGCGCTGTAAGGTTCTGCTCATTGGCTAAAGAGTGAACCGCAAAAATAGTAAATGCGATGGATACTATATAATTAGTTGAGCTTTGAGAGGAATTTATGTGTTATACTTGTTTCCCGCCTTTTGATATGGCTGCTGCCTCCGCACACGTATAAAATTCTGAGCCGGCCGCTTTTAGTTGCTGCAGTATTGTCTCCAGCACTTCGCGCCAGCTTGGTTCGCCTTTGGGCACGGGGTGCTCGTTGTATTTGGAGTAATTCTCATTATGCCAAAGTATGGTGAGCAGCCCTCTGAATTTCTGCACCTCCTCCAGCATCGGCTGTATTTTCTCCAGTGCCTCTTTCGGTTTCAGATGCATAAAATTTACATCGTACAGCGAAGCATCCATCAGCATCAGGGGCAGTTCCAAATAAGTATGCGCTTTCCGGTTTTTAAAGTCGAAAGGGTAGAAGGGGTGGCAATAAGAATTTCGGAATCCGATATGCTCTGAAAAACCTAGGGTAGAGTCGTAGGCAAGATTGCTTTGCTGTAGCACCTGCGGGGTAGTTTCTGGCTGAAAGCAGAGGTAGTGAAAGCGGTTGCCCTGCGCCTGCTGTGCCAGTTTGCCACGGTCCGACTTCAGCTGCACCAGGTCGTTAGCCGTTCCGAAACTGCCTTGCAGCGCCACCTCATGTCTCCGGTCCGATATTTTTTGCATCAGGTTCTGGTACTTGAGTTTGGTCAGGTCGTGGTCAGCATTGGGGTGGCCATTGTAGCGCTGGTTGCTCGGCAGGAAAAAGAAGGTGGTCTTTGCGCCATACTTTTCAGCGGTAGCCATTACCTCTGGTAGGTTAAACCAAGCGTCTTTACCCACTGCTTTCTGCAGCAACACTTTTGTCAGGTCAAACGCTTTGGCATGGTACAGCAGTTGCTTGCCAGCCACGTGCCATGCGCTGTGCAGGCGGTCCACATTGCAGGTAAGGCAGGTGGCCATGCCGTTATTGCCCCAATGGTCGTGCTGCAGGTTTGCCCCGTATACTTTCTCCAGCACTTCCCGCAGCATCTCGAAATAATAATTCACTACAGGCTTGGTGATAAAGTTATACCTGGCCTGCACACTGGCTTTGTAAGTATAACGATGAAAGCGGTCACGCTCTGGGCCATAATACTCTTGCCACCCGCTGAGCAGGAAAAAGGCTGAGGCTATAATATCATAATTTATACTTGCCGAGCCGTCAGGGTGGTATGTGATAAGCTCTTGCTGGTCGTCCTCCTCAAAAAAGAGTGGCAACCTAACGCCTTGCCACTCTTTCCAGAAAACCTGCTGCGGGCGCGGGCGCTTCTTTTCAAAGAAACTCCCCTCATACTTTTTTATGTTGATTTTGGCTGCACCGCCTGCGCCGTAGTTAAAACTAAGCGCTTTAGACTTAGGGTAGAGCAGGTGGAAATGCAGTAAAGTGAAATCGTATATATACAAAATGATTATTTTATTACTTCGAGCCAGCCCTTATAAACTTTGCTGGTTCTGCTGCTGGTAAACTTATAGTAGTATACACCAGCCGGCGCTCCATCCGCCGACCAGCTATTGTCATAACGGTCGGATTGGTATACAGATTTTCTACACTAGTAAATTTTTTAGCTAAAGCGGTTTTACTGAAATATCAGAAGTCTGAAAAAGCGGAAACTGTCTTTTCTTTTTGGAGGGGATTTTTGAGGCCTCATTTGCTTAACTGGTTGGGTTGTCGACTCTAAAATAATCGGTGCTCCACTGGAATATGATAATCAAACCAGGCATTAGTCCATCAAAGCATTAATGATTTATAAATTTATCAATATACTTTAGTACCAGGGTGCCGCTGAAGCCATCATAAGCCGTACCTACCGTGGCATTGTAGTATTTTGCTCTCTCAACTGTATCAGGCTTGCTATTAAGATGCTTGTGCAGCAGATGAATCAACTTTCCTGGCCCGTCTGCTATGTCTATAAGCCCGTGCTCAATAAAGCCATAGTAGTCACTCAATTTTTGGTTTGGACTGAAATCGTAAAAAATAGACCACACGTTTAACAGTACCGCCTCTAAGTGGATACCCGAGTTACCGCTTATTTGCACATCAATCTGGCGCAGGTAGTCAAATGTTGTTACAGTTCGGCTATCGGAGAGGGTTATTTGAGGGCTTATTGATGCAATCCGGGAAAAGTTTCGGGTATCGCGCGGGTGAGGGCGGAGTATGGTTTGAAGCTCAGGAAACTCTCGGGTCAGCTGCCGTACCAGTTTCTCTACTTCCGCCACATCATCCATCAGGTTACTTCCTATACCAATGGTTTTGATAATCTGATTCGTGTTGCGGTAAGGTACAAATGCATCTGCTTTCGGCATGCCTACCAGTCTTACCTCACCAGTTATCGGGCCGCATAATTTATACTTATCCCATGCATCCTGGCCTTCCAGTAAATTTAAATCATACTCCAGGGGAGGAAATATAGAGCTGACACTCGCATGTTGAATATAAACTGTTTTGACGCCTGATGCTTTCGCAGCCAACAGCATGGCGCGAGCATCGGGGTTATGGTCATTTGCGAAAACGATCGCGGCAGGTTTATATTTCCGTAGTTTAGTTAAGTATACTTCGTAAAAGCCGACAGCATCATACAGCACGTCTGCAAAACGCTGCGTGCTTAATTTTTTGTTTTTTAAAAACCAGAAGTATAGCGGTAAAAATTTATAGTAATACAGGATCTTCTTTCGGAGTGAAATGCGCTCTACTGCTTTGCTATACCTGCCAATATTTTTGCTTTGGCCTGCTACCATAACAGTTTCAGGTAAATTATCTTTTAAAAAGTGCAGGCTGTCGTAGTTATTTTGACTTACAACATATAGCCATACTTTACCCTGTAACTTTTGAGGGCGCTCTACCTGCCGGAATAAATTTCCGAATAGCCGCACCAACGTATAGCCTGCCATCTTGAGCAGCCTTTTTACAAGCGAACTCGGCGAAACGGCAGCTTTTGCACTTTCAGGAAGTTTTAAAAAACCGTCCGAAAAGTGCAGGTGGAGAATACGGTTGTATAAAGCATACCATTTTTGCATGTGTTACACCAAATCCCAGTTAAGCGGCGTTCCGGCCTTTATGTCCTGCTTTGCCTGCTTGCCCAGCAGCGTGTCGTAGTGCTTGGGCGCGAGCCCAAGCCCCGGACGGATCACGCGGATATTCTCGCCGGTCAGCTGCTCGCCGGCGGCAATGTCTTTGGCCGCGTAGACGGAGCGCTTGAACAGGCGGCTCTTCTCCTCGGCCCGCTGCACGCCGTACTGCACGTGCCCCATGGCCTGCCAGGCCCTTTCCGACTCCACCACCAGCGCATGCAGCTCCTCGGGCTCCAGCGAGAAGGCCGAGTCCACGCCGCCGTCTGCCCTGCGGAGGGTGAAGTGTTTCTCGACCACCGTGGCTCCCAGGGCCACGGCCGCCACGGCCGCGCCTATTCCCATGGTATGGTCCGAGAGGCCCACCTGCACGTTGTAAAGCTCGCGCATGTGCGGAATGGTGACAAGGTTGGTGTTAGCGGGCGTGGAAGGATAGGTGCTGGTGCACTTCAAAAGTATGAGCTGCAGGCAGCCGGCCTGGCGCAGCACCTCTACAGCCTCGGCCACCTCCTGCAGGGTGGCGGCCCCGGTGCTCATGATCACGGGCATGCCCGTGGCGGCCACCCTGCGCAGCAGCGGATGGTCGGTGTTCTCGAAAGAGGCGATCTTGTAAACCGGCGCTCCGAGCTCCTCCAGGAAGTCCACCGCCGTCTCGTCGAAGGGGGAGGAGAAGGCGATCATGCCGCGCTCCTTTGCCCGCTCAAAGATTGGCTTGTGCCACTCCCACGGGGTGTATGCCTCCTTATACAGGTCATAGAGCTCGCGACCTTTCCAAAGCGAGTTCTCATCCTCGATGGTAAAGGCTCCAGGCAGTGTCATGGTGTCGGCGGTGTAGGTCTGCAGCTTTATGGCATCAGCCCCCGCGTGCGCGGCTGCATCCACAAGGGCCAGGGCGCGCTCCAGCGACTGGTTGTGGTTGCCCGACATCTCGGCGATGATAAAAGGTTTGTGGTTTGGCCCGACCAAACGGCCGGCTATGTTGATATCGCTAGTCATGTTTTTCTCTCTTTAAATTTAATTCTTTGATAGCCCCAGCACGAAACGGTGCGCCTGAGGGTGCTCCGTATCAGGCGCACCGTATGCAAAGCCGGCCTTCTCGAAGGCTTTAACGGATGCCATATTGTCTTTCTGCACCAGCCCCTCCACAAGTTCTAGTTCAGGATGTTCCTGCAGGAGCCTCTCAACGCCCTTCAGCAAAACCACGTGCCCAAGCCCTTTGCTCCTGAACGCGCTGGCAACCAAGTAGCTGATCACGGCCCTGCCCTCCGAGAGGCTGAAGCGGATCTGGGCTGCGGGCACACCTGCCGCCTCGGCGATATAGAGAGGCGTGGCGGAGTCTACCAGCCTTGCCCTGAACCACGCCTGGTGATTGGTCAGCGGGATGGGCTTCGGGTTGAAGGACTGCCGCCTCACCTCCGGGTCGTTGTTCCAGTTGTAAACCAGCAGCAGGTCTTCTTCTGTCGCTTTTCTAAGTGTAAGGATGGCGGCAAGGCTGAGTTTGCGAAACCCCTCCCGCAGCCGCACGTCGCTTTTTCCGTCGAAGTATCCCCGCTGCACCCGCACCTGCTGAATGAACTCTGCTGTCAGGTTTTCGAGGCTTGTGCTTTGCAGCTCCTCATACTTCCTGGCAACACCTGTGCCCGTCAGGAATGCGTAAAGCCCCTGCTGGTTGTCGGCCGTCTGCAGCACGTAGAGCAAACCGCCCACAGAGGCATACTCGTAGGCCACGCCGCTGGCAGAAGTTACAGCCACAGCGCAAGACTGCATCAGCCGGCACATCTGCTTGTCATTCAGGTTCCGGTGCAACCTGTATTTTGGGTTCTGTAGCAGCCACGCCTCCAGTTCGGGAAGATGCTGATAAGCACTGCCAACTATCACCTCAACCTTAGCTAAATTTTGGATGCGCCCCAGGTCTTTAGCGATTTTTAAAGTATGATTTTGCGGATCAGCGCCGCCCATGTTAAGAAGGGCGCGCGCACCTGGCGCGGGTAAACCCCGTGGTGACGTGGCTGCCTGAAGAAAAGGAGGCCGCAGCAGCGCATACCTGGGCCCGAGCAGTAGTTTGGTGTAAGGCGCGGTTTCATACTTTTCTTTTGCGATTCCGCCTGCCATATTGATCACAGCGTCCGCCGCGAAAGGATAGGCGTGTATGTCATCGATGCAGACAAGGGCGCAGCCTTTGGCCTTGATCACCTGCTGGTAAGCCGTTCCGAAGCTGTAGCCGTCGAGCACCACCACGTCCGTCGGGCGCAGCACCTTCTCCGCCAGGTAATAAGCTTCCAGCTCACCCACCTCTCCCTCCGGCAGCACAAGCACATCTGCGCACACTTCCCGCAGCTGCCGCACCAGCGGCTCCTCCGGCTCCTGAATGGCGAACACGCAAGAGAACTCACCCTGGAGCATCCGGGCCAGGGCCAGAGACCTCACCACGTGCCCTAGGCCGATGCGGCTGTTGCCGTCGGCACGGAAGACGATGCGGGGCTTCTCCTTAGCTATATCTTTGTCTCTATCGTTCAATGTTGTGCAGCAGTCTGTACTTGAGTTCGGCCAGTTGCCAATCCGTTTCCGTGTCGATGTCCTGCGCCTCCAGCTCCGAGAGCTCCACTACGCCCGAGTTGGCGGTAAAGATCTTTCCGCTCTCCAGAAACTTCCCCGCTTGGAACCAGTAGAATTGGCCGGCGTCGTGGAAGGCTGCAGTCAGGTCCTGGGAGCGGCTGTTCAGGTGCTCGGGCCAGTTCATCACGGCCTTGCCGTCCTCCACCTTCAGGCTTCGCCAGATCGGGTAAGAGTAGCGCAGCACCGGGAAAACCGAGTCGAAACCGCCTTTGGTGAGCTTAGCGTAAGCAACTCCAAGTATATCGGCCGTGACGAAGGGGGCGGTGGGGTAAATGCAGCAGGCGTGGTCAAACTCCCTTCCCGCCGATTCATACCTCTCCAGCACCTCCGCAAGCACCTGGGCCGTGGTGGCGTAGTCGTCGGAGGCTTTTGGGCTCCGCATGAAGGGCACGCTGGCGCCGTGCTCCCTTGCCACTTGCGCGATTTCTTCATCGTCCGTGGACACCATCACCTCCCCGAAAAGCCCCGACGCCAGCGCCGCCTCCACCGAGTAGGCGATGACGGGCTTGCCCAAAAAGCCTTTGATGTTCTTGCGGGGGATGCGCTTGCTGCCCCCGCGTGCCGGTATGATGGCGATGTTACGCACCCACAAACTCCTTGACCTTGCCGATCACGAACTCCTGCTCCTGCTGCGTCAGCGTCGGGTACATGGGCAGGCTCAGGCAGGCGGCGTAGTAGCTTTCCGCCTCCGGGAAATCACCTTTGCTGTAGCCCAAGCCGCGGTAGTAGGGCATGGTGTGGGCGGGAATGTAGTGCACCTGCGCGTAGATGCCGTGCTCCCGCAGGAAATTGTAAAGTCCTTTTCGGTCGGCTACCTTGATCACGTATAGGTGATAGGCGTGGCCTGTTTCCCCGCCTTGCAGCGCCTCTGCCGCTGTGGCGAGTGTCTCGATGCCCTGCACCGCGGCAAAGGCCTCGTCGTATACCTTGGCGATGCCCCTGCGCCGGGCCAGGCCTGCGTCCGCGCGCTGCAGCTGCGAGAGGCCCAGGGCGCAGAGCATGTCGGGGATGCGGTAGTTGTAGCCCAGCTCCTGCATCTCCATATACCAGCCGCCGTGGTTCTCCTCCAGCAGCTCCGTGTCGCGGGTGATGCCGTGGGTGCGGTAGAGCAGCAGCTTTTTGTACAGCGCCTCGTCGTTGGTGGTCACCATGCCGCCCTCGCCGGTGGCGATGTGCTTCACAGGGTGGAAGGAGAAGATCGCCAGGTCGGCGTAGCGGCCGTTGCCGCAGTGCTGCCGCTCGCCCCGGCTGTCGGTGAAGTAGCCGCCCGGGGAGTGGGCCGCGTCCTCGATGAGCCACAGCTCGTGCTCGTCGGCCAGGTTCCGGAACGCCTCCAGGTTCACCGGGTTGCCGGCGAAGTCCACGGGGATGATGCCGGCGTAGTGTCCCTTCGGTTTGCTCTCCACCAGTTGGCGCACCTTCTCCACGTTCAGCAGCGCCGTCTCAGGGTCGATGTCGGCGAACTCCACCTCGCCGCCGCAATAGCGCACGCAGTTGGCAGAGGCCACGAAGGTGATGGGGGTGGTGATCACCCGGCTCCCCTGGCCCACGCCCAGCGCCAGCGTGCACAGGTGTAGCGCGGCCGTGCCGTTGCTCACCGCCACGGCGTACTTGGCGCCCACATAACTGGCGAAGGCCTCCTCGAACTGCGCCACCTTCGGCCCCTGCGTCAAAAAGTCCGACTGTAGTGTCTCTACCACCGCCTGAATGTCGGCGTCGTTGATGTGCTGGCGGCCGTAAGGTATATGCATTTTGAGTTCTGAGTTCTGAGTCACGAGTGAAATCTTAAGTTCTAATACTTTAGTCTTTTACGCAGTAAAATTAGGGTCCACGTGCTCACGAATCTGATCGCGCAGCTGTTCTACAGTTAACCAATCAGTATTGGTGCCGGAGTTGTATTTAAAGCCCATTTCAACCATTTTGCCGTTGTGTGCTTCCAGAAATTTCTCTGTGCTCCAAATAGGCGTAGACGGAAGTATAACATAATATTTGTCCAGCTCCACGGTGTTGAGCGAGTCGGTTTCGGTGATCATCTCCTCGTGCAGTTTTTCGCCCGGACGGATACCAACGATCTCCTGCTCGCAATTTGGGCCAATAGCCTCGGCTACTTCCGTTATGCGGTAAGAAGGAATCTTAGGCACAAAAATCTCTCCGCCCCAATGGTTTTCAAGCGCATGGAATACTAGCTCAACGCCTTCCTCCAACGATATATTAAAGCGGGTCATGTCCGGGTGTGTAATCGGGAGCACGCCATCGGCACGTTTTTTCATGAAGAATGGCACAACGGAGCCTCGGGAGCCGATTACATTGCCGTAACGGACTACTGAAAAGCGGATGTCGCGCTTGCCACGCATGTTGTTGGCGGCCACGAAAAGCTTATCGGAACAAAGTTTGGTGGCACCGTACAGGTTGATTGGCGCAGCGGCTTTGTCTGTCGAAAGGGCTACTACATCCTTCACGCCACAGTCCAGGGCAGCGTTAATTACGTTTTCAGCTCCCAGCACATTGGTTTTGATGCACTCCATTGGGTTATATTCGGCAGCAGGCACTTGTTTAAGGGCAGCGGCATGCACAATAATGTCAATTCCTTCGCAGGCGCGCTTAAATCGCTCTCCGTCGCGCACATCACCAATAAAATACCTGACAGAGTTATACTTGCTGTGCGGGAATACCTGCGACATTTCGAACTGCTTTAGCTCATCGCGGGAATAAATTACCACTCTTCTCACATCCGGGAAGCGGGCATATACCATCTCCACGAATTTCTTGCCGAACGAGCCTGTGCCGCCCGTAACTAATATAGCCTTGTTGTTGAGGTCTAACGCCATCCTACTTTTTTCGCTTTATACTTTGGGTGCAAAATGGTCACCCAATCATGCTGCAAGATACTTATTTTAACGGAAGGGAACATAGGCGGGACCTGTGCTAAGCAGCAAAATTTAAGAGGTAGCCAATTACGGGCCGCCTCTTAACTACAGTAATTTATACTTGTGTGATATGCTCTAAATGAAGCTCTTTGGTTGAAATCTCCCGCATCTCTACTTTTCTGATTTTGCCTGTCACGGTCATTGGGAAGCTTTCTACAAATTTCCAGTATTTAGGTATTTTAACGGTTGCTATTTTCCCTTTGCAGAAAGCTGCCATTTGGGAGGCGTCAACGGATAAGCCTTCTTTCGGTTTTACCCAGGCCATTACCTCTTCGCCATACTTGGCGTCCGGCACACCGATTACCTGCACATCTACAACTCCCTGGTGGGTCATCAGGAATTCCTCTATTTCGCGCGGAGCGATGTTTTCACCGCCTCTAATGATCGTGTCCTTTATTCTGCCGACTATCTGCACATAACCTTCTTCATCCATCACGGCCAAATCACCGGTGTGCATCCAACCATTGCGAATGGCTTTGGCCGTGGCTTCGGGCATGCCCCAATACCCGAGCATGACGGAGTAGCCCCTGGTGCAGAGTTCGCCTCGCTCACCCCGCGGCACTACCTGGCCAGTTTCCGGGTCCACAATTTTTACCTCCAGGTGCGGGTGCACAGTGCCAACTGTAGATACTCGCTTATTTAAGGGAGCATCCGTTCTGCTTTGGGTGGATACGGGGCTTGTTTCCGTCATGCCGTAGCAAACGGTTACCTCCTGCATATTCATTAGCTGCTGCACTTTCCGCATTGTCTCGATAGGGCAGTTAGAGCCGGCCATAACGCCGGTGCGCAGCGAAGAAAAATCATACTTATGGAAATTCGGATGATCCAGTTCGGCGATAAACATGGTAGGCACGCCGTAAAGTGAGGTGCATTTTTCCTCCTGCACGGTCCGCATCACCTGTTCAGGCTCAAAGAACTCACCTGGTACAACCATGCAGGCCCCATGGGCAATGCAGGCCAAATTGCCGATCACCATCCCGAAGCAATGATAGAAAGGCACGGGAATACAAACGCGGTCCTGCTTCGTATACTTTAGCAGCTCACCAATAAAGAAACCGTTGTTCAGGATGTTGTGGTGCGAAAGCGTGGCTCCTTTTGGATGGCCGGTGGTGCCGGAAGTGTATTGGATGTTGATAGGGTCGTCGAACTGCAGTGTCTGTTCCCGCGCCTCCAACTCAGCGGTTGTTATACTTTCTCCGGCTTTTAGAAATGTTTCCCAGTCCCGGTCCAGGATTATGGTTTGCAGCGGATATTCGCACGAAGGCCGGATTTCCTCCAGCATCTCCACATAGCTTGTGCTCCGGAAGTTAGGGGCTGCAATCAGCAGGTTTATCTCGCTCTGCCGCAGCGCGTACTGCAGATCGTTGATTTTATAGCCGGGGTTAATAGTGACAAGTATAGCGCCTACGCGGGCTGTGGCAAACTGCACCAGTACCCACTCGTAGCGGTTGGGAGACCAGATGCCCACGCGGTCTCCGTGCTGAATGTTGCAGGCTAACAGGCTTTTTGCCACCTGCTCCACCTGCTCCCAAAGTTGGTTATAGGTGGCGCGGTAATTCTGCGTCACCATGACAAGCGCTTCGCGGTCTCCGTGCTTTTCTACTGTGCTTCGAAGGCTCTGACCGATGGTTTCACCGCGTAAAGGCGTGGTGCTGGCGCCGTGGCTATAGGAAAGAGTAAGCATACTTTATAAGGTTGTTAGTCCTTCAATTTCAGTATACGCGTTCTCTAAACGAACAGACAGGCCTATGTAGTTACGATTTCAAACCGAAGGCCGAGGCTCTTTAGCAAAGTATAAATCTGGCGTTTCCAAGAAAAACACTTTACGTATGATTACGATTTCTAACATGTGTAGCCGCAAAAAAATAGTGGTTTCTGCAGCCGTTACTTTTACTTATCAAGCGCTGAAAAATGGTTTTATACTTTTACATGACTCGAAAGTATAAAATTGCCAAGATGCGGTGCCGGCTTAAAAGCTTTTAACTTAAAGTAATTTACTTCTTTGCCAGCTTTAAGATCATTTTCGCCAGCTCCTGCGTCAGCGCCTCCCTGGAGAAGCGGGAGTGATTGATGTATGGCAAATCAAGGTTCGGGTTGATCTTCCAAGCTTTGCTCCACTGGTTCATGTGGTCCAGCATCAGGTCATAGGCGGTGTAGTGGAAGAGCCGTCCTGCGCCACACTCGTCTATAATGCGGTCCATGTCCGAATGCACGGGGCCAAGCGCGATAATAGGTTTGTTGGAAGCCAAATACTCAAACAGTTTGCCCGGCACATTGGCATAAACGTTCTCCACATCAGCAATCGCCAGGAAAAGCACGGTGCTTTCCATCATATACTTAATCGACTCCTGGTGTGGCACATGAGGTATAAACTCCGTGATGCCTAACACGCCCGCTTTCTCGATCCGTTTTTTGAGGCCCTCTGATACCTTGCCAACAAACCGCAGCTTATAATTTATCTCGTTGTGCACAGACAGCAGGTGGGCCAGCACTTTCAGGAAAACATCTATGTTGTACTGCTCCGTAATAGTGCCTGTGTACGTTATCAGCAGCTCATTTTTAGGCGGTTTGCTCTCGTACACAAAATCAGCCCCGTCGTAACCATTTGGGATAACATGGATTTTCCGGGCATCTATACTTGCCGGCTTGTTTAGGAACAGGCGCTTGGTGTCTTCGCTGGTCACCACAACGGCGTCGGCCTGCTCCAGCACCTGGCGCTCATACTTTTCGTCCAGGCGTTTGGCCATGGGCGTGTGCAGCAGCTGGTCGTAGTAGTGAATATTGGTCCAGGGGTCGCGCAAATCCGCAATCCAGGGCAGGTTATACTTCTTTTTTAACTTTAAGCCGATAAGTTGTGTAGAGTGCGGCGGGCTGGTCGTGACGATGGCTTTATACTTGCCGCTTTGCAACAGTTCATCGGCCTTGCGCAATGCGTGTTTGTTCCAGCCTACGCGTGCATCAGGTATAAACAGGTTGCCCCGCACAAACTTAAAAACCTTGTCTACCAGCGTATCTTTTGATTGCTGGTTTGCAAAACCGGAATACGGGATCTCTTTTTTACCAGAGAGTTTCTTATAATACTCAAACGGCTCTGAGGTGGCTGTGCGGTATACTTGCAGCCCTGCCGGAACTTCCTGCGTAAAGGTTTCGTCCAGTAGCGGGTAGGAGGCCTGCTTTTCATCTACGGTAAGCACGGTGGGGCAAACCCCGAACTGTGGCAGGTATTTACAGAACTTGAGGCCACGCTGCACACCCGGGCCACCGGAAGGCGGCCAGTAGTATGAAATATAAAGTATGTCGGTTAAATCAGTTTCTTTCAAAGCGATTCGGAATAAGCATTCTTTTTCAAATATAGGGAATAAAACATTCCGATAATGGCTTTACGCGCCAATAAGGCTGCTGTTGTATTTGGAACTATACCCGTTCGGCTATATGTCGTAGATTTGAGTAGCAAGTATTGTTGATATTCCTTATTTTTGTAGGTAAATCCAGAAAAGAACATGTTCGATAATTTAAGTAACAAGTTAGACCGTGCCTTTAAAACGCTGAAAGGCCAGGGTAACATTACCGAAATCAACGTGGCGACAACCATTAAAGAGGTGCGCCGCGCCTTGGTGGATGCCGACGTAAACTATAAAGTTGCCAAAACTGTCACCGATAACATCAAGGAGAAGGCTTTAGGGCGTGATGTACTGATTGCTGTGTCTCCGGGCCAGCTGATGGTGAAGATCATGCACGAGGAGCTGACCGAACTGATGGGTGGTGAGAAGCAGGACATTAACCTGAAAGGCGACCCTGCTATTATCCTGATCTCCGGACTTCAGGGTTCCGGTAAGACAACTTTTACTGGTAAACTGGCCAGCCATATTAAAAAGCAAGGGCGTTCTGTTATGGTGGCTGCCTGCGACGTGTACCGTCCGGCGGCTATTAACCAGCTGCAGGTATTAGCCGAGCAGGTTGGTGTAGAGGCTTATACCGAGTTGGATAACAAAAACCCGGTGCAAATTGCCCTCAACGCGATTGAGCACGCCAAGAGAACGCATAAAAAAGTAGTCATCATTGACACCGCCGGTCGTTTGGCTGTGGATGAGGCGATGATGAATGAGATTGCTGAGATCAAGAAGGCTATAAACCCAACTGAAACGCTTTTTGTGGTTGATTCCATGACAGGCCAGGATGCGGTGAACACGGCAAAGACCTTCAACGAGCGCATTAACTTCGACGGCGTAGTGCTGACCAAGTTGGATGGTGACTCGCGTGGTGGTGCAGCCCTTTCTATCCGTGCGGTAGTGGAGAAGCCGATCAAGTTTATCTCTACCGGTGAGAAAATGGAAGCGCTGGATCTGTTCTACCCGGATCGTATGGCGCAGCGTATTCTGGGCATGGGCGACGTGATTTCCCTGGTGGAGCGCGCGCAGCAGGCTTTTGACGAGGACGAGGCCAAGCGTATCAACAAGAAGATCCGCAAAAACCAGTTTAACTTCGATGACTTCCTCACGCAGCTGGAGCAAATCAAGAAAATGGGTGATATCAAAGACCTGGTAGGTATGATACCGGGTGTTGGCAAAGCCCTGAAGGATGTGGAGATTGATGAGAACGCCTTCAAGCCAATTGAGGCCATCATCAAATCGATGACACCGCAGGAGCGTGAAAACCCTGACATGATCAGCGGCAGCCGCCGTGCCCGTATTGCCAAAGGCAGTGGTACTGATGTAACGCAGGTTAACAACCTGATGAAACAGTTTAACGACATGCGCAAAATGATGCGCTCTATGAACAAGATGTCGGGTAAGCGCGGTGGCCTTGGCAACCTGGCCAACATGATGAAGCAGCGTTAGTCCTAGACTAAAACATAGATCTCGCTCAGTTTAATAAAAACCGGGCTCCTAAAAAGCCGCTGGTTATACTTTTAAAGTATTGCCAGCGGCTTTTTATACTTTGCTGCTAAAGTTAAAGTATACCTTAACTCTCTGATTCTCTAACTCTCTAACTTAATAGGCTTGCTTGTCCTCCTTCTGCTGCCACAGTTCAAATGCCTTAATGGCTTCTTGCGGCAGTAGCTGTTCCATCGGGATGTGCCGCTGCGCTACGGGCTTCTCTAGCTCCTCATAGATAAAGGAATCGTCGAAACCAATGCGGGCCGCCTCCTGGTGCGGGTTTCCGTAGTATACTTTCTTGAGCCTCGCCCAGTAAATCGCGCCCAGACACATAGGGCAGGGCTCGGAGCTGGCGTATATGTCGCAGTCGGAGAGGTCGTGGGTGCCAAGCGTTTTAGAAGCAGAGCGGATAGCCTCTACCTCGGCGTGTGCCGTCGGGTCATGGGTGTGCAGCACTTTGTTGTAGCCTCTGGCAATTACAACTCCATTGCGTACAATCACCGCCCCGAAAGGCCCGCCATAGCCTTCCAGCATTTTCACATTCGAAAGGCTGATTGCCTCCCGCATATACTCTTGGTGGCGTGCTTTGTCGTTTTCCATTTTTTGTTACAGGATTGTTGTGCAAACTCCTCGTTTTGCGTAAGTTATACTTATGTAGACCAATATGCCTGATCCATGTTATCAACACTGATTTTATTTCTGACTCTTACTGTAAACGCACCTGCAAAGTTGGATGCAGTTTCGCCTGCCTCTGTGCAGCAATCGGATACAGTAAGCATGCTTGCTAAGACCTGGGTGCTGCGCGAGCAGTTTCACGCACACAATAGTGAGAAAGAGCCCGTGCGGCCACACGAAAAAGTGGAACTGACCTTTCGGGAAAATGGCACCTATACTTTAAACCGGCATTACGGTGTTGCTGGTGCAGGAAGTATAGAAGAGGGAAAGTGGGAGTTGAAGGCTCCTGAAAGGTACATTAGTCTGCAGACAAGGCAGGTGGACGGCGGATCCATACTTAGCACCATGATGTATAGATGGGAGATAATAGAGGTGGCTGATGACAAATTGGTATTAAGGCAGTTTAGCCCAAGTAGCCTATACTTGATTTAAGAGTCAAAAAATAAATAGCTTATACTTCACTTGTGCGGTGTTAATGCATACTCGAAGTATAAGCTATTGCAATTGGAGCCCCTGAGAGGCAATGAGGTTGGGTGATAGTGGTTATTAAATATACTTATATTTATTTTATATTTAACTATTCCTTTTGATGTACTTACGAGGCGTTAGCAGTTAAGTTATAATAATTTAAATGTAAATGAGATTGGACGCTTAAATGGTCCAAGAGAAGATCACGCTTATACCTAGTGAGGTTCATTTAGGCTAAACATATCTTAAAGGCAGATGCACCGTAGGTAAATGGTGTAGAACCAATAGAGCAAAGAAAACATGAAAAGCATATTTCAAATATTGTCGGCTATACTTATCAGTGTTGCATTATTAGCCAGTGGTTGTTCTGCAACTAAAGAACAGCAAATGGAAGATGATCTGGCAGACTTCAGGTCGTGGGTGAGCAATGCCACCTCTAATGTGGCTGATAGAACAGAGGAAGACTGGAAACGTGCCCGTGAGGACTTCAATATGCGCACACAGGAGCTGGACCAAAAGGAAGATCAGTTTACCGATGAGCTAAAACAAGATTATCAGAGCCTTAAGAGAGAGTTTCAGGAGGCTGATGAGGAATACCAGAAAAACATGGAGGAGCCAGGTATAGCTGAATGGGAACGGGGACTGTTAGACCGATGGGCCGATTTTGCTACCATCAACGAGAATACCGTACGGGATGCTTACATTACTTTTATGGAAAACGTACGTGCCAAGAAAAGTAACTGGGATAACCAGGATTGGGAAATGGCAAAGCGGGTGTTAGAAGAACTTAACGAGCGGAAGGATCAGATAGAAGGTAATATCCCAACCGAAACAGAGGTTAAAATTAAAGCGCTTCAGATGGAGTTTCGCACGTTAGAAACCGCTGCTGATATTTAGGCCAACCCTTACACAATTATCCGGCCCTCACGAGCATCACCGTAAAGTATGGCTTTGCCTAAATTGTGCCTGTAGCCTGATAACCATGTCAATATAGCATCTACCTGATGCCAGTTTTGAGGCTCCTGTGCCAATTTATACTTAACCAGTCCCTTTAGCGCATCTGTGTATTCAGGTATCGCTATTGGGTATTTTTTATAACCCTGCAGGTGCGGCAGCAAGAGTCTGTTAGCCTGCGTTGGATAAGTTTCCAGCATGGCGATACCTTGAGCGGCTAGCTGCGTGCGTAGTTTCATAGCCCGTGCCGTAAGCCCCCCGATAAACATCGGTGACATAGCATTTACTTCCCGGTCTGCCTGCCTGTAAAAGAAATCCGCTTCGGCGTGAGGAGCCTCCGTGCTGTAAACTTTTGGCAGGGTAAGCGGAGCATCCATGTATAGGACTTTCGGGTTTAACTCAGCCACTAACTTTTGTAGCCACACGTCAGCATCCAGATTTTTTCCGCACTGCATCAGGTGCAGCTCGTTGTCTACTACCATGGCTGCTGCTGTGGTGCCGGCTAGCTTCGCCCCATAATCCACTCCCAAATGATTGTCTTGCATACCTTACACGCTTAGTTTTTTCTGCCTCCGCATCTCATCTTATACTGCCTCCTATACTACAGAGGTTTTGCCTACTAATTTAAGGCTGAAGTACCTCAGAGCTTTACACCTGCTAACCGGATTCCAGGCATGACTGCTGTGTTAATAAAACGGGTGTGAAGGATAGTTTGAAGTATAGGTTTTAATTAAAGTTAGGAGTTTAAAGCCTTTGATTGATAGTTTGTTATGGGTTTTTATGAAGTTGATTCACATTATTGATTTTAAAAAGAATTGCAAAGGAGATGCAGCACTAGGAAAGTGGGGATTTCAGGCTGAGGAACCTTAGAGAGGGTGATGCTAGGGGTAAGGCAGGTGCGCAAGAGCAGTAAGATAAAAATTACCCCACAAGAGCTTCTTTTTGCGCCTGCACAATGCGTTTATGGTGGATAAAATGATCTTGTATAAAGGCGAGGGTTTGGCTAATGGTTAAGTAACCTGCCATAGGATGCTTAAAAACGCCCTTCTCCAGAAGTTGCTGCGGAAAACTTGTCAGCTCGTCTTCAAGCTCAAACCGCACCTGGTCCCACTGCTGCCTTAGCTCGGGCAGGTGGCATGATGCCGGTACGTCGGCCACCACAGCTGGGGCTTTATACTTGCGGCCCGACTGCAGAGCCAGCTTCATCAGGAATGCTCGAATAGCCTGCGCAAAACCATTGTCCTTAAGTTCGTCCTGCTGCTGCAGCTTATAGCGGATATTAGCCAGTGCGGCATCTTCCACCAAAACCAGATGGGCTATATGCTGGTTTATACTCCATTTTCCGGCAGCGGGAGCTGTGTTTAGCTGATCATCGTCCAGGCCGGCTAGCTCATCTAACAGACGGTTTCGCGAGTCTTCCAGGCGCAGGTATCTATCTTCCAGTTTAGGATCCATAAGCATGTTCAGGCTGTAAGCGTTAGTTGGCATAGGCTTATACTTCAAAAACAGATGCTAAAGCTACAGAAGTTTAGCATATATGCAATATCTAAAGACTACTATTTAATATATAAACGCTTGATGCTGTGCTGGATGTATGTGGCGTGGCTATGAATTATCGCTTGATTATTATAAATAACTGTTTGCGTGTACGCCTTTTGTGCCGTAATTGCAGTTACAACCTATACGTACGCATGAAGAATGACCCCATAGGCGTAGCCCTGCAGGATTACCTGGCAGGCACCGAAGACGCGGAAATAATTGTAGAGAGTAACCTGGCCGAAGATGATGTGATTCCGGTGCAGTATCTGTTCCGAAAAGAGGAGGAAATGCCAGAAATGGAGCTGCTGGCGCTTGAAAACTGTCGGGGCCAGGTGCTGGATGTAGGTGCGGGGTCCGGGTGCCATGCGCTGGCGCTGCAGCGGCAAAAAATAAGCGTTACAGCCCTGGATAAGTCTGCCGGAGCTGTAGAAGCGATGCAACGGCAGGGGGTGGAGCATGTGCTGCACAAGGATTTATTTGATATCCAAGGCGCGAAATACGATACCCTGCTGATGCTGATGAACGGTATCGGCATTGCAGGAACCTTGGCAGGCCTGGAGCGTTTTCTGGAGCATGCAAAACAACTGCTGAAGTCCGGAGGGCAGATTCTGCTTGAGTCGTCGGATATTTTATACATGTTTGAGGAAGAAGACGGGTCTGTAACGCTGGACCTGAATGCCGGTTATTACGGTGAGGTGAAGTATAATATGAAGTATAAAGACCAGGAAAGCGGCTGGTTTAACTGGCTGTTTATCGACCCAGCTATTTTAGAGGACTATGCTACTGAGCACGGCTATACTTTTGTAATGCTGCAGCAGGGCGATGCAGGCAATTACCTGGCAAAGCTGTCACTGCCTTAGGTTACCTAAATTTTCTTAGTTTTAAGTGAACCAACGCCTATCCCAATGACCATCAAGAGCTACCCTTTTGTGCCTTATATGCCCGTTTCGTATTCAGAGGAAGAGATGGAGGAGCAGGCGCGGCAGTTCTATACTTTCATGGATCGCCGACGGTCTGTCCGGCAGTTTTCGCATAAACCTGTATCACGCGAGATAATCGAAAACGTCCTGCTAACGGCTTCAACTGCGCCATCCGGAGCTCATAAACAACCCTGGACATTCTGCGTGGTATCCAATCCTGCGTTGAAAAAACAAATACGTGAGGCTGCCGAGAAAGAGGAGTATGAGAGTTACCAGCACCGCATGAGCCAGGAATGGCTGGAAGATCTTGCTCCGCTGGGCACCGACTGGCAAAAACCGTTTCTAGAGGTGGCTCCCTGGCTGATTGTAGTATTTAAGAAAGCCTATGAGCGCAAGCCTGACGGAAGCAAGCGCAATAACTACTATGTAAGCGAGTCGGTGGGGCTGGCGTGCGGGTTTCTTATCTCGGCTATCCATCAAGCCGGCCTTGTTACGCTAACCCACACACCCAGCCCCATGAACTTTCTGACAAAGCTGCTGGCGCGGCTTGAAAATGAAAGGCCTTTCCTGTTGCTTCCTGTGGGCTATGCTGCGGATGAAGTACAAGTGCCGGATCTTCAGCGCAAGCCGCTGGAGGAGGTCAGCGAGTGGTATACCTGATCCTAAAAAAGGTATCATACTTGGTTTTGCACCGTACATAGGAGCTCTTTACCTGCCTTGTACAGGAAAAAGCATTTAAGCCTATGAACAAGAAGTTAAAACTGACTTGGAGTCTAACAAAACGCACCTTTTCTGAATTTAGCAGCGACAGGCCTCTGGACTGGGCGGCAATTATCGGGTTTTATACTATCTTCTCTTTGCCTGCCGTGCTCATCATTACGCTCCGGATTGCAGGCGCTGTGTTTGGCGAGGAGGCTGTCCGGGGTGAGCTGGCGAATCAGATTGGCGGCATAATAGGCCGTAACGGAGCGCAGCAGATACAGAACATCATCGAAAACGCCGGCCAATCCGCGGCAACTACTATCGGAACTGTTATAGGCGTGGCAACCATGGTTTTCTCAGCCACCACGGTTTTTGTAGCGCTGCAGGATTCTTTAAATGCTATGTGGGAGGTGCGGGCAAAGCCTGAGCGGGGTTGGCTTAAGTTGGTCATAGACCGTGTTCTTTCGCTGGCTATGGTGGTGAGCCTTGGGTTTCTGCTGCTGGTGTCGCTGTCCGTTGATGTGGTGATGGGGCTGATCAATGAGTTTCTGCGGGAGGAGTTCTCGGGTATAGCAGTATACTTGATTATGGCTGGCAATGTGGTGGTGTCTATATTTATCAGCATCATCATTTTTGCGACCATTTTTAAAGTGCTGCCCGATGCCAAAATCCGGTGGCCAAACGTTTGGGTAGGTGCCACAGTTACAGCCATACTTTTTGTGCTGGGCAAGTTTATCCTCAACATCTACTTCCAGCACGACCCACTGGCAGATACGTATGGTGCAGCAGGGTCTTTAGTCCTGATTCTAGTGTGGGTTTATTATACATCGGTAATTTTCTTACTGGGGGCGGAGTTCACGCAAGTCTACTCACGTGAGCACGATCGCGGCATACGGCCCCAGGATAACGCCGTGAAGGTAGAGACGCAGAAGATAGAGAAAGAGGGATAACAGCTTACTTAAAAGGGCGGCCCCGGTACTGTTACAGTACCGGGGCCGCCCTTTTAAGTAAAGTTTCTTGAAGCCTATCTTACAAATCTCATTTCAGCTTGTACATCGTTTCCACCGGTAAAAACTGCGATTAACCTTGGGTCGATACCTAAAATTTCTCCAATCAGGTTGATGTTGCTAGGATTTATACTTGTGGTAAGGTCCAGGTTATCAGGAGTAAAGGTTTTAATATCCAACTCGCCTAAGGATTCCACTGTAATCGCTGACTCATCGCTGTTAAATTCCCAAGTGCCTTCAAAATTCTGCTCCTGCCCATTAGCCTCAAAAATAGCATTGTAGGTGTTGTCTTCCTTAAAAGTGAGGCGAAGCGTCTGAAAAGTATTGGCATTAGCACCAATTCCGGGTATGTTCGCTACATCAATGCTATTGAGCAGCACCTTATCGCCCTTCCATTCTCCAGAAGTGATTATCTCTGTGTTGGTAGGCTCTGGTGGCGTATCATCATCGTCATCATCACAAGAAACCAAAAAGGTAAAGGAGAATAATAAGGCCAGGTAGAGTAAAAAGTTCTTTGAGTGCATAATATTAATTTATCTTAAGCCATATAGCGGTTTTAGTATACAACATATAGCGTAGGAATTCCGAAATAGTTAGGCCAAACCAAGTATAAATTTCTTTAGCTGCGATGGGCTACATGATATTTACTTCAGGGTTTAACTTAATCCCGAATTTGTCCTCAACGGATGCGATCACTTCGAAGGCAAGCTTGCGGATATCGTCACCTTTGGCACCTCCATAATTTACCAGCACCAAGGCCTGGTTTTTATGTACGCCATAGTTATTGATTACTTTACCTTTCCAGCCGCATTGCTCTATAAGCCAGCCTGCTGGCACTTTAACGGTGGTTTCAGAAACAGGGTAGGAGGGCATGGCTGGATACTGTAGCTGTAACTCCTCAAACTGAGCTAAAGGGATTTCTGGATTCTTGAAAAAGCTACCGGCATTGCCTATTTGCCTTGGGTCTGGCAGCTTGCTTTGGCGTATGTGGCATACCGCGGCGCTTATGTGCTGAATACTCGGCTCCTGCACCTGCATTTCTTCCAGCGTGGTTTTTATAGCCCCGTACGAGGTGTTAAAGCGGTGCTTTTTGTGCAATTTAAAAACTACATGCGTTACAATGTACTGCCCCTTGAGCTCATTCTTAAACACGCTCTCTCTGTAGCCAAAGCGGCAAGCCTCATTATCAAACACCCGCACCTGACCTGTCTCCATGTTTACCGCCTCCAGCTCCTGAAACACATCTTTCAACTCCACGCCGTACGCACCGATATTCTGCAGTGGCGCGGCGCCCACTGTGCCAGGTATCAAAGACAGGTTTTCTACACCGCCCAGGTTCACGTCTAGAGTATGTAGCACAAACTCATGCCATACTTCACCGCCGCCTGCTTTCAGGTATACATACTCTTCATCTTCAGCTACTTTCTCAATTCCTTTAATGCCGTTCTGCAGCACTACGCCATCAAAATCCTTAGTGAAGAGCAGGTTGCTGCCGCCGCCAAGTATAAGTTTTGGCTTTTGCTGCAGCTCCGGCATCTGAAGTAGCTCCTGCAGCTCCTGCACAGAATCGAACCGCGCGAAAAGCTTTGCTTTCACATCAATGCCGAAAGTGTTGAAAGGTTTTAAAGAAAAGTCGGTCTGAAGTTGCATAAGCGGTAAATTTTAAAGCAAAGATAAGGGTTTTGCATTAGTGGTCTCTACATTCTGATAAGCAGCATGTAGCCGTTGCGCCTAAATAAGCAACGAATGGTTAGGTAGTAGCCTGAAATCTGATGAGCCTGTTTAAAGTTTATTAATACTACACTGCCTGCCCTTGCTGCGTGTTTTCACCAGCAAGATTAACAGCATCTGCATTTTAATTGTTAGTGAAAAGCACCAACAATGGCGGGTGTAGGCCTTACAACCAAAATCTCTAAAATAGCTTCGATTTATACTTCAAAAGAATATTTGGCATATAATTACGTAAAGTTATTGTTGTGTTTTGTAAAGTGTTTTATATATTTAATGGCTGATATTCATGAACTTAAAACTGCCTGAACTATGATAAAACGAGTTAAAACTTTTTTGCTGCTGCTTATGCTGCCGCTGCTCTGTTCCTGCCCCGGCAGCGTGGATCCTTTACCAGATTCGGCGTATTCGCCAATTTTGATGAGCCGCCAACAGTTGGAGGCATCAATACTTAAAACAGAGCCCCGTACCATTTCTAATGCTGGCAAAATCTACCTCTACGGCAACCATATACTTGTAAACGAACAGTACAAGGGTGTGCACATCATTGATAATCAAAACCCGAAAGCGCCAGTGAACGTGGCGTTTATACAAGTGCCGGGGTGCATAGATATGGCTGTGAAAGACAATATACTATACGTTGACAATGCCGTTGACCTTGTGGCCATTAACTTGGGTGAGCTTAACGATATAAAAGTTGCCAAGCGGGTGCGTAATGCGCTGCCTGCCTTGTTGCCGCCAGATAATTTTACAGTCGGCTATAGTATGGCTGGCGCTCCTGAAGATGCCGTAATTGTGGGTTGGGAACTTAAAAAGCCGGAATAACATGAAAAAAAGTATACTTTCTGCCGCTCTGGCCATGCTGGGTTGCCTGGCTTTAATCTCCTGTTCCAGCGATAACGCTGCCTCTCCTTCAGTTGATGGCGTGTCCGGCAAGGGCGGTTCTATGGCTAGGTTCGCCATCAGTGGAGACTATCTTTATACCGTAGACCACTCCAACCTGAACTTATTTGATGTCAGCAAGCCGGAAGACCCGCAACAAGGCCAGCAAATTTCAGTTGGGTTCGGCATCGAGACCATATTTCCTTTTGAGGACAAGCTGTTTATCGGCTCTCAGACAGGCATGCATATTTATAGCATCCAAAATCCGGCTTTTCCCAAGTATATATCGCAGTATCAGCACGTCGTAAGCTGCGACCCTGTGGTGACGGACGGGCGATATGCCTATGTAACCTTAAGCACCGGCACCGCCTGCAGGTTTGCCATAAACGAGTTGCAGGTAATAGACCTGCAAAACATCATTGCGCCAGAACTCCTGAAACAGTACAGTATGACTAACCCAAAAGGTTTAGGCATAGCCAACAACAAGCTTTTTGTCTGCGATGAAGGCTTAAAAGTATACGACGCCACAGATGTGACCAACCTGGAGTTGGAACAGCACTTTCAGATTAACGCTTTTGATGTGATACCAGATGAAAACAGGTTGCTGGTTATTGGCAGCGACGGCCTGTATCAGTACCAGTTTGAGCAGGATAAACTGGAGCTGCTAAGCACTATTCTTATTAAACCGGCTATTTAATTCTTTATCGCTTACTATATGATAATCAGAATTGTAGCTTGCTCTATGCTTTTATTGTTCCCGTGGCTGTCGCCGTGCCAGGCGCAGGTTGCAGAGCCTGCTCCTGAAAAGACTATCAGTATAAAGTTTAGTCCTCAGCATTTACTTATAAACGGTTTGCATCTGTATATCGAGCGTATTCCGAAGCAGGGCAGCAGGCATGGGTTGGTATTATCACCACGGTTTTACTCGGGCAAAACCAACACGGTGGATATCTTGGCAGGGCGAGGTTGGGAAGATGAACATGCCAAAGTATTTGGGTACGGAGCCGAGGTGCAGCATAGAATTTACATAAACAACTCCGCTAGTTTGCACCACCGCAAAGTTTACCTCGCTTACGGAGTGAATTACCATCACTATAATGTCGAGTTTGAGAGAAATGGTTGGCTGCAGGAAAAGGATCAGGAGGGGCTTGAGGTGTATAAATACCGCTTGCGCCCTTTTAACGAGAAAATCAACCAACTAGGAGGGGTAGCTATGCTTGGGCTTCAGACGTCTTCTTTAGACGGTCATCTGTTGTTTGATTTTTACTCAGGTGCAGGTATAAAAAACAGCTCCGTTGATACCAATTACCTGTATACCCGTTACGAGCGGAACGCCATGGATTTTGGCTATTCCGGGCTTTATTTTATAGGTGGTTTTGCACTTGGGGTAGCTTTCTAAGCCATACTTGGTAGCCCAGCCACAAAGTATAAATTAAGCTTTGCCGCACCCTATTCGGAAAGGGTTTCTCAATCTGCTATCTTTGCACTTTGATAAAGTATAAATTATGGCGAAGAAGACTCAGAACGAGAATTTTAATATAGTGGCTACAACCCTGTTTGGCCTGGAGGAGGTGCTGGCAGAGGAGTTGCGCGAACTGGATATGGAGTTTGTAAAAGTAGGCAACCGTGTTGTAACCTGCTCAGGCAATCTGCGCCAACTTTATGAGGCAAACCTGTGGTGCCGCACCGCCATCCGTATTCTTAAGCCTATCCGCCAGTTTAAGGCTCTCGATGAGAAAAGCCTTTATGAGCAGGTGCAGAAAACGAATTGGGCCGAAATCATGGACTTGGGAATGACTTTCGCCATTGATGCAGTGGTTAGCCATTCTACCTTTGAGCACTCACTTTATGTTTCTCAGTTAACAAAGGATGCCATTGTAGACCAGTTTCGGGCAAAGACCGGAGAAAGACCTTCTGTAGACCGTGTGAGGCCGGATATACGCCTAAACCTGCACATGCACGACAATCTAGTGACGCTCTCGCTCGACTCTTCCGGCGACTCGCTGCACCGCCGTGGGTACCGCCTGCAGACAAACGTGGCCCCGCTTAACGAAGTTCTGGCTGCTGGTATCATCGGCCTGTCAGGCTGGGATAAAAAATCTCCTCTTGTAGACCCAATGTGCGGCTCAGGCACCTTTCTGATTGAGGCTGCGCTAATGGCGCAGAACATGGCTCCAGGGCTATTCCGCCGCGACCCATACGGGTTTGAGAAATGGAAAGACTACAATGAGCAGATTTTTAAAATGGTTTGGGATGTAGCCGAGGCAAAAGGTAAAACTACTGCCCAGGCGCAGATAATCGGGTACGATCTGGATGCAGACTATGTGGAGGCAGCTCGCAATAACATAGAAAACGCTGGACTGGAGAATATCATAGAAGTACAGAAAGCAGACTTCTTTGAAACAAACGCACCGCAAGCTCCGGGTGTAGTGGTGATGAACCCGCCTTACAACGAGCGTATTCAGTCAGATGATATTTACGAGCTTTACAAGAAGATAGGGGATACCTTGAAGAATAATTACCAGGGCTATGATGCCTTTGTATTTACGGGTAACCTGGATGCGGCTAAAAATGTTGGCCTGCGCACTTCGCGCCGTGTGCCACTTTTTAACGGATCCATAGAATGCCGCCTGCTAAAGTATGAACTTTATCGTGGCTCTAGAAAAGGAGGGGGTGAGGCAGAATAATCGTATTTAAATAAAAACAGAAAGAGCACCTTAACTAGGTGCTCTTTCTGTTTAAGTTATATTTTAATTAAGCCTTCTTCTTTGGCGCAGCTTTTTTGGCTGCCGGTTTCTTGGCTGCCGATTTTTTAGTAGCAGCTTTAGCCTTTGTCTTAGATGCCGTTTTTTTCTCTGCGGCTGGCTTGTCGGCATCAGCTTTTTTCTTGAAACCTCCGCGTCCTTTTTTCTCCGGAGTTGCTTCTGCCAAGGCAATGCATTCCTCCAGCGTCAGCTCGCTTGGCTCCTTATCCTTCGGAATTTTCACGTTCTTTTTACCCGCTACTATGTAGGGGCCGTAGCGTCCGTTCAGCACCTGTATGTCAGGGTTCTCCGGAAATGATTTGATCAGCTTCTCTGCATCTGCTTTGCGCTTTGCCTGAATCAGATCTACGGCTTCTTCCGCTGTAACCTTCATCGGGTCCAATGTTTTGGGCAGAGAGTAAAACTTGCTGTCGTGGCGTATGTATGGGCCGAAACGGCCGATTGCCGCTGTCATATCCTTGTCTTCAAATGTGCCTACAATGCGCGGCAGCTTAAATAAATCGAGAGCATCCTCTAATGAAAGGTTCTCGATAAACTGACCTTTGCGCAGGCTGGCATATACAGGCTTTTCGCCAGTTTCTTCATTTTCCTCGCCAAGCTGCACATAAGGGCCAAACCGACCAAGCTTAGCCATGATGGTTTTGCCAGTTGCCGGGTCTGCGCCTAGTTCTCGTGCCCCAGACACATCGGCTCTGGAAATGCTCTCACTCGACTCAATGCGCTTATGGAATTTCTGATAGAACTCATCCAGCATGTTTTCCCACTCTTTGTGGCCCTGCGCAATTTCATCAAACTCCGCCTCCACACGAGCCGTGAAAGAGTAGTCGATTACGTTCGGGAAGTGCTCTACCAGAAAGTCATTCACTACCATAGCCGTGTCTGTTGGGAACAGCTTGGCTTTTTCAGCACCAGTTATCTCCGTCTTGGTTTGAGTGGTTATTTCACTGCCTTTTAGCGTGAGAAGCTGGTAGTTGCGCTCTTTTCCCTCACGGGTATCTTTCTCTACGTACCCGCGCTTTTGGATGGTAGAAATGGTAGGAGCGTAGGTAGAAGGACGGCCAATACCCATTTCCTCCAGCTTTTTTACCAAGCTAGCTTCTGTGTAGCGGGCGGCAGGGCGGCTGTACCGCTGTGTGGCCAGCATTTGGCGCAAATCTATATTTTGGCCGATGCTAAGAGGCGGCAGCATGCCTTTAACGTCCTCATCCGCACCTTCCTCTTCATCGTCTTTCGATTCAATGTATACTTTCAGGAAGCCTTCAAACTTGATTACCTCGCCGGTGGCCTGCAGTTTCTGGTCAGGTTGGGAAGAGATACCAATGGTAACAGTTGTTTTTTCTATCTCGGCATCGGCCATTTGTGAGGCGATGGCACGTTTCCAGATCAGCTCGTACAGGCGCTGCTCGTTTCGGTCAGAGCTGCCAACCATTTGCGAGAAATTAGTCGGTCTGATGGCTTCGTGGGCTTCCTGTGCAGAGGCGGACTTTGTTTTGAATCGACGCGTTTTAACAAACTTCTCCCCAAAAGAGCTTTGGATCTCATTAGTTGCACCTTGTATAGCTTCATCCGAAAGGTTAAGGGAATCAGTACGCATGTAAGATATCTTACCTGATTCGTACAGACGCTGCGCAATCGTCATGGTCTGTGCCACCGAGAAGTATAACTTGCGGCTTGCTTCCTGCTGCAGGGTAGATGTTGTGAAGGGCGGCGCTGGGCTACGCTTCAGAGGCTTCTTCTCGAGGTTCTCTATAGTATAGGTGGCCCCAATACAGTTTTGCAGAAATGCTTGCGCCTCTTCCTCGGTCTTAAATTTCTGAGGAAGCTCGGCCTCAAGTGTGCGTCCCTGTACGTCAAACGATGCTGTGATGCGGAAAGTAGCTTCAGCTTTAAAGCGGTCAATCTCCCGTTCACGCTCTACCACCAGGCGTACCGCCACCGACTGCACGCGCCCTGCCGATAGGCCGGTCTTGATCTTTTTCCAAAGCACCGGCGATAATTCGAAGCCTACCAAACGGTCCAGTATTCTGCGTGCCTGCTGCGCATTTACAAGGTCCATGTCAATGCCGCGCGGAGTACTGATGGCGTTGAGAATGGCATTTTTAGTGATTTCCCTGAAAACGATGCGCCGTGTTTTAGCGTCGTTTAAGTTCAGCGCTTCAGTCAGGTGCCACGATATAGCCTCTCCCTCGCGGTCGTCGTCCGATGCGAGCCATACTGTTTCGGCTTCCTTGGCCAGCTTCCGGAGCTGCGATACTACTTCTTTTTTATCACTGGATATGACGTAGGTAGGCTTAAAGCCGTGCGCTACATCAATGGCATTATTGTCTTTAGGCAAGTCGCGCACATGGCCGAAGCTGGACTTCACCACAAAATCCTTCCCAAGATATCCCTCTATAGTTTTTGCCTTTGCAGGCGACTCTACTATGACTAAGTTTTTTATCATCCTTTATATTTACAGGGCGAACAGGCTTAATTTTGCCCAAAGTTCAAATATTTTTTTTAACAATTACAACCCCATACGTATAAGTGGGGTTTAACTACGTTTTAAATACCCTTTAAGCTTTACCCTAACAGGTGCTATAAACTATACGGTCACTTTTATTTTTATATGCAAAGAATCGTACTCCTCTGCCGCCATGCCGATGCGTATGACCCTTTTCCGCTACAGCCCGACTTTGAGCGGGAGCTAACCCAGGAGGGCCAGCAGCAGGCCCGTAACACCGGAAAATGGCTACGTGAAAAATTTTCAAAATTAGATGCCATTCTGGCTAGCCCGGCTACCCGCGCTAATGCCACGGCCAGAATCGTTGCCAGCAAGGTATACTTTGAGGAGGAGCAAATCAGCTATAATCCTGACATATATATCGCCCGCGAAACGCAACTTATAAAAAGCCTGGGTGAGCTTCCTGATCAGGTAAAAGTGGTGCTGCTGGTGGCGCACAACCCTGGTATAACCCGCCTAGCCCGAGAACTGACCGGAGAGTATAGTTTGGGCTACATGGAGCCTGCTCAGGTAATGGCCGTGGCCTTGGAGCTTGAGCAGTGGCAGGACATACACGCAGCTTCAGGTTGTCTGCTGGATCAGTTTAAAAGGTGATTGTGCCCGCGCAAATACCGTGCTTGCATTTTCAAATTATACTTAAATTCTCTAGTTTAGTGGCATGGCCGGTGCTGTAACCGCCATGATGCACCCTTAACACCAACGTAATGAGGACGAATGTGGTGGCCGTTATCAACCAGAAAGGCGGCACTGGTAAAACAACTACAACCATTAATCTTGGCAGTGCATTAAGCAAACTCGGGAAAAAAGTGCTGCTGCTTGACCTGGACCCGCAAAGTAACCTGTCTTACTCGCTGGCTGTCTCTAACACAGCTGCCACGCTGGCTGAAGTTTTTCAGGGCGAGAAAAGTATAACGGATGTGATGGTGGAGAAAAACGGGCTTTGGGTGGTGCCTGGTTCCAATGAGCTGGTCGATATCGAAATCTCGCTCGTAACGCAGCCTGATCGGGAGAAATTCCTGAAAAGTATACTTGCCCAAGTAAAAGATTTTGATTATATACTTATCGACTGCCCGCCATCTTTGTCTGTGCTGACGCTTAATGCACTAACCGCCGCCCAGGAGGTGCTTATTCCGTTGCAGATGGAAGTGCTAACCCTGCAGGGGCTGGATCAGATCATGAATACGGTGCAAAAAGTAAGAAAGGCATTCAACCCGAAACTTAAAATAAAAGGTATCGTAGTGGTGATGTTTGATGTGCGCCGCAAGCTAAGTATCGAGGTGCTGGAGTATCTGCAGGAGAACGTGCGCGAGAAAATATTCCGAAGCCAGGTGAGGATGAACGTGAAACTGGCAGAAGCACCGTCTTTCGGAAAAAGTGTGCTCGATTACGATGCATCGTCTAACGGAGCCCGTGATTATGCGGCTCTTGCTGAGGAATACCTTGAAGCATAGAAGATATTGCTTCTCTAGATCAGATTATTTTATACTTTTATAGTAAATTGCACTACTTGTAAATCTACAGCAATTGTTGCCAGCGTTTATACTTGCTGGCCAGTGCTGCAAAAGGTTTAGAGATACCCTATTCCAACCAAACTAACTATGGCCTTAGGTAAAAACTTGAAGTTGAGTAAAGAGAAGCTCATCAGTGATGTAGAAGCCAAAGAAGATAAGCAGAGCACTCTTAAAGCAAAAGCTGATAAAAGTGATGCCAGCACAGCCGTTGCTGAGGCTCCTGCTATGAAAGATACGTCTGCCGGACCTGCTAAACCCTCCCCTGATAAACCGGCAGGAGTAAAAAAATTACGCCAAGGCAAACTTCCCAGCAACCCGGATTACATCAGCGACCAACTGAACAGGGTGCTTTACGCTTTGGATGCCTTTAAGAAAGGTGACGTATCGGTGCGCCTGACAAAGCAGAACGATGATATTTTTGCCGATATAGCCGAGGCTTATAACTCGATGGTGGAAATGATCGGTGGTGTAGGTGGCGAGGTGTCGCGCATTTCGAAAGTAGCCGGCGTGGAAGGTAACCTGAAAGCTCGTGCCTCTGCCGAGAACGCTTCCGGTTTCTGGAAGGACATGATCAACAATATCAACGGTCTGGTTGACTCTATTGCGGTTCCGGTTCTTGAGGTAGGCAAAGTACTTAAAAACATATCGCGCGGTAACCTCGGCGAAACGTTCCAGATTCCGGTATCAGGTGACTTTAAGGTGATGGCTGAAACCATCAACCGCACCATCGATAATCTTAACCTTTTTGCGGGTGAGGTAACGCGTGTTGCCCTGGAAGTGGGTACCGAGGGTCGCTTAGGTGGTCAGGCATCCGTGCCGAACGTGGCCGGTGTATGGAAAGACCTGACCGATAACGTAAATACCATGGCCTCCAACCTTACCTCTCAGGTGCGAGACATTGCTAACGTGGCTACCGCAGTGGCAAAAGGTGACCTGACGCAGAAAGTATCGGTGGATGTTAAAGGCGAACTGGGTGAACTGAAGGAGAACATCAATCGCATGGTGGACTCTTTGAACATCTTTGCCGGTGAGGTAACCCGCGTGGCTAGAGAAGTTGGAACTGAAGGCAAATTGGGCGGACAGGCCAAAGTGCCAAACGTAGGCGGTGTTTGGAAGGACCTGACGGACAACGTGAACACGATGGCTAGCAACCTGACTTCCCAAATGCGTGACATCGCCAATGTTTCTACTGCGGTGGCGAAAGGCGACCTGACGCAGAAGATTACCGTGAACGTGCGTGGTGAAATGGCCGAACTGAAGGAGAACATCAATCAAATGGTGGACTCTTTGAACATCTTTGCCGGTGAGGTAACCCGCGTGGCTAGAGAAGTTGGAACTGAAGGTAAATTGGGCGGACAGGCCAATGTGCCAAGAGTAGAGGGTACCTGGAAAGAGTTGACGGACAACGTGAACCTGATGGCAGGTAACCTGACTTCTCAGGTACGAGACATCGCCAATGTGGCTACCGCGGTGGCGAAAGGCGACCTGACCCAGAAGGTGTCCGTGGATGTAAAAGGCGAGCTAGGCGAGCTGAAAGATATCTTGAATGAAATGGTGGACCGACTGAACGTGTTTGGCGCGGAAGTAACGCGTGTGGCTCGTGAAGTGGGTACAGAGGGTGTGCTGGGCGGTCAGGCCAACGTGCCTAACGTAGCTGGCATCTGGAAAGAGCTGACAGATAATGTGAACTCAATGGCCTCTAACCTGACACTGCAGGTGCGGGATATCGCAAACGTAGCAACTGCGGTGGCGAAAGGCGATTTGAGCCAGAAGATTACTGTAAATGTAAAAGGAGAGCTAGCCGACCTGAAGGAGAACCTGAACCAGATGGTGGACTCGCTCAACATCTTTGCTGACGAGGTAACGCGCGTTGCCCGTGAAGTGGGTACGGAGGGTAAGCTGGGCGGTCAGGCCAATGTGCCGAACGTAGGCGGAACTTGGAAAAACCTTACGGACAACGTGAACACGATGGCTAGTAACCTGACTTCTCAGGTTCGCGACATCGCCAACGTATCTACCGCTGTTGCGAAAGGCGATCTGACCCAGAAAGTATCGGTAGATGTGAAAGGGGAGATGGCTGAGCTGAAGGAGAACATCAATCGCATGGTGGACTCGCTTAATATCTTCGCCGGTGAAGTAACCCGTGTGGCCCTGGAAGTGGGTACAGAGGGTCGTCTGGGCGGCCAGGCGAATGTGCCGAACGTGGCCGGTGTTTGGAAAGACCTGACTGATAATGTAAATATAATGGCCTCTAACCTGACAACGCAGGTGCGAGGTATTGCTAAAGTAGCCACAGCGGTGGCAAAAGGCGACTTGAGCCAGAAAATCACGGTGGAGGCCCGCGGCGAGCTTCTCGACCTGAAGGAAAACCTGAACCAGATGGTGGACTCGCTCAACATCTTCGGTGACGAGGTAACGCGCGTGGCCCGTGAAGTGGGTACGGAGGGTAAGCTGGGCGGTCAGGCCAACGTGCCGAACGTAGGCGGAACCTGGAAAGACCTGACAGACAATGTGAACTACATGGCCAGCAACCTGACTTCTCAGGTGCGCGATATCGCTAAAGTAGCTACAGCGGTGGCGAAAGGCGACTTGAGCCAGAAAATCACGGTGGAGGCCCGCGGCGAGCTTCTCGACCTGAAGGAAAACCTGAACCAGATGGTGGACTCGCTTAACATCTTTGCTGACGAAGTAACCCGTGTGGCTAGAGAAGTTGGAACGGAAGGACGTTTAGGTGGTCAGGCCAATGTGCCAAAAGTACGTGGCACCTGGAAAGAGCTGACGGACAATGTGAACACCATGGCCAGCAACCTGACGCTGCAAGTACGGGATATTGCCAAAGTAGCCACAGCAGTAGCGAAAGGTGATCTGACCCAAAAAGTATCGGTGGACGTGAAAGGCGAGCTGAACGAGCTGAAGGAGAACATGAACCGCATGGTGGACTCCCTCAACATCTTCGCCGGCGAGGTAACCCGTGTGGCCCTGGAAGTGGGTACAGAGGGGCGTCTGGGCGGCCAGGCGAATGTTCCGAATGTGGCCGGCGTATGGAAAGATTTGACAGACAATGTAAATACAATGGCCTCTAACCTGACAACGCAGGTGAGAGGTATCGTAAAAGTTGTAACTGCAGTATCAAAAGGTGACCTGACGCAAAAGTTGATGCTGGAGGCGAAAGGAGAAATGGCTGATCTGGCTGATACAATTAATACCATGGTGGTTGACCTGAACCGCTTGGCCGGTGAGGTATCTCGTGTGGCCAGAGTGGCCGGTGTGGAAGGAAAACTGACAGAGCGCGCGACACTGCAAGGTGTGGGCGGTAGCTGGAAAGAATTGGTTGATACGCTTAACGACCTGCTCGAATCCATTGTAACGCCAGTGTTAGATGTATCTCGTGTGGTACGTGCCATCTCTGAGGGTGATTTAACTCAGAAAGTGGAGGCGCAAACAGCCGGTGATATTTTGGACATGGCAAACGCGCTGAACCTTGCCGTTGATAATCTGAATGCTCTTCTTGGCGAAATCAATGATTCTTCTTTGGTAGTAGGTTCTTCTTCTGAAGAAATGGCAGCCAAAGGGTTAGAGATGAACAAGGTGACACTGGATGTGGCCTTGGCTATGCAGCAAATGGCAGAGGGCGCTCAGAACCAGGCACTAAAAACAGATCAGGCCTTCAAGCTGATTGAAGAAATCATGAAAGCGACAAAGGAAACCGCTAACCGAGCTGAGGTAGTGAATAAATCAGCCTTACTAGGTGAGGAAAGCTCTCAGATTGGCCTGAAGACTGTGGCGGAAGTGGTTAAGAACATGGAAGAAATCTCTAGCTCAGCCGCCCTAACTTCCAAAACGATTGAAGTACTTAGCACGCGCTCTCAGGAGATCTCCAAATCACTTGGCGTAATCACGGATATTGCTGCACAGACGAACCTTCTGGCGCTGAATGCTGCCATTGAGGCGGCTCGTGCCGGTGAAGCAGGACGCGGTTTTGCGGTGGTTGCCGAGGAAATTAGAAAACTTGCAGAAGGATCCCGTAAATCAGCCAGTGAGATTGCGACGCTTGTAGACGATGTGAAAAAAGATACAGCCTCTGCCGCAACTGCGATCTCAACCATGGAGGGCCGAGTATTGAAAGGTAAGAATGCCACATTTGAGGCATCTGGGGCTTTCAAAAACATTGCTGCTTCCAGTGGCGAAACGCTTCGTACAGCGCAGGACATATTAACAGCCACGGAAGTGCAGAAAACCACTATTGGAGATGTTGTAAAGTATGTGGAAGAAGTGGTTGCCATTGCCGAGCAAACTGCATCCGGTACGCAGCAGGTGGCAAGTACTGCCAAGCAACTGTCAGGCTCGATGCAGGAATTGACGTCTTCATCTCAGAACCTGAACGACATTGCCGCAGACCTGCAGGTAAGTATATCTGCCTTCAAGCTAATTGACGGCAACCTTGTTTTCAATGAGAAAAAAGGACTGATGACTACTATCCCGTCTAATCAGCGCAAGCAACGCAGCCAGACTGGCAATAAAAGAGTGGCAACAGACTCTCCACGGAAAATGAATGGTGCAGCAGCTAGGCTAGGAGAGGGAAAGAATAAATAATGGTGACCGAAAGTAAAAACTCAAAGCAAGCTGCCACTGCCGAGGGGCAACCTGCAGCGGCTAAGGCACAAGCTGCATCTGATAAAAGGAAAAGCTCTGCCGCAGAAGCAGCAAGCGAGCAGGTAAATTCGGAAATGGTACACCTTATTGTGTTCAGATTAGGCACTGAAGAGTATGCCATCAGAATCGATCAGGTAAAAGAGGTTACCGTTACGCCAAATGTAACCCGTATGCCCCGAACGCCAGATTTTGTGAAAGGCGTGGCAAATATCCGCGGTGATATTATTGCCATTATAGACCTGGAGAAGCGCTTTAACATCAGGCCAAACCCAGAGGTTGAAGGTGCGGCTACAAGTTATACGCTAGTGGTGGAAGCTGAGGAATACAGCATTGGTGTAGATGTGAAGGAGGTGCCGCAGTCACTGAATCTTGCTTTAACTAAAATCGACAAAACTCCTTCTTTTCTGCAGGATGTGAGTGTCAACGAGAATTTCATTGAAGGGATTGCCAAGACAGACAAAAGGCTTATTATCGTGCTGGACATGCACAAAATCCTGACGCAGGATGAGATAAACCAATTGCCAAACTAATCAAACTAGAAACTATACTTTATAAAGTATGAAAAGAATATTAATTGTAGATGACTCTTTCTACATGCGCACGATGCTGAAAAATATGCTTTCGGATGCCGGCTACGAAATTGTAGGGGAGGCTCCGAACGGGCAGACAGCATTGGAACTCGCTAAGGAAACCAAGCCTGACCTGATCACATTAGATGTTATACTTCCCGATAACACGGGGTTAGAAGTTTTAAAAGGAATCAGAGCGGAGCAGCCTGACCAGAAGGTGATTATTGTAAGTGCCGTTGGCCAGGAGGTGATCGTGAATGAGGCAATGGAAAATGGTGCCAAATCATACATTGTGAAGCCTTTTTCAGAGGAGAATGTGCTGGAGGTGGTAAGCAAAGTTCTGGCAGAAGAGTAAATCAGGTAAAAACTAAGTTGGGCGAGGAGTGCTTCAAAGTTTATAGAAGTGGAGGAGAACGGTAAAATGTTGCGTGTGCTGATTGCTGACGGCTCCAGTTACTCAAGAATAGTTTTACAAGACATTATTGGTACAGCGGCTGGTGTGCATATTACTGGGCTGGCCAGTGATGTTAATGAACTACTCGAAAAGCTGAAGATAGCAAAGGCGGACCTTGTTGTGCTGGACCATGATTTGCCAGAGAACAAGGATCTGCTGGCTCTGAAAAGGATTTTTAGCGAAGCGCCTGTACCTGTTTTATTGCTCTTGCAGCAGCAGGAGCTAAACCTGGAGTTACTGAAACAGGCTGTTGAGCTGGGAGTTTACGGTGTTGTGCTGAAGCCCGGCAGAAGCCGGTTTTATACCAGCTACCGAAGTATAGCCCAGGATGTACTGCAGAAAGTAATGGCTGTGCGCAGCTCAAATTTAAATGATCCGCAGTTACGCTATGATGCCATGCATCAGGAGGTGGCGCTTCTGCGGGATACTCCTGATCCAGATACAAGTATGGATAGTGCCAATACTGTTGTAATTATTGGCGCATCAACAGGGGGGACAAAGGCTGTCGAAAGTATCATTAGGCAACTATCCCCTAACCTGAATGCAACTGTGTTGGTAGCGCTGCACCTGCCCCACAATTTTACCAGGGCATATGCTGAAAGATTACAAACGCAGACATCGCTAAGAGTTGTAGAAGGCCGGAAAGGACTTAAGCTGAAGCCGAGAAAGGTGATTGTAGCACCAGGAGGCAAAAACATGGTGGTGCAGTCTGTGATGGGCAATAAGAAAAACTTGACAATTGATTTTACAGAAGAAGTACCTGTTTTATTTGATCAACCATCCATAGACTTGCTGATGAAGTCTGTGGCGCAAAGCGCTGTAAAGCAGGTGGTGGGCGTAATATTAACGGGTATGGGAAAGGATGGCACTGCTGGTGCCGCCTTTATTAAAGCGCGTGGAGGCATTGTGGTAGCACAGGATGAGGAAACCTCAGCCATTTTCGGAATGGCAAAATCCGCCATTGACAGCGGGTATATAAACAAGGTGCTCCCTTTGCATGAAATTGCAGACTTCCTGAACAAGTATGTTGCAGGGCAGCAGGTCAGTACAACTGACAGTAACTATGAAATCGAGAGAACAGGAGTATAAAGAAATATTTATAGCCGAGGCCCTAGAGTATTTTGACGCTCTAAACAGGCATATCAGCACCCTAGAAAAAGAGCCGGACAGCGACAAAACGCTTGCCGAGATCTTTCGTTTGCTGCATAACCTGAAAGCTAACTCAAAGGCTATAGGTTACTTACAGATCTCGGACGTTTCGCACAAGTTGGAGACTGCTTTCAGCCTTATCCGCAACAAAGAGCTTGTGTTTAGTGATGAGGTAGTGAAGGTGCTTTTTGATGGCATCGACCTATTAGGCGAGTTGATTCACAACATTGACAATGCAAACTACGGGGAGCCTGATCCGGTGCTGCTGCGCAACCTCGATATTATAGTGGAGAACCTCTCCGATAGCACTATTGAACTAACGAAGGTTCAGAAGTATAACACTTCTAAAAAACTGTCGCTATCGGAGCTCATCTATATCCAGATCAAAAAGCTGGACCACATGATGAACCTGGTTGGTGAGTTGATGATTGACCGCGACCGCATTCTGTCTATCAGCCGCGAACTCAATAACGATGAACTTAAGAGCGTAAGCTCTCACCTGTACCGCATAACCGAAGACTTGCAGTACAGTGTTATGGATGCCCGGCTTGTAAACATTGGGTCTTTGTTTAACAAGTTTCCACGCATCGTGCGTGACATTGCCTCTGCCGAAGGCAAAGAAGTAAACCTGAAACTAGATGGGCACGACATCCAGATAGACAGAAATATACTTCAGATTATGGCAGACTCGCTGCTGCACCTGGTGCGAAATGCTATTACGCATGGCCTGGAGCAGCCGGAGGAGCGGGAATCTAATGGGAAAAATACAGCCGGCATTCTGAGGCTGGTCGCCCAAAGTGATCGCGACAACGTGCTGATAAAGCTTGAGGATGACGGAAGAGGCATAGACCTGAGACAGGTAAAGCGCACCGCTGTAGAAAAACAGCTTATTTCTGCGGAAGCTGCAAATGGGATGGGCGACGATGAAGCTCTGTCTTTATTGTTTGAGCCCGGTTTTTCTACTGCAAAGGAAATAACGGAGTTCTCTGGCCGTGGCGTTGGGCTGGATGTGGTGAAAAATGCTATAGACTCGATAGGCGGCCGTATAAACATAAGCTCCGAAAAAGGAAAAGGAACGACTTTCTCGCTGCAGCTGCCATCTTCTATTGCTGTTAAAGGCGCTTTGTTATTTGAGGTAGACAGCATCTATTTTGCTATACCGCTCATACACACAGATCAGGTGGTGTCGCTGGATAAGGACGAACTGCATGAGGTAGGTGGCGTGCTGATTGCGAATTTAAAAGGAGAGACCGTAACGGTAGTATACCTGAACGAGCTCTTGAACGCCCCAGAGGCAAGTATGAATCTCGGAGACAAAAGCCGGCTGAACGGTGCGGTACAGAATATAATAATTGTATCTTACAACAACAGGAAGCTCGGTCTTATTGTAGACAAACTGTACAGGCAGCAGGATATTGTAGTGAAGGCACTCAGTAAACCGCTGGATAAAATTGATATTTATGGAGGCGTTACGCTTTTAGGCACCGGAAAAGTATGTTTGGTATTGGATGTGCCGGCGATCACACGCTACTTTATAACCAAAAAGCAGGCTTGAAGCGATGGGTAAGTCAACTATAAATGAGACAACTATGATGATGGAGGCTGAAATATCAGAGTTAGAAAGAGATATTATAAAAGAGATACTCAACATCGGCTTAGCAAGGGCCGCTGACTCTTTTGCTGCCATTGCCAAGGACAGGGTGCTCTTGAAAGTGCCAGATATTAAACTGATAGAGGTGAAGGAACTCCTGAACCTAGTATCAAAGTATGAGGATACGCATGTCATCATCCAATCAGACATTAAAGGCGACTTCAACGGAGCCACCCTTATGCTCTTCTCTGATGATCATATCGTTCGGCTGTCAGAAGTATGCCTTGCCTTGCTGGATGTGCAGAAGGGGGAGCTGTCGGTTATGCAGGAGTCGCTGCTTCTGGAGATCAGCAACATCATTACTGGAGCATTAGTAACCCAGATGGCAAACATCCTTAAAGCCAATATCTACGGGTCGCCTCCTAAAGCGCCTAAAGGCCACATCGCCGATTCTCTGAAAGATATCCTGGTGCAGCACCCTTTGTTTCAGCCGCTTGTGTTTACCGTAATTACCCAGTTTACGCACAACTCCAGGAGCGTAGAGCTGCCTCTGCTGCTTTTCTTCGATTCTAAAACTTTTATTCGCATCATCGAGATTATCCGTACGTTTGACCTCGGTAAAAACAACTTTCGGAATATCGACTGAGTTAGCTGGCAGTAGTATAGCTTAATTAAGAACTAGGGTTTATTTGCTAAATAACCCATAAAGCGCAGCCGCTACATACATTATATAGATATACTGCATACATGCCTAAGCTAAAACTCAGTAAGTATGAAATTTTTGGGTATATACTGATCATAACCGGAGCGGTTGTGCTGGTGTGGGGCACGATAAAGTTCAACCTTACCGAGGAGCTGTACCTGGACCCAGCCGATAGAGAAGGTGTTTTCGGGCAATACGGAGAGTTTATTGGCGGTATTGTCGGTTCTCTTTGGGCATTAGCGGGCGTTTTCCTTTTCTTCGCCACACTTACCTATCAAAAGCGGGAGTTTGAGTTGCAGCGTTTTGAACTGCACAAAACGCAGAAGATCTTTCAGCAGCAGAACTTCTCGACGTTATACATCAGCTTCATTCAAAAGCACAACGATATCATAGACTCGCTTGTGGCTTATGACATAAACCAGAGCGACTGGCGGGGAACCAACTTCTTCGTCTTCTTTCAGGAAAAAGTACTCACCTCATTTGTACAGAAGGTAAGGAGCCTGGAGCCGGCAGACAAATCCGAAAGTGCGCTGCAGCATATCTTCAAAGACTATTTCACCTACCATTTCACCTTCTATCAAAACTCCCTTAACCCATACCTTAAAAACCTGAGCGTGCTCTTTAAGCTGATACAGCGGTACAGGGCAGAAACACAGGACCAGGGCGAATATTACAGCTTTATAACCAAAGCCAACTTTACGCAGTCCGAGCTATTTCTGATTTACCACGTTGCCCAATTTAACCTTCTCAAAGAGTTTAACGCCTTTGATAATGTCTTTGATGTATTTGAAGACATGAACGAGTCGTATAAAGCAGAATTTATAATAGGGCAGGAGCTGCAGGGGAAATAAGCTGAATAAGCATTTTAAGAGGAATAAAGGCAAATACCTTGAAATTATTAACCCATTGAAGCACAATGAAGTATAACATGGAGGCCTTGTTATACTTTTGATAATAAAGGTAGATTTCGTTTTTTTGCTTTCATATTGAATTTTTAACTTTCTATACCCATTGATGAACGCTTTAGGCAGACACATTTTAGTTGAATTTTACGATTGCTCTCCAGAGCTGATGAACGATGTAGTTCATATCGAAAACAGCATGGTAGCCGCTGCCGAAACAGCCGGTGCCACAGTCATCAACAGTACATTTCACCACTTCTCGCCATACGGTGTTTCCGGCGTGGTAGTAATTCAGGAAAGTCACCTGGCTATTCATACTTGGCCTGAATACGGTTATGCCGCTGTGGACCTTTTTACCTGTGGCGATTCTGTTGATCCGTGGGTATCTTACAATTACCTGAAAGAAGCTTTCGAGGCAGGCCATGGTTCTTCTATGGAGCTGCGCCGCGGCCAGCTGAGCTTGCTGAAGCGCAACGATTTCAACCTGGAGTCGCTACGCGATGTTTCAGCAAAACCACAGGAGGAGGTAGGCACCATCACCCGCGATGTGTGGTTTACGGAGCGCGATGAGAACATTGCACTATCCCTAAAGCACTCTGGCAATCAGCTTTACAAAAAGGAATCCGACTATCAGCGCGTGGAAGTGTTTGAAACACTGGCTTACGGCAACATGCTGACACTGGACGGAATGGTAATGTGCACACAGAAAGATGAGTATGTGTACCACGAAATGATTACGCATGTGCCAATGTTCAGCCATACCAAAGCGAAGCGCGCGCTGGTAATTGGTGGAGGCGACGGAGGTACTGTGCGTGAGTTATTGCGCCATGAGCAACTGGAGGAGGTAACGCTGGTTGAAATAGATGAGCTGGTGATTGAGGCTTGTAAACTGCACTTGCCGGAAACTGCGGTAGCGTTTGATAACCCTCGCCTAAACCTGCTGGTGGAAGATGGCATCAAGTACATTAACGAGTGCGAAGACGGCCGTTACGATCTGATCATCGTGGATTCGGCAGATCCGGTTGGACCGGGTGAAGGCTTGTTCACGGCTGAGTTCTACAGCCAGGTGCATCGTTGCCTGACACCGGACGGTGTGATGATCACGCAGTCTGAGTCGCCGCGCTTTAACAGTGCCGTTTTCGTAGAAATTTACGATACGTACAAGCAGATCTTTGGCGAGAACAAAGTGCATTGCTACTTGGCTGCTATCCCTACTTACCCTACTGGCACCTGGAGCTTCTCGTACTCATCCAAAGGCAACTCAACACCGCTTCAGTTCGATCGCGAGGCTGCTGCAAGATTCTCTAAAGAGCAGGGGCTTAAGTATTACAACGAAGAAATTCATACGGCTGCTTTTGCTTTGCCTAATTTTGTGAAGGAGCTGCTAAGCAGTGGATCTCAGAAAGCAATTGAAGCATACTCAGCTGAACCAACAGATGAATAGTAAAGAACAGAAAATCCAGAACTTCGATCCGAACGGTGTTGGTGATATCAGTGGTGGCCTGTTTGGTCTGCCTTTCACCGTAGAGGAATCGGAAGTGGTTATTATACCAATGCCTTGGGAGGTAACAGTGTCTTACAGCGCTGGTACGGCCAATGGCCCGCAATCCATAAAAGATGCTTCTCCTCAGCTCGATTTGTTTGAGCCAAGTATAAAAGATGCCTGGAAATTAGGTATCGCGATGGAGGAAATTTCTGAAGAGTGGGTAGCCACCAGCAATGCACTTCGAGATAAAGCAGAGGCTTATATTAATTGGCTGGAGGCCGGAAGCCCTGAGGTTGGTAAAACTGAGTTTGAAAACCTGCCTGCCGAGGTAACAGCCAAAGGCGAGGAGCTACTGCAGTGGTTGAAGCAAAGAGCACTAAAGCACCTGGAGCAGGGTAAACTGGTTGGCGTATTAGGCGGCGACCACAGTACGCCGCTCGGGCTGATGCATGCGCTGGCAGAAAAGCATGAGGAGTATGGCATACTTCAAGTTGATGCACACGCAGATTTGCGCGATGCTTACGAAGGATTTGAGTATTCTCATGCCTCCATTATGTTTAACGCCTTAAAGCTGCCGCAGGTAAAAAAGCTGGTGCAGGTAGGTATCCGCGATATTTGCCAGGCAGAAGCCGAGTTGGCTGAGCAATCTAACGGGCGTGTTACTATTTTCTACGATGCCATACTGAAGGAAAATATGTATGGTGGCGACAGTTGGAAAAAAGAGTGCAAGAAGATTATCGCTCAGTTGCCTCAAAAAGTCTATATCAGCTTTGATATAGACGGCCTGGACCCAAAACTTTGCCCAGCCACCGGTACACCGGTACCAGGCGGGTTAGAGTTTGAACAGGCTGTATACCTGATTAAGCAACTGGTAAAGTCAGGCCGAGAAATCATTGGCTTTGATCTGTGCGAAGTGGCCCCGGGCGATAGCGAGTGGAACGGCAACGTTGGTGCCCGCATGCTGATGAAGCTGTGTAACTGGATGGCTGTATCTCAAAAAAGGTTAGAGGCTCAGTTTTAACAAGCCTCATCTCCTATACTTTTAAAAAGCCTGCGGCACCTGCCGCAGGCTTTTTTTATACTTGGCTGTTGTGCCAATTTCATACGAGAAGTGGGCATAGCTTCTTTTTCTAATCAAGCATTAACTCTTCTAATTGGAGCGGGGCCGTTTCATGCAACATCTTTGATGATAACATACTCAGATATACAGAAGCTACTTGCTATCGGTGTTATGGCTAACCTATCTTTATACTATAGGTGCCGTATACATAGCCACGTTTAAATAATTTGTAAAAGCTATATTTAGTATATCATGGGATTTGTTGTAAGATTGTTAATAGTTGGAGCCGCAGCGCTTCTTTCATCATACTTGCTGCCGGGGGTGCACATTTCCGGTTTCGTGGCCGCAATCATACTTGCATTAGTATTAGCACTATTAAATGCTGTTGTAAAACCGCTTCTGATACTGCTGACTATACCTGTCACTATCCTGACGCTAGGTCTGTTTTTGCTCGTCATTAACGCCGTGATCATACTTTTGGCAGGCGCCATTGTCCCCGGTTTTGCGGTAGATGGCTTTATATGGGCGCTGCTTTTCAGTTTGCTGCTGTCCATTATCACAGCCATACTTGATATGATTTTCTAAAAGTATAAAGTATAGATAAACGCAAAGAGGCGGACCTAAAACTGGCCCGCCTCTTCGCATTGAAAGCAATGTATTGTTATTTATTCTGCATCCAGTTTTCGCAAGCTTCTGCGCATTCGCGGCAGGCATCTGCACATTTCTGACAGTGGTCCATTTCATGTTTACGGCACTCCTCCTCACATATGCGGCAAATCTCAATACATTCTTTCATCACGTGCTTGGCATGCGGAGAGTTACGCGCCACAAATTGTGCCGTAAGCAGGCAAATGTCGGCACAGTCGCGGTCTATCATGATGCATCTGACCATCTTTTTTACGTCATCCTCCTGCAAACATAAAGTAGCGCAAGTCTCACAGGCTGTCATGCACTTTATCAGTACATGCTCCAGGTTGTTTGTTATCTCTGATTTCATAGCTTTAATTTTTTTGTTGTATGACTAAAGGTACGGTAGCAGGCACCTATGGTTTTCAAAGAGCTAAAAGCAAGCGGTGCCCTCGTAATTGAAATCCATAATGGTTATCTTTGAAAAGTAAAAAGATGCAGTAGAAGCAGGTACAAAACCGTGCGGGAGATTGAATACTATGGCAACGATACGAGAGGCAAGAGAGGCATTAAAATTATACTTCGGCTACGAGCAGTTCCGGCCGATGCAGGAGCAGATAATAGACGGTGTGCTGCAGGGCAAGGATGTTGTGGTGCTGATGCCGACTGGAGGAGGGAAGTCCGTGTGTTTCCAGGTGCCTGCCATTGTGCAGCCCGGCATGTGCGTGGTGGTATCCCCGCTGATAGCTTTGATGAAGGATCAGGTGGAGGCGCTTCTGGCAAACGGTATTCCGGCTGCCTACATTAACAGCTCCCAGAGCGCTGAGCAGCAGTACCAGATCGAGAATAAGTGCTTGGAGGGAAAGCTAAAGCTATTATATGTTTCGCCGGAGAAGTTACTGTCATCCGGTTTTCTTGCGTTTCTGCGCCGCATTACAATTTCTCTTTTTGCTGTGGATGAGGCACACTGTATTTCATCCTGGGGCCATGATTTTCGCCCTGAGTATACCCAACTGAAGGCACTGAAACAGCAGTTTCCTGATAAGCCCGTTATAGCGCTTACCGCCACCGCCGACAGGCTCACACAGAAAGACATACAGGAACAGCTGCATCTGCGCAATCCGGAGGTATACGTAGCCTCTTTCGATAGGCCCAACATCAACCTGATGGTGAAGCCCGGCCGTGACCGTTTTAATAAGATCACTGATTTTCTGATGCGTCGGCAAAACCAGCCGGGTATTATCTACTGCCTTAGCCGGAAAGCGACAGAAAGCCTGGCGGATAAACTGAAGCGGAGCGGCTACAACGCAACATATTACCACGCAGGCATGTCGGCCAATTTGCGGGCAAAGGCCCAGGAGGAGTTCCTAAATGATGACGTGCAGATAGTTTGCGCTACCATCGCCTTCGGTATGGGCATCGATAAGTCTAACGTCCGCTGGGTGATTCACTATAACCTGCCAAAAAACATTGAAGGCTATTACCAGGAGATAGGTCGTGCTGGCAGGGATGGTGCCAACTCGGACGCGCTCCTGTTTTATAGTTATGCCGATGTCATGAACATGCGGAGCATGCTGCAGGATGGCCAGAACGCCAACCAGACAGAACTGCAGCTGGTTAAGCTGGAGCGTATGCAGCAATTTGCCGAGGCTGCAGCTTGTAGGCGGCGTATCCTGTTGCAGTATTTCGGCGAAACCATGCCTCATGACTGCGGAAACTGCGATATCTGCCGAAACCCACCCACTCGATTTGATGGAACAGTTATCGTGCAAAAAGCTCTTTCTGCTATTGCACGTACCCAGGAACGGGCTAATATGAGTTTACTGGTAGACGTATTGCGTGGAGCCCGTAATGCGCAGGTGCTGCAGGCAGGCTTTGATCGGGTAAAAACCTATGGCGCAGGCCGTGAAGTAAGCACCTTGGACTGGAACCGCTACCTGCATCAGATGCTAAACGAAGGACTTATCGAAATGGCCTACGACCAAGGCTATACTTTAAAGTTGACGGATCAAAGCAAGCAAGTGCTGTTTGAAGGCCGTAAGGTGCAGCTCGTGAAGTTTGAGGAGGTGAAGCAGGAGGAAGCCGCTGTAAAAGCCCGTCCGAAACGCGAATTGATTAAGGATGCCCTCTTTGAGAAACTACGCACATTGCGCAAGAGCCTTGCCGATGAGTATGGAGTGCCGCCCTATGTTATTTTCACTGATACTACCTTGCAGGAAATGGCTGCTGAGCGCCCAACCAATAAAGTCTCGATGCTGGCGATTTCGGGAGTTGGTGCACAGAAGTTTGAACGTTACGGCGATGCCTTTATCACAGAGATTATTGATTTCATAAATGAGGAGCAGAATAAAGGCAATAAAATAAAAGGAGCCACACATCTGGCTACGCTTGAGTTGCTCCAGAAAGGTTATAGTATAGAGCTGATCGCCAAAGAGCGTAACTTGAATCCAGTGACGGTTTTCTCTCATTTGGCAACGCTCTATGAGCAGGGTTACAAAGTAGACCTGAACCGCTATGTGAGTAAAGAAGAATATAAGGCTATCTCAAAAGCTATAGCTAAGCTGGGAGTTGATGCAAAGCTGAAGGATATTTTCGAGTTGTTGGGCGAAGAGTTTGCTTACTATAAGATCAGGCTTTCTGTGTCTATCTTTAAGAAAGAAAATGCTTGGTAAGCTTAAGGCTTTCGTTTCACGGCATAAAAAAAGGCGCTCGTTACTGAGCGCCTTTTTTTATGCCGTGAAACGAAACTTATTTTAAAGAAGCAATTGGGTCTGGAGTTGAGTCCTTATCGCCAGTTATGTAGCCTTGGCTTAGCACTTCGCCACGCAGCGCAAGTATACCTGCTACGTGCGGAGACGCCAGAGAAGTACCATAGTGGCCACCTGAAAAGCTTCCGTTTTTAGTTGTTGCTGTGACGCTTACACCTGGGGCAGCGAAATCAACACCGGCACCAAAGTTTGAAGAAGACCACATTCTGTTATAGTTGTCCATCGCTGAGATAGTATAAACACCCGGAGCATTAACTCGAGCCGGAGATGTGCCAGAGCAGTCTACGGAGCTGTTACCAGCCGCAATAGCGAAAAGGATGCCTTTTGCTGCTGCAGTCTGTACGGCATTATCAAGGGTAGAAGAAATACCGCTTCCAAGGCTCATGTTTACAACATCACCTGGTTTACCGTTAAGGCTTACATGGTTTACAGCAGATATCGCTCTGGATACTGTACCGGCACCGGCATCATCGAATACGCGAAGAGCTACTATAGTAGCGTTAGCTGCTACACCTATCATACCTGAACCGTTGTTTTTAGCGGCAATAACACCGGCAACTGATGTGCCATGGCCATAGCCGTCTTCAACAGATGCGTTGCCATAAATAAACGAGACACTTCTATTAAAGTCTATGTTAAGGTCTGCATGATCTGTATCAACACCAGAATCGATTACCCAAACTGTTTTGCCTGTGCCATCGCCATAACCAACAAGTTCGATGTTCCAAGGAACAGTCTCACCGGCAAGGGGAGTAATAGTAGCATAAGCAGGAGCAGGCTCAGTAGGTTGAGTTGGCACCGGTTCAGCAGGAGTTGGCTCAGTTGGGGTAGGCTCTGTTGGAGCTGGTTCCGTTGGCTCTGTAGGTGTAGGCTCTGTAGGTGTAGGCTCCGTTGGGGTAGGTTCAGTAGGAGTAGGTTCGGTTGGGGTCGGCTTGGTTTTAACTTTGCCGTTTCCTTTGACAGCGTTAGTTTTAGCAGAGTCATCTTCTGAGCTATTTTTGCTATTACCTTTAGAGGACGTGTAAGTGTCTTTCCATTTCGGAGCCAGCGCAATAATACGGTCCTGCTCAATATAAGCTACATCCGGGTTATTTTTTAATGCTTTAATCTGCTCAGGATTAAGTTTAGCAGCAAAACCATTAACGATACCCTCATAAACCTGCGACACCTCACGAGCGTCTACGTTAGAAGTGTTTAGAACACGTTCACGTATTACAGCTGCTTCTACTTTAGAAGCTTTTAAGCTTTGGCTGTCAGAACCAGATAAACTGGAGCCGTTCTTCTTAAATACAACAATGTACTGGCCTTCGATTGCCTCTCCGTTTTGAGAAGAGAAGCTAGCCTGGGGCTCGGAAAATTGATTTTCCAGCATCTCTTCTTTCTGGCAACCTGTAAGTGACATGGCAGCTACAAAAGTGGCTAGCGCAACTGAACGTCGGAGTGTATACTTTCTAATCATAGCAGGAGAAATTAAGTAATAGGGTTTGGGTTATTAGTTAAATGTGCAACTTTAATTATTAGATCTCGTAACGCGATACTTTGTTTGAAAAGTTCACAATTTTCCACTGCTTTTAGAAGATTTTACTATTTAGTGCCTTTAATAATTATATTTCAGACGCAAATAATACTTTCAGTATAAAAAATATACCTAATATCGGAATAGTACCTGTTGTATTAGGACTATTTTGTATGACTCTAAATATTTAGGAGTGGTAAAGTTGTTACAAATTAAATATCCTCGTTGTTTAATATTTTGTTCGATGGCCTAAAAGTCTGCTTTAAAAAGGTAATATCAAAATATTAATGATGTGAGTATATTATATAAAATTGCATATTTCTAATAAATTGCAATTTTGTTAGAAATATCAAATTCTATCAAGAAATTAGATTAATATCAGGTAGGTTATATTTTGCTAATATTGCTAAATTAATTAGCTTTTTTGCTAAAGAATAAGTAATTTTACATTTGAGGCGATAGTTTTTTAAGCCATGATCATTTAAAACAGCTACTATGCAGTTAGTCACATCAAATCTAAGACATTTGCGCAGGCATGCCGGCTTTACGCAGGCACAGCTAGCTGAGAAACTGGATATCAAGCGCTCACTTGTGGGGGCTTATGAAGAGGGTAGGGCAGAGCCTAAGCTAAGCACGCTGGTTAACATTGCTAAATTGTTCCATGTGTCGCTTGATGACCTGATTACCCGCAACTTAATACATGAAGCTCCGGCAGGTGCTGCAGATGGCAACCGTTTAAGCGGTGGTAATTTGCGCGTACTTGCCATTACTGTAGATGAGCAGGAAAATGAGAATATAGAGCTAGTGCCTTATAAAGCCAGCGCAGGTTACCTGAACGGGTATGCCGATTCTGAATTTATTGAGGAGCTGCCACGTTTCCGTCTGCCCATGCTGGGTGCCGGAGGTACTTACCGTGCTTTTGAGATCAGCGGAGACTCTATGCTTCCTATTGCTTCAGGTACGGTTATAGTAGGGCGGTTTATTGAGGACTGGAGCCTGATCAAAGATGGCACCCCGTGTGTCATTGTCAGCCAGAAAGAAGGAATTGTGTTCAAGCGCATTTTCAATAAGCTTAAAGACGCGTCTATGCTGCGGTTGCATTCTGATAACCCGGTTTATTCTCCTTACGAGGTGCATGTGGAGGATGTAGTGGAAATATGGGAAGCGAAATCCTACATTAGCTCTACTTTTCCTATTGCTGACCTGTCGCTCGATAAACTATCAAGTATAGTGCTTGATCTGCAGAAAGAGATGCTTAAGCTGAAGAAGGCAGAATAATCAATTTCAAATCAGAATTTAAAGCCTGATGCTGTTCATATTAAACAGTATCAGGCTTTTTTGTGCCTGAAACAACTGATAAGCGGCATTTGCTAACAAGAAATTAGCCGCTTCCGTAAAGCCATAGCAGATACTATACTTTTGTGCTCGAATTAATCAATGCACCTTATCTAAATAGAACTATGATAAAACTAATACCTGCCTCAGAGCATCATCATGCTAAAGTAGGGGACTGGCTGGAGTCTTACTACCTTTTCTCATTTGCTGATTATTATGACCCGGCTAATGTACAGTTCGGCCCGCTTCGGGTTTTGAACCATGACCGTATAAAAGGGCAAAACGGCTTTCCGCTGCACCCACATGCAGAAATGGAGGTCGTGTCTGTGGTGCTGGATGGAGAAGTGATGCACAAAGACAGCCTTGGCAATGAGGTGACGCTAAAAGCCGGTGATGTGCAGCGAATGACCTCGGGCACTGGTTTTACGCATTCAGAGACAAACGAAACAGATAATGATGCTGAGCTGCTGCAGCTATGGTTTCTGCCGAACAAACGCGGATTGGCACCATCTTACGAGCACATGAACATTGATTTTCTGGATACGAAAAACAAGTTGGTGCCTTTAGTGACCGGACAGAAGGTGCTGGAGAACGTCGCATACATTAACTCTAACTCTACTGTTTATTACGGTCAAGTGGGGCAAGGCGAGGAGATTGACTTTAAGACTTTTAAGATCCGGAAGACACTGGTGTATGTGCTGACCGGAAGTATGCTTATCAATAATGTAGAGACTGACGCAAACGACCAGGTACGTTTAGAAAGCCAGGATGTGGTTAGCCTGCACGGAAGCGCCGAAGCCACTTTTATACTTGTGGACGTGCCTGCTACAGAAGTTAATTATTAAACTATACTTTGTATTGCCCCTAACAGCACAAGAGCCGCTTATATAAAGTGGCTCTTGTGCTGTTAGGGGCAAAATGAACTATTCACTTTTGAGTGAGATAACCGGATTTGCAAGTGCAGCCTGAATAGCTTTAGTGCTCATGGTTATTAGAGCTATAAAGAGTGTCGCTAAGCCGGCCAGTACAAAAGGCCAGATGCTGATGGTGATCCTGTAAGTATAATCGCGCAGCCAAAGTTCAATTAAATAGTAGGCAATGGGCGCAGCTAATAAGAAAGCTATAGCCACAAGCTTCACAAACTCCTTAGAAAACAGGGCTGTAATGTGCAGCGTAGAAGCTCCCATCACTTTGCGGATGCCAACTTCTTTGGTACGCTGTGCAGCCATAAAGGCAATCAGGCCATACAAGCCGAGGCAACCAATAAATATCGCAATGATTGAGAACACTTTAAACAATGTATTCTGCCGCGCCTCATCCTCATAAAATTGGGCGATGTTTTCATCCAGGAACTGATAACTGAAGACATCATTCGGGTAAACCTGCTCCCATAATTGCTCCAGGTGCCGCAGTGCCTCCTGCTTCTGGCTCATGCTGATCTTTGCTGAAAGTATTACATACTCCGCCGGGTTTTTAGTCATAACCAGCGGCTCTATGGGCGATGCAAGCGAAGACTGATGAAAATCTTCCACCACTCCTACTATAGGGCCAGAATACTCTTTTCCTCCGAAGGTAAGAGTTTGCCCCAAAGCTTCTTCCGGAGATTGCAGACCAAGCTTTCTACGCAAGGCATCGTTAATAACCATGTACTGCAGCGAGTCCGCGTTGGCGTAAGCTGTACCCGCCAGAAAGTTCATGCCGTACAGCTGGAAATAGTGCTTGTCAACAAACTTCTTGTGGATCTGGAATCCTTCATCCTGCGAGGCATGGTTAAAGTAAAAGTTGCCATAGCTGATATTGCCGGAGGAGGGGGCATCAGACCCGAAACTGACGTTGCGCACAGCGGGGTTCTTCAACAACTCTTGGCGTAACGCCTGCATTTTGCTGCTTATCTCGCGTGGCAGCGTAACCAGCACCACCGCCTCTTTGTCAAAACCCAGTGACTTGTTATTGAAAAAGATCATTTGCTCGTTTACTAAAAAGGTACAGATGATCAGTGCTTGGCAAATGGTGAACTGCAGCACCACCAGCACCTGGCGTAAGGATATCCCGCCGAAGCGTTGTACACTCATGCGGCTTTTAAGCGCTGTAGTGGGCTCAAAGGCAGACAAAACAAAAGCTGGGTAAAACCCTGCAAACAAAGTTACAAGTAAGGTTTGGGCAATCAGGAAAAACAGCAGTGTTTGATTGTTTAACAAGCTGAAGGTCATCTTCAGGCCCAGAAGCTCGTTGAGGTGCGGCAGCGTTAGCTCTACAAGTATAACAGACATCAAGGATGCGAAAACCACTATCAGCAGAGTCTCGCTCATGAACTGTAGCACCAGTTGCCAACGGTTACTGCCCAGCACCTTGCGTATGCCCACCTCTTTAGCGCGTTTAATGGCTTGTGCAGTGGCAAGGTTGATAAAGTTGATGCAGGCTGTCAGTAGGAGCACAATGCCCACCGCCCCCATTGCCAGTAACATTTCTCGGCTGACGGGTGTTTGGGCGAAGCCACCGTAATACTGCGGGTTGTGGTGAAGGTCACTTAGAGGCTGGAGCATGTACACAAAGTTGTTTTTCATGTTTTTTTGGCCGTTGTGCTGCGCCACAAATTTGTTTACAGTTGACTTGGCCGTTTTAACTGCCATTTGCTCGGGCAAAAGCACAAAGGTTTGGTGGGCGCTGGAAAGATTTCCCCAATCATCGGCCAGCTCATTTTTAATTGTTTGGTAAGAAATAAGCATAACAAACGGGAATTCCGTGTTTCCTGGCATATCAGGCATCACCGACACCACTTTTAGGTTATAGCGGTTATTGTAGCGGAGTACCTGCCCAATAGCTTCTTTGTCGGGGAAATATTTATCTGCAAGTGTTTGGGTAAGCATAACCACGTTGGGCTCTGAGAAGTATGGGGCAGGGTTTGCGGGGCCTATATCAAAATCAAACATGCTGAAAAACGACGGCTCCACAAATCCAATGTTTTCTTCCTCCAGAAACTTGCGCGGAGGCTCATTATCTGACCCGGCTATATTGATTTGAGCACCAAGAGCACCTTCAATCTGCGTCACCTCCTCAAAGCCGAGCTTGCCGTTGCTGCGCATGTTGTCAGTTAACGGGTAATGAGAGGCAGGGGTATGGAAATCACGCTCCGGGAAATCAACGTTGAGGCGGTAAATCCTGTCTGCTTTGGCGTGGAAGCTGTCATAGCTTAGTTGGTACTGTATCACCAGAAACAGCAGTATGCTGCAGGTAATGCCCAGGGCAAGTCCCCCAACATTAAGCAAAGTATAGCTCTTATTACGCAGCAGCGAACGGAAGGCGGTGAGGAAGTACATTTTTAACATAGTTCTGTAAGTATAGTAGTAGCAAAGTATGATTTTTACATCCTGAATTTGGGCAAGTATACTTTGCTTAAGCCAACTGCTGTGCCAAAGCGCAGAAACTACACTTGCTTAAAGTATGCGCAAGTATATACTTTTAGCTATGTCCATTGCCGGACACTTTATGTCCAGTGGCGGACACACCATACTACACAATACTGTTTAATTTCGCTATATTAGTAGTGTTGAAGGCTGGCACAGTATTCTTATAGTATGAGCCAGGCACATGGTGGTTTCTGTGGAATCATAAAGCACAACAAATCTATGGAAGAGCAAAATCTGGGGCGCATACTTGTTATTGACGACAACGAAGATGTGCTGTTCTCAGCAAAAATGCTGTTAAAGAAGCACGCCCGGGAAGTGGTGATGGAGAAGAATCCGAAGAAGATTCCGTTTCTGATGAACAACGAGGATTTTGACCTTATCCTGCTCGATATGAATTTTAGCCAGGATATTACAAGCGGGCAGGAAGGTTTTTACTGGCTCAACGAGATTTTAAAGTATGATCCATCGGCTGTAGTGGTGATGATTACAGCATTTGGGGATGTAGAGATGGCAGTTAAAGCACTGAAAGAAGGAGCAACTGATTTCGTGCTGAAACCCTGGCAAAATGAAAAACTGGTTGCAACGCTGTCTGCAGCCGCTAAGCTGCGCAATTCTTATAAAGAAGTCAGCCAACTGAAAGAAGCAAACCGCACACTCAATACGCAACTCAATACAGGCAAAGATATTATCCAGGGTGAGAGCAAAGCCATGCGCCAGCTGTTCTCCATTATAGATAAGGTTGCTGTTACTGATGCTGACATACTTTTGTTGGGTGAGAACGGGACTGGCAAAGAAGTAATTGCGCGCACCATTCATGGGCGCTCCTCCCGCGCCGATAAAGTTTTTGTAACCGTAGATATGGGAGCCATCACAGAATCCCTGTTTGAAAGCGAGCTTTTCGGGCATAAGAAAGGCGCTTTTACTGATGCCAAAGAAGACCGGGTTGGCAGAATTGAAGCAGCTAACGGCGGAACACTATTCCTGGATGAAATCGGTAACCTATCACCAGCCATGCAGGCCAAATTACTTACAGTTTTGCAGCGGCGCGAGATTATACGGGTAGGCACCAACAAACCGGTGCCGGTAAATGTGCGGTTGATCTGCGCCACTAACATGCCTTTAAAAGAGATGGTGCAGCGAGGAGAGTTTCGCCAGGATTTGCTGTACCGCATCAATACGGTTGAGCTGCAACTGCCGCCCCTGCGGCTTCGCCTTGATGATATCCCGCTGTTTACCGAACACTTCCTGCAGGTTTATGCCCAGAAGTATAAGCAGCCTGTAAAACGTTTGGGAGATACTGGTTTGGCACGGCTGAGGCGCTACAGCTGGCCCGGTAACGTACGCGAATTGCAACATGCCCTGGAGCGTGCGTCTATCATGAGCGACAACCGTGAGCTGCAGGAAGAGGACTTTTTCTTTTTGGCCGAAGAGGAATCTGCGCCTTTCCCGGCTGTTAAGGCACAAACCCTGGATCTGGACGATCTGGAGCGCGAGGCGGTGCAGCAGGCGCTGCAGAAACATGAAGGGAACATATCTAAAGCAGCCAAAGAGCTTGGCCTGAGCCGGGGCGCACTCTACAGAAGACTGGAAAAGTATGAGCTTTAGGCATCATAAACTTCAGCTTTTGCTGCGCTTGCTGGTGCTGGCGGCTTCTGTCTTTGCGTTTGCTAAGATTGAGTTCAGCCAGGAGTACCGTGGCACCTTGCTAGGGTTGGGCATTTTTATACTGGTACAAGTATGGCTGCTGGTGCGCTATCTGGAGCACACGTCCAGGCTTTTTCTCCGTTTCCTGAACTCCATCAAGTATGATGATTTTACAGAGCAGTTTCTCTCGAAGGGTGAGGGTAAAACACAAATTGAGCTGGCGCAGCGGCTAAACGATGTAATGTCGAAATTTCGGCAGGTGCGAGCAGAGAAAGAGGCGCATCTGCAGTATTTTGAGGTGATCGTGCAGCACATTGGCATCGGCATCATCACTTTTAAGCCTGATGGAAGTATACTTTTAATGAACAACGCCGCCAAAAAACTGCTACAGGTAGGCCATATCCAAAAAGTGCAGCAGCTGCAGCAGGTTAGTCCCGAGCTGGCCTTGGGGCTGCAGCAACTGCAGAGTGGCGACAAGCAGTTAGTGCCAGTAAGGCAGGGGGGCGAGCAGGCTAACTTAGCGGTGCATGTAATTGAGCTTTCGCTGCTGGGGGATAGAGTGCGCCTGGCTTCGCTGCAAAACATTCAGCGGGAGCTGGAGGAGCAGGAGATGGAGGCCTGGGGGAAACTGATCCGGGTGCTGACGCACGAAATCATGAACTCGGTTACGCCTATTTCCTCGCTTTCGGCCAGTGCTTCTGAAGAGATTCATACTTACACGGATACAGAGGCAGAGGAAATCACCCTGCTGCGCGAGGAGCTACAGGATGTGGGGCAGTGCCTACAAACTATCAGCCGGCGCTCCCAAGGACTCATACGCTTCGTAAATGAATTCCGCAGCCTGGCCGCCGTATCAGTGCCTAAAATTAGCCGCTTTGAGGTTGGCGAGCTGCTGCAGGAGATACAGTTGCTCATGCGCGAACAGCTGGCTAAACAGCATGTGCAGCTGGTGGTGCAGTCTCCCCGTGATAACATGCTGCTCTCAGCGGATAGGAGTATGATAGAGCAGGTGCTGATAAACCTGGTGAAAAATGCCGCAGAGGCTGCCCACGATCAGCAGGACGGGCAGGTAGTTCTAAAGGCGTCTTTGGATGAGCGTAGCCGCGTCTGCATTTCTATTTCAGATAACGGACCGGGTATGACCGAAGAAGCTATGTCTAAAATATTCATCCCTTTTTACTCCACTAAAAGCACCGGTTCGGGTATTGGGCTGAGCCTCTCCCGCCAAATGATGCGGTTGCACAAAGGCACCATTTCAGTTAACTCAGCCGTAGACCAAGGCACCACTTTTGCCCTGCGGTTTTAACCTGGAGGCCTGGCGGACTTTCGTAACCTTTCTGCGGCCGCCCCATATACTATAGCATCCATTTAAACCCACCTCATGAGCTTACAAGAAAAAGAAGGATTTGTAACAGTAAGTGCCGATAGCAATGCCCCAATGGTAGCCAACATTAGCGCAGGCATAGACACCATGACCATCGATGAATCTGGCATAGCGGAGGGCGTTAAGTCCGGCGCTGACCCTTACGACTATATTTTGGCGGCCCTCGGCTCCTGCACTGTCATTACACTGCATATGTATGCGCAACGCAAAGGCTGGCCATTGGAGCGTGCGGAAGTAAGCCTGCGGCATGAGCGTATACATGCTAATGACTGCCAGCAATGCGAGGAAAAGGAAGCCAAACTTACCCATGTTACCAAACACCTGCGCCTTACCGGCGATCTTACAGAAGAACAACGCAAGCGCCTTAAGCTGATTTCAGGAAAATGCCCGGTGCAGAAAACTTTAATGTCAGGCATTTCCGTTGAGACAAAACTTCTCTAAAGTATAATCCCGAAAGTATAAAACGCGGAGAAGTAAACGCCAATAAATACTTCTTATACTTTTTACCTATATTCGTTCTGATAACCATAAGGCCTTGCCTGCAGGTAAAGCCAGAATGAACCATCATGCATAAAAGATCAATTAGAACATACTTGTTAGCGGCTGTATTGGCAGTTGGTGCGGTAGCCTGCGTGCCGATAGAGCAGCAGGTGCAGAGCAGTAACACCGCGCAGGCGCAGCTGCTGTACGAGGATTATGTGTATGACGAAAGTGTACAGTCGGTGCAGGCTTATGTAGCCACGGGTTTTGAGGAGGAGGTGCTGGAGCCGCCTGTTGTGCCAATCAGCCAAGCGCAGCCTATGGTGCTGGAGTTTGACCGCTTAAATGCCACGCCAAACCGGTTAGTTGCTAAATTAATTCACTGCGATGCACACTGGAGACCCTCCACACTCAACGATTCCCAATTCTTAAGTGGCTTTAATGAATTTTTCATCACGGATGCGCAGAATTCTGTAAACACCCGCGTGCCTTATGTGCATTACCAGTTTCAGGTGCCACGTGTAAAGCTCAGCGGAAATTACCTGCTGGTAGTGCAGGAGGAGGGCGGCAGCCTGCTTCTGACGCAGCGCTTCATGGTGTACCAGGAGTTAGTGACGGTGGCAGCCAAACTAGGGGCACCGCTTGGTCCGCAGGGCCGTGAGACAAGGCAGCCAGTTGAGTTCAATGTGTTTTATGCGGATTATGAGCTCGTAAACCCCGCTGCCGAAGTAAAAGCGGTTATGCGGCAAAACTTCAGGTGGGATAATGCAAAAAGACTGACTCGCCCCACTTATGTACAGGATGCACAGCGACGCCTGGAGTATGTTTTTTTTGAACCTAATGAGATTTTTAAAGGGCTCAGTGAATTCCGCGCTTTCGATACCCGCAGCTTAAACTACAAAGGGATCGGGGTTGATGAAATAGACCTACAGCAAAACCCGGCAGTAGTATACCTGCATACCGACAAAAGCCGCAGTGGCCTGGCCTACAGTCAGGATCCGGATGTGAACGGCAAGCGTATTTTCGGTAACAGACAGTACGGCAACGGCGACGTGAACGGAGATTATACCTGGGTTGATTTTGAGCTGCAGGTGTCGGAGAAAGTGCCGGGGGAAGTATACCTGCAAGGTGAGCTTACCAACTGGCGACCGACTGCAGATGCTAAACTTACCTTTGATCCGGAGCGACAGGCTTATACAGGGCGAATGTTGCTGAAGCAGGGCTACTATAATTACTATTATACTTTAAAGTCAGGATCTGCCACGCCAGATGACAGCTATTTTGAAGGCAGCCATTTCGAAACCGGAAACACCTACGATATACTTATCTACTACCGCCCACCAGGTTCCCGCGCCGATCTCCTGATTGGATATGATCAGCTATTCTTTAACAGGAAATAACCGATTTAACTTAGATTATTGGTTGTGAAGTGCTCAAACTTCCTGTTTCTAATCAAACAGAAATTCTTTTCCACGGAATGGTTAAAGTGGAAGGTTTCTGATAAATCATTATTATACATACTAAAAAGCCAAAGCCCCTGCTCACTAAGCAGGGGCTTTGGCTTTTTAGTATGTGCAGAGATTAATTACTTGTTAAACGATTTCTTCAGCTCATCAACGGCCATTTGCTGTGCCTCTTTGGCCTGAGGCAGTACGGTTGCCATCCCAAAGAACTCATGCGTAACGCCATCATATACTTTTGTCTCAACGGGTATGCCTGCATCTTTAAGCTTATCTGCTAACATCTGGCCTTCCGTCATCAGAGGGTCTAGCTGCGCATTAATGATAGTGGCCGGAGGCAGGTTCTTGAGGTTAGGGGCAGACACCAGAGAGATCATTGGGTTTTGCGCATCCGCAGGCTTAGCTAAGTATTTATCAAAAAACCATTGCATGCCAGCCTTGCTTAATGGTTTAGCCTCCGCATACTTGTTATAAGATTCTGTGTTAAAGTCATGCCCTGCAATAGGATAAACCAGAAGTTGGTGCACAGGCATCTTCGTGTTGTTATCACGGGCCATCATACTTACAGCAGCTGCCAGGTTTCCGCCGGCACTTTCGCCTGCTACGGCAACTTTATCCGGGTTAATTTTAAGGGACTGTGCATTATCTATAACCCATTTATAAGCGGCAAAAGAATCGTTGTGCGCTGTCGGGAACTTATGCTCAGGAGCTTGGCGGTACGCTACCGAGACAACTACAGCCCCTGTTTTCTCTGCCAATGCGCGCGCTGAGGCGTGATAGGTATCTATGCCGGCAATCACCCAACCGCCACCGTGGTAGTAAACGATTCCCGGATTGGAGCTGCCGCTGTTTTGAGGTGTATAAACTCGTACATGAATGTTGCCTCCGTCTACAGGCACAGATTGGCCAGTGGTATCCACCTGCATTGGGGGTTGCGGTATATTATTTTTTTTGACTACAGCCATTGCTGCATCTGCTGGCGTAGGGGCTTTACGTGCCTGCTCAGCCGATAATTCCGATAGTGGCGGTCCGCTTTGCAGGCTATCCAAGGCCTCTAAAACAACCTGCATCTGGTTCGTGATTTCAGGTGCCCAGGCTGGTTTTGGTTTTGCAGGTGTAAGATTGGCTACTATAGCGTCTGTGTCCTGAGTTTCCATACTTGCCTCAGCAGCTGTTGCTTCTGTTGCCTGCTCATTCGTAGTATCTGATGCACATGCTACTGCTCCAAGCAATAATCCTGTTGCTAACGGAATTTTTAACCACCGTGCATCCAAGACCTGTCTTAGATTTCTGTTCCAGTTTGTTTTCATAGTCAAATTGTTTAGTTACATGTCTGTACATACGAACTAAATCACAAACTGTATTTTGAAGTTAAGGCAGAACTTTAAAATGATTGAGTTTAATTAACTATCAAGCGGCAATTTAATATGCTTTAATAACCTCAGAAAAGTATGAGCAGAGCGGAAATTTGGCAGGCAAAGAAATTCCCATGCAAAGCTGACTGTGTCTACACTACGGGCAAGAAGTGTGCTTTCTGATTTAGGGTTGCCCCTCCGCTATGATGCCGACTTGTCTGCTATAATTTCATAAACGAAATAAAGCACTGAGCCTATTAGCATGATAGAAGCCATTGATTTTGGTGTCATACTTTTAAAAGATTAGAGGTTAAAACAGATTCTGGAAAGATTTCACAAACCTATATATCTTTGAACATCGCTAAGTGCGCTAATGTTTGATTATTGAGGCGTTAACCCTTTAGCTGGGGTGAAGGGCTGGTTTTGCATAGTTTATAAAAAAAGCCGCCTTAGCTAAGTGCTAAGGCGGCTTCTATAGTAGTAGATAAGCTTTTGGTTACACGTTAAAGCGGAAGTGCATAATGTCTCCGTCCTGCACCACATATTCTTTACCTTCTACAGCCATTTTACCGGCTTCCTTAATCTTTGCTTCTGTCTTGTACTCCTTGTAATCCTGTAGTTTGATTACCTCGGCACGAATAAAGCCTTTCTCAAAATCCGTGTGAATAACGCCGGCAGCCTGAGGTGCTTTCCAACCTTTCTCAATTGTCCAGGCGCGTACTTCTTTCACGCCGGCAGTAAAGTATGTAATTAAGTTTAACAGGTCATAAGAGGCACGGATCAGTTTGTTCAGGCCAGACTCTTTCAAGCCATACTCTGACAGGAACATTTCTTTTTCTTCCGGGTCAGTCAGCTCGGCAATCTGCGCTTCGATAGAGGCGGAGATAAGCACAACCTGGGCATTTTCATCTTTCACGTGCTCACGCAGTGTTTCAGAAAACTGATTGCCGTCAATCATAGAATTCTCGTCTACGTTGGCAGCATATATTACTGGCTTGGCGGTCAGCAGTTTCAGGTCTTCTACGGCTTCCAGGTCATCTTCCGTCACATCAAGGCTGCGGGCGTTTAAGCCGGCCTCCAGATGCGCTTTATACTTCTCCAGGCTTGCCATTTCTTTCTTGGCTTTCGCATCCCCTGACTTGGCAGAGCGAACAACCTTCAGAATCTTCTTGTCAATAGACTCCAGGTCTTTCAGCTGCAGCTCCGTGTCTATGATTTCCTTGTCGGCAATAGGGTTTACTTTTCCATCCACGTGCACGATGTTCTCATCTTCAAAGCAACGCACCACATGTATAATGGCATCTACCTCACGGATGTTAGCCAGGAATTTATTGCCGAGTCCTTCGCCCTTGCTGGCGCCTTTCACTAAACCTGCAATGTCTACAAATTCAATTACTGTTGGCAGCACACGCTCCGGGTGCACCAGATCTTCCAGCACCTGCAGGCGCTCATCAGGCACTGTAATAACACCCACGTTTGGCTCGATGGTGCAGAAAGGATAGTTGGCAGACTCTGCCTTGGCATTAGAAATAGCGTTGAACAGGGTAGACTTGCCAACATTTGGCAGGCCCACAATACCGCATCGTAGTCCCATTTATACTTTAGTTATTATTTTCAGGGCGCAAATATACAATATTTTAGCCAGCTATGCGCGCCTTTGTCCCTGAATTAAAGGAAGTAGGGCAGGAGGTAACGCTAAACGATAAAGCCCACAGCGGTGCCGTGGGCTTTATCGTTTAACTTATATGAAAAAGTGGTGCGTTATTCCCACTTCAGTTCTTCATCAAAAGGGGCTTCTTCTCCTTGTATCACTGGGTTCTCCAGTGCAGCGAGTGCCTCTTCTGTCAAGAGTTCGGATTTAACGTGGTCAATTGTTCCCTGAAGCGCATCCAAGAATTTCACGAAGTCCTCTTTGTAAAGGAAGATCTTATGTTTCTCGTACGAGAAGCTGTCGTCTTTAAATTTGCGCTTACTCTCCGTGATAGTCACGTAAAAGTCGTTAGACCGAGTTGACTTTACATCAAAGAAATACGTTCTCTTCCCGGCTCTTACTCTCTGGGAATAAATTTCTGCTTTTTCGTTGTTCTCTTCCACCGTTATTTAGACGTTAAATTCAACCTTGAGAACCTAAAAGTAATATATACTTCTGATATATAAAAGTTTTGTAATTTAAAATTCGCCTAAATAATTTTAATTCTATATTTGTAGCCGGACCAACCATGTAATACTATGAATATGTGTTCAGTAGTATTGATTTCTCTGCTTTCGTTCTTTTCGGTAACCGCCGAATACACTGCAACTGGCAAAGCCTCTTTTTACGCAGACCGCTTGCAGGGCCACAGAACAGCCAGCGGAGAGAAGTATGATAAATTACAGTTTACGGCCGCTCACGCTTCGCTTCCCTTCAACACCAAAGTACAGGTTACCAACCTGAAAAACGGAAAAACAGTAATAGTGCGCATCAACGACCGCATGGCCTCCAGCCGCCACCGCGTTATAGATGTTTCCAGAGCTGCTGCCAAAGAACTGGATATGGTGCGCGACGGAACAGCCACAGTGAGCCTCGCGCTAGTATCAGAGGAGGAGGCACAACAAGAAGCCCCATTTGCCGTTTCAAACTCAGAAGCCACACCAAAGTAGTAACCTATGAAAAAGCCCCTTACACTAGCCGATGTGCAGAAATTCGAGAACATGGAGTTTCTGGCCAAGCAGCTGGTAGAGGGTTTTATCACGGGGCTGCATCAGTCGCCTTACCATGGCTTTTCGGTGGAGTTTTCGGAGCACCGCCTCTACAACAACGGGGAAAGCACCCGCCATATAGACTGGAAAGTATTTGCCCGCACCGATAAGCTTTTTGTTAAGCGTTACGAAGAGGAAACCAACCTGCGCTGCCATATCCTGCTGGATGTTTCGCCGTCTATGTACTACCCTGTGGAGAATAACGGCAAGCTTCGTTTCTCTGCCTTGTGTGCGGCCGCGCTGGCAACCCTTTTGCGCCGACAGCGTGATGCCGTTGGTATGGTTACCTTCTCCGATATCATTGAGCAGCAAACGCCTGTGCGCTCCACGGCCTCACACCTGCACACGTTGCTATTGCTTTTGCAGCAGCAGCTGGAGCAGCAGCCAACCGCTAAAGACACGCGTGTGGCGGATGTGGTGCACCAGATCGCGCAGCAGATTTCAAAGCGCTCTTTGGTTATTATCTTCAGTGATATGCTGAGCCGCGTAGATGATATGGAAAGCGTTTTTGCAGCTTTGCAGCACCTCAAGCACCAGAAGCATGAAGTCCTTTTATTCCATGTGATGGATCGCAAGACCGAGGAGGAGTTCGAGTTTGCCGAGCGGCCCTACGTGTTTGTGGATGTGGAAACAGGGCAGGAGCTGAAGCTGCAACCCTCTCAGGTGCGGGAGCATTACCGCGCTGCAGTTGAAAAGTATAAAAAGGAGCTGGCGCTTAAATGCGGGCAGTATAAAATTGATTTTGTGCCTGTAGATATCAGCGCACCGTTTGATAAGGTGCTGTATTCTTACCTGATTAAACGCGCAAAAGGCAGATGAATTGCTGTACGCAAGTATAAATCAGCTGAATACCTTCTCTAAAATCACCATCAGTTACCTTCGCGGTCATAAGCGTGGACGCGCACATCATCCGTGGTCATGTCTTTTGTCTCTTTGCCGAAGATAATTTCATTGCCCCGCTCGGTGTCGTAAACCTGCGTATACTTTTTCCAGCCGCTGACACTGGATTTGTCTGTAATTTCATCCTCGCCCAGGCCGCCGTAAATCTTTACAAGTATACTTTCCTGAACATTGCCTGTAAGTATGAATGTGTCATCTCCTGCCAACCCGTGAAGTATGATTTCTTCTGTTTCGCCTCTTTTAAAAGTTCGCTGGTAGATTGTTTTTGCAGGCAAGGCTCCTGAGGCGGGGCGAGTAACAATTACCTGCACTTGCTCGTCGTCTACTCTAGCAACAGAGAAAACCTCTTCAGCATCAGAGCCCGGAACAGTAACTCTCTTAGCCAGTATATTATACATTTTTGCGGCAGCTTCTGGCAGTAAATTACGCCGGCTTTTTAGGTTACCTGTCATTTCCTGGCCTATCAAAGAATAAATCGGGGTTGGCAGTTGCTGAACCGCCTGCTCAATTACCTTATCCGATAGTTGCTGTTGCATTTGGGTGGCTATACCTTGCCAGTCTTCTAAGCTTAGCTCATGCAGCAGCCTTTTATCCAGGAATTCAGCATTAATCATGTAAGCTTTCACGTCACTGAAGTCGTGGTCGAAAGTATGGAATTTGCGGGCAAGCAGCTTACTGGTGGCAATAAACGGAATAAAGCCATCCTTCATTTTCAGGAAAACCTGATCCCGGTCTTTTGGTATTGGCTGATAAATAGTGTCTGTGCCCTGTGTTGTCACAGCCCAATCCCACTGGCCTTTGTGTCGGTCCCAGTCCCCTAAAAGCAGGTCCAGCAGGCGGGCGCGGGCAAAAGCTTTCTGGTTAAAATGGTTTGTGTTGCGGCTAAACCGCTTCCGCAGGGCATCTTCTGATTCTTCGAAATTAATTACATCGCTGGCAAAAGCAGGAGTAATGTCGGCAGGGGTTTCATACTTTTCTTCCAGCATAAATACCTTGCCCTGTACATCTGGGCTATACTCTCCGAAAGTTGCATCATTGGCAGCTACGTAGTATAGTTTAGGGTTGGTGTGGTAGATGCCCACGGCTTCAGCCAGAACAGGCACAACCAATGCGCCAAAAGGATTGGAGGCGGTAGTCTGGTCGCGAAGGATATTGGTTACAAAAGTGCCCTGCCAGAATTTGCTGACTACATGCCGAGGGTCTTTGTCGATGGAGCGCAGGGCGTACAAACGGCCGGCTTCGTCTTTTAGCTCAAAACTAGTTGTCTGGTAGCCACCGCCTTTCTTTACTACCGTTAAACCTCCATAAAGTGAGTCGAGCTGAAGAACGGGAAGATGGACAGGCGCTACCCAGAGCTTACGGTTGTGGTCTCCCCAGAAAAAACGGTGAAAGCCGCTGCGGTCGTAGTGGCGCCCGGCAATTACCCAGGCGCTGTCCGGGCCGGCAGCGGCTTTTCCGTCTAACTCTGCTTCTGTTGCAAGGGCGTCGTGCTGAAAAAAATCCTCGTCTGCGCAGCCGCTTAATAAAAGGCTGCTAATAAGCACCAACACCGCTTGCTTCATAATTTATGTAGTTGTTTGTTAAGAGCTAAAAGTATAGTTTTTGATTTTCTGCTATAAATACTCTTAACCTAAGCGGTTATTTATTTCCGGTATAATACTCTATCAGGCCGCTGGTGGAGCCGTCGTGGTTGGAGGCCTTGCCGTGCAGCAGTTCACCTTCAATTGTGCCTGCCAGCTGCTTGCCTAACTCCACGCCCCATTGGTCAAAGCTATAGATATTCCAGATTACTCCCTGCACAAAAGTCTTATGCTCATACATGGCTACCAGGCTGCCAAGCTCAAAAGGCGTTAATTTTTTCATCATGATAGATGTGGTTGGCTTGTTGCCTTCAAAAAGCTTGTGGGGCAGCAGCTGCTCCAGTTCGTCGCCGGCCATACCTTTCTGAGCCAGTTCCTCACGCACCTCGTCTGCATTTTTGCCTTTCATCAAAGCCTCAGTCTGTGCAAAGAAGTTAGACAAGAGCAGCGGGTGATGGTTGCCTATCGGGTTGTGGCTCTCAGCAGGCGCTATAAAATCACACGGTATAAGTATGGTGCCCTGGTGTATAAGCTGGAAGAACGAGTGCTGACTGTTGGTGCCTGCCGCTCCCCAAACCACTGGCTGGGTCTGGTAATCTACGCGGTTGCCGTTGCGGTCTGTGCTTTTGCCGTTGCTCTCCATCAGCAGCTGCTGCAGGTATTCTGGCAACAGGCGCAGGTATTGGTCGTATGGAAGTATGGCATGGGTCTGGCATCCGAAAAAGTTGGTGTACCAGATGCTTAGCAGCGCCATCAGCACAGGGATGTTCTGCTCCATAGGCTCCTCACGGAAATGCTTATCCATGGATTCGGCTCCGCGCAGCAGCTCCTCAAACTTATCGTAGCCTAAAGCACAGGCCACCGACAATCCTATGGCTGACCAAAGCGAGAAACGGCCGCCAACCCAATCCCAGAAACGGAAGGCGTTTTCCTCTGCAATCCCGAACTTTGTTACTGCCTCAATATTGGTAGATAGCGCCACAAAGTGCTTTTTGATATGCTCGCGGTCCACAGCTTTGTTCAGGAACCAGCCACGCGCGGTTTCTGCGTTGGTAATGGTTTCTTTGGTGGTGAAAGTTTTGGAGGCGATGATGAACAGCGTCGTCTCAGGATCCAGCTTACGCAGCACTTCAGCAGCGTCGGTACCGTCTACATTGGAGATAAAGTATACTTCGAGATCCGGTTTCTGATACTTTTTCAGGGACTCAATCACCATTTTAGGCCCAAGGTCGGAGCCGCCAATGCCAATGTTCACCACACTTTGGATGCGCTTACCGGTATAGCCGGTCCACTCGCCGGAGTGCAGTTTATGGCAGAAACTACGCATCTGCTCCTGTACCTGGCGCACTTCCTGCAATACATCCTCTCCATCCACCTGCAGCTGCTCATCCGAGAAATTTCTTAAAGCCGTATGCAGCACCGCGCGGTTTTCGGTGGCGTTTATTTTCTCTCCGCCAAACATACTTTCAATGGCGCTTGGCACCTCCATTTCGTTGGCTAACTGCGTCAGAAGCTGCAGCGTCTCCTCTGTAATGCGGTTCTTGGAGAGGTCATAAATTGAATCGTTCAGCCGGAAAGTGAACTTGTTAAAGCGCTCAGCATCGTGGGCAAACAGGTCGCGCAGGTGCTGTGGCTGTACTGTCTTAAAGTGATCTTCAAGTTTTTTCCAGGCTTCGGTTTTAGCAGGAGAGGAGTTCTTTAGCATAGTTGAATTTTATAAATGATGTTTCGGCACCCGGACTCAACTACTGCGATTAAGTACGGCGGGTTTCGGGTAGTTCTGTTTTTACGTATAAAGTATGGCAGAAACTTCCTGCCGTTCCAAAGTTAAAAAATCCTGCAAATAAAGCAGATTTACTTCAGGGTTTAAAGACGTGCCACAGCGGGACATCAATTATACTTCTGATGCGTAGGTAAATAGTTGTAAATGAGTTGTTGCGGAAGATGAAACGCAGATTGAAGTATTGTTTCTCCAACACTTAATTCAGAATTATCACTAAAAATAAATAAGTATGAAAGAGCAGGATAAAAAGCAAAATAAAGAGCAAAAGCCGGGACATGCAGACGGAAAAGGAATTTTAAGAGAAGATGACGGAAAGCGCACACCACCGGGGCCTACGGGTTATGTAACAGGCGGGAATAACCCTGCCACCAGACCTGAGCAGGGGCCGGACGTGCCACCGCAAGAGCGAACAGAGGGTATTCCGTAGCCCTCACACTAAGTTGCATTGACACCAGAAAGCGGCTATAAAAATGGCTATAGATCAGAAGTTTCCATACCACTGCATCACTACAGAACAGGCGCTGGAGAAGCTGCAGTCTGGTAGAGATGGGCTGACTGATAAAGAGGCCAAAACCAGGCAGCAGCAGTATGGGCCAAACGAACTGACCGGCAGAGAGGGCATCAACCCCGTCGTTCTGTTCCTGCGGCAGTTCAAGGATTTTCTGATATTGGTGCTGGTGCTTGCAGCCGGGGTTGCCTGGTATGCAGGCCATATGGTGGATGTGTATGTGATTTTTGGCGTCATTTTGTTTAACGCCCTCCTTGGTTTTTTTCAGGAGTACCGGGCCGAAAAAGCAATTCAGGCGTTGAAAAACATGCTGAAGCAGGAGGCCAAGGTACTCCGAAACCGCCAGCAGAAAACGGTGGAGGCTAGGGAGCTGGTGCCTGGCGATGTTATAGTTTTAGAAGAGGGCGACGGTATTCCGGCTGATGCACGCCTGTTGCGCTGCAAAAATCTACAAACCATAGAGGCCTCCCTCACCGGCGAATCTCTGCCGATAGATAAGCAAACTGATCCTCTTGAAGAGAATGTAAGTTTAGGCGACAGGTTGAACATGCTTTGGAAAGGCACGCATGTAGCCAGAGGATCTGCCCAAGCCGTCGTAACTGCTATCAGCGGAGATACAGAATTAGGCAAAATATCCCAATCGCTTGGTTCCATCAAGGCCACGGCCACCAACTTCAGGAAAAAGACAGAGCGGCTGGCCAAGCAGATGGCCCTTATCTCTATTATCACCTCTGCCATCGTTTTTATACTTGGCTACTTCATCCGGAATTATGCTTTCGAGGAGGTGCTGCTGATTACGGTAGCTACCCTTGTATCTTCAATTCCGGAGGGCTTGCCGGCTGTTATCACCATTGTGCTGGCTATAGGTGCCAACCGAATGGCCAAGCAGCACGCTATCACGCGCGAGTTCGCAGCCACCGAAATGCTAGGCTCTGTATCGGTTATACTTACAGATAAGACCGGCACCCTCACAAAAAGTATACTTACCGTCGGGAAACTGTACCTGGGCGATGGTCTTGAGCTGGAAGTGTCCGGTACAGGTTACATGCCTGAAGGAGATCTATCGCGCAACGGAGAAAGTATAAACCTCTCAGAAAGCAAGGTGCTGCAAAAGCTGCTGCTGATCTCTAAATTCTGTAACAACGCACATATAGGCGAGGCTAAAATAGATGAAAGTGAAAGGGCAAATGAGCCAGAAGTAACTGGAGACCCAACAGAGGTAGCCTTGCTTGTGTTATCTAAAAAAGCGGAGGCGAAACAAAAAAATGCGCTGCCTAATGCACAGGTGATTGACGACCTGCCGTTTAATTCGGAGCAGAAATTTAGGGCAACATTGGCTGAGGTAGAAGGAGAGCGAGAGCTGCTAACTGTCGGGGCACCAGAGAAAATACTAAGTTTAAGCACTCATATTCTTACCCAGGATGGGCCGCAGGAGCTGAGCGATGGGGTGCGGCAGCGCATACAGGAGAAAAACGATGCATGGGCCGACAACGCCATGCGTGTGTTAGCCCTTGCCTACCGCCAAGCCGATGCACTGGGCGATGAAGCAAAAAGCGATGATGTGAATGATTTAGTTTGGGTAGGCATAACCGGTATCATCGACCCGCCCAGAAGTGGGGTGCAAAAGGCCGTGGCCGACTGCAAGACTGCCGGGATACGCGTCCTAATGGTAACCGGCGACCACAAAAAAACAGGCGCAGCCATAGCCCGTGAGGTTGGTATACTTTCCCCGGAGAAATCAGAGGCTGAGTTTCCGCTGGCTTTGCAGGAAGACGAGCTGGAGTCTTCGGCGTACAGCTTTGGAGAGCTTGTAGATAATGTATCCGTTTTTACACGGGTGAGTCCCCAAACAAAACTCCGTATTGCCGAGCAACTCCAGGAGAAAGGGCACCTGATAGCCATGACCGGCGACGGGGTGAATGATGCACCGGCACTTAAGAGGGCTGATGTAGGGATTGCCATGGGGATTCGGGGTACGGATGTGGCTAAAGATGCGTCCCAAATCGTGCTTTCTGATGACAATTTTACTACCATAGTGCGGGCGGTGCGTGAAGGGCGTATTGTGTTCCAGAATGTGCAGCAGACAAGCTTTTTCCTGCTGACAACTAACTTTGCTTTCGTAGCGGTCTTTATCATAACGATCTCAATCGGATGGCCTTTTCCGCTTACAGCTACACAAATACTTTGGGTAAATCTGGTAACAGATGGCGTTATGGAGCTTGGTTTGGCAACGGAGCGGGGGCATGGCGATATTATGAAAAGAGAACCCGTGCCACGCGATGCCAACATTTTAGATAAAAGCGTGGTGCCTTACATACTGCTGATGAGTGTCGTGATGCTGGGCCTAACACTCGCCGTTTTCTCCTATTACCTGCCCCAGGGGGAGGAGTTAGCTCACACCGGCGTCTTCATCGTAATCGCCATGACTCAGGTCTACAATACCTTTAATATGCGCTCACTGGAGCATTCGGTTTTTCAAATTGGGGTGTTCAGCAACAAGTATGTTAATATAGCCTTTGTCGCCTCCGTTGCACTGCAGCTACTGGTAATTTACACCCCATTTCTGAGTGGAGTCTTTAATTTTAAGGAGCTGCCTATCGTTGATCTGTTGATTATCATCTTGCTATCCAGCACAGTAATTTGGGCGGCGGAAGCTTATAAATGGTTTAAGAGAAAAAAATAAGCTGCTCTCGGATTAGTATCGTATAAAAATATAGGCTAAAGCGTATTTTATACCTGATTTACTAAAATTAATGCGCTTAAGCTTAAGTAAAACACAGTGAACATATACAATTTAATAGCCGTAGATGCTGTAACTATGGGGGCATGTGCCTATATTTGAAGAGCCAGATAAAGGAGGTGTCAAATCAACTTCTTCGGCATAAACTTTAGAAGTGGCTGCGTCTGCCAAGGTAGCCAGCCGGCAGGGTTTGCCGTTTAAACCAGTGAAAACCTATCAAGCAAAGTTATACTTATGAGTAATCTGAGTAATCTTATACAAGAAAAAAATATTAAGGCCCTTATTTTCGATATGGATGGCGTGATCACAAACACAGCCGGGCTGCATGCTGAAGCATGGAAAAAACTGTGCGATTCCTTTTTACGCCAGCGAAGCGAGCAGGACGGCAAAAGCTACGCGCCTTTCGATCTGAAAGAGGATTACCAGACGTATGTGCACGATGTTCCCAGAATTGATGCTATGCGTAACTTCATGGCCTCACGAGGTATTACATTGCCAGAAGGCGAGCCTAACGAAGGCGCAGGCAGCAATACACTGGTAGGCTTGGGCGAGCGCAAAGACTTTTATTTCCATGAGTTGCTGAAGCAGAACGGTGTGGTTGTGTTTGAAGATGCCATTAAGTGGGTGAAGGAGCAGCAGCAGGCCGGCATGAAAACAGCCATTGTATCAGGAAGCCGCAACTGCCTGAACATACTTCGCCGCGCAGGCTTAGAAAAACTTTTTGAAGTGCGTGTTGATAAAGTAGTAGCCAACGAACTGAAAATGAACAGCAAGCCTGCGCCGGACATTTACCTGGAAGCCGCCAAAAAGCTTGGTGTGCAGCCGCAGGAAACAGCTGTTTTCGAGGATACTGTAGGAGGTATAGAAGGTGCAAAAGCCGGAAACTTCGGGCTGATTGTAGGCGTGGACCGTGGCTTTATGAAAGAAACCCTCGAAACAAAAGGTGCTCATACAGTTATCAAGAATTTCACCTCAGAACTTCACGAGAGAGCAGCTTCCTCTTTAAGTTCTTAATTTCAGCACATTGCTAAAAGTATAAAAGGCGCCCTTTCTTAAAAGGGCGCCTTTTATACTTTTAATACAGCCATGCTTCTGAGGCATTGGCAAAAAACCAAATGTGGTAAAACCAAGTATGATTTTTAGGGATGCCTACCAAAGCTTTATACTTCAAAATTACACCACTACATGCCTCATAACGACTTTTTTCAACTAATCAAAGAGAAGCACATTAAGGCGCTAATTTTTGACCTGGATGGCGTGGTTACGCAAACTGCCAAAGTGCACGCCAAAGCCTGGAAGCGAATGTTTGATGCTTACTTGGAGCAACGGGGGCAGCGTGAGGGTAAAGTTTACAAGCCATTGGAAATTGCTACTGATTACCGCCGTTACATAGATGGTATTCCTCGCTATGATGGTGTTCGTAATTTCCTGGCTTCCAGAGAAATAACCTTGCCTGAAGGCACTCCCACCGATATGCCCGGAAAAGAAACTGTGGCTGGCCTGGGCAACAGAAAAAATGCTTATTTTCAGGAGCTGCTGCAAGAGGGTGGCATTGCGGTTTATCCGGATACGGTAGCATTTATAGAGCAAATGCAGGGGCAGGGGCTGCAAACTGCTATTATTTCAGCAAGTAAAAATTGCCAAGCTATACTTGCAGCGGCAGGCCTTGATAAGCTGTTTGAGGTGAGGGTGGACGGGGTGCTGTCAGCGGAACTGGGGCTTAAGGGCAAGCCTGCCCCGGATATTTTTTTGGAGGCATCACGTAGGTTAGGAGTAAAGCCAGCGCATGCAGCCGTTTTCGAGGATGCCTTAGCCGGAGTGGAGGCAGGCAAAGCGGGCGGTTTCGCACTGGTGGTAGGCATAGCCCGAACTGATGAATCTGATGAATTAAAACTACATGGCGCCGATTTGGTGCTTCAAAAATTTCCAAGTTAAAACCATACTATGATGAACTCTAGCTCCAGCCAAGTACAGAAGCAGGACGGTAAAAACCTCCCTTCAGCTCTTAAAAAGGTAAAAGAGTTGCTGCAAGGCAAAACGCCTGCTGTGTTTCTGGACTATGACGGCTGCCTGACGCATATAGTCAAAGATCCTGACAAAGCTATACTGACAGATGGTATGCGAAACACACTGCAGCAGTTGGCAGCAGAATGCCCTGTGGCGGTAGTAAGTGGCCGCGACCGAGCGAATGTAGAGCAACTGGTGCAATTAAATAACCTGTATTACGCTGGTTCTCATGGGTTTGATATTTCAGGACCTAATAACATGCACACAGAACCTGGTGGAGCAGCCGCAGCCATACCTGCCCTAGATAAAGCGCAGGCTGACCTTAACGAGCGGCTGAACAAGATAGACGGCGCCCTGGTAGAGCGGAAGCGCTACGCCATAGCGGTGCATTACCGTAATGTAGCAGAAGAACAGGTAAGCGAAGTGCTGGAAGCGACGCAGGACGTACTCAGCAAGTATAAGGAGCTGAAGCCAGGCCCCGGAAAAAAGATCATGGAGTTGAAGCCTAATTTAGACTGGCATAAGGGTAAGGCGGTGCATTGGCTCCTGGAGGAGTTAAATCTAAAAAAGTCTGATATTATTCCGTTATACATCGGGGATGACTTGACAGATGAGGATGCTTTTGCCGCTTTGCAAGGCAAGGGGGTAAGTATACTGGTTGGCGAACATGATGAGGAGACCGCTGCAGATTACAGATTGGAAAGCGTGGAGGAGGTGCAGGAGTTTTTAATTGAACTGACGCAATATCTTAAAGAATAAGCCATGTCTGACTGGAAAGTAGTTTACGAAGATTATCTGCCAGGGCAGCAACAGCTAAGGGAAGCGCTTTGTACGCTTGGTAACGGCTACTTTGCCACCCGCGGAGCGTTTGAGGAGTCTAGCGCAGATGATAGCGTAAACTACCCTGGCACCTACCTGGCTGGTGGCTATAACCGCCTTTTTACCGAACTGGCCGGTAAGCAAATTGAAAATGAGGACCTGGTAAACTGGCCTAACTGGCTGCCCCTTACTTTTCGGCATCCGGGCGAGGAGTGGTTTAGCCTCAGAAAGGTAAAGCTGATCAGCTTTCGGCAGGAGCTGGACATGCACCAGGGGCTGCTGGAGCGGCAAATGCACTTCCGGGACGAGAAGGACCGGGAGACTATGCTGGTCAGCAGACGGCTGGTAAGTATGGCCAACAAGCATGTAGGCGCAGTCAATTGGGAGCTTACGCCACTGAACTGGTCTGGTGTACTTGAAATTTCGTCTGCGCTGGATGGGAAAGTGACCAACAGCTGCGTTTCCCGCTACCGCGACCTCAACAGTAAACATCTCCGCTCACTCTTTCAGGGCCAGCATAACGATGAAACTATTTATCTGGAAGTAGAGACGGTGCAGTCGGGGCTGTCTATGGCGCAGGCAGCCCGAACACGTATATACTTAGAGCCTTCTAATGATAAAATAGAACGTGAGCTGCTGATGGAGGAAGGGTACATTGAGCAGCGTATAAAATTTAAATGCCAGGAGGGACACCCAGTCATCATTGAGAAAGTGGTGCAAATTCATACTTCCCGCGATCAGGCAATCACGGAGCCGCTGCAGGAAGCACGCAAGAACATTGACCGGCAGGGCAGCTTTCCTCACCTGCTGGATAAGCACAAGAGTGCCTGGCAGCGCCTCTGGAACCGCTGCGACCTTATACTTGCCTGCAACATGCAGGCACAATCTATCCTGCGGCTGCACATTTTCCATCTGCTTCAGACTGTCTCTGCCAACACAGTAGGTATGGATGTAGGCGTGCCAGCGCGGGGTTTGCACGGCGAAGCTTACCGTGGGCATATCTTTTGGGATGAGCTTTTCATTTTTCCTTTCCTGAACCTGCGCCTTCCGGAGTTAACGCGGGAATTGCTTCTTTACCGGTACCGCCGCTTACCCGAGTCACGGTATGCAGCCTCGCAGGCAGGTTACCGGGGAGCTATGTTTCCGTGGCAGAGCGGCAGCAACGGCCGCGAAGAAACCCAGGAAATACACTTAAACCCCAAGTCAGGCCGCTGGCTACCTGATAATACGCACCTGCAACGCCACATTAGCGCGGCCATCGCTTACAACGTTTGGCAGTATTTTCAAGCTAATGAAGACATGGCGTTTATGACCTTTGTGGGCGGTGAAATGATTTTTGATATCGCGCTGTTTTGGTCTACCGTAGCCGTTTTTAACGCAGATCGGGGCCGTTACGAGATACATAATGTAGTTGGCCCTGATGAGTACCATACCGACTACCCAGACTCAGAACAGCCCGGGCTAAATAACAATGCCTATACAAACGTGATGGCCGTGTGGGTTATTCAGGCTGCCTTAAAGCTGCTCGATATTTTAGACGACTCACGTGTGGAGGAGCTTTTTCAGAAGCTAGCTATAACCGAACAGGATGTGAAGCGCTGGAAAGCCATCACCGAAACCATGTATGTGCCCTTTATTGGTGATACCAACATCATCGCCCAGTTTGAAGGCTACGAGCAGTTGGAGGAGTTTCCGTGGGAGGAGTATAAAACTAAGTATGGAGAAGCCATGCGGCTAGACCGAATCCTGGAAAGCGAAGGTAAAGATGTTAATAAGTATAAAGCCAGCAAACAGGCAGATGTTCTGATGCTTTTTTACCTTTTTTCCTCAGAAGAACTGGTAGAGCTATTTCAGCGACTTCAGTATGACTTTAAGCCGGAAAGTATACCTGAAAATATTGCTTACTACGAACAACGGACTTCGCATGGGTCAACGCTGAGCAAAATTGTGCACTCCTGGGTATTGGCCCGCTCTGACAGAAAGCGCGCCTGGAGCAATTTTAAAACAGCCTTGGTGAGCGATGTGGAAGATGTGCAGGGAGGAACAACAGCCGAAGGAATACATTTAGGCGCAATGGCTGGCACCGTAGACCTAGTGCAACGTAGTTTTACCGGTTTAGAGATAAGAGATAATGTGCTCTGGTTAAACCCAGTATTGCCGGAGGAGATTGGCTGTCTCAAGTTTCAGATCCGTTACCGGGGCCACTGGGTCTCGCTGGAAGTCACGCACGATACACTGCGCATTACCTTCGACAGAGGCTGGTCAAACGAAGTGCTGATCGGGGTTTTGGGCGAAGTTTATACTTTCCAAACAGGAGAGGAGCGTGAGTTTGATATTGCCCAATAAACTATTTTCACTTAAACATTTACCAATCGCATGAGCGATGTAATCACAATTACCTTAAACCCAGCCTTAGACAAAAGCACACACGTGCCGCTGGTGCTGCCCGAAAAAAAACTACGGTGCGATGAGCCAACCTATGAGCCGGGTGGAGGCGGTATCAACGTATCCAGGGCCTTAAAGAAGCTTGGCAGTAACTCTTCCGCCTGGGTGCTGGTTGGCGGCCCGTCCGGTGAGCGCATCTGTAAGTTGCTGGAAGACGAAGGTGTAGAGTATAAGGCGATCAAAACTAAAAACTGGACCCGCGAAAACCTGATGGTGATGGAGAGCAACTCCGGCAACCAGTACCGGTTTGGTATGCCGGGCCCGGAAGTGCAGGAGCAGGAGTGGCGGCAGTGTTTGGAGGAACTGGAGCAACTATCACCTGAAAAAACACCCAAGTATGTTGTTGCTAGCGGTAGCCTTCCGCCGGGAGTGCCGGACAATTTTTACGAGCAACTCGCTACTATCGCGCACCGAAAAAATTTTCGTCTGATAGTGGATACTTCCGGGGATGCCCTGCTGAATGCAGCAGGAGAGGGAGTATACCTGCTTAAGCCTAACTTAGGTGAGTTGGCAGCGCTGGCAGGCAAGGAGAAAATATCGGCTATGGAGCAGGAAGAAATTGCCAAGCAGGTGCTGGAACAGGGGAAATGCAAGGTGCTGGTGGTATCGTTAGGGCCGCGCGGCGCTATGCTGGCCTCCCAAGAAGGTATAACCTATGTGGTGCCGCCAACCATGCCACAGCAGAGTGCCGTTGGTGCCGGCGATAGTATGGTGGCTGGTATGGTGCTTTGTCTGCTTGAAGGCGGCAGCTTAAGCGATATGGTGCGGTATGGTGTGGCAGCTGGTACTGCCGCTACCATGACTCCCGGTTCTGAGCTTTGCCGTAAAGAAGACACAGATAAAATTTACCAATGGCTTCTGGAGCACAAGGAGCAGGTATAAAAAAGTATGGCGAGGTTTTCGACTCGCCATACTTTACATATTGTATTAGTTGCGGTTATTCGCGTTAAGGTCAGTGAACGCCTCTTTCAAACGGGCGATAAAATTCTTCTCGCCTTCACGAAGCCATACGCGTGGGTCGTAGTACTTCTTGTTGGGAGAGTCCTCACCGTCCGGGTTGCCGATCTGGCTCTGCAGGTAACCTTTTTTATCCTCGTAATAATTACGGATACCTTCCCAGAATGCCCACTGCATGTCGGTGTCAATGTTCATTTTGATGGCGCCATACTCAATAGCTTCCTTAATCTGGTGCTTCTCAGAGCCTGAGCCACCATGGAACACGAAATGAACAGGGTTAGGGCCTGTGCCGAACTTCTGCTGGATGAAGTCCTGAGAGTTTTTCAGGATATCAGGTCGTAGCTCTACGTTACCCGGCTTATATACACCGTGTACATTTCCGAAGGCCGCCGCAATGGTAAAGCGCGTGCTTATTTTGTTCAGCTCTTCGTAGGCATAAGCTACCTCTTCCGGTTGCGTATACAGTCTGGAGCTATCAACGCCTGTGTTGTCCACGCCGTCTTCCTCTCCGCCGGTTACACCCAACTCAATTTCTACGGTCATGCCCATACGGTCCATACGCTTCAAGTAGCTGGCGCAGGTTTCGATGTTCTCTTTGATTTCCTCCTCAGAAAGGTCCAGCATGTGAGAGCTGTATAGCGGCTTGCCGTGCTGCTCAAAGTATTTTTCACCTGCATCCAGCAGGCCGTCAATCCAAGGGAGCAGTTTTTTTGCAGCGTGGTCTGTGTGCAGTACTACAGGCACACCGTAAGCTTCAGCCATCAGGTGCACGTGCTGGGCTCCTGAAATAGCGCCGGCGATAGCAGCTTTCTGCTCGTCGTTTGCTAAGCCTTTACCGGCAAAAAACTGTGCTCCGCCATGGGAGAACTGGATAATTACTGGTGAGTTTACTGCTTTTGCCGTTTCAAGAACAGCGTTTACAGAGTCAGTGCCAATTACGTTTACGGCAGGAAGCGCGAAGTTATTCTCATTCGCATACTTGAAAAGCTCTGTTACTTCATCACCGAAAAGTACACCCGGTCTGAATCTTGTTTTAGTTTCGTTCACAGATTTATTTTATTAATGGTTGATTTAAAAGAATCCGTTTTAAATATTTTAAGACCTGAATTTAGGAGCCTTTTACTGTAAAAGCAAACGCAGCTCTCATACAAGCATAAGCTAATCAAATACGAGTACTTTATCTTTGTGTTTGCCACGCATATAGTTGCGGATAATCTGCTGCACGTCCTTGTTATCGTTGTAGCGTTGTATGGCAGATTTAAAGTCCTCCAGGTTATTGGCAGAGAATGTTTCATCTACAAAACCAAACCCAAGATAAGTGCCGTGCTCTACTACAACCACGGAGCGCTCGCCCGGCTCACGGCCTTTGCCGATAATGACGAAGCTGGTGTGCTCATAAGTAAACGAGTCAATCGCCTCCTCCACACGTTTGTTATACTCCTCCGGACTTTCCTTGCCAATACAAGCCCCCTGGCACTGGTGGACCTGATGATCAAAGCATGCACCGTTTGTCTTGTACAAATCGCACAGTTTCTGGCAGAGGTTATACTTGGCTACTTTATGGAAGAGGAAACCTTTGGCTTTAAAATGATTTGAAAGCGCGATAATTGGAGTCATGCTGATGTTGTCAGCTTTGTTCACGCTGCCGTAGCTAAGGCGTTTGTAGCCGTTTTCATCTTCGTAAACAAAGATACCGGTGTTAAACACACTGCGGCGCTGAGCGCGGTTGTACTGCGGTTTCATGCGCTTTATCTCAGCCGACTCGAACAGTAGCGATACCAGTTCATTGCCCATCAACTCATAGGATATATCCGTAATGTTGTTTTTAAAGTCAAGCGATTTGCGGCTTTTATAGTCTATGTTGAAATGCTGAATGATGCGTTTCTTTATGTTGATGCTTTTACCAACATAGATAACCTCGCCCTCCTCGTTATAAAAGTAATACACACCTGGCACCATAGGGAGCGCATCTACCTGCTCTTTACTAATGGCTGGGGGCAGCAACGATGTTTTAATCTCCTGCTTCAGCACCTGCGAGGTATGCTCGGCGGCCATGTTCATGTTGCCGTCCACCACCGGGCGGTTGATCTTGATGAGCCTGTCGAAAAGTATGGCAGTGGCTTCGGCGTCGCCGATGGCGCGGTGCCTTTGGGTTAAGGGGATGTCTATACTTTTGCAGAGCTTGCCCAGGCTGTAAGATGGCAAACCGGGCATCAAAGAGCGGCTGAGGCGTACGGTGCAAAGCGTTTTGCGCTGAAAGGTGAAGCCAAGGTCGGCAAACTCCTTCTTCATAAACGAGTAGTCAAACCGTACGTTATGCGCTACAAATACCTTCCCCTCCGTAAACTCTACAATCTCTTTTGCCACCTCATAAAACTTAGGCGCGTCCTGCACCATGTCGTCTTTTATTCCTGTAAGTTGGGTGATAAAGTAGGGAATGGTGCGCTCAGGGTTTATAAGCGTATGGTATTTGTCTACGATCTTCTCCCCATCGTGTATGAAAATAGCAATTTCGGTGATCTTGTCCTGGTGCGGCTGACCTCCGGTAGTCTCAATATCTACTATCGCGTACAAGTTGCTTTGGTTTAGGTGGTGTTCATCGGGGCCGGAGGCATCTGCTGCGGGCCCTTCTTCTAAACCAAAATTCTTAGTAATCCGTTTCAAATCGCTCTGGTTGCTTTAATGCTGCAAATGCTGTTAGCAAAATTACTCGTTCGGGTTCTTTTTGCCGCGCAAAATGCCATTTACTATTTCATCAAACCAATTCCGGACGCGCCCTTTCCTTTTTGGTTTCAACTCGTCCATATCTGCCATCAGAAAACCAATTGGTTGCAGCGGCTCATACACATCAAAAATCACTTTCATCATGGCAATCATCGGGATAGAGAGAATCATACCTGCCGCTCCCCAAACCTCACCGCCGATCAAGAGGGCAAGTATGGCCGCAAACGGGTTCAGGCTTACTTTAGAGCCCACCACAAACGGAGTGATAAAGTTACCTTCCAGAAACTGCACAAACATAAAAACTATTACCACCAGCACCGCATCCAGCAGGTTGCCGGTAGTGGCTAGGGTAAAAAGGGCTGGCAGCGATGCGCCAATAAGTATACCGATGTAAGGAATAATGGTAAGTATGGAGGCAAACACCCCAAAGAAGATGGCGTACTTTACGCCAAGTATAAGCAGCCCGGCAGTATTCAGCAGCGCCACCACCACAATTACAATCATCAGCCCAGAAATGTAGCTCTGCACCACATGTTGTATGTCCGTTATGGTCTTGATGACACCTCCGCGCCGGTCTTTGGTCACAAACTTGAATAGAAACTGCTCCAGGTGATCGCGGTAGTATAGCAGCAGGAATACAAAAATAGGCACCAAAGTAAGAACTGTAATAGCGCCTGTGGTGATAGAAATAGTACTGCCCAGAAACGTGGTGGTAAACTCCTGCAGCCCGCCAATAGCATTCTGAAACAACTCTGACTTATTAGGTGGCGCAATGCCGAAATTGCTAAGCATGAACTCCTGCATCCTGGTTATCAGCTTTTGCATGTTTTTACCTATCGTCTCCAGCTCAGAAGCAAGGCTAACCAGCTGCATGGATAACAGCCAAACCACCAGGCCAAGTATAACAATTACCAGCGTGATGCTGGCAAGTATGGCCAAAGGCCTTGGGAAGCGCAGCTTTTTCTCCAGGTCACGAGTAAGTGGAAGCAGCAGCAAGGCAAAGAGAAGTCCAAAAGCCAAAGGCATTAAAATCGCCTTGAATGCCTGTAGTGTGTATATAAGCAGGGCGAAGCCCAGAAGTATAACAGTGTATTTAAAATAAGCGGGTAGTTTTATTTCCATTTAACAATTTGTTGACATTTGTCGGATTTGCCAAGGTCTGTGTCTGCCTCTCAAAATAAGCGAATGTTAAGCGTTAAAGCATCTATTTATTAATATATAAAGTTGCTAAATAATTTAGTTAAAACACCTTTAAAATGCTGGAGGTTTGCTGAACTAGCTTCATGATTATACTGTTAATAGACAGATGCAGCTTTTTGAGTAAGGAGAATAACTAAAATAATTAGTAAATCATTTAGGTTCTTCTTAATTTAGCCTTGGATAGGAACTATTCAGTTGCGTCTTGTTTTCTATATTTTCCTATCTTTCGCATTGATATTACCTAATCAACTACACTTACGCTTACAGAATGGCAGAGTTAGAGCACAATTACAATGAAGACAGCATCCGCTCCCTGGAGCCCCGCGAACACATCAGGCTGCGCCCGGGTATGTATATCGGTAAACTGGGCGATGGTTCTTCGGCAGACGACGGTATTTACATTTTAGTAAAAGAGGTAATCGATAACTCCATCGACGAACACGTGATGGGTTACGGTAAGACTATCGAGGTCAAAATATCCGACCACAAAGTGCAGGTGCGCGACTACGGCCGTGGTATTCCGTTGGGTAAGGTAATTGACTGTGTGAGCAAGATCAACACCGGCGGCAAGTATGACAGCAAGGCCTTCCAGAAGTCTGTGGGTTTGAATGGTGTGGGTACTAAAGCGGTAAATGCGCTTTCCAGCCATTTCCGGATTCAGTCTGTGCGTGATGGTAAAATGAAAGCCGCCGAATTTGAGAAAGGCTTGCTGACAGACGACCAGGAGGTGCAGGACTCTAGCCAGCGTAACGGTACCCTCACAATCTTTACTCCGGACGATTCCATCTTTAAGAATTATCAGTTTAACCCGGACTACCTGGAAAACCAGATATGGAACTATGTGTATCTGAATGCTGGTCTGACTATAAATTTCAACGGTAAAAAATTCTACTCTGAAAACGGCCTGCTGGACCTGCTCCGCAACAAAGCCGACGAGGAGAGCATGCGTTACCCGATCATCCACCTGAGAGGAGAGGATATAGAATTAGCCCTGACGCATGGCAATGACTACGGTGAGGAGTATTACTCGTTTGTGAACGGCCAGTACACAACTATGGGCGGTACGCACCTGGCGGCTTTCCGCGAAGCAGTAGTGAAGACCGTGCGCGACTTCTACAAAAAAGACTATGATGCCACTGATATCCGCGGGTCTATTATAGGTGCCATTTCTTTGCGTGTCCAGGAGCCGGTTTTTGAATCGCAGACAAAGACAAAGCTTGGCTCTATTGAGATGGGGCCAGACGGGCCAGCCGTGCGTGCTTTCATCAATGACTTTGTGAAGGAGCATCTGGATAACTACCTGCACAAGAACCCAACTACCGCCGAGGCGCTGAAAAAACGCATAGAGCAAAGTGAGCGGGAGCGCAAAGACATGGCCGGCGTGAAAAAACTGGCGAACCAGCGTGCTAAAAAAGCTAACCTGCACAACCGCAAGCTCCGCGACTGCCGCCTGCACTTCAACGAGGATAAGCACGAGAACTCGCTGCTGTCTACGCTCTTCATCACGGAGGGTGATTCGGCGAGTGGTTCCATTACCAAGTCTCGCAATGTAGATACTGAGGCTGTTTTCAGCTTGCGCGGTAAGCCTCTGAACTGCTTCGGCATGAAAAAGAAAGTAGTGTACGAGAACGAGGAGTTTAACCTGTTGCAACACGCGCTTAATATTGAGGAAGGCTTGGAAAACCTGCGTTACAACCGAGTGGTAATCGCCACAGATGCCGATGTAGACGGGATGCACATCCGCCTGCTGCTGCTAACGTTCTTCCTGCAGTTCTTCCCGGATTTGGTGCGTAACGGGCACGTGTTTATACTTGAAACGCCGCTTTTCCGGGTACGCAACAAGAAAGAAACGATCTACTGCTACAACGAAACTGAAAAGCAAGAAGCCATTAACAAGCTTGGAAAGAAGCCTGAAATCACGCGGTTTAAAGGTTTGGGTGAGATTTCTCCGGATGAGTTCGGGAAGTTTATTGGAGAGAACATCAAGCTGAAGCCGGTGATCCTGCACAAGGATACCACTATCCAAAAAATGCTGAGCTACTACATGGGTAAAAATACACCAGACCGTCAGCAGTTTATTATCGAGAACCTGAAGATTGAAAAAGATATAGTAGAAGAAGTATATGCATAACGACGAGTTGAACAAGGAAGAATTAGAGCATAACGAAGAGCTGGAGGTGGAGTTCACGGATGGAGAGGAAGAAATCATCCATAACGTAACGCCTGTTTCCGGACTGTATGAAAACTGGTTCCTCGACTATGCTTCTTACGTAATACTGGAACGTGCAGTGCCAGCCATAGAAGACGGCCTCAAGCCGGTGCAGCGCCGTATCCTGCACGCCATGCGCGAGATGGACGATGGCCGCTTCAACAAGGTAGCTAACGTGATTGGCCAGACCATGCAGTACCACCCGCACGGTGACGCCTCTATTGGCGACGCCATGGTAAATATCGGGCAGAAAGACCTGCTGATTGAGACACAGGGTAACTGGGGTGATGTACGTACCGGCGATAGTGCAGCTGCACCGCGTTACATTGAGGCACGACTTTCTAAGTTTGCGCTGGATGTAGTGTTTAACCCACAGACAACGCTTTGGCAGCTAAGTTACGATGGACGAAAAAATGAGCCGGTAACACTGCCTGTAAAGTTTCCGCTGCTGCTGGCGCAGGGGGTAGAGGGTATCGCTGTAGGTCTTTCTACTAAGATTATGCCACATAACTTCAGAGAACTGATCAAAGGCTCTGTGGATATACTGAAAGGCCGTAGTACAAACCTGCTGCCAGACTTCCTGACAGGCGGCCAGGTAGACGTGACCAACTATAACGGTGGCCAGCGCGGGGGTAAAATCCGTGTGCGCGCCACTATAGAGAAGGTAGATAAAACCATGCTGATTATCCGTGATGTGCCTTACGGCACAACTACGACTGGTCTGATGGAGTCTATTGTAAAAGCAAGCGAGAACAATAAGATCAAGGTAAAGAAAGTAGTTGATAATACGGCTGCCGATGTTGAGATACAGGTGCATTTACCGGCAGGTGTTTCTCCGGACTTAACCATAGATGCGCTTTATGCCTTTACCGATTGCGAGGTATCCATCTCTCCGAACGCTTGTGTGATTATCAATGATAAGCCACACTTCCTGGATGTAAACGAGCTGCTTCGAATTTCTACTTTCAAAACAGTAGACCTGCTCAAACGCGAGTTAGAGATCCGAAAAGGTGAGTTAGAGGACAAATGGCATTACTCATCGCTGGAGAAAATTTTTATCGAGAACCGCATTTACCGCGATATTGAGGAATGTGAGACTTGGGAGGCTGTATTAATTGCCATTGACAAAGGCCTGGATCCTTACAAGCACCTGCTGCGCCGTGAAGTAACAGAAGAAGACATTATCCGTCTGACTGAAATAAAGATAAAGCGCATCTCCAAGTATGACTCCTTCAAAGCGGATGAATACATCAATAAGCTGGAAGAGGAGATGGCTGTCGTGGATGATAACCTGGCAAACCTGATCCGCTACGCAATCGCATACTTTGAAGGACTCCTGAAAAAGTATGGGCAAGGCAAAGAGCGGCGCACGCAGGTTAAAACTTTTGATGTGATTAATGCACAGAACGTTGCCATAGCCAACCAAAAGCTATACATGAACGCAAAGGATGGCTTTATCGGAACGGCGCTGCGTAAAGACGAGTTTGTATGCGACTGCTCCGATATGGATGATATCATCGTGTTCCGTAAGGATGGCAAGTTCATGGTGACCAAAGTGGCTGAGAAAACCTTTGTTGGGAAAGATATTATCCTGGCCGGTGTCTACAATAAGAACGACGAGCACATGGTCTACAATATGATTTACTTAGATGGTAAGTCAGGTGTATCGTTTGCCAAGCGCTTTGCCGTTAAATCCATCACCCGCGACAAAGAGTATGATTTGACGAAGGGTAACAAAGGATCTAAGGTACACTACCTGACAGCAAATCCTAACTCAGAGTCAGAGGTGGTTACAATTTCACTTACGCCAAACGCATCAGCCAGAAACAAGGTCCTTGATTTTGATTTTGCAGAGCTGATGATCAAAGGCAAGGGCTCTAACGGCAATATCGTTACTAAATACCCGGTTAAGAAGGTCGTTCAGAAGAGTTTAGGCGAGTCTACACTAGGCGGACGCGAGATTTATTATGATGAGGTAATCGGAAGGCTGAATACAGAAGGCCGTGGCCGTTATCTGGGCTCCTTCAATACAGACGATTCTATACTTGCCGTATACGAAGACGGCACTTATGAGCAAACCTCGTTTGACCTGGCTAACCACTATACTGTAGAGAAGCTGAAGGTGCTGCAAAAGTTTGATCCGGAACTGGTAATCTCTGCCATCTACTACGAAGGCGATAATAAAACCTACTATGTAAAGCGTTTCAAAATTGAGACGACTTCGGTGGGCAAGCGGTTTTCATTTATACCTGAGACAAAAAACTCCAGACTGGAAGCTGTGTCTACACATCCGGAGCCATTGGCAAGTATAAAGTTCAAGCGTTCCTTGCGTGGTGAGCGGGAATCAGAGAAAATTTTACTGAACGAATTTATAGATGTTAAGGGCTGGAAAGCATTAGGTAACAAGCTCAACTACTTTAAGATTTTTGAGGTAGAAGTGTTGAAGATGCAGGAAGTAGAGCAGCCGCAGGATGACAGGCCAAAATCAAAAAAAGCGGCTAAAAAGGAACCGGTTACGCTGCCCTCTAAATTAAAAGAACTTGCTGAGGAAGCAGCCAGAGCCAGCGGCACCCAACCCAAGCCAACTGAAGACGTAGAAACAGACAAAGAGGCTGACAAGGCCAAGAAGGCTCTGAAGGAGAAGAAGCAGTTTGATCTTTTCTAAATTCTCTCCTGCAGCCTTGCATAAGTCTAACGTACTTAGTAGATTACAGGAGTGAATTTTTCTTTTATGAATAAAACTTTTAAAGCTGCCATACTTTCATGCGTACTCTGTTTAGCATTTCCTGCGGTTATTCTGGCAGAGGGAGGCGAATCAGGTAACAATGAATTGATGAAACGTGCGGAGCAGCTTTTAAGTGATTATAAAGAAAGCGAAGCGCTTCTTCTTTTTGAAGAGGTTATCGCCAAAACTCCTGATAACTACGAGGCACTTTGCAGAGCCAGTTTGCTTCATAGCCGAATTGGTGAGAGATTTTCGGACGAAACCCGAAAGCAGGCTCATTTTACGAAGGCGAAAGAATTTGCTGCCAAAGCGTATGAGCTGCAGCCAACCGATGCACAGTCTAATTACGTGATGGCCGTGTCATTGGGGGTTAACGCCATGGTTTTAGGGCCAAAGGAAAGGCTAACTGGTATACATCAGATTAAATCTTTTGTAGATGCGGCGCTTGCTAATAACGACCAGCATGCTGGAGCCTGGCATGCACTCGGTCGCTGGTATTTTAAAATGGCTAACCTGAACTTTGCTGAAAAGGCTGCCTCTAAAGTTTTTTTCGGAGGCGTTTGCGGTGAGGCCACAAATGAGAAAGCCGCCGAAGCCATAGAGCATGCTATAGCCAATGAGCCTGATAACATTCGTTATTATTATGATCTTGCCAGCGTTTACAAGGAAATGAAAAATACCACCGCCTGTGTAAGTATTTTAAAGAAAGCACTTACGCTGACACTCGACACGAAAGAGGAGTTGGAGCTTAGCAGGCGATGCAGTATGATGTTGCAGCAGCAGCAGAAAATGTAAAATGGTAAATAAACTGCAAAAAGCCTGCTCCCAATTCGGTGGCAGGCTTTTTGTTTTAACTGTGAGGCACGCTTCCTGCGCAAGATGTGTTTCTATTTGGGTAAAATGTCTTAATTTAGCGCGGTAAGTATGAAACCCTTTACAGAAGTATAAATTAGGCCGGTAATGGTGCGGAATGTAAGCTTGATGCTGTTGGTATTATTGATGAGCCTAAGTTCCTGTGACTTTGAAGAAGGGAACAAGGAGCAGATGGTAAATCTGCAGGAGGTGAAAGATGATCCTGCCGCACAGTTGCAAAACCTGAATGCTGCTATAGAGAACTCGAAGCGAGACGGTAGTTTATATGCCCGCCGTGCCGTTGTGCTGCTTCAGAAAAGTAATTTAGAGCAAGCGCTGCAGGATGCTGAAGAAGCGGTGAGGCTAACAAAAAAAGAGCCTTATACTTTGTTTGTGAAAGCACAGGTGCTGCGCGCAATGGGTAAGCCGGAAGAAGCGCTGCCGCTGGCGCTTACTGCAGAACGAAACTCCTACCAGAGTGCATCTTTATATGTACTGCTAGGGGAGTTATACTTGCAGCGCAAAGAGTATAAGCAGGCGATGGAGTATGTTAGAAAAGCACAGGAGCTTTCACCCGCCGATGAATTTGCTTTTTACTACAAAGGCCGGGTGCAGGAGGCAACCGGAGACTCTGCCAAGGCTCTGCAGAACTATAAGCTGGCCCTGGAGCAGGCACCGGACTTCATGCAGCCGCAGCGCGAACTGGCAGCCTTGCTAGTAGGCAAGGGAGAGTTTTATGCCGCGAAGCCATACTTGCAAAGCGCCATAAAAAAAGCTCCGGAAGACGCTAAGCTATGGTACAACAAGGGAATTGTATATCAGGTTGATCAGAAGCAGGACAGCGCTATGCAAGCTTTCGCTAAAGCAGTAAGTATAAACGATACTTTATCCGGCGCTCAATATAAACTTGGTGTGCATCAGCTTACCCTCGGGAATAATGAGGAGGCACTAGAGCACCTCGAGAAAATTTATCATAATAAGAAGTATAAGCTTAATCAGGAATACCTGATTAAATTGGCTACTGCTTATGAGCGAACAGGCTTGTATACCAAAGCCCTCACCACGTATGAGCGGTTATTAAAGATAGACCCAACCGCCACGTATGCCAACAGGTCCATTGCCCGATTAAAGTATAAAGTTGAAAGACCAATACCTGATAGTGCAGCTGTACGCCTACAGGAACAGATAGAAAGATAAACAACTATGATTAACATCACACTGCCAGATGGATCGGTGCGCCAGTATGATAGCGGCGTAACCAGCCTTGAGATTGCACAGAGCATTAGCGAAGGCCTTGCCCGCAACGTGCTCGCTGCCAAAGTAAACGGATCAGTTTGGGATGCTACACGCCCTATTAAAGAGGATTCTGCGGTGCAGCTGCTCACCTGGAACGATGACGAGGGCAAGAACACATTCTGGCACTCATCAGCTCACCTTTTGGCAGAAGCCCTGGAAGACCTTTACCCAGACGTTAAATTTGGAATCGGTCCTCCGGTAGAAAACGGTTTTTACTATGATGTTGATCTTGGGGAGCACCACCTTTCTCAGGAAGATATTGCAAAGCTGGAGCAGAAAATGCTGGAGCTGGCCAGACAGAAAAACGAATACCTGCGCAGTGAAGTTTCTAAAGCTGAGGCTGTTGAGTACTTCACTAAGAAAGGCGATGAGTATAAACTCGATCTGATCAAAGATCTGGAGGACGGCTCTATCACATTTTACGAGCAGGGTAAGTTTGTAGACCTTTGCCGTGGGCCGCACCTACCGAATACTGGCTTTATCAAAGCTGCCAAAATCATGAACATTGCCGGTGCTTATTGGCGTGGCGATGAGAAGAACAAGCAGTTGACCCGAATTTACGGGGTTACTTTCCCGAAACAGAAGGAGCTGACAGAATACCTGGAGCGTCTGGAGGAAGCCAAAAAACGTGACCACCGCAAACTTGGTAAAGAACTGGAGCTGTTTGCCTTTTCTGAGAAAGTAGGCATGGGCTTGCCGCTTTGGTTGCCGAAAGGAACCTTACTGCGTGAGCGCCTGGAGCAGTTTATGCGTAAAGCGCAGGTAAAGGCAGGTTACCAGCCTGTGGTTACGCCACACATCGGCAGTAAAGAGCTTTATGTTACCTCTGGACATTATGAGAAGTATGGTGCAGACTCTTTCCAGCCGATAAAGACACCAAACGAAGGAGAGGAGTTCTTCCTGAAACCGATGAACTGCCCGCATCACTGCGAAATTTACAAAACGCGCCCACGCTCTTATAAGGAGCTGCCGGTTCGTCTGGCAGAGTTCGGCACTGTATATCGTTACGAGCAAAGCGGGGAATTACACGGCTTAACGCGGGTGCGCGGGTTTACGCAGGACGATGCACATATCTTCTGCCGCCCAGACCAGGTGAAGGAAGAGTTTCTTAAAGTAATCGACCTGGTGTTGTATGTTTTCAAGGCATTGGGTTTTGAGGATTATACAGCTCAGATTTCATTACGAGACCCTGAGAACAAAGCAAAATACATTGGAGGCGATGAAGCCTGGGATAAGGCTGAGAGCGCTATTATTGAGGCAGCCGCCGAGAAAGGCCTTTCAACTGTAACCGAATTGGGAGAGGCTGCGTTTTACGGACCAAAGCTTGACTTTATGGTGAAGGATGCCCTTGGCCGTAAATGGCAACTCGGAACTATTCAGGTAGATTATCAGTTGCCAGAACGCTTCCAGTTGGAATATATTGGTGCTGATAATCAGAAGCACCGCCCTGTTATGATTCACCGCGCGCCATTTGGCTCTCTGGAGCGATTTGTGGCAGTGCTGATTGAGCATTGCGGTGGCAATTTCCCGTTGTGGCTTAGCCCTGAGCAGATCGCCATACTTCCTATCTCAGAGAAGTACCACGATTACGCTCAGCAAGTTTACGACCGCCTGCAGCAAGACGACATCAGGGGTTACATTGATAACCGCGATGAAAAGATCGGACGTAAAATCCGGGATGCTGAAGTTAGAAAGGTGCCATACATGCTGATTGTAGGGGAGAAGGAGCAGGAGAACGGTGCAGTATCAGTAAGAAGACACGGAGAGGGAGACCTTGGATCCATGGCGATTGAGGAATTTAGCACCTTCTTTCAGGGCAAAATAGCCGAAATGCTGAACAATTAAGAAAGAAATTTCTTTTTTGATATATAAATTGCGATATTCGCACCCTAATTGTAGAATTTAATTTAAAGGAGGTACAACCATAGCTACGCAAAACAGGCGCTACATCCCACGCGGAAAAGTGGAGGAGCCATACAAAGTCAATGATAAGATAACTGCCAGAGAGGTCAGGTTAGTTGGTGACAATGTTGAGCAAGGAGTATACTCAACCCGAGATGCTCAGAAAATGGCTAATGAGCAAAATCTTGACCTGGTTGAGATTTCGCCAACAGCCAACCCTCCCGTGTGCCGCATTATCGACTATTCTAAGTTCAAGTACGAACAGAAGAAGAAGACGAGGGAGATGAAGGCGAAGCAGCAAAAAGTCGTTATCAAGGAAATTCGTTTCGGCCCTAACACCGATGACCACGATTTCGAGTTTAAGCTGAAGCATGCCAAAGGCTTTCTGGAGAGCGGATATAAGATCAAATCTTATGTGCACTTCGTTGGTAGATCTATTGTGTTCAAAGAGCGCGGTGAGATCCTGCTGCTGAAGTTTGCACAAGCTCTGGAAGAACTGGCAAAAGTGGAGCAACTGCCTAAACTGGAAGGGAAACGCATGTTCCTGATTCTGTCACCGAAGAATGCTCCTGTGAAAAAGTAATTTTTTCAATTAATTATATACTCATGCCAAAAGTAAAAACCAAATCTGGTGCAAAGAAGCGTTTTTCTTTGACAGGTACTGGCAAAATTAAGCGTAAGCACGCTTACAAGAGCCACATCCTGACTAAGAAGACGACAAAGCAGAAGCGTAATTTGACGCACATCGGCCTTGTTAGCAAAGCTGATGAAGCAAACGTTAAATTCATGCTGAAAATCTAATTCTTCGATAGAATTAGAAAGGTTAATTATTAGTACGAACCCGGTATCTGGTCAATAAAGATTATTTAATCACCAGCCGCCAAAACTTTAAAGAAATGCCTAGATCGGTAAATGTCGTAGCAGCACGACACAGAAGAAAGAAAGTAATGAAAATGGCCAAAGGTTACTTTGGCCGTCGCAAGAATGTTTGGACAGTTGCGAAAAACGCGGTAGAAAAAGGTTTGCTTTATGCTTACCGCGATAGAAAAGCTAAAAAGAGAGACTTCAGAGCGCTGTGGATCCAGCGTATCAATGCCGGTGCTCGTGAACACGGTTTGTCTTACTCTGTGCTAATGGGTGGCCTGAAGAAGGCTAACATCGACCTAAACCGCAAAGTACTTGCTGACCTGGCGATGAATCATCCAGAAGCTTTCAAAACTATCGTTGATAAAGTAAAGTAATTTACTTTCAGATATATTACGAAAAGGGCTTAGCATTGCGCTAAGCCTTTTTGTTTTTATAAGCCAAGGTTGTTTAGAGTCTTCATTTCATACTTTAAAAACCGCCATTGTTGGTGTATCTCACCAGCAATTCACGCTGCAGTAGCCTCTACTTGTTGGTTTAAGCCATTTGCAAAAAAATCTAGACAGATTCGCATTTACAAAACTTTGTAATTAGCTAAAGGCAAATTATAAAGTATAAATTCAACTTACTGATCTTCATTTTCTTCAATATAAAATTTGCTAACTCGTTGAAATACTAAGCTTATCACAAACAGTATTGGAATTGCAAACCAACCAGTGAAAGCAAACTCTAATCCATTCTGCCCATCTACTACATAACACAATGTTTGTCCATTTGTAAAGAACGAAGCAAGTAATGCCTGAAGCAATGCATACTCTGTTACATTAAAAAGCAATAGCCATGTTTTCAAAGCATTATTGTCAATGTGAGTTTTCAGAATATACAAGAAGAATAACCAGGGCAAAAGAAAGCAACCTGCACCTGTTATGTGCCAAAGTACATCCCAGGCGCTAGCGCATTCAACTCCTGATAACACGATAAGCTGTTGCAGCCCTAAAATACCGACCGCAGTAAATCCTGGAATAAATAAACCAGCCAGTGAAAACCACGCTGTTGAGGACACAATGCTAAAACGGCTCTTAGCGTTATCTATCATATTGATTGGCAGAGTGAACTGTCAGCACTTTCCTATCATGAGGATAAAAAATATCCAGAAGTTCTAGCTTAGACTTTCACTTCTGGATATAAAATTTGATTTTTAAACTATACTTACCTAGTCCTGTTTGTCCTCCAGTTAGAGTTTCCTGTTTCTGCAGTTGTTGCTGTATCAGCGGTTGCTGGCTTCTGCTTGTTCATCAGCATGGCAGCCAGGGCTACTGCAATTTCGTCGGCTGCTTCATCTGGTTTTCTCTCCAGCACATCTGGGCTAAAATGGCGCTCTATAAATTTCGTGTCAAAGTTTCCGCTTACAAATGCCTCGTGCTGCAGCACATAGCTGCCGAAAGGTAAAGTCGTTTCTATACCAGTAATCTGGTACTCCTCAATAGCTCGCAGCATTTTGTCTATGGCCTCCTTACGATCTTTGCCGAATGTAACCAGCTTGGCAATCATAGGGTCATAGTAAATTGGTATTTCCATACCTTGCTCAAAACCATCATCTACACGCACGCCTAATCCTTGTGGTCTTCTGTAAGTTTCTAGCTTGCCGATATCCGGAAGGAAATTGTTTGCAGGGTCTTCGGCATAAACACGTAACTCCAGTGCATGTCCGTTTATAGTTAAGTCTTCCTGCTTAAAACTTAAGGCGTTACCCTCTGCTACAAGAATTTGTTCTTTAACAAGATCTAAACCTGTAATTTGCTCCGTTACCGGGTGCTCCACCTGTAGGCGCGTGTTCATTTCCAGGAAGTAGAAGTTCATGTTTTCATCCAATAGAAACTCTACCGTACCGGCTCCCACATAATCGCAGGCTTTGGCAACGTTCACCGCATTTCGTCCCATTTCCTCGCGCAGGGCAGGAGTGAGCACAGCAGATGGTGCCTCCTCAATTACTTTTTGGTGGCGGCGCTGGATGGAGCATTCACGTTCGAACAGATGAACAATATTGCCATGGGTATCGCCTAATACCTGAATTTCGATGTGGCGCGGAGAGCCGATGTATTTCTCGATAAAAACAGAGCCATCACCGAAAGCGGAGGTTGCTTCGCTTACAGCCAGCTGCATTTGCTCTTCAAAAGACTCCACATCATTTACGACGCGCATACCTTTGCCACCCCCACCGGCACTGGCTTTGATCAGTATCGGGAAACCTACCTGAGTGGCGATCTGCTTTGCCTCTTCCACATCAGTAATAGCATGCTCTGTGCCAGGCACCATTGGGATGTTGTATTTCGCAACTGCTGCTTTTGCGGCAAGCTTGCTACCCATTAAATCAATAGCCTCAGGAGAAGGGCCTATAAAAATTAATCCGGCCTCCTGTACGGCTTTTGCAAAACCAGCGTTCTCAGACAAGAAACCATAGCCTGGGTGAATGGCATCTACCTCAAGATCTTTGCAAACTTGTATGATCACATCGCCACGCAGGTAAGACTCACTAGATTTTGGGCCACCTACACATACAGCCTCATCGGCAAATCGAACATGTAAGGCATTGCGATCGGCTTCGCTATATACAGCTACAGTCTTGATTCCCATTTCTTTAGCTGTGCGCATAACACGCAAAGCAATCTCGCCTCGGTTGGCTACCAGTATCTTATTGATCTTTCTCATGCAAAAGCTATGGTTTATTTTACATCAAAGAAAAGCTTTTGAAGGCAAACATAAAAGTGGGTTCACCAAAAATGAAGTGTGCAGTATAGGGTAACAATTGTATATGAGGTGAATAAACCATAACTTTGCGCTACATTGTGCCTTATTGTAAAAAGTAAGGAGTGATAGCGATTTGATCTGAAATTATCCCGATAACCAAATTATTACACAAGTGGATTTATTTGAAAAGTTGTTGACCAACCGTGGTCCTTTAGGCAGCCACTCACATTATGCGCATGGCTATTTCACGTTTCCTAAACTAGAGGGTGAAATTGCTCCTCGAATGAAATTCAGAGGCAAAGATGTGTTAACCTGGAGCCTGAACAACTACCTAGGACTTGCCAACCACCCTGAGGTGCGCAAGGCTGATGCAGAAGCGGCTGCAGAATGGGGCATGGCCACACCTATGGGTGCTCGTATCATGTCCGGTAATACTAACCTGCATGAGCAACTGGAGTCTGAGCTGGCTGACTTTGTGAAGAAGGAAGATTCTATGCTGCTGAACTTTGGTTACCAGGGTGTACTATCTATTATAGATGCGCTGGTTGACCGCCACGACGTTATTGTTTACGATGCCGAATCTCATGCTTGTATCATAGACGGTGTGCGCCTGCATCAGGGTAAGCGCTTCGTGTATGGCCATAATGATATAGAGAGCCTTGAGAAGCAGCTGGAGCGTGCTACACGCTGGACACAAAACACTGGTGGCGCTATTCTGGTAATTACAGAAGGCGTATTTGGTATGTCTGGTAATTTGGGTAAGCTGCGTGAAGTGGTTGAGCTGAAGGAGAAGTTTAACTTCCGTTTGTTTGTAGATGATGCCCACGGTTTCGGTACAATGGGTGCAACAGGAGCAGGTACCGGCGAGCACTTAGGTGTGCAGGACGGTATTGATGTATACTTCTCTACGTTTGCCAAGTCTATGGCCAGCATTGGTGCCTTTGTTGCTTCTAACGAGCAAGTGGTAGAGTACCTGCGCTATAACATGCGTTCTCAGATATTTGCTAAGTCGCTGCCGATGCCTTTAGTGGTTGGTGCGCTTACACGCCTGGAGCTGCTTCGTTCTAAGCCTGAGCTGAAGGATAAGCTGTGGGAGGTAGTACACGCCTTACAAAGCGGACTACGCGAGAAAGGCTTTAATATAGGTACAACAGAATCTCCTGTAACGCCGGTATTCTTAAACGGCCAGATTCCAGACGCAACGCAGCTGACGCTGGACCTGCGCGAAAACTTCAGCATTTTCTGCTCTATTGTAGTTTATCCGGTTGTTCCTAAAGATGTGATAATGCTTCGCCTAATTCCTACTGCCGCTCATACTTTGGCCGATGTGGAAGAGACAATCAACGCATTTGAGAAAATTGCACAAAAGCTAGATAAGGGACTTTACTCTTCGCCTGCAGTTACGGCCTAGTAGCTCACAGAGGCTTATATTAAAATTCTCTAATCTTTGCTTGTTTGTAACAAATGTGTATATTAGAGCTATAAAAACAAATGTTTCACTATAACAATTGCTCTAATGAACAACAACTTTAGCAAACTGAAGGACTTAGTTATGTCTCTGGAAGGTGACTTCGAAAAGTTCTACGAAAAAAACAATGCAGCTGCTGGTACTCGCGTACGTAAGGGCATGCAAGACCTGAAGAACATGGCTCAGGATATCCGTAAGGAAGTTCAGGACATGAAAAACAGCACTGCTGACAGCAAATAGATTTCAGACAGACTGAATAAAACAAAAAGGTGACCTCAATAGGTCACCTTTTTTATTGACTTCACACTTAATATCAGTTAGTTAACGGAAATAAGGAAGTAGTTCTTCTTACCTTTCTGCACCACCAAGTACTTGCCTTGTAGCAGTTCAAAGTTAACAGCCTCTTCAGCGTTCTGCACCTTCTGGCGATTTATACTCACTCCACCATTTTTTATCATGCGGCGTGCCTCTCCCTTAGATTCAAACACTTGCCCGCCTGTTAAGTCAGAAAGGAGGTCGGTTACGGTACCGGCATTTACGTAGTCGTCCTGAGGCACCTGTATCTGAGGTACTCCTTCAAAAACCGACAGTAAAACATCCTCTTTAAGCCCTTTTAGCGTCTCTAAATCACCTTTTCCAAATAAAATTTCAGAGGCATCAACAGCAGCCATGTAGTCTTCTTCGGAATGTACCCGAATTGTAACATCTTTAGCGAGGGCTTTCTGCAACAAACGCAGGTGAGGGGCTTGTTTGTGCTCTTCTGATACCATTTGGATCTCATCCTGCGGTAGCAAAGTATAAACCTTTATCAGCTTTTCAGCTTCCTCATCCGACAGGTTTAGCCAGAACTGGTAAAACTTGTAAGGTGACGTTAAGGCAGGGTCGAGCCATACATTGCCGCCTTCAGACTTGCCGAATTTAGTGCCATCTGATTTTGTTACCAGTTTACCTACCAATGCATACGCTTTGCCTCCGTCCATGCGGCGGATAAGCTCAGTGCCGGTGGTAATGTTACCCCATTGGTCAGAGGCTCCCATTTGAATTTTGAGGCCTTTGTTCTTATAAAGATGGTAAAAGTCGTATCCTTGAATGAGCTGGTAAGCAAACTCAGTGTAGGAGAGGCCTTCAGCACGATCGCCATCTTCATCAGCGTTTATGCGCTTCTTCACAGAGTCTTTGCTCATCATGTAATTCACGGTGATGTGCTTACCCACTTCGCGCAGGAAGTCCAGGAAGTTGAAATCTTTAAACCAGTCATAGTTATTAACGATTTCAGCTGAGTTGGCGCCGCAGTTAAAGTCCAGGAATCTCTCAAGCTGGTTTTTAATACCCTCCTGATTCTCGCGCAATGCCTCTTCAGAAAGCAGGTTGCGTTCCGCTGATTTGCCGGAAGGGTCGCCAATCATACCTGTGGCACCGCCAACCAATGCATATGGTTTATGTCCGGCCCGCTGCAGGTGTACCAATAGCATGATGGTTGCCAGGTTTCCTATGTGCAGCGATTTGGCTGTTGGGTCGAAACCGATATAGCCAGAAGTCATTTCTGAGGCTAACTGTTCTTCTGTACCCGGCATGAAATCATGGAGCATGCCTCTCCAACGAAGTTCTTCAATAAGATTCATCTATACCTTCATTCATCTGTTCTGGGCAAATATAAAAAAGAGTTAGCAGACTGGGGCAGGTATGCAGCCGAAAGGATAGGAATGACTAAATTTATACTATATTAGTAGGTGACAATTTTAAAATCATAATAGTATACCTCCGCATATAATGCAGATAGTAGGAGTAGGTACTCCTGCTAGCTGGTAGTTAGGTGAAATTTTAAAGTATTTATGTCTCAGTTTATGAAAGCAAAACTTAGCTTACTTCTAATACTTCTATCACTATTTGGCTGTAACAAAGAAAATCTGTGTAGGAACGAGAATTTCTGTGCAGAGGTGAATGGGAAGAAGTGGTTCCCCAGTCAAAATGGCGACTTTAAAGCAAGTCCACTTACAGCAAGATTGCTTTACAGTGATAGTGTTTTGACAGTAAGAGCTTCGAATGGTTCTGAGAGAATCTATCTTAGCATCAGGGATTGGCAAGGTATTTCAATTAAGGATTACTTCTTGACAGACACCTTGAGTAGAGGGTATTTCGATAATAGCATTGGTTCTGATGAATTCGAAACAGATGCTGCGCATACTGGAATGGTGTCAATCACTGACATTGACAGGAGTAGAAAAACAGTGGCAGGACGTTTTCATTTCAAGGCTTTTAACCCTGTTACGGGCAAGGTCATAGATGTTTCCAACGGTGCATTCAACACCACATACGTAGAGTATTAGTAAGCATTAATTACCTTCAAAGTGCGGAAAAGGAAAATAATATAGCAAGTCTAGTCTAAATAAAGACTGTATCTTATTACTAGAAGCTATCTCATAAATTGTTTAAGCAGAATCAGCATACAAGCCAGCAGAATAAAAGCCTTGAAGTTCTCTT
>NZ_CANLZM010000011.1 GCF_947495565.1 uncultured Pontibacter sp.
TAGTAGTGGTGATAGAAGTGATTTGAAATATGTTGAATACTCTACTCCTAAACGGTTCTAAAACCGGGGAGCCGACACTACTACCAACCCTCCGTTAGAACCTCCGGTTGCAGCAAGCTTGTCAGGAGAAGTATAGCCGCTCTTTATCAGAAACTCTGCTGCTGAAATATAATCATCAAAAGAAGTCTGTTTGTTAGCGCCGCGGCCCTGAGCGGCCCATTGCCCACCTTTCTCTCCGCCGCCACGCACAGATGCATAGGCAAACACGCCGCCGTTTCTGATAAAATGAATAATGCCCGGCTCAAAACCTGGCGTTGAGATAGTACCAAAGCCACCGTAAGCTTTCAGTAGAGTTGGGTTTTTACCGTTTAGCTTCAGCCCTTTTTCATAAACCAGCGTTATCGGAATCAATGTGCCGTCTTTGCCCGGATATTCCACCGCTTTATACTCAAACTTGTCGAGGTCGTAAGTTACCGTGGTTCGGTCGGTGAGGGTGCGCTCAAAAGTCTTTACGTTAAACTTGTAAACTACCGAAGGGAAAGTATAGGAAGCGTAGCGGTAGAGTACTTCGTCATCATCAGGAGAGCCTGTAAAGTTACCTATGGTTGTGGCTACGGGCAGCTCAAGCTTGTAAAGCATTTTGCCGCTGTAGTCGAATACCGTCAGTAGCGGATGCCCATCGGTTAAATAGGTCGCGATAAACCTGTCCTTCATCAGAAAAGTGTTCAGCAGCAGTTCTTTGGAGAACTCAGGCACAATAACACGCCAGTTGAAGGGTGCGCCTGGGTCTAGCTCAACTATGCGGCCGTTGTTAGCCTTATAGCTGGTTTCAGCGATAAACTTACCATTGTTAACCCCAAGTATATCCAAGCCAAAACTGATATTGGTTAAAAGCGGCTTTAGTGCAGGCTGCGCTTGCTGGTAATCTATGTAATAGTAGTTCTTCAATCCGGTCTGCTCGTTAACCTCTGTCAGAACAAAGAAGCGCTCATCGGCTGAGGTAAAAAAGCGGAATGTAACAGCAGCATTGCCGCGCTCAAATATCAGCTTATCATCGCTTTGCGCTGTTCCGATTCGGTGGTAAAAAACTTTCTGGTCGTTTCCGTCTGGGTAAGCCGCGTAGAAAAAGCCGTTGTCCTTCCAGGCAATGTTGGAAAACTTTACCTTGTGCAGATGATCTGATTGATGAACGCCTTTTTTAAGATCCACTACTTTCATCTCGGCCCAATCGCTGCCATTGCGGCTAAACTGATAGGCCAGCAGGTTGGAGCTTTTAGAAACATCGAACCCCTCCAGCATAATTCTGTCTTTGCCAGAAATATGCGCAGGGTCTACAAGTGCCTTCAGGTCATCGAGCCTTGGGTCCTTGCTCATTTCTTTTTTATAGTATAGAGCCGGTGTGCCGTTCTTGTTATAATAATAGTAACGGAAGTAGTAGTTGCCGACTTTAGTGAAGTTCTGTGTTGTATTTACATAAGAGTACTTATCTATGGCCAGAAAAGCATTAGTCTGGTTTGATGCCTTTGTAAGGTACTTCCCGGAAACTTTGTTCTGAGCTTCCACCCAGGCGTTTACCTCTGGGCTGTTTGGCTCCTCTAACCATCTGTACGTATCTGGTACAACATACTGGCTGTGAAACGTATCGGCTGTGGCGGTTTGGCGGGTGACTGGGTAATCGAGCTGCTGCGCAGATAACTGGCTCGCTGATAAACAGATCAGCAAGGAGAGTAAAGTTTGTTTCATGAACGGGTAAAAGATAAAGCGTAAATGGTATTGAACATCTACCGGCTTAAAGCATATGCTTAGCGGTAGCCAATTTGCGGTGAAATTACTATTTTCTACTATAACCTACCACCGATGCTTTATCTTACTCTAAAGTATAACTGTACGAGGCCAAACCGTAAGGCAGAATAATTCATACTTGCACGCACTTTAATTCAGGTAATAGCGAAGCAGCCAGCCTGCAGCGTCAAAGGTTTGCGCCTGCTGGTCGTTGTCAAGTTGTACATGCGTTTCGTCTGGCATTTTAACGGTGTTACGGTACAGGCTGTCGTAAATGCACACGCGCTTGGCAAGCGCTGCGCTATTGGATTCATACCAGTCTTCGCCGGCGCCTCCCCATACTTTTATCTTTAGCTTTGGTTTAGTAGAGCCCTTAAATACAAACTCATCTTCTCCGCTTAAGCCGTAAATTTCGAGCAGGTTTGTTTCGGATGGGTGGAAAGTGCGCTCGTAAAGCAGCTGCTGTATCTCTCCGCCTTTATGTATTTTATACATCCGCACCCGTACATCGCCGTTCGGCTGTATCGCCACTTCAAAGCGCTCGTGCTTATCAGTGCCCACTACCTGCACGTTTTTAGCCAGGGTTTCATAATAGTTGCGGGCTATCTGCGGCAGCTTATCCCGTCGTGATTTAAGTTTGGTGATAAGAGGATCGGCCGTGAGCGTGGCAATTGTATCTGGCAAGGCTGTAAAGGCTTGGTTGATCACCTCATCCGTCAGGGCTTGCTGTACGCTGTCTGCTATCTCCTGCCAGTCCTGCCACTCCAGCTTGGTAAGTATAAGCTCATCCAGGTTGCGGCCGCTTCGGTTCAGTTTTTCGAGCTTGCTGGCGCTGATGTCTTTTTTAAACGTCTGGAAATGAGGTTTTACGCCTAGCCGCTGCAAAAGCCAAAGTATGGGGCCATCGTCTATCTTGTAAAAGATGTTATCGCGGTCGCGGGGAATAGCCTCGTAAATATAAGCTTTGTCGGCGTGCTCGAACTCGGCCCAGCGCCAATTGTCTTCATGGCGGCTCCAGTCACCGATCAGCATATCGAAGAGGCGCGAACGCAGGAACAGCCGTGCATCAAAGTATGAATCATTATCGGTGAGGCGCTCTGTGATGGCGGAGCGGGTGCTTTTCACTTTTGGGGCATTGCCCATAGGGTTATAGTCTGTTTGGCTGTCAGTAGGCCGGCGTTCCATCAGAGCCAGAGTGCCACCAATTTTATCTGTAAACTTGCCCAGCCGCGGGTCGTGCGGTACATAAACCAGTTTTGGCTCCAGGTAATGTATATCAATGGCGCGTGCCATGGTAGGCAAAACCAGCGGGGCGTAAGGAATGGTGGCGGAGGTAGCATCGCGTATAAAACCAGCAATAAAGCTTTGTTGCCATTTTACAGGCAATGCGCTGGCAGGCTCTTTATCCAGGGAGCGGATAACGTACTCTGTGCCTGTGCTATCTTCCATGCGCAGGCTAATAGTCTGTCTGCTGCCGCCCATCTGCAGCGGGGTAAGGCCTCCGTGGGCGGTGCCAATATCCAACACCGGGGCTTCAACGGGGGCGGTCCAGGCGGGGCGATAATGTTTCCCGAAGAACAAAGTATGCAGGCGGCTACGGCCGTAATGCTCTCCGGCAGCCAAGGTTATGGTACTATCAGTATAATCCGGTGTAGCGGCAGGGGTGTTGGCAGGAGGAGGAACCTGTTGTACACTATGCGCAAAGCGCTCGCTGCAGGAGGCCGCTGTGCAGAGCACCAGTAGCCACAACGTATGGTATATAGTTTTGGTGAAATTCATTTAGGTGATATAGGAACACTGGAAGTATGGAAAAGTATGAAAGTGTACTGCCGGGGGGTGGCATCAAAAGCCTTCCCGGTCAAAGGCGTGTACGCGCACATCATGTGTGCGTTTGTCTTTGGTGTCAGGGCCAGCCTCTAGCTCGGTGCCGCGCTTTGTGTCGTAAACCCAGGTTTTCTTTCCCCAGCCTCCCACTTCAGATTCGTCTTTTATCTCATCCTCTCCGCGGCCTCCCACTATTTTTATTTTGATGCCTTTCTTCACTTTGCCGCTCACTCTAAAAACATCGTCCTCTGCCAAGCCATGCAGCGTAATCAGTTTTGTTTCGGAGCGTTTAAAGGTGCGGTGATAGGTTACTTTATTGTCAGACTCGCGACGTACGGTAACTTCTGTTTCTTCATCGTTGAGCCGGTTTACTTCAAAAATATCCTCTTTGTCTGTGCCTGCTACCAATACTTCTTCAGCCAGGATCTCATAAAATTCAGCGGCAGCCTGGCGCAGCTGGTTGCGGCGGCTGATGAGTTTCTGCCTGGTGCGCTCTCCCTCCAGTTCATACACAGATGGAGGATACTGCCGCACCGCCTCTTCTATCACTTCGTCGGTTATACTTTGCTGCAGCGCCACCGCCAGCGAGTCGAACTGCGCGCGGGTTACTTGCGCCAGCGCCCGCTTGTCTATAAACTGCGAGTTAACGGTGAGGGCGTATACATCGTTAAAGTCCTCGTCAAAAGACTCAAATTTGCGGATAGCCCAGTTGCGGCTGAAAATCCAGGGGATAAGGCCGTCCTGAAACCGGTAAAAGGCATTATCGCGGTCTTTGGGTATAGGGCGATAGTATTGGTTATCGTTGCGCTTATACTCAGCCCATTCCCACTGCCCCTCGTGGCGGTCCCAGTCGTTTATAAGTAAGTCGAAGAGGCGGGCACGGGCGAAGGCCACCTGATCTATAAAATGATCATCATCCCCGTAGCGTTGGTTCAGCATTTTCCCGCTCCCTATTATATCAGCGGCATTTCCGGGCATGTCTTCTACGGTACGCTCGTCGTTATACTTTTCTTCCAGCATGTATACTTTATTGCTGGCTGTTTCCTTGTACTCACCAAAATCAGCATCATTGGGGCGCACGTACACTAGCTGAGGCGAGGGGTGCGGAATACCGGCGGCTTGGGCCATAGGCGGCAGCACCAGGGCTGCATACGGGTTTATAGCTGATATCTGGTCGCGCAGAATATTAACGACAAAGGTTTTGCGCCATACTTTGGGCAGCACCTCGGAGGGTTCTTTATCAAGGGAGCGAAGGGCATAGGTAAAGTTATCCGGCCCAACCATGGTAAAACTTGTTGTCTGAAAGCCGCCTCCTTTCTTTTCTATAGCCAGCCCGCCCCAGGTGGTATCCATCTCAAAAACCGGAACCGTAACGGGGGCATTCCAGAGAGGGCGGTGGTGCTGGCCCCAGAATACGCGGTGCAGGAAACCGCGTTTGTAATGGGAGCCCGCTTTTATGGTAACGCTGTCTGTAGCGGTTAAATCATTTTTCAGGCTTTGGTATACTTCAGCGTCTACCACCGGTGTGTCGGAGTAGAAGTTCTTTTTGGCACAGCCACCTGAAGTAATAAGGAGAAGGGCAAGTATAACCTGCCAAAGGTATAGCTTCATATAGATGCGGATCCTATTAATTAACTTGTTAAACGTAAAACAGCTGTAATGTTTTCATGTGAACTATACAGAAAGATTAGGCAAGGCACAGCAGGCACAGGTAAACGTAATATAGAAGTTTAGCTATACTTATGCGGCTCCAGTTCATTCATACAAATATGATATGTTATGTGTTGCAACTCCGATTCAGGAGATTGTTTACTAAATCAGCGGTTTACAGCCACTGTTGTTGAAACAAATATGATGATCAATTAAAAAAATCAGCATACCTTTGCAGCCTTCAAAAAATATAGTTTTGCAAAGATATATTGTATTATCCCTGCTGCTGTTTGCCACGCTGATAAGCCAGGCGCAAACCCGAATTTCAGGACAGGTAACAGATGTTGCAACAGGCGAGACGCTTCCTTTTGTAGGCATCTATATTAAAAACACCTCTCTTGGCACCTCCACTGACGTAGATGGCAACTTTAACATACGGCTTGCCAGCACCCCGGATTCGCTTACGGCTGCCTTTGTAGGCTATCTGCCACTTACATTGCCTGTAAAAAAAGGAGTAGCCGTACAAACACTGAATTTTAAGCTGAACACCAATGCGCAGCAGCTGCAGGAGGTGGTGATACGCCCCGGCGAAAACCCGGCCTGGCCTATTATGAGGCGCGTAATGGAGAACAAAAACGCCAATGATAAACGCAAACTGACCGCTTATCAGTACGAAGCCTATACTAAAATGCAGTTTGACGTAGACAACGTGGGGCAGCAGAAAGGCAAAGGCGTGGTGGGCAAAGCCATCACCTCTCTGGTAGACTCACAAATGTACCAGGCCGGCGAGGATGGCAAGAAGGTGCTGCCGTTCTTTATTTCAGAGGCCTTATCCGATGTGTATTTTAACCATGACCCCAAGCGGAGCAAAGAAATCATAAAAGCCTCTAAAGTAACCGGTATTGGCTTGCAAGACGGAGCTCTGGTATCGCAGGTGATTGGCAGCAGCTTTCAGGATTATAATTTTTACCAGAACTGGGTAAGTGTGCTGCAGAAGAACTTTGTCAGCCCGATTGCCGATGGCTGGAAAGGCTACTATGCTTACGAACTGGAGGACAGCACCTACATTGGCAACGACTGGTGCTATGAACTCTCTTTTAAGCAGAAGCGCCCGCAGGACCTGGCTTTTAGCGGCCGTATGTGGATTACCGCAGAAGGCTACGCTTTGCGTAAAATTGAAGCCCGCGTCAACAAATCAGCAAACATAAACTTTGTGGAAAGGATCGGCCTGACGCAGGAACTGCAGCAGGTAGGGGAGAAGACTTGGGTGCCTTCCGAAACAGAGGTCAGGATTAAAATTGTGGGACTTACCCCAAAGCGCCCCGGTATTTTGGCGAAAGTTTATACTTCTTACAAAGATGTAACTGTAAACCAGCCGCAGGATAATGTGTTTTTTGATAAACCCGTGGAGCTACTTGCCGGAGCAGGCAAGCAGGCGGAAAGTTACTGGGAAGAGCGCCGCCACGATACTTTGAGCACTGCCGACCAGCAGGTTTATGCTACAATCAACGCTTTAAGGGAAACTCCCAAGATAAAGCGGTTTACCAACATCGCAACCATACTAGGCACAGGCTATAAAAGTTTTGGAAAAGTTAGCCTGGGGCCGTGGCCGTACACTTACGCTTACAACGATGTGGAGGGGCACCGGTTTCAGGTGGGAGGCAAGACAAACATCAACTTCAGCAACAAACTGGAACTACGGGCATATGCTGCCTACGGCACCGAGGACGATAAGTATAAGTATAGCCTGGGCGGGCGCTACATCCTGAGCCGAAAGCGCTGGAGCGAGATTGGAATTAACCATTCGCAGGACTTGGAGCAAGTGGGGCTGATGTCTGATAAACTGGAGGCTAGTCCTTTCTTCCTGGGCTTTTCGCGCTTCGGAGAATTGCGCAAACCTATACTTGTGCGCGAAACAAACCTGTACCTGCAGCGCGATGTGCTGCGGGGCATGACAGAGCGTATCAGTATGCGCACGCGCCACTTTGATCCGCAGTACGATTTTGCATATTACAAAAACGGGCCTGAAAACCCTGATGAGGTTGCCAGCAGCTTTACCGCTACAGAAGTCAGTTTCCTGACGCGCTACGCCAACAACGAAATTTTTGTAGAGAATGACAACGAGCGAATTAGCCTGGGCAGTGGCAGCCGTCCTGTGCTGAGCCTGAAATATACCCTCGGCCTGAACAACGCCTTGGGCTCTACAGTGGATTACCAGCGCGTGGACCTGGGGGTGGAGCAGGCGTTTGTAATGGGTAAGTTGGGTAATGCGCTTTATAAGCTGGAAGCAGGCAGAATTTTCTCGCCGGTGCCTTACCAGCTGCTGGAGGTGCACACCGGAAACGAGACTCCTTTTTATTACGATGCCACCTATAACCTGATGGACTACTTTGAATTTGCCAGCGATACATATGCTTCGCTGCACTTTGAGCAGTATTTTGAAGGATTATTGTTTAACCGCCTGCCACTGATAAAAAAGCTGAAATGGCGCGTACAGGGCTCGGCTAACATTCTTTACGGCAGCCTTAGCCAAAAAAACCTTAACCTGATGCCGGAGGTAACGCCTGCCGGCACAACACAGGAGTCGTTTAAGGCGCTGGGACATACGCCGTATGTAGAAGTCGGTTATGGTATCGAGAACATTTTCAGGTTCCTGCGTGTGGATGCTTTCCACAGGCTGACATACCGGGACGAAGGCGCCAGAAAATTCGGGCTTAAGTTTTCGGTGCAGTTTAAGCTGTAGCAAGTATAAAGTATAAAACGCCGGAGCCGCAAGTATAAACTTGCGGCTCCGGCGTTTTAAGTATGGAAACTAGGTTTAATACTTCATTTTACCTGCTTCAAGTTTTCAGCCTGGAGCTTTGTTTAAACTGGCATGAGTTGCTTTGCCTAGATCGTCAGTTGACAACTGGACTCATAAAAGCCACAAGACGCAATTTTGCGGCAGAAGAAACGACTCTATCGAAAGTAACTATTATTAAGAATTGCAATTCCTACCGCACCACCTTCACCAGCTTCCTTGGTTTTTGCTTTACAGACTCCTGCTGCGGCTGTTGGCGGTAGTGCCAGATGGCAAATCCGGATATGGAAAGTATACCCGGCATCAGCCCGAAAAAGGCATAAAGTAACTTTACAAACAAGCCGGCAAAATCTCCGAAGTGGATGGGGTGCAGTGATATCAGGAAGCGGTCGAGTAACGGTTGATCCTGTACAAAGTATGGCGCACTCAACTCTCCTGTTCTATAGTCTGCCTGTATTTTGCTGTAGAATTTGCCATAGTAGGAGGGGTCTGAGCGTAGGCGGCCGAGCAGTTGTATCTTACCTTCTTCATTTACAGGGAAGCGCAGGTAAGTAACTTCAAACATTGGGTGAGCAGTGTTTACGGCCGCTAAGGCTGTATCCACAGAAGCTCTTATCTCGGGCACCGCAACTTCGTTAGAGCCGCTTTTTAATGCCGCATTCACTACCGCAATAGCCAACGAAATACCTGTAACGCACATCAGCAGGTTAAAAGCCAGTGCCCATACTCCTATAATCCGGTGCAGGCTGGAAAACATACTTCTGCGGCTAGTGAAGCTGATCTTTTGCCGGAAGGTAAGCACCTTCACAACTGACTTGCGGTAAAGTATAAACCCGGTAACGGTGAGCAGCAGCAGCGCGAGGCCTACCAGCAACACGATAATTTTGCCAGGTGTGCCTGAAAGGAGGTTGTAATGAATGTTAAGAACAACGTAGGAAAAGCGGTTGTGCGCCTGACCGACGGTTGATAGTTTTTCGCCGGTTTCCGGGTGCACGAACAGCCATTTGCGCAGCTGCCCCTGCCGCAGCTCGTACAGCAGCGCCTCATTGCCTTTAGCCGGCAAGGCTGGCACTCGTATATCCCAGCTCGGGTTCTCAGCTCTCACCCAACCTATTGACTTATCAATATGTAAAGCCCCGGCAGGTTTCTCCAGCTGAGAGTGGCTAGCAAACATAGCCTCGTCAATGTCATCATCAAAGACAAGTATAACGCCGGAAAGGCTGATAACCAGGATGAATATCCCGGCTATCAGCCCACACCAATGGTGAATTGAGAAGGTTTTTTTAACGCGCTTCTTCAAAATATTACCACTTATAGGCTGCCCCAAACTGGAATCTGGCACCGTTGGCTCTTGTAAAAGTATCGTCGCGGCCATACCAGTAAGCCTGTGGCAGGTAATAGGCTTTATTCAGCAGGTTCTCGATCCCCAGATTCAGGCTCAGCTTTTCGGTGGCTTGGTAAGAAGCAGCCAGGTTAAACACATCAAATGCCTCTACTGGGCCCTGGCCGGAGCTATAGCTGCCATTGGCGTTACGCTCAAAACGGTCTCGCTCTCCTGAATAAATCCACTGCAGGTTAATGTTCAGTTTTTCTGTTGGCTTCAGGTTGAGGTAGGAGGTAAGTTTGAAGGGTGGGATGCGCAAGCTGTTCAGATATTTATCTTCACTGTCGTTGTAGTCATCGTTATTATTGAAATCGGCTTTTCCCTCGCTGTAAGAGGCGTTGGCACCAAGCGTTATTTTATCTGAAATAAACAGATCTACTAAGGCCTCGAAACCTTCTACACGCTCCGGTGCACGCTCAATCTCATACACGCCATCTGCGTTGGCAACCAGGTTAGCGCCAAGTTTAGAAGTGCTGATAAAATAAGCGCCGCTAAAAGAAGCGATGCCAACCTGGCTATGGAAACCAACCTCATAGTTGTTCACAATTACAGGTTCCAGGTCCATCTGTGAAATAAAATCCTCTTTGGCACTACGCACGTAACGGCCCACGTCGATCATAGAAAACCCTTGTGAGTAGCTAACAAACGGCTTAAAGTAAGCTAGTGCAGAGTAGCGCAGGCCAGCATTGAAAGTATGCGCGTTGAATTTCAGTTTTCCGCCCTGCACATAATTGCCGCCGGCGCCGCTTGCCAGTACCAGTTGCTGAAAATCATCTACCTGTATCGACACGTTGTCAAAACGATAGCCGGCTTTAAAATTAAGGTCTTGCAGGATGTTGAGTTGCAACTGTGCGTAAGGAGCCAGGTTTTTCAGGTCCATTTCCGGTACCCAGGTGCTGCCGTCTACCAGCGGCTGCGATGTTACGTCGTTCAGGTAGTCGGCGCCATAAATCAAATTGCCCTCCACGTTGCTGCTGATGCTGAATGGCGTGTTCAGGTTAAGGCGCACACCGTTTTTTGCTGACTTGATGGTAGACTGACCGCCATCTTTAAAGTATGGCGTATAGCCGTAAACCGTGTAAAAGTTCTGCAAGTAAGCGCTTGCCTCCATGCTGGTGTTCAGGAAAAGATTCTTGCCGATGTATTTCACCTGCGCATTGTGGTTATACTTAGTACCCTCCGGTTCGCCCTGCACTTCACCTTTCACCCCGATAGCTGGCTGCTCGCCATACTTGCCTGGTTGCAATACATAATCTGAGTTCTGGCGGCTGCCAAAGTAATTATACATAGCCTCCACACGATGATCAGAACTGAAATTATACCCAGCCTTGGCAAAGCCGTTGTACATTTTTGTTTCGCCGAGGCCATATACCGGTGAAATTACCTCACCCTCTCCGTCGCGCATCACACCTGTTTTTTCGTAGGTTCCGCTGGCCACATAATCAAAATTTTTCAGCTTGCCGGAAAACACCTGAGAAGCACGCCCTCCAAAGGTATTATCTGAATGGAAAAGTGCACCGGTGCCGGTAAGCGAAGTATAGGCGCTAAACGGTTTGGCGGTATTTGGCTGGCGGGTAATATAATTGATGAGGCCGCCGTCTGCACCGTTGCCATAAACAGCTGTGGCGCCTTTTACCACCTCCACGCGCTCAATAGCGGCAGGGTCTATGGTACGTATATCTCGGCTGCCGTTGCGTAGCGGCGTGGACTGCGGTATGCCATCCACCATTATCAGTGCGTTACGGCCACGCAGGGTCTGCCCCACGTTGCTGGTTGTGTTGCTATTTAGAGCGAGGCCCGGTACAGTGTTCGCCAGAATATTAGAAAGGTCGGTGCTGATCTGCGACTGAATCTGTAGCGTACGCGAGTCAATTACATACACCGAGGCAGGAGTCTCATCCAAAGTCTCCACAGAGCGGCTGGCTGAAACTACTACTTCATCCAGCGAGCTTGTGCTTGGCAGCAGTGTGAAGCTCAGGTTTAGGTTATCGCTGGCATTCAGGGTTACTGGCTGGCGAACTGCTTTATAGCCTAATCCTCCCACACGCAAAGTATAGCTTCCGGGCTTGATGTTAGTGAGTTTAAACTCTCCGGCAGCGTTTGTGTTAGTGCCTAGCACAGTTCCTTCCAGCGCTACTGTTAAAAGCTCCAGCGCTTGGCCTTCCGAGGAAATGACTTTACCAGAAATGCTAGCGTTCTGACTTTGCGCCTGCCCAACAGATAGAGCAAAAAGCCATAAAACCAGGAGTAGATACTTTTGCATATAAGCTTGTGTTTATTTAGACTGATTATATTTAAGGCAAAAGTATCAGCTTCTTCTGTAGTAGGCAAGAGTTATTTAAATTAATTCTAAATAATACATATAGGAACTGCTTTCAATCTTGAAAAACAGATATAGAACGAGAAAAAGCCTGTAGCATTGGTAATGCTGCGCTTAACAGCGGGAATTAGAAAGGCAAATGCCCGTGTGCTGGGAAGATTATTTAAGTTGCTTCCAACATAGTATAACCTGAGCCTGTCCTTATGAGGTCAATGTAAAAAAAGTAGCCCCATGCAACCAGAAGTCGCATGGGGCTACTCTTAAAGTATTTTTGCTAGTGCTTAAGCATTTGCGTCGGCTCTAGACATACGGTTGCGCTCATTCTCTTCAAGATAGATTTTGCGCATACGGATGCTCTTAGGTGTTACCTCCAGCAATTCATCCTTCTGGATGTATTCCATGGCTTCTTCCAGAGAGAACTTCTTGGCAGGTGCGATTTTCACGTTGTTATCAGAACCGGAAGCACGCATGTTTGTCAGCTTCTTGCCTTTCTGAATGTTAACTGTGATATCGTTCTGGCGGCTGTGCTCACCAATTACCTGGCCCATGTATACATCCACGCCCGGATCAACGAAGAATACACCACGGTCCTGCAGCTTATCAATAGAGTAAGCTGTACCTGGGCCCTGCTCCATCGAGATGATAGAACCGTTGTTACGGCTAGGAATGTTGCCTTTATGCGGCTCGTAAGCCAGGAAGCGGTGGTTCATGATTGCCTCACCAGCAGTAGCCGTAAGCACGTTGTTACGCAGGCCAATCAGGCCACGCGCCGGAATGTTGAACTCCAGGTGCTGCAGGTCGCCTTTTGGCTCCATAATCGTCAGTTCACCTTTACGCTGCGTTACCAACTCAATTACCTTACCGGCAGTTTCTTCTGGCACGTCAACTACCATGTGCTCAATTGGCTCGTGGCGCTGTCCGTCAATTTCTTTATAGATTACCTGTGGCTGGCCAACCTGAAGCTCATAGCCTTCGCGGCGCATAGTTTCGATCAGTACAGACAAGTGCAGGATACCACGACCAAATACCAGGAAGGTATCCTCACGGTCGGTTTCCTGTACGCGCAGGGCAAGGTTTTTCTCAGTTTCCTTGTATAAACGGTCGCGCAGGTGGCGTGATGTCACGAACTTACCTTCTTTACCGAAGAAAGGAGAGTTGTTGATCGTGAACAGCATGTTCATCGTCGGCTCGTCGATAGAGATACGTGCCAACGGCTCCGGGTTCTCAGCATCAGCAATAGTATCGCCAATGTCAAAACCTTCGATACCAGTTACTGCGCAAATCTCGCCAGCCGATACTTCAGGAACGCTCTTACGGCCAAGACCTTCGAAAACCTGAAGCTCAGCGATTTTACCTTTCTTGATAGTGCCATCTGCTTTGCACAAGCTAATCGGCATACCTTCCTTCAGCGTACCACGGTGAACGCGGCCAATAGCAATACGTCCAACAAAAGAAGAGTAGTCCAGTGAAGTGATCTGCATTTGCGGCGTGCCTTCGCGGAACGGAGCGGCAGGAATCACATCAATGATAGCATCTAGCAAAGGTGTGATGTTATCAGTAGGCTGTGTCCAGTCTGTGCTCATCCAACCCTGCTTAGAAGAACCGTAAAGCGTTGTGAAGTCCAGCTGGTCTTCTGTCGCATCCAGGTTAAACATCAGGTCGAATACCTGCTCGTGCACCTCATCCGGGCGGCAGTTCTCTTTGTCAACTTTGTTTACCACCACAATTGGCTTCAGGCCAAGTTGGATAGCTTTGCTCAACACGAAACGTGTCTGAGGCATGGCTCCTTCAAAAGCATCTACCAGAAGAAGTACTCCATCTGCCATTTTCAGTACGCGCTCTACCTCACCACCGAAGTCGGCGTGACCAGGCGTGTCGATAATGTTGATCTTAACGTCTTTATAACGAACCGACACGTTCTTAGAAACGATCGTGATGCCACGCTCGCGCTCCAGGTCGTTGTTGTCCAGAATAAGGTCGTCAAACTGCTGGTGCTCTGCGAATAGCTTAGAAGCATGGATGATCTTGTCCACGAGCGTTGTCTTGCCGTGGTCTACGTGTGCGATGATCGCGATATTTCGAATATTTTGCATTGAATTGGTTTTTCGAGCCGCAAAAGTACTAAAAAGGCTTCATACTTTCACTAGTTCGCTCGAAATAAACAGGTTATGGTTGTATTAATTTATTTGCACAACTGTATTTGGTACAGTTATGGAGCAAACATTACAATGTTAAAGTTTGTTTCCTAAGGTGTTAGGTATTTTAAACCGGTAAAGCCAAGGGGGCTTTTGGATCGTAAGTATGAACATGAGAATGATACAGATAATTTGCATGATGGCCTTGCTGAGTTTTACAGCATGCGCGCAGGAAGACACCCAAGCCAATTACACAGCCACTACCGCCTCAGCAGGCGATGAGCCGCTGGAACAGGCAGTGGTAGAGGCGCTTAACAGTGAGTCGCTGCAAGATACCGTGGTTAAAACGGAAGCCGAGTGGAAAAAGCAGCTGACGCCGGAGCAGTACTATGTGCTGCGGCAGGAGGGAACCGAGCCTCCCTTCAGAAACAAGTATAACAGCAACAAAAAGAAAGGGCTTTACTCCTGCGCCGCCTGCGGTAACCCTATGTTCAGCTCCAAAACAAAATTTGAGTCCGGCACCGGATGGCCTAGTTTTTATGCTCCCATTGCTAAAGAGCGGGTAAAAGAGGTGGAAGACAGGAGTTTGGGCGAGCTAAGAACAGAAGTAGAGTGCGCCCGCTGCGGCTCTCATATCGGGCATGTGTTTCCGGATGGCCCTAAGCCAACAGGCCTGCGCTATTGCCTGAACTCTGCAGCGCTAAATTTTACTGAAAGTAAGGTAAATTAAACCCAGTTTGATTTACTCTGTTATACTTTTGCCTTTGCCAGATTTTATGGTGAAGGCAATTTTTTTCGTGATGTGCCTGTTTCAGCCATCAGTAACAGGCTGCGGTAGCAGGAATTATACTTTAAATGAAATATGAATAACAGAATTGAAGCACTGCAGCAGGCGCTGCAGGAGCATAGGCAGCAACTGCTGCAGCACAACGTTTACCAGAGCCTGACCACGCTCGAAGATTTGCGCCTGTTTATGGAGCACCACGTGTTTGCCGTCTGGGATTTCATGAGTCTGCTAAAGGCCTTGCAGCGCGACCTTACCTGCACCACACTGCCCTGGGTACCAACCGGTAGCCCTAGCACCCGGCGCCTGATTAATGAGATTGTACTGGAGGAGGAGACAGACGTAGACCAGCAAGGTAACCCGATCAGCCATTTTGAGCTTTACCTGCTAGCCATGGCAGAAGCCGGGGCTGACAGTACCCGAATTAACGAGTTGCTGCAAAGCGTGAAGTCCGGCAAAACCGTGGACAACGCGCTGGATCAGCTTCCGTTAGACTCCTCTGTAAAAGCATTTGTCCGAAACACCTTCCGGATTATCAATTCAGGTAAGACACATGCCATTGCCGCAGCTTTCACTTTCGGCCGCGAAGACCTGATACCGGATATGTTCCGCCACTTAATAGCTGACCTGAACAAGCGCTTTCCGGGTAAGCTGGATACTTTTATCTATTACCTGGACCGACACGTGCAGCTGGATGAGGAAGTGCACACACCGCTTGCACTGCAGATGGTAAACGAACTGTGCGGAGAGGACGAAGAGAAGTTGCAGGAGGCGCTGGAAGTGTCTAAACAGTGTATTGCGCAGCGCATAGAACTCTGGAGCGGCATCCGGAGCATGCTGCCTTCCGAAGTATAAACGCCACAATTTTAGAGCTTGTAGCGTAGTATGCTATTGCTTTGATCACCACCGCAGCGATTGTGCGGGCATTTTACTGTAACTAACAATACCGAAGAAGCTGTCGTACTCTTATTCTAAACCAAAAAGAATAAAACTATGACAGAGCTACATTCAGAAGCTGATAATATAGAGAACACGGCGCAGTGCATTATAGATGCCTTTAAAAAGTTTGAAGTGCGTGAAGGAAGCGTATTGCATTACCAGCAGCTTTACCCATACTTGCAGGAGAAATACCCGCACTACAAAGACGTACAAAAGGAGGCCGAGCATCACCTGGCAAAAGAAGGTTACGTAAACCCGGCTCCGGACGGACTGATGCTGACGCAGGTAGGGCATAATCATGTTTGGGGCAAGTAGAATCACCGTTCTCACACTGCTTTACAAAAGTTATTAAAAAGCCGCTCCCAAAGTATAAGTTATACTTTGGGAGCGGCTTTTTATACTTTAACCAGGTATTGCGGCGCACTAATTTTTAGCAGTTCTGGGATGTATGCGTATACTATAGTAAGAGGCCTGTGGCAGCAGGCAAAGTATAACTATAGCAGTAAAAGACGATGCGCAAATATAAAATATACAGTATAGGTTTTATTTTGATGAGTTTGGCGGCTTGTACTTCACTTTCGGAAGGGCAGCAGACCTTGCCTCCGCCCATACCTGCCACCGAAAGGGTAACCCTGCAAGGCAACCCCACCACCACACTAAGGCAACGTATGGATAACCAGGCCAGCGAGATAAACCGGAAACGCAACATCGAACAGTTTGACAGCAACAAACCAGCCATGGAGCCCAATACTCTAAGGCCGCAACTGCTGCCGCACGCCCCAATCGACTCCTCCCGCCATTTTATTTATTGGCCGGTACAGACGGTGGTGCGGCCATTGCCACCCGTAAACGAGTAAAAACCGTAATCGGCTCCGGAGCTTAATTTACGGAGCCGATTACGGTTTAACAGGCTTAGTCTTTCTTTTGCTTTTTATCAACGTCTTCCGGTTTTTCCTCCTCGCTCAGGTGCAACTCATCAGGCTCCAGGTCAACGTATACTTCATTTTCAGGCGGTGTATTCTCTGACTCGCGGTCTGTTCCACGTGGTGCAGGTTTTTGGGTCACTTCTTCGGTGCTATCGCGCTCACCTAAGTTATCGCCGTCATTTTTAGAGGTCCTAAAATTATCTTTGTTCTTCATGGGTAAGGATGATTTGGTTTCAGCTTCTACTATATTGATTGTTGCAGGCAAGGCGGCTAACAGTTTCTAATGGCCGTAGCCTGTCTGTAGCTCAGCGCCTGTGTCGTTTTACGGAAATCTGCCGCATAAAGCTGTGTTTCCTTTTACGGGATTGGCGACACTTAGCGCTTCATTCCGCTTCGGATTTGTATATTTGCTTTTTAAAGACACGTCATGACGAATAATCCCAAACGATATACAGTTACGGCAGCCTTGCCGTACGCCAATGGGCCGGTGCACATTGGCCACCTGGCAGGGGTATACTTGCCAGCCGATATTTATGCACGCTACCTGCGCCTGCAAAACCGCGATGTGAAGTTTATCTGTGGCTCCGACGAGCACGGGGTGCCCATCACAATCCGGGCGAAGAAGGAAGGTATAACGCCGCAGCAAGCCGTAGATAAATACCACGAGCTTATCCGCGACTCTTTCCGGGATTTTAACATCTCGTTTGATATCTACGACCGGACATCCTCTAAAATACATGCCGAAACCGCCGGCGATTTCTTTAAAAAGCTGCACGCAGAAGGTAAGTTTATAGAGCAAACCACGCAGCAGTACTACGACGAGAAGGCGCAGCAGTTCCTGGCTGACCGCTACATAGTAGGCACCTGCCCGAAATGCGGCAACGAGAACGCTTACGGCGACCAGTGTGAAGCCTGCGGCACTTCGCTCAACGCCACCGACCTCATCAACCCGAAAAGCACGCTAAGCGGCGCTGTGCCGGTTATGCGCGAGACCAAGCACTGGTACCTGCCCCTGAACGAGTACGAGCCCTGGCTGCGCGAATGGATTGTGGAAGGACACAAAAGTGACTGGAAATCTAACGTGTACGGGCAGTGCAAATCCTGGATAGATCAAGGGCTGCAGCCGCGCGCCGTAACCCGCGACCTGAATTGGGGCGTGCCTGTGCCCGTAGAAGGTGCTGAAGGAAAGGTGCTGTACGTATGGTTTGATGCCCCGATCGGTTACATCTCGGCCACCAAAGCCCTGACAGACGACTGGGAAAAGTACTGGAAGGACGAGGAAACTAAACTGGTGCACTTCATCGGCAAGGATAACATCGTATTCCACTGCATCATTTTCCCGAGCATGCTGAAGGCGCACGGCGATTATATTTTGCCAGACAACGTGCCTGCCAACGAGTTCCTGAACCTGGAAGGCGAGAAGATATCAACCTCGCGCAACTGGGCGGTATGGCTGCACGAGTACCTGCAGGATTTTGAGGGCAAGGCCGATGTGCTGCGCTATGTGCTCTGCGCCAACGCCCCCGAAACAAAAGACAACGACTTTACCTGGAAAGACTACCAGGCCCGCAACAACAGCGAACTGCTTTCCATACTTGGCAACTTCATTAACCGCGCCGTGGTGCTCACCCAAAAGTACTACGAGGGTGCCGTTCCTGCCCGTGGCGAGCTCACGGATTATGATAAAACAGTACTGGCCGACCTGGAGGGCATGCCGCTGGTAATCTCAACCTATATTGAGCGCTACCGTTTCCGCGATGCCCTTTCTGAGCTGATGAACCTGGCACGCCTGGGCAATAAATACCTGGCCGACACAGAGCCCTGGAAACTGATCAAGACGGATGCCGAGCGTGTGAAAACCATCATGAACATTGCCCTGCAGATCTCCGGAAGCCTGAGCATTCTGATGGAGCCGTTCCTGCCAGCCTCCGCCACTAAGCTGCGTGCCATGCTAAACATGCAACAAGGCCAGTGGGCCGATGCCGGTGCAGCCGATTTGATGCAGCCAGGCCATACTATTGGCAAGCCGGAGTTACTGTTTGAAAAAGTAGAAGATGCCGCCGTAGAGGCGCAGGTGCAGAAGCTGCTGGACACCAAAAAAGCCAACGAAATGGCAAATGCTGTAGTGGAGCCTGCCAAAGAAGACATCACGTTCGAGGACTTCACCAAACTGGACATACGCGTAGGTACGATCCTGGAAGCTGAGAAAGTGGCCAAAACCAAAAAGCTGCTGAAACTGAAAGTAGATACCGGCATAGACCAACGCACCGTGGTAAGCGGCATAGCGGAGTTCTTTAAACCGGAAGATATTGTAGGGCAACAGGTAAGTATACTTGTAAACCTGGCCCCGCGCGAGATCAAAGGCATTACCAGCCAGGGCATGATCCTGATGGCAGAAAACGCCGATGGTTCCTTAGCTTTTGTGCAGCCAAGCAAGGAAATCCGTAACGGTGGCACAGTAAGCTAAAAGTATAGCCTCGGCTACAAAGTATAAACCTCACTTGCTTTCTGGCAGGTGAGGTTTTCTTGATTATACGCAGGATGCTTTTTTCGAAGAGAGGCGATAAGAAGATGCTTGCAGCGTGGTGGACTGGAAAACGAAGTACACAACATGCCGCAAGTTTTCAACTTGTGGCTTACCATGAGACCAGTTTTCAACTGGCGAAAGCATAGATGCTAATGCAAAGGCAGTTGAAACTGACCTTATCACTAACCACGCTTGCCACTACCTTTAGTATGGCTTTTCAAGCCAGTCGGGTTGCAAACCCAACCTTGTAACAAGAGACAAGCCTAAAGACTTGCGCCAGTAGAAAGGTACCAGATCAAGCTTAGAAAAGCAGCTTCATTATCCAGCTATCAAAAATATCCCCTTTACCCAATCGCTATTCCTTTCGCCTCAGATGCCGCCACCGATAGTTTATTGGTGCGCTGCCCCTCCATGTGCTGCACCACAAAGTATAAACCTATTGCCGTAACGATGGATAGCCCGCCCACAAACCACCAGAGCGCGGCAAAGCCGAAAGTGGCTGCCAGCGTGGTGCCCAGGTATGGCGCCACCACATGCGCTGCGGCGTAGGAGATAGTATATAGCCCCATATAGGCCCCACGGTTGGCAGAGCCGGAGCGCTCTACGGTGATGGTAGCCATAAATGGCATTGCCAGAATCTCAGCAATACTTAGCAGCAGCATGGCTGCGTAGAGGATGCTGCTATGTTGGGTGAGGTTAAGCAGCACAAAGGAAAAGCCCAGCACCAGCACACCGCCTGCAATCAGCCACGATTTTCGGTATCGCTCGCCAATTAAGTAAACTACAATCATCTCCAGCAAAAAAACGATCAGCCCGTTTAAACCCAACAAGGTGCCGATCCTAGTCTCCGGTAAGTTATAAACTTGGCGGTAGTACAGAGGCAGCGTAACAAACAGCTGAAAAAAGATGATAGCAAAGCAGCAGCAAAGTATGGCGAAAAGTATAAAGTAGCCGTCGCGGTAAGGGGAGCGGAGTTTGGCTGTAAGTTTCCCTCTCGTGTTCTGGGTTTGCTGCGGTTGCTGGCCCTGGCGGTTCCGGAAGTAGAAATAGAAAAACAGGCCAGCCAGGATGCACGTAGTACCATCAGCAATAAAAAGCCATTTATAAGAGACTGCCGCCAGCAAGCCGCCAATGGCCGGACCAATGGAAAAGCCCAGGTTGATAGCCATGCGGTTGAGCGAGAAGGCGCGCGTTACGTTCTCGGGGCGGGCATAGGATGCTATAGAAGAGGCATTGGCTGGCCGCAGCGTATCGTTTACGAGGCTAAGTATAAACACGCCAAAGGCCAGCGAAGCAAACTCCTGTAAGCTCAGCAGCATAAAGTATAAACTCCCGCCAAGCGTAAGGCTGAGCAACTGCACCTTAAAATGCCCGACTTTATCGGTTAGCCAGCCGCCCAAAAAAGAGCCGCACACTGAGCCTAGCCCATACATACTCAGAATCAAACCAACCTCCTTTAAAGTATAGCCAAGCACCTCGGTCAGGTACACGCTCAGGAAAGGTGTAACCATGGCGCCGCTGCGGTTTATCAGCATCACCACCGACATCATCCAGGCTGGGCGGGAGAGACCCCCAAAGGCGTTACGGTAAAGGAGAACGATTTTTTTCATAGGTGAGGCTACACAGTGGTGTATCAGCAAAAGTATACTTTCGGACTGAAACTTTTAGCGGCATCAATTAAAGAGCCTCACCCAATTATACTTGAGTGAGGCTTGATTTTAAGCGAGAACCACTAAACTAAGAAAATGAGCAACAGTAAATTGAAGAGCAGGTTAAATACTACTAACAAAGCTGTAACACCTGAAAAACATCCTCCTTTGCCGCGTCCGGCTTGTAGGCTCCAAAAGAAAAACAACGCGAGTACAGCTGAAAGAGATAGCAATAAAAAGCTAGAGGGTGAATAGTAACTTCCTGCATACCACGCTTCAGCGAAGGCAACCCCAAAATTCATAAAGTTGCATATTGCCAAAGTAAGTCCTGACCAGAAGTAAAAGCTTAAACTACGGTTAAGGAAGAATTCTTTCATCTAATATACCTTCTACTTGGTATTAAACTGGTTCATGGTGCGCTCCAGTCCAATCGTGCCGAAGGAGATAACAGCATCTGCGGCTTTCTCGATAAGCGTTTGGAGCTCGGGTTGCTCGTCTTCGCTGAACTTGCTGAGCACGAAATCCACTTGCTTGCCTTTGTTAAAGCTATCGCCAACCCCGAAGCGCAGGCGTGGGTAATTGTTATGCCCCAGCGTTTGCTCGATGTGTTTCAAGCCGTTGTGCCCGCCGGCGCTGCCTTTTGCCCGAATGCGCAGCTTGCCGAAAGGTATGGCAATATCATCAGTAATCACCAGCATCTGGTCCGCGGTAAGTTTCAGGCTGTTCAGCCAGTGCCCCACGGCTTTGCCGCTCAGGTTCATGTAAGTGGTAGGCTTTACCAGCACAAAGGTGCGGCCCTTCGATTTTATCTCCGTTACAAAGGAGTGGCGCCCGGTGTCAAAATTGCCATCATACTTTTTGGCCAGGTAATCCAGTACCATAAAGCCAATGTTGTGGCGCGTGTCAGCATATTCAGGGCCGATGTTACCTAGGCCCACTATCAGGTATTTCATACTTGTATCTTGGGTAGCGGCAGCCCCGGCAGGAGCGAGGCCTAGCCACTTTTTTATCGTGTTGATTGTTGAGTTGCTCAAGGGTTTAATTGCTGTTTGTTTATTGCTAATTGTTGAGGAGTACAAAGAATAAGCGCTGCATAGAAAGTAACTGCTTTAAGATCAATTACATGTTTTTTACAACAATCAATAATCAGCAACTAACAATTAAACTGCTAAAAGAAAAAGTCCTGCCCCGCTCGGAAGCAGGACAGGACTTTAGAGAATATTCTGAGCTGTGGCTCAAAAAATTACTTTTTACCACCACGAGCTTCTTCAGCCTGTGCGCTCTTAAGGGCACGCGGAATAGTTACTGTAGCGATTGGAGCGCTTGGGTTTGTCAGGATTTCGTAGTTCTCCGGCTGGATTTTAGAAACCTTGATAGACTTACCAAGTTCCAGTTCAGAGATGTTTACCTCTACAAAGTCTGGCAGGTTAGCAGGAAGCGCTTTGATCTTGATAGCACGCAGCTTCGTTACCAGCTTACCACCGGCCAACACACCCGGAGAAACACCAACAAACTTAACTGGAACATCAATCTTAACTTGCTTGTCGTCCTGCAGCTCCAGGAAGTCAACGTGCAGCAGCATTTCGTTTACCGGGTGGAACTGAGAAGCCTGAAGGACAGCTCTGTAGTGCGTGCCTTCAATGTTCAGGTCTACCTCGTGTACTTCTGGCGTGTAAATCAGGTCACGGAAAAGGATAGCTGGAGCATAGAAATGAACCTGCTCGCTACCGCCGTAAAGTACGCCTGGTACAAAAGACTCATTACGCAGTTCTTTCGACTGCTGCTTGCCGAGATTTGCTCTTTTAAACCCTATAATCTCTAACGTTTTCATAAAGATGTTTTGTTAAAATATATTGCTACAAAAGTATAGCCTTAGTTAAATTGTTAATTGCTAACTAGATAATTGCCGCTCGTTTAGTGTAAAAACAATTGACAATCATTAACCAACAATTAAATAAATAGCGAGCTGATCGACTCGTGCGTTACCACGTTATTGATCGCTCTCGCAAAAAGGTCTGCAAACGACAGTACCTTAATTTTAGAGCTTTGCTGCTTCAGCGGAATCGTATCGGACACCACCAGCTCCTCCAGCACCGATTTCTCGATGCGCTCATAGGCAGGGCCTGAAAGCACAGGGTGCGTGGCAATGGCTCTAACAGATTTCGCTCCTTTATCTTTAAGCAACTCAGCCGCTTTGGTGATAGTGCCTGCTGTATCCACCATGTCGTCTACCAGCACCACGTCCATTCCTTCCACATCGCCGATCACCTGCATCGAGGCAATCTCGTTAGCGCGTTTGCGGTGTTTGTCGCAAACAACCATTTCAGCGCCAAAGTTCTTAGCAAAGGATCTTGTTCTTACCACACCCCCTACGTCAGGCGATGCGAAGATAAGGTCTTCGCCTAAGTTTAGGCTGCGCAGGTAAGGCACAAATATGGCAGAACCATCTAAATGATCCACTGGGATATCGAAGAAGCCCTGAATCTGGCCTGCATGCAGGTCGCAGGTCATCAGGCGGTCTGCACCTACCGACTGTATGGCATTGGCTAGCACTTTGGAGCCTATCGCCACACGCGGCTTGTCTTTTCGGTCCTGGCGGGCATAGCCATAGTATGGCATCACCACAATCACTTTATGGGCCGAGGCACGTTTGGCGGCATCTACCAGCAGCATCAGTTCCATCAGGTTATCAGCGGGCGGAAAAGTAGATGATACGATAAACACCTCTGCCCCACGAACTGACTCATTGTAATGTACACCGATCTCTCCATCGCTGAAACGGGAGATGGTAAGATCGCCGAGAGTAGTGCCGTAGGCGGCAGCTATTTTCTCAGCCAGGTAACGGGATTCTGAACCAGAGAAGATTTTAACTTGTGGCATAACGGGGCTAAAACTAAATAACGGTTGTTTGGGTTTAGGTAATTATGCTCGCAAAGCTACCAAAAATACTGATGGTAGGCATTAAATATTTCTGATTTTTAACTAGTTACCTTTTTAGTATAAACAAAAAAAGAACAACACTTAGCTAAGTGTTGTTCTTTTAAGTTGTCCGACCAGGGCTCGAACCTGGACTCTTCTGAACCAAAATCAGACGTGTTGCCAGTTACACCATCGGACAATCTCCCTACTTGACTCTTAGAACTTTCGTCCTGTTGTCGTTTGGTGATGCAAAGATAGAGAGACGATTTTAAACTGCAAACATTTGCTTCAAAATTTTTCTAAAATTTTAGTCTAAAATCTGCTCTAGCGCCGTGTCATAGTGTTTTTTCGCTACCGTAATACCACCAAAAAGATCTCCGTCTATGTGGCAGTCGTGGGCAGTTACTTTTCCTAATTTAGTGAAATTCACGCTTTTATTTTGCAGTGCCTGCTCAAATGCCGCCTCTTGCTCCGCCGAAACCGACACAACTACGCGGCTCTGGCTCTCCCCAAATAAAAATGCGTCTTTTCTGAAATTTTTATCTGTTTCGATGTCAAAGCCCAGTTCTTTCGGCATGGCAGACTCCAGCAGCGTAATGTATAAACCACCGTCAGCCACGTCGTGCGCCGAGTTGATAAGCTTCTGCTCGATTACCTCTTTCACGGCAGCATGCAGCTTCAGTTCCTCGTCCATGTTAAAGTATGGCGCAGGCGTCAGCTTAATTTTGTGGAAAGAGTAAACATACTCTGAAGAAGCGATGTCGTTCTGCGCATCACCCATCATGTATATCGTATCACCGGCGTTCTGGAAAGCCAGTGTCATTTTATTGTCTTTGTTCTCCAGGATGCCCAGCATACCGATGGTTGGGGTCGGGAATACAGGGCCCTCGTCTGAAGACTGGTTGTAGAAGCTCACGTTACCGCCTGTTACCGGCGTTCCGAAGGCCTCGCAGGCTTTACCCATACCTTTAATAGCGCCTACAAAGTGCCAGTATACTTCCGGTACATACGGGTTACCGAAGTTAAGGCAGTTTGTGACAGCCACTGGCTCAGCGCCGGAACATACTATATTACGTGCAGCCTCGGCCACGGCTATTGCCGTTCCTACTTCCGGGTCGGAGTATACGTAGCGGCTGTTGCAGTCCACGGTTACGGCAATAGACTTGTCGGTGCCTTTTACTTTAACTAAAGCCGCATCAGATGGTGCATTCGTGGTCATAGTAGCGGTGCCTACCATAGAGTCGTACTGGCGGTATACCCAACGCTTAGAGGCGATGTTAGGGTGCGTGGCCAGGAACTCGGCTACAGCCTGGTAATCCTGCGGCTCTTCTACCTGATCGATGCTGAATTTCTTAGACTCTGCAAAGTAAGCAGGCTCTTTATACTCTCTGTGGTACACCGGGGCGCCGCCACCGAGTACAAGGTCGTCGGCTGGTACTTCTGCCACCAGTTCATCGTTCTGGTAGTAGCGTAGCATGCCTCCTTCTGTTACCACGCCAATCTGCTCGCAGTAAAGGTCCCACTTGTCGCAAATATCCTTAATTGTTTGCTCGTAGCCTTTCTTCATCACGATCAGCATGCGCTCCTGGCTCTCTGACAGCAGAATCTCGAACGGCACCATGTTTCTCTGGCGGGTAGGTACTTTATCCAGCCAAATATCCATGCCGTGCTCGCCTTTGGCACTCATTTCAGAGGTAGAACATGTGATGCCCGCAGCGCCCATGTCCTGCATACCAATTACGTGGCCCGACTGAATGATCTCCAGCGTTGCTTCCAGCAGAAGTTTCTCCTGAAACGGATCGCCTACCTGCACCGACGGAAGGTCTTTAGCAGAGTCTTCGGTAATATCCTTAGATGCAAAGGCAGCACCGTGAATACCATCCTTGCCTGTGGCAGAGCCAACTATAAACACCGGATTGCCTACACCATAAGATGTGGCAGAAGCAGTTTCGCCTACTTTTACAATACCAGCCGAGAAGGCGTTAACCAGCGGGTTGATGTTGTAGCACTCGTCAAAAAACAGCTCGCCACCGACGGTAGGTATGCCAAAAGCATTGCCGTAATCGCCGATGCCTTTTACCACACCACGCAGCAGGCGCTGTGTTTTCTCAGATTTAGGGTTGCCAAAACGGAGCGAGTTAAGCTGCGCGATAGGGCGGGCACCCATCGTGAAAATATCTCTGTTGATACCACCCACGCCGGTAGCTGCGCCTTGATAAGGCTCAATGGCAGAAGGGTGGTTATGGGATTCTATTTTAAAGCTGCAGGCATAGCCGTCGCCAATGTCTACCAAACCGGCGTTCTCTTCGCCAGCTTTGGCCAGCATGCGCGGCGAGTCTTTTGGCAGCGTTTTAAGCCAGACGATGGAGTTCTTATAAGAGCAGTGCTCAGACCACATCACAGAGAAGATGCTCAGTTCTGTGAAGTTTGGCGTGCGCCCCAAGATCTGTTTGATGCGTTCAAATTCCTCTTCCAGAAGACCAAGCTTCTGGGCGGTTTCTACGGTAGTGAGTTGTTGTTCCACTGGTTGTATGGCTTATGTAACGGATAAACAAAAGTAGGAACTTAAAGTTAAAGAGTACAAGTATATGCAAAGGCTTTTTACCTGCCCCGGAAATCCGAGGCTATCAGAGCCATCTAGTTTTGGTATTAAAAAGCCTACTGGTTGCACCCTACTATGGTAATTAAAATATATACATTTTTCTGCAGATAAACTGTCACCCCTGCCGGATTTATGCGTAAAGAACTCCGCAACAGCTTATACTACATATTACTACTATGCCCCAGCTTATGACCACCATTAACCCAGACATGATCATCACGACCTGCGGACGAGAGTTAGACTTGAGTAACACAGAGTTAGTGATCGAGCGTGCTAACAGCCTGTTCAGCTATAACATTCATAAGCTGAAGACGGGAGAGTACATCATTGCCGAAAAGTTTTACGCCAACCCCTTTAACAATCGTTACATTTTGCTTAACGATGAGCAAATAGAGCTGCTGAAGAACCTTTAGCGGCTATACTTCAAAAGTGTAGCTACACCTGGTTACTAGTTGCTATTACTTAAATTAACAAGTTAAAACACCATGAGAGCAGCGCACCCACACGCTGCTTTTTCTATGTGCGGCTACCTGTGGCGGTGGCTTATTAAAGATACAGAAGTATTAATGTGCTGATAGTAAAGAAGAAATACGCTATCTTTGCCTTACCAGAACAACAGCAAGCAAAGGTGGTTTACCTGCAGTGAGCGCTTGCTGCCAGTTGTGCAAACTATATTTAGCTGTACTCTTGTATCTACACGAATCAGCAGGGCAAAACTTTTTAAACCCTTGCATGGATATAAGAGATTTATACATTAGTTTTGCACCCTGAAATAACTCCGTTATACTAGTTAATCAATATAAAAAGTCAAATGGCGAATATTGGCAGAATTACCCAGGTTATCGGTCCGGTGGTGGACGTTAGCTTTGCGGGTGAAAACTCTAAGCTACCAAATATTTTGGATGCCCTTCAGGTGACGAAAGACAACGGCCAGGTAGTAGTACTGGAAGTGCAGAATCACCTTGGCGAGGACCGCGTACGTACCATTGCGATGGACTCGACCGAAGGACTAACTCGTGGCGCTGAAGTAGTTGACCTGGGTGGCCCAATCAAAATGCCGACAGGCGAAGGCATTAAAGGTCGTCTTTTCAACGTGATCGGCGAAGCCATTGACGGTATTCCACAGCCTGTGAGCACAGGTGGTTTGCCTATTCACAGAGCTGCCCCGCGTTTCGAAGACCTTGCTACTTCTTCTGAAGTTCTTTATACAGGTATCAAAGTAATCGACCTGATCGAGCCTTACGCAAAGGGTGGTAAAATTGGTCTTTTCGGTGGTGCCGGTGTAGGTAAAACCGTACTTATCCAGGAGCTGATCAACAACATCGCGAAAGCGCACGGTGGTCTTTCTGTATTTGCCGGTGTAGGTGAGCGTACCCGTGAGGGTAACGACCTTCTTCGTGAAATGATCGAGGCTGGTATCGTTCGTTACGGCGATGCCTTCCTGGAGTCGCTGGAGCACGGCGGCTGGGATCTTTCTAAAGTAGATCAGGAAGAACTGAAGGAGTCTAAGGCTACCTTCGTGTTCGGACAGATGAACGAGCCTCCTGGGGCGCGTGCACGTGTGGCGCTTTCTGGCCTTACTATGGCGGAGTACTACCGCGACGGTGAGCCTGGCTCAAGCGACGCTGGCCGTGACATCCTGTTCTTCGTGGATAACATTTTCCGCTTTACGCAGGCGGGTTCAGAAGTGTCAGCACTTCTTGGCCGTATGCCATCTGCGGTAGGTTACCAGCCAACGCTGGCCACTGAAATGGGTGCCATGCAAGAGCGTATCACATCAACCAAGCGTGGTTCCATTACATCGGTACAGGCCGTTTACGTACCTGCGGATGACTTGACTGACCCGGCTCCGGCAACAACATTTGCCCACCTGGACGCAACTACTGTACTTTCCCGTAAAATCTCTGAGCTTGGTATCTACCCTGCGGTAGACCCTCTGGATTCTACATCACGTATCCTGACGCCGGACGTAGTAGGCGATGAGCACTACAACACAGCACAGCGCGTGAAAGAGATTCTGCAGCGTTACAAAGAACTTCAGGATATCATCGCCATCCTTGGTATGGACGAGCTTTCTGACGAAGATAAGCAGGTGGTACACAGAGCGCGCCGTGTGCAGCGTTTCCTGTCTCAGCCATTCCACGTAGCCGAGCAGTTTACAGGCCTGAAAGGTGTACTTGTTGATATCAAGGACACGATCAAAGGCTTCAACGAGATTATGGAAGGCAAGTATGACCACCTTCCGGAATCAGCCTTCAACCTGGTAGGAACCATTGAAGACGCTGTTGCCAAAGGTGAGAAAATGATGGCCGAAGCAAAATAGGTTAAACAAGTTCTGAGTTCTGAGCCCTGAATCTCGAGTTTTTCGGGGTAATTCAAGACTCAGAACTCGAGACTCAGAACTCATAGAAATGTATTTAGAGATAATCACACCTGACAAGAAGGTTTATGCCGGTGAGGTAGAGGCCGCTCAGTTCCCGGGAGCTAATGGCTCTTTTGAGGTACTGGACTCACATGCTCCGCTCATCAGCACCCTTGATAAAGGAAGCATCCGTATCACTACCAGTAAAGGGCAAGAGTTCTTTACCGTGGACGGTGGTGTGGTAGAAGTGCTCAACAATAAGATTATTGTATTGGCTGAGTCTGTAACAGCGTAACAGCCCGTAACAAAGTATAAATAAAGCAAGGCCTCCTGTTCTTCGTGAGCAGGAGGCCTTGCTTTATTTAGAAGCATACCCGTTTGTGTTTCTGCAGCAGTGCGCTTCCAAAGCCGCGCCCTGTACCACGAAACCTAACGTAAAACGAAGATAAAAAACTTATTTCTTACACCTCACCATTGCAGAAACATGTTGTCAGCAACCTGTAGTCGGTCAAAACATTGTCGTCATGGTGTCGCGGAATAGAGTTGATTGTCGCGCCACCGTTATAACCTGCCAATGGATGCTTTACCTTCTTTACTCTACTTTTAAAACTTTTACAGGTTCAATATGCGCCGCTCGAATGGTTTGGGATAGGACAGTCAGAAGCCCGACTATGGCAACCAAACCAAAGCCTATGCTTACATTTATAAAACTCAATTCAACAAGACTGCTGCCTAAATCTTGTCTAATTAATTCACCGCTAAACAAGCCAGCCGGAACACCAATAAGTCCGGCAATCAGGATAAGAATGCCAAAATTTCTGGTAACTGCCCACACCAATTCTTTGTTGCTTGCTCCCAATACTTTTCTTATACCCAATTCTTTAGTGCGTGTTTCTACGGAGTAACTGGCTATGCCTAAAATGCCCAAGCCAGCGATTATCATGACGATAAGGGCTAAGCCTCCAATAGAACCTAATCTATCTCCAATTTTTAAATAACCATCTTTTAAATTCTGAAGATTTGCTGTTTTTTCAGGAAAATGGTTTTCCCATATGGATTGAATAGCTTTGGTTGCTTCCAATTCTGTATTTGGATTTATTTTTATGGTCAAGGTGGCAATTTCATTTGGCAAATACCTATAGAGTAAAGGAGCTGTTTCGCCAATAATTTCATTGGGCATGATGCCAATGACTTGTACATAGGCAGAATCCAGCAGTAGCGTTTGCCCCACTAAAGTCTCCGATTTAGATTCCAATAATTTTGCGGCAGCTTCATTCACCAACACATATTGCTCCGTGCGCTGAGGCAAATTCGTAGGAAAATTTTGTCCAGATTTTAAGCTGATTCCTTCTGTTTCAATTGTTTTTGGATCAATACTTACGTAAAACATTTCCAAAATTTTATCATTTAATGTTACAGAAGATTTGCCCTTTATCATTGGTTTAAAGTACCAGTTAGTTGCCAAAGTTGTCTCTACCTGGCTTAACTGGCTTATTTCATTTTGCAGGTTTTCATATTTTTCACCACTTAAATCAAGTGTCAAAACATTAGGCGACACGGTTGAGTTAATGATTGCATGATTTTTTATTTCATAATCGGCTAATATGACAACCACTATCATCAGCATAATAGTCACTGAAAACTGTACGACAATTAAAACTTTGTAAACAGCAATACTCCGGAACAGCTTAATATTCTTCATTTTACGCAAAACCTGTATAGGCTGAAACGCTGACAATAGCCATGATGGAAGTGCTCCAGCGACTAAGCCTGTGATACCTGCGTAAGTCAACAAGCCTAAAATTAAGGTTGTGTCATAGGAAAATGCCATATCCATTTCGGGTATATAGTTCGTTAAAATTTCAACACATGGCATTGTAAACAACAAAGCAAACAGGGAAACAAGGGTCGATTCCATCAAAAATTGACTAATAATTTGCCTTCTTGTGGCGCCTATTGTCTTGCGAATGCCTACTTCTTTCGCTCGGGAGAAGGCACGCGCCAATGTCAAGCTGACATAGTTGAAAGCAGATAAAAGTGTTAAGGCTAGAATTAAAGACAGCTGTATTTTTATGCCCGTCCAATCGGTGCCCGCATTGCTGTCATTTTTAATGTCATTGTTTCGAGGAGTAATAGCCTCTATGGGTTGTGCCAAAAATTGGAGACTGCTCTTCTCCAGTTTCCGATTATATTTTTGGAGCGTTGAATTGAGCTGCGATAAATCACCTTCAGATTTTAAACGCGCGTAAATTGCTGCACTCTTGAAGTCTCCCCAGTTTTGTGCACTAGTACTCAGTGCTCCTTTTTTTTCAAGCACTTCGGCAGCATTCATAGAAAGCATGGCCTCAATGGGTAGATGTGTTTCTAAGGGTGGGTCCTGGATAATTCCCCCAACGGTATAAGCACCTAACTTTTCAAATTGAATTGTTTTCCCTAAAGCATTGGTGTTGCCAAATATCTTCTCTGCTGTTTTTTCAGTTAAAAAAAGGGTGGTGGGATTGAGGGTAAGGCTTTGTGCATTACCTGATACCAGTTTAAAGCCAAAAACATCAAAAAAAGAAGGCTCTGAAAATTTTATGTCAATAGGTACATCACCTCCGTCGGTTTGCAAGTTATGTTTTCCTGCCAGGCGTACTTTTACCGTTTTTTCAACAAAGGAGATACTCTCTATTTGAGTCTCCAATGGCAACGGAGCTGTTGCCCATTTGGTTTGTTCCACCTCATTTGTTTCCTGCGTGAGTATCCGTACTGTTTGGTTTAATTCTGGATGGAAATGGTCTGTATCGTAAGTGGCTTTTAGGCCTGTAAAAAGAACAACACCAACCGCCATACTCAGTGACAAGCTCAGTATATTGACTAATGAAAAAAGTTTGTTTTTCCAGAGTATCCGTAAAGCGATTTTTAGATTATTCTTTATCATGACTTAAAGTGTCGATTTTAAGGGAAAAGAAGCCAATACTGTGCAGGGGATTTTTCTCAATTTTATTGGCAAAGTTGGGGCCAAAATACAATTAGTTAATTGTCAGAATTTTAGACAATTGTTAATCAAACACTGTTCGATTTCAGACACTTGATTGTTCGATTTGATACACTCAAGTACAAAATATTTTACATCCAAATGAGACTGCGGCACTTACTTTTATCTCAGTGGGTGTTTGCCGTGGAGAAGCTTATAAGTAGGATTGTCAAACGTTTCCTTGTTGTCTGTGAACATTTGTCGGGTTACACGAAAGGGCATTGTTGCCAACTACCTCAAAAGCGTTAACATAGGCTTATCTGCACTATGCACGAAGTGGGTTGAGGCAATGAAATGAGAAAACCACCTTCCGCTATACCTTTACTATATAAGAATTCTCCTTAACTTAGAGTGCAGATTTATACTTCCTTAACATGCCAAACATCCACCCAAAAACTACCCCGCTTTACCAGACTTCTGTATTTACTTTCGACGACCTGAACGAGCTGGAGTTATACTTTGAGCAGCCAGGGCAAAGCTACATGTACACGCGCTACGGCAACCCCAATACCGATGAGCTGGCGCAGGAGGTGAATAAGCTGGAAAGCGGTGGAGGAGCGGTGGTAACGTCTTCGGGTATGTCGGCGATACTGGCGGCTGTGCTGGCTGTTTGCAAAGCCGGTGATCATGTGCTGTGTGCCGAGGATATCTATGGCGGCTCATCCACGTTGCTGGCGCAGGAACTGACGCGAGTGGGCATAGAGGTGACTTTTGTTCCGACGGCTCATATTTATACTTTAGAGAACTATGTGCAGCCAAACACGCGCTTGCTGCTGGCTGAAACCATGAGCAACCCGCTGCTGCAGGTGCTGGATATTACGCGGCTAGCCCAGGAAACGCAGCAACAAAGTATAAAACTGGTTATCGACAACACCTTTGCCACGCCTGTAATTACCAAACCACTTGCCTTGGGTGCAGACATGGTGATACATAGCGTAACCAAGTACCTTTCCGGCCACAGCGATGTAACGGCGGGTGTGGTAGTTTGTAAAGGTCAGGAAGACCTGCAGCGGGTACAGCGGGTGATGATGGTGTACGGCTTAAACCTTAGCCCTTTTGAAGCTTGGTTGGCAGCGCGTGGCCTGAAAACACTGCGCCTGCGCATGAAGCAGCACAGCAACAACGCGCTGGATATAGCCAGATACCTGCAGCAGCACCCGAAGGTGGAAAAAGTATGGTACCCAGGCCTGGAGGAGCACCCGCAGCACGAACTTGCAAAGCAGCAGGGGCAGGGGCTGTTTGGCGGTATGCTCAGCTTCAGGATTAAAGATGATACGGAGGCTGTAAACCGGTTTATGCAGGCGCTGCCAAGTATACCTTTCGCACCGTCGTTGGCCGGAGTAAACACTTCTATTTCATACCCGCTGGGTACCTCGCACCGTGCCCTTTCGCCCGATCAGCAACAGAACATGGGAATAACGGTGGGCGTAATCCGTTTCTCGGTAGGTATAGAAGAGCCGGAGGAGCTAATTGCAGAGCTGGAAACAGCTTTGGCCGCGGTGTAGGTTGCAGCTATTAGGGTATGTGCTGTCGCGAGATTTTGACGTGTAATAAGGCACGTTTTCAGCTTGCATAAGTATATAACTTAGGTTACTACCGGTTAAAGCAAACTGAAAGCTTAGAGCAAGTAAACCATGAGTTGAAAACTTGCGGTAGGATATCGGCAATATGGCAGTTTTATACTTAGGAGCTGATTAGAACTGTTGGGGAATATGTAAAAAGAGCCGCTTGCTATACTACTTCCAGCAATCGCTTTAGGTGCTTCACTACTTTTTCCTGTTCCTCGTCTGTCATACTGCTGCTGCTGGGCAGGCAGAGGCCGCGCTCAAAAAGCTTTCCGCTAAGGTTATTGCCTACGTATGGGTGGTGCTGAAACAAGGGTTGCAGGTGCATCGGCTTCCAGAGGGCACGAACTTCGATGTTTTCTTCTTCCAATGCCAGCCGAATGCTTTCCGGAGTGTGCGGGGCGGGAAGCAGAACTGTGGTGAGCCAGCGGTTAGAAAAGCAGGCTTTCGGCTCTGCCATAAACTCCAGCCCTTCTATATGCTCCAGCTGCTGTTTATAGTATGTAAAAATCTCCCGTCGCTGTTTCACCCGCTTCTCCAGCACCTCCATCTGGCCCCGGCCAATGCCTGCGCTCACATTACTCATGCGGTAGTTATAGCCCATCTGAGAATGCTCGTAATAAGGTGCCGGGTCTTTCGCTTGCGTAGACAGAAAACGCGCCTGCTCCACCACCTGCTCATCTTCTGATATAAGCGCACCGCCCCCTGAGGTGGTAATGATTTTATTCCCGTTGAATGAAAAAGCTCCCACTTGCCCAAATGTACCTACCTGATGGCCGCCGTAACGGGAGCCAAGCGCCTCGGCAGCGTCTTCTATCACCGGAATACCGAACTCCTGCGCAATGTGCATGATCTCCTTCATTTTAGCGGGCATACCATACAGGTGCACCAGCATAATGGCAGCGGGGCGTTTGCCGAGGCGCAGCCGGTCAGCAATGGCTTCGTGCAGGGCCTCCGGGCTCATGTTCCACGTATCAGGCTCGCTCTCCACAAAAACGGGTTGTGCGCCTAAGTATAAAATGGGGTTAGCCGTAGCCACAAAGGTAAAGGTGGAGCAAAGCACTTCATCGCCGGGCTTTACGCCTACCACCTGAAGCGCCAGGTGCAGAGCAGCTGTGCCAGAGCTTAGAGCAACGGCGTGGCGGGCGTTTGTATGCTGGCAAATGTCGTGCTCAAAACCTGCCAAATTAGGGCCGGCAGTAGTTACCCAATTATCCTCTATTGCTTTTGAAACATAGTTTTTTTCATGCCCGCCCATGTGCGGCACCGAGAGGAAGATACGTCCTGGCCTGTAAATCATATTCATGTGAGTGAGGTGTGGCTTCTGTGGCCGCAGAGCCACTAAGTCAGATGCTATCATACGGCACTTCCGCCAGTTAGGCTGGCTCCTGCAGGCATGGGTGCTGTACTACTGTCCTTTAATATACTGTTTTTCTGTTGAGTATAATAGTGTGGCTGCCTACATTTTTAAGAAAGCTGTGTGCCTCAGCCGCATTTTCAGCGTAAATTTATAGCTTGCAACCTTTAAACAGCACTTTCAGACGATGCTCGATTACCCAAACGCAAAGATAAACCTGGGCCTGTACATTACGGAGAAGCGCCCGGACGGATTTCATAACCTGCAGTCCTGCTTTTACCCGGTGCGCTGGTGCGATGCGTTGGAGATTCTGCCTGCTCAGGAAGAGCAATTTACCATAACAGGCCTGCCAGTGCCGGGCAATCCGGACACGAACCTGTGCCTGAAAGCATACAAACTGCTGCAGCAGGATCATGATTTGCCACCTGTGCACCTGCACCTGCACAAGGTAATACCGATGGGTGCTGGCCTTGGCGGTGGCTCCTCAAATGCGGCTTTCACGCTGCGTATACTTAACCAGTTGTTCGAGCTGAGCCTGAGCCCTGAGGCGCTGGAGAATTATGCCCGGCAGTTAGGTTCCGATTGCGCTTTTTTTGTGCAGAACAAGCCTGTAATTGCCACAGAGCGAGGCGATGTGTTTACGCCTGTAGATTTAAACCTGGCCGGTTACACGTGCGTGGTGGTCTATCCGGGCATTCATATCACCACAGCCGAGGCCTACGGAAGTATAAAACCTGAAAAACCCGCCTGCGACATGCAGATGCTCCTGAAGCAGGATCTGAAAATATGGCGTGACGTGCTGAAGAACGACTTTGAGGCAGCGCTGTTTCCGAAGTACCCAGAGCTGCCGCAGGTAAAGGAAAAACTATACGAGGCCGGAGCCGCCTATGCCTCTATGACGGGCTCTGGCTCTGCCGTATATGGCCTTTTTAAAGGCGATGCCCCTGAAAATTTAGTCTTTCCCGGCCACTATGCTATCTGGAAAGGGCTGCTGTAGCCTTTTCTTACGGCGCTTATCGAACATCTCCAGAACAGGGTAAATAAACACGCTGAGCAAAATAACCATGGCGCCAATATAAAACCCCTGCGACATCTGCTCTCCCTCATTAAAGATAAACCAAGCCAGGATAATACCATACACTGGCTCCAGGTTTACAGTTAAGTTTACAGTATAGGCAGATATGCGCTGCATCAGGCGCACAGAAGCAGTATAGGCGTACACGGTGCAAGCCAGCGCCAGGATGAGCAGGTATACCCAATCCATTGTGGTAAGCCCGAAGTTAAGGCTGCCGCTTTCTACAAAGTATGCGGTGTAAAGCGGGAAGAACAGCACAGTGCCCAGGCAGGCTCCAGCCATTTCATACATGGTGATGGTGGTAGAGGATACCTTCTTTACCAGGTTCGCGTTGATGATCGTGAAGATGGAGCCGAGCAACGCCGCACCAATGGCCATACTGATGCCTAACACACTGTCGAAGCTGGTTTCGTGCTGGAAAATGATGTAAAGCCCCATAATAACTAGCAGGGCCAGGAAAATCTCGTGAGGCTTAATTTTACCTTTGTTGAAGAGCGGCTCCAGAAAGGCAGTCCAAAGGCTGCAGGTGGCTAGCCCCACCAAACTTATGGAAACGGACGCCACACGAGCCGCCGCGAAAAAAAGAATCCAGTGACCCGCGATGATAACGCCAACAGCCATAAGCTGAAGTGCCAGTTTGCGCCCCATCCAAAGTGGCATGCCGCGTCGGAAAATAATGGCACCCAAAGCCAGCGCAGTAATAAGCGTACGCAGCGCTACCAGCTCCACGGCAGGTATGGTGATCAGCTTGCCAAGTATGGCCGTAAAGCCCCACAAGAAAATCACGAAGTGAAGCTCAATAAAATCTTTAAAACGTGGCATTTAGCGCGGAATATAGCGGTACAACAAAAAGCCTATACCTGTAAATACGAACGTCGGAATCCAGGCGGCAATCTGCGGTGCAATATCGCCAACCTGCGCCAGACTTCGGCTCGTGATCACGAAAATAATAAAGATGAAAGCCAGCAGGAACCCGAGCGCGATCTGAAAACCTACACCGCCCCGTGCCTTGCGCGCACTCACAATCACACCGATCACGGTAAGTATAATAATGGCAAAAGGATAACTGAAACGCTCATACTTCTCTATCAGGTAAATTTCTATGTCGTCTGCGCCGCGCGATATTTTCTCGTTGATGTAGTCGTTGAGCTGGGTTAACGTAAGTGTCTGCTCCAGCTTGTAAGTGCTCTCAAAGTCTTTAGGCAAAAGGTTGAGCGTAGTATCCAGGTTAGCGCCTTTGTATATGGTCTCCTTCTCGCCATCGAACGTGCGCAGGGTATACTGGTTTATGTGCCACTTCTTCTTCTCGGCGTTCCAGGAGATGCTGCTGGCGCTGAGTTTGCTGTTAAGGTTGGTATCGCTGATAGTCTCCATGGCGAAGTTGTAGCCGATGTGAGCGGAGTTGTTGTAGCTCTCCATGTACACATAAGTTTCCGGGCCGATTTTGATATGGATGTTCCGGCTATCGTAGGTAAAAGGGCTTTTGATATACTTTACCTGAAAGGCCACGCTCTCCTTGTTTGCGTTCGGGATCACCCAGCCAATCAGCACAAAAATAGTTGCCCCGATAATGCTGGCCCCGATCAGGTAAGGTACCAGAAAGCGCCGGAAGCTGATGCCGCTGCTCAGTATGGCCACAATTTCGGTATGCGAGGCCAGCTTGGCCGTAACAAATACCGTAGCGATAAACACCGTAATTGGGCTGAGCATGTTCGCATAAAACGGAATCAGGTTGAGGTAGTAGTCAAACAGGATCTCGCTTATGCTGGGGTTGGTTTTAATAAAGTCGTCATTCTTCTCCGTGAAATCGATCACCAGAATAACAGCCACCATAATCAGCACCGTGAACACATAAGTGGTCAGGAACTTCTTGAGTATGTACTTATCGAGGAGCTTCAACTTGAGTTATAAAGTTAGAAGGTTAAAAAGTTAGAAAGTTAGAGCGTTAGAAAGAACAACTTTCTAACGCTCTAACTTTCTAACTCTACAAACGTGTCATTAATTTCTTTACCATCACATCTTTCCAGTCGCGGAAAGTTCCGTTCAGGATATGCTGGCGGGCCTGCTTTACCAGCCACAGGAAAAATGTAAGGTTGTGTACGCTGGCTATCTGCCCTGCCAGGTATTCGCCGCTGTGGATGAGGTGGCGCAGGTAAGCTTTCGTATAAAACGTGCTTGCGTAGCCACCCAACTCCGCGTCTATCGGGCTAAAGTCATCTGACCATTTTTTGTTTCTGATGTTGATGATGCCTTGTGTGGTAAACAGCATGCCGTTACGGGCATTGCGGGTTGGTAGCACACAATCAAACATATCTACGCCTAAGGCAATGTTTTCCAGGATATTAGCCGGTGTGCCGACACCCATGAGGTACCGCGGTTTGTCTTTTGGTAGTATGTCGCAAACAACCTCTGTCATTTCATACATCATCTCGGCCGGCTCGCCCACAGATAAGCCACCGATGGCATTGCCTTCGCGGCCAAAGCTTGCAATGGTCTCCGCCGACTGTATGCGCAGGTCTTTGTAAGTGCTGCCTTGCACAATCGGGAAGAGCGTCTGGTTGTAGCCATACTTTGGCTCTGTGCTGTCGAAGCGGTTAACGCAGCGCTGCAGCCAGCGGTGCGTGCGCTCCATCGAATGCTTGGCGTAGGTATGGTCGCAAGGGTAGGGAGTACATTCATCAAAAGCCATGATGATATCGGCCCCGATGGTGCGCTGCGTATCCATGACGTTTTCCGGAGTAAAATCAAGCGTGGAGCCGTCTATATGCGATTTAAACTTAACGCCCTCTTCCTTGATCTTGCGCGTGCCGGCCAGCGAAAAAACCTGGTAGCCGCCGCTGTCGGTAAGTATGGGGCGGTCCCAGCCGTTAAATTTATGCAAGCCACCTGCCTGCTCCAGTACATCCAGGCCGGGGCGCAGGTACAAATGGTAGGTGTTGCCAAGTATGATTTGGGCTTTTATGTCTTCTTTAAGTTCGCGCTGGTGCACGGCCTTTACGGTGCCGGCGGTGCCCACGGGCATAAAAATAGGTGTTTCGATGACTCCGTGGTCGGTTTGCACCACACCGGCGCGTGCTTTGGATTGAGCGTCTGTAGCTACTAAGTTAAACTGCATGGTTGTATGGTTGCCGGCGCATTGTCTTACAAAAACAACACCAAAACCCGGCCCGCCCGCAAAGGCTTCTATTTCTTTTAGTTCTAAAAATTTAATTAACCGGCAAAGATACGAAGTACGCCTGCACAAACCATAGTTAACTGCAGGGGTAAAGTTAAAATTCATACTTTGCAGTGCAATTTGTCTTAGATGCTACTCATGATAGCTTCTTTAATTCATGATAGCTTCTTTATAAGAAGCGATGAACATTATCATACTTTAATAACTGCACATGCTTCGTAAATGGCTACACTTTGCCTAATTTTGAGAGGGGAGCCGGGGTTAGCCCGCGCAGGCTTCCGGCATCTTAGCTCATGAGTTGTACAATCCGATAATCAACAGTTAAATTTGGTACCACTTATACTTCTTGGTGCGCTGGCTATATGTGTGCTGGTGCAGTTATACTTTGCCCTGTTTAGATTTTTGCCCTTTACCAAGCACCATGACCCGGAGCCGGACACGCTGCGGCCGGTGTCGGTTATTATTGCTGCGCATAACGAGCAGGATAACCTTTTTGAGCTGCTGCCTCAGTTGCTGGACCAGGACTACCCGGAGTTTGAAGTGCTGCTGGTAAACGACCGATCCGACGATGACACCGAGTTTTATACTTTTGAGCTGGAGCGCCAGTACCCGAACTTTAGGGTGGTAACCGTAAAAAAAACGCCGGACTACCTAAACCCGAAAAAATATGCGCTGGCTTTAGGCATACGTGCCGCCCGCTACGAGCACCTGCTTTTTACCGATGCAGACTGCCGCCCCTGCAGCCAGCACTGGATAAAAAAGATGCAGGCAGGCTACAAAAATGGCGCAGACGTGGTACTGGGCTATTCTCCGTATGTACATTTAAAAGGTTTTTTAAATCAGCTTATCCGCTTTGAAACCTTACTGACCGGAATTCAGTATTTGTCTCAAGCAAACGCAGGTCGCGCGTATATGGGCGTGGGCCGAAACTTATCTTATACTAAGTCTTGTTTCTTTAGAAACAAAGGGTTTGCATCTCATATCAAAACAACAGGCGGCGACGATGATCTTTTTGTACGCGATGCCGCCAACAATAGTAAGGTTAGTATTGTTATCGACAAGGAGGCGCAGACAGTCAGCATTCCCAAAAAGACGTTTCGGGAGTGGGTCGTTCAGAAACGAAGGCATTTGTCGGTAGGAGGGCGGTATAAAGCAGCGGATAGAAGAAGGATAGGGGCTTTTGTAGGATCAAATTTACTTTTTTACATACTTCTCGTAATTCTTCTTGTTCTAAATAGCCATTTCGCTATATTGGGGGCGCTTGTTGGCGTCCGTTACCTTGCGGTATTCCCAGTATACCTGGCGGCCGCCCGTAGACTAGACGATAAGATATCCTTGTTGATGATGCCCGTGCTGGACTTGGTTTACTATGTAAACTACCTGTTCCTTGGGATATCTGTGGTACTGTATAAACAATTCAGATGGAAGTAAACAAACAATTCTCTGCAAAAGCAAAGCACGATTTTAAGTTAATCCAGGCAGCAGTAGAAGAGAACGATGAGAAGGCATACGCCGAACTCATGAGCATATACAAAAAGCCTGTGTACCATGTAGTGCTGAAGATGGTGCGCAACGCTGACGATGCAGAGGACCTGACGATAGAGGCTTTTGCCAAGGCGTTTAAAAACCTGCACAAATTCAACCCGGAGTACGCTTTCAGTACCTGGCTTTTCCGTATCGCCACAAACAACTGCATCGATTTTATCCGTAAGAACAGGATCAAAACCATGAGCATCGACTCGGCCATTAAGATAGATAACGGCGACGAGATCACGATCGACTTTAAAGATAAGAACCTGAACCCGCAGGAGGAGGCGATCAAGAACCAGAAGATCGAGATTATGCAGTATGTGGTGGCCAAGCTGCCTGATAAATACCAGCGCCTGGTAACGCTGCGTTACTTTAACGAGTTGAGCTACGAGGAGATAGCAACTGAGCTGAACGCCCCGCTTGGCACCGTTAAAGCCCAACTGCACCGCGCCCGCGAGCTGCTCTATGACATGGTGAAAAACAAGAAGCACCTCATTTAATTGTTGGATAGTTGATTGTTAAATTGTCAAGATGGTAAACCACTGCTTCGTGAGTTTGCAGCCCAACAATCAACAACTAACAATAAACGATTTGTTAGATTAAGGTTAATTATATTGATTACGTTAGAAGCCCCTGTTGCCTTTGTGCGGCAGGGGTTTTGTACTTTTAGTGCCGATACCGTACTTATTTTATACTTTTGCAGTCGATACTTTACACATCAGCTAAAAGTGATTTCAGGAGACCGAGTATTGGAAAAGGTAGGGAAACTATACTTGCACTGGAGTTTGCGCAAACCAGAAAAGGTGCAGCGCGAGCTACAGGTAAAGTATGAGGGGCGCTACCGCAACGCCGGACTGATGCTGCTTTTCGACCTGCTGATGGCTTTGGCCGTAGCTGTTTTTGTAGCTATCGCCGCCGCTGCTCTATACTTTGTAGTGGCCTAGAAGTATAAACTCTAACTTTTTAACTTTCTAACGAAACATATGCCTCACTCTACCGCCATCCGTACTTTGCTTTCCGGTTACTTTCCTGAGCTAACCGAAGACCAGCTGCAGAAGTATGAGCAGATGGGAGAGCTGTACCAGGAGTGGAACCAGAAAATTAACGTGATCTCTCGCAAAGATACGGACCAGATAGGCGTGCACCACATTTTGCACTCGCTGGGCATTGGCAAGGTGGTGCAGTTTCCGGAGAATACTTCGGTGATGGACGTGGGAACTGGCGGAGGCTTGCCGGGCTTGCCGCTGGCGGTTATGTTTCCGGAGGTAAAGTTTCACCTGGTAGACTCTATCGGTAAGAAAATACACGTGGTAAACGAGATTGCCCGTGAGCTGCATTTACATAACGTAACAGCCTCTCATACCCGCGCTGAGCAGGTGCGCGATAAGTATGACTTTGTGGTTAGCCGCGCCGTTACCCGTCTTGCTAACTTCTGGCCGTGGGTGATGAACAGTTTCAAGAAAACCGGCTTAGAAACCGAAGGCTTATACTACCTGAAAGGCGGCGACCTGCAGGAAGAACTGGCGGAGTCCGGGCTTATAACCCAAACGCATGATCTGAAAGACTACTTTAACGAAGAATTTTTTGAGACTAAAAAAGTGGTCTACGTACCCCTGAAAAAGTAACAGAGCTTATTGAATGATTTTTTCGCCCCTTGCCTTGGTTAGGGGCGTTTTAATTTTCTCTCACATAGTACATAAGCCGGTAAAGTCCATTTTAAGCCCCTCCCAATATAAACCGCAGTGCCCGCTCCTCGGAGTAATAACGGTCTTTCCTGAAATCCTCTGTGAAACCAACATGGCCGCCATCATCTGGCATTTCCAAATATAAGCAGGAGTTTCGCTTAGCCTCCTCTATCGGAAAGCACTCTTCTGACAAGAAAGGGTCATTTTTGGCATTTACGAGAAGTGTCGGTATTTTAACGTTGTTCAGAAACTGTTTTGAGCTGACACGGGCATAGTACTCTTCTGCATCTTTAAAGCCGTGAATCGGGGCGGTGTAGCGGTCGTCAAACTCAGGGAAAGACCAGAACAGGCTATAGTCGGTTAGGTCTAAATCGTTCGGGTACATCTGCCGCTTTTGCTCCAACTTCTCGCCCAGCGTTTTGAGAAAGCGCTGCGTGTATATCCTGGAAATTTTCTGGGCAGAGCCTTTCAAATCTACTGGCGTAGAAAAAACCGAGGCCCGCTTTACCTGCTCCGGCGCAAGGCCCTCGCCAAGGTACTTTAACGTAATGTTGCCGCCTGCGCTAAAACCAATCAGGTACACGTTTTTGTATTTGCCTGTAGCCAGTGCATGCTGTATAACAAAATCCAGGTCGTCGGAGGCGCCCAGGTGGTAGGAGCGGAGCAGTTTGTTTGGCTCCCCGCTGCAACTGCGGTAATTCCAAGCCAGCGCATCCACCCCTTGCGCGTTAAAAGCCTTTACCATGCCTGTAATGTATGGCCTGCCGGAGTCGCCCTCCAGCCCGTGAGACAGCACCAGCAGTGAGTCTGAGCCAACAGTAGACCAGTCTATATCAATAAAATCATCATCAGGGGTAAGCAAACGCTCGCGTTCATATTCCACGCCCTCCACTTGCCTGAATAAGCCGGGAATGATGGTTTGCAGGTGTCCGTTGAAAAGATAAAAGGGTGCCCTATGTTTTGAAGGTAATAGTGGCATGGTAGTAAGAACTTATACTTGTGTATTCTTAAATACGATAAAACCGTGAAAAATGTCTATACCTACGGTGTTATATATCAATATCATATTTTCGTACGTATAAACAGCTAAACTATTAATAAGATTAGAACTATGGAAATTACATCAAAGTTTAAAACTATAGGATTGGCTTTAGCATTAGGTTCTTTTATGTTTGCCTGTAGTCAGGAAACGCAGAATGAGACCAATGAAGAAGTAAATGAGGTGCAAACCGAAATGAGTGATGCCAACATGGAGGCAAGGTCTTCTTACGATGAGTTCGATGCCTGGGTAACCACAAATACTGAACGTGCAGAGGCGGTAACTGAAGATGAGTACCGTGAGATGCGCACCGAATACAGACGCCGCGAAGCCGAGTTAGAAGCCGAATCTGCCAACTGGGATGAGGAAACCCGCCGTGAGTGGGAAGAAACCAAAGCCGAATGGAATGATTTTGAAAACAAAGTACAGGAGCGTCTGGGTGAGATAGATGACGTAGACGTGGATGTAGACGTAAACCGTGAAAATAACTAGCACCTTGTGCTGTAATCTTTAAAAATAAAAAGCCGGGGCGCTGTAGTTTAACTGCAGCGCCCCGGCTTTTTATGGTTTTACCTGATGGTGAACGATGGGAAAGTATATTTTGGGTCTGCCTTCCATTAATAAGGGTTGGATAAGGCCTTGTTTTGCACAAAATCCTCGTCTGTTAGGGTGTTCAGAAACAGGATAATCTTCTTTTTCTCTTCTTGTGTGATGGGGATGCCCAGATTGCCGTTCTGCTGCAGCTCCGGTGCCAGCGAGACTGACCAGGTTACGCCTGTGCGGTAATGATCCAAAACTTCTTCCAGCGTAGCAAAGCGACCGTCGTGCATGTAGGGTGCCGTTAGCTGGATGTTGCGCAACGTGGGAGTTTTATACTTGCCGATATCCTGCTGTTGCCGCGAAATGCGCCCTCGCCCAAAAGCCAGCGCTTCAAAATCTTCTGAATAAGTGCTGTCTAAACCGTTGTTATGGTAGCTATTGTCGGTGAAAAAATCTGTGGCGTGGCAGGAGGCGCAGTGCTGCTTGAATAAGGCCATACCTTGTAGCTCCTGCTCCGCCAGATGGCCCCCGCTCTCGCCGCGCACATACTTGTCGTATCGGGAGTTGGCGGAGATCAGGGTGCGCTGAAACTGCGCCAGCGCCTGCGCTACACGTGCCGACGTAATGGTGTCGGTGCCAAATGCCAGCCGGAACTGCTTTCGGTATTTCTCCTGGCTTTGCAGCTCCAAAACCAGCTCCTTTAAGTTCTGCCCCATTTCGTCAGGGTGGGTTAGCGGCCCAAACGCCAACGATTCAATATCTTTTGCCCCGCCATCCCAAAACAAACCTTTCATCCATGCCAAGTTAATCAGAGCTGGCGCATGCCTCTTCAACTGCTTGCCGGATACACCTATACTTGTCAGGGCTTCTCCATCTGAGAAAGCTTTGTCTTGTTGATGGCAGCTGGCGCAGGAAAGCTCGTTGTTAGCTGACAGTACAGGATCGTAGAAGAGCATGCGGCCCAAAGTTACACCCTCCTCCGTAAACGGGTTGTGCTCCGGGTAAGGTACGGCTGTTGCTAAGTTGCCCGGCACTACAGGGCTAAAGCGCTTGGCTTGTGGCGCAGGTGCTTCGGCATCAGGCTCATTGCAGGCAGGCAATAGCAGCATGCTTATACTTGCAATTGTTATGTAGCGCAGCAGGTGCATCATCTTATTTCATAACCTAGATGAGTGTAACAAGAGCAAATAGTTTACTTTATGTGCGGAAGATGCAGGAGGCAACTATATATACTTTATAACGTGAAATGAACGCTAAGTCAGGAGGAGCATAGGCGACAAAAGTATTTTTCCGAAACTTACTGCTTTACTTCCGTAATTTTCAGGAAGCCGTTGCTGTAGTTCTCTGCCATCATACTTGGGCCGGCACCATGGCCTCCGGAGTTCATCACATCGAAATCAATCAGGTTTGGCCCCTGAAACATTTCATTAACATCTGCCTGCAGCATTAGCTCCGGGTTAGTTTGTTTACGGAGGTCGATGGGCTGGGGAAGGTCCAAGGTTATAGTTTTGAAGTTGGCATCTCCACCTATATGAAACACCAGAAAACCGCTTTTGGTATCTCCTGTATAACTGCCCATCAGCGAAACAAACTTATAGCCCGTGTCCCAATCCCAAACCATTTCATTGCTCGGGTCCAGGTCTCCTTCCTGGTCGGTGGAGTGGTTGTGCGCCTCGTCCACGCCAATGGATAGCTCTATTTGGTTGTAAGTGTTTGCAGGAACATCTAGCAGCTCGAAAGCTAATTTGCCGTCCTGGCTAATCAGGTGGTAGCTTTCAGGCTCTATATAAACAGTTTGGCCGTTGCTGCCGATAAGCTTTACGTTGCTGATGTAGTACTTAAGGTCACTGACAGTGTAGGTGTCGCCTGCTGGGCTGGTATAGGTAGCATCGTTCAACTGTAGAGGTTCTGACCCTACTATGTGCTGAATGTTAACCTGTACTGTGCCCGCTTCTGGTACCTCATCATCGTCGTCGGAGCAGGCGGCTAGAAAAGGAAATGCCAACAGCAGCAATATAAATTTAAAAATTGTCGTCTTCTTCATGAAAGGTTTTATTTGAAAGGGTCTGAGAATTTTGGGTTAGCGATAAAGGTGGAATCGGTGAGGGTATGCAGAAAAGCTATGATTTTGCGCTTCTCTTCTTGGGTGATCAATAATGTTTTGCCGCCTACCTCGTTAGTGGCCTCAATAATCAACGGTGATAGATGAGGACTGTTATACTTGATGTGCTCATTATAATGGTCCAGCACTTCTTCTAGTGTGTTAAAGCGGCCGTCGTGCATGTAAGGTGCGGTGAGGGCGATGTTTCGGAGGGAAGGCACCTTGAACTTGCCGTTATCCACTTCTCTTCCTGTTACAGCTCCGTAACCCAAATCTGTCAATGTCTCGTCCAAGCCGTTGTTCTGCATCGTACGCATAGACAGCAGCGTGCCGCCGTGGCAGTCGCCGCAGTTGCCTCCGCGCAGGGCAATGCCAGGCTCCGGATGTGTCATAAACAGTTTCATGCCTTCCTGCTCATCCGGGGTAAGGGCCTGCTCTCCTGCCAGGTAGCGGTCGTAGCGGGAGTCGGCGGAGATGAGCGTGCGCTGAAACTGCGCCAGCGCCTTCAGTATATTAGCCTCCGTTATAGTATCGGAGCCGAAAGCCTTCCGGAACATAGGCGGGTAAAGCGCTGTGTTCTGCAGTTTTTTTACGCCTTCAGCCAGTGGCTGGTGCAATTCCACCTCACTCTCGATCGGAATCCGGGCCTGCTCTTCAAGTGTTAAAGCGCTGCCATCCCAGTTATAGTTAAAAAACCAAAGCAGGTTGGCCAACGACATGGCGTTGCGCCGGTGCTGATTGCCGTCTATGCCAACTGCCAGCGCCTTCCCGTCCGTAAAAGCCTTCTCCTGCTGGTGGCAGCTGCCGCACGACATCGTGTTGTTGCCAGACAGCCTCTTCTCATAAAACAGGTGCCTTCCGAGTTCCACGCCATCTTTCGTCATGGGGTTGTCTTCAAAACGAGGATAGTTGTTGGTAAAAGTCTTTGGCAACTGCAGGGTGTATGGGGTAGGGTTAAATGGGTCAACAGGTTTCGGATCCTCTTCAGCAGCATTTTGGGAGCATGCAAAAAAGAGCAGGGTAAGAGGCAGCAGTAAAATTCTTCGGGAAGTATAGAAAGTATGCATGACTTCTTCTATCGGGTTTCTTTTGCTAAAAGTTTCAGGTAAACAGCATCTATTGATCTTTATTTGCTGCAGGTGGCGGCACAGTATAGTAGTACGCTTGCAAAACAGTAAGGCAATAGTAGGTTAAAGTCACTGAATTTGTTAACTTTGGAAATAAGTTACAAACCGAAATATTTTTGACAGAGGTGTTTTGGAAATTAATGCTAAAGGGTTTACCTTTGCAAACTCATTCAGAAAAAGCATCAGAAGATTTAATATTATAGAATAACATGGCTAACCATAAGTCGGCACTAAAGAGAATCAGAGCGAACAACGCTAAACGTCTTCGTAACAGATACCAGGCGAAAACTACTCGTACTTTCATCAAAAAGCTGAGAAATACAACTGACAAGGCCGAGGCGCAGGAGCTGTACAAGACAGTTTCTTCTATGCTTGACCGTCTGGCTAAGAAAAACATCATCCACAAAAACAAAGCGGCTAACAACAAGTCTAAATTGGCTAAGTTGGTTAACAGTATCGCTGCCTAGTTTTAAGGGAATCATACTTGGCAAAAGCCCTGCACACACAGTGCAGGGCTTTTGTGTTTGTGCCTACCTCTGAGTTAAAATACAATAGATAGTTGAGTGATTACTTTGCTTTATACTTGTTGCAATCAAAAGTAGCCTTTGCCTGCAAGTATAAACTGCCGCGCCAGAAAAATCTTGTAGCTTAAAACTTATACTTTGCTGCCAGCTAATCAGTAGCTTCAGATACAAAAAAAAGCGCCTGAAACCGAGGTTCCAGGCGCTTCGTCATTCTAGTAAGTATATTTAAGCGATACTCAACTTGATCATATTCGTGCGTTTCTGCTCATTTATAGGCATGCTAGCCGTGTTGATGAACACATCGCCTTTCTGTAGATAGCCTTCGTCAAGCAGCGTCTGCTTAATGTCTGCAATCGTATTGTCAGTAGACTCAAACTTGTTGTAGTAGAAGCCGCGTACGCCCCAAACCAGGTTCAGGGTATTTAATAGGCGGTGGTTTTCGGTAAAAACGAAAATGTGCGCCTGTGGGCGATACTTGGCCAGTTGGAAAGCTGTGTACCCGGACTTCGTCATGCCGATGATAGCCTTGGCGTTTGTGTCGCGGGCCAGGTTGCAGGCGTTCGCAACCAGAATGTCACTGAAGAACGTGTCGGCAGACGGGTTAGGCTGATATACTTTGTTAAATACCTCTGGGTGCTCCTCTACTGTACGGATGGTAAGCGTCATGCTGTTGATCGTCTCTACAGGGTAGGCTCCCACAGCGGTCTCTGCGCTAAGCATCAGGCAGTGCGCGCCGTCTATCACGGCGTTGGCCACGTCATTGGTCTCAGCACGGGTAGGGCGTGGGTTCACGATCATACTTTCCATCATTTGCGTAGCAACGATAACCGGCTTGGCAGCTATGTTACATTTGTCGATCAGCATTTTCTGGATCATCGGTACTTTTTCCATGCCAACCTCAACGCCCAAATCGCCACGAGCCACCATAATAGCGTCTGTCGCTTCAATTATCTCATCGATATTTTCGATAGCCTCCGGTTTTTCGATTTTGGCTATCACACGTGTGTCTTTGCCTCGCTCGCTAATAATGCGTTTGATCTCATGGATATCCTCCACCTTACGCACAAAAGACAGCGCCACCCATTCCACATCGTTGTCAAGGCCGAAATGCAGGTCCTTCACATCTTTCTCCGTCAGAGATGGGGCAGATACTCTGGTGTTAGGCAGGTTGATGCCTTTTCGGGGCTTTACAATGCCGCCGTATTTTACCTGCGCCTCTACCTCGTTCTTCTTATCGGTTTTGGTTACGATCACCTCCAGCTTGCCGTCATCTAACAGGATAGAATCGCCTGGGTTTACATCTTTTGCCAATTCAGTGTAGCTGGTAGCCAACTGGTCTGGCGTACTTAAAGAGCCATCGCAAACAATTTTAATAAACTGCCCTTCCCTGATCTCTACACCTCCGTTCTCTACTTCGCCAACTCTGATCTTTGGGCCCTGCAAATCCTGAACCAGGCAGATGTTGGTGTTATGCTTGCTGTTGATCTCGCGCACACGGTCAATTACTTTTTTGTGCTCTTCGTAAGCGCCATGCGAGAAATTGAGACGAAATGCATTCACGCCTTCCTTAACAAGGGCCAACAGGCGCTCAGGGGAGTCAGAGGCTGGCCCTACTGTAGCCAGAACTTTAGTTTTATTAAATGTAACTTCCATACTTAGAAAATCAGGTTCTCCTTAAATTTTAAAGTGAGCGGGTCAAATTGTTTTACATATTGCACCAACGGAACACGCAGAAGTTTCTGGATAATTTCCTGTGGGTGCAGCTGCTGCATTGCCCCGGTTATTTGTAATAAAAAATCATACTCTTTAATGTCTGGCAGCAAAAAAGGTTTTTTCAGGGTGGGGCTGCCAAGCGCTCTGTTGCGGAATAACCGCACCTCGCAATGCTCTGTAACCTGCTGGAAATTAGAGATAAGCAGGCGACCTTTGCCTGCCAGATCATAACATAAATCCCGCTGTTTGGCCAGGTCCAGGCCCAGTAACCTGTTCAGCGCCCACGCTAACTTATAGTCTTTTGCCGACGTAACCAAACCGTAAAGTTCAAAGCTATAGTCATACTCTATGTGAAGGCGGTGCGTTTTCATAAAAAAGATTGAAACGCTAAATTAACAAGCGCTGTCTGTAAATGGGAGCGTAAGGTATAAAACTTTTGTTACGTTGCGAATAGAGTAATTTTTTTTGACATTGTCTGTTAAAAGCTATTTCTTTGCACAGTGTTTTAATTAACTATAAGAAAAATGTCAGAAATCGCAGAAAAAGTAAAAGCTATCATCATCGATAAGCTTGGTGTTGAAGAGTCAGAGGTTACTCCGGAGGCAAGCTTCACAAACGACCTTGGCGCTGATTCACTGGATACAGTTGAGCTTATCATGGAATTCGAAAAAGAATTCAACGTATCTATTCCAGATGATCAGGCTGAAAACATTGCTACTGTAGGTCAGGCTGTAAGCTACCTGGAAGAGCACGCGAAGTAATATAACCTTCCTTTAGTTTATCTAGAATTTCTACTATCTATCCCTCTACTAACAGCTTATGGAGCTTAAGAGAGTCGTAGTTACTGGGCTAGGCGCACTCACGCCACTTGGAAATACTGTTTCAGAGTACTGGAACGGCTTAGTCAATGGTGTGAGTGGCGCTGCACCTATCACACGCTTTGATGCGAGTAAGTTTAAGACCCAGTTTGCCTGTGAGGTAAAAGGATATGATCCGGGGAATTATTTTGACCGGAAAGAGGCTCGCAAAATGGACCTTTTTTCGCAGTTTGCGATGGTGGTGGCCGATGAGGCCGTTGCCGATGCAAATCTGATCGAAGGGAGCTATGACCCAGACCGTATAGGCGTCATCTGGGGGTCTGGCATTGGAGGGCTCCGCACCTTCCAGGAAGAGTGTGTGAACTTCGCCAACGGCGACGGCACCCCACGCTTCAATCCTTTCTTCATTCCTAAGATGATCGCCGACATCAGTGCCGGCCACATCTCTATCAAGCATGGCTTCCGCGGGCCTAACTTCGTAACTGTTTCCGCTTGTGCCTCTGCTACAAACGCCATCATCGACTCGTTTAACTATATCCGCTTGGGTATGGCTGACGCGATTGTGACAGGCGGTTCCGAGGCTGCCGTAACAGAAGCCGGTATAGGTGGTTTTAATGCCCTGAAAGCCCTTTCTGAGCGTAACGACTCCCCTGAAACCGCCTCCCGCCCGTTTGATGCTGACCGTGATGGTTTTGTATTAGGCGAAGGTGCAGGTGCGCTGATTCTGGAAGAGTATGAGCACGCCAAAGCACGAGGCGCTAAGATTTATGCTGAGATTATCGGTGGCGGTATGTCTGCCGATGCTTATCATATCACGGCTCCTCACCCTGGAGGCTTAGGCGCTTTAAACGTTATGAAAAACGTGTTGCGCGATGCCAATATCAAACCGGAAGAAGTTGATTATATCAACGTACACGGTACATCTACTCCACTTGGTGATATCAGCGAGGTAAAAGCGATAGAATCTGTTTTTGGTGAGCACGCATACAACCTGAATATCAGCTCAACTAAATCTATGACTGGCCATTTGCTAGGTGCCGCAGGTGCCATAGAGGCTATTGCTTCTATCATGGCTGTTCGTAACAACATGGTTCCACCAACCATCAACCATTTCACGGACGATGCAAGCATCGACAACCGCTTGAACTTTACCTTTAACAAGGCGCAGGAGCGTGAGGTGAAAGTTGCCCTGAGCAACACGTTTGGCTTCGGTGGACATAATACCTCTGTTATATTCCGTCAATACAACGATTAGTGTTTGGGCCTTTAAAACCAGTTCGGCGCGCTTACCACAGGCTATTTAATAAAGATAAAGCATTAGTACGGTCGCTTGCTGGTATTATTGGCAGTACACCCGATAACCTGCGTCTGTACAAGCTCGCCCTCACGCATACTTCTTTTGCCAGGCAAACCTCTGCCGGCAAGCATGAAACAAACGAGCGCCTGGAATTTTTGGGCGATGCCGTGCTTGGTGCTGTAGTGGCTGAACTCCTGTTTAAGAAGTTTCCATATGAAGACGAGGGTTTTCTGACGGAGATACGCTCGCGCATCGTAAATCGGGAGTCGCTGAACCATATTGCCCTTAAAATTGGCTTAAATTTGCTCGTAAAGGTGGACAGCTCCGGCCATAGTATGCGCCATAAATCAGTGAACGGCAACGCGCTGGAAGCACTGGTAGGGGCAATCTATCTGGATAAAGGCTATAACACCACCCGCCAGTTTATACTTGGCAAGCTCGTAAAACCGCATGTAGACCTGCACCAACTGGTAAACACTACGGCTAACTTCAAGAGCAAGCTGATTGAGTGGGCACAGGGGCAGAACCTGGAAATACGTTTCGATATCATCAAACGTAAGCAGCAGGGAAATACCACTGAGTTTACCTCCGAAGTATACATCGATGAAAAACCTATCGCCATTGGCGTAGGCCTCTCTAAGAAAAAAGCCGACCAGGCAGCCGCCGAAAAAGGGCTGGACTTCCTGAACATCACCTAATTGGTGCTTATTGATTGCTGATTTTTGGCTGTAAAGTATACTTTGCAGCCTTTATTACTTTGTACCTATTATATTTAAACAGAGGCAAAAAGGTTTTACGTGCTTTATAGTTTGCAGAATGGCGAAGTAGGCATAGCTGCGTAACAGCAAGCAGCGATTTAACAATTCAGCAATTAGGCTTAACTTGCCTTGGTATACATGCGTTATAACCTCCTATGGAAGAAACTAGACTAATGTTGGCCGCCGCCGCCCTAAACCAGACACCTATGGACTGGGCCGGAAACCTGCAAAACATACAAACGGCCATATCAGAGGCAAAACAAAACAATACAAACATCCTGCTACTGCCCGAGCTTTGCATTACCGGCTATGGCTGCGAAGACATGTTCCTGAGCCCCTGGCTATCGGAGATGGCTTTTGACCAGCTGCTGAAGGTAAAAGAGTGGTGCGAAGGCATTACTGTGGCCATAGGCTTACCTATTTTCCTGAATCAAAGCATTTATAACACGGCCTGCGTCATCAAGAACAAAGAGATTATTGGCTTTACGGCGAAACAGTTTCTGGCCAACGACGGTGTGCATTACGAGCCGCGCTGGTTCACTCCCTGGCCAGCCCACGAGGTGCAGGAGTTTGAAAGGCTGGGGCAGAAGTATAAAATCGGTGATATTATATATGAGGAACAGGGCGTAAATTACGCTTTCGAGATTTGTGAGGATGCCTGGCGACCAAACAGACCGGCGGAGCGCCACATGCCAAAGGGTGTGCAGCTGATCCTGAACCCGAGCGCCAGCCACTTTGCCCTGAGCAAAACCGATGTGCGCTACAGGCTGGTAGTGGATGCATCTAAAAAGTACCAGTGCGCTTACATGTACGCCAACTTGCTGGGCAACGAAGCCGGCAAAATGATTTATGACGGAGAGGTACTGATTGCTCAAAACGGAAAGCTGATCCGCAGAAATGAGCTCCTGTGCTTTAAGGATGTGGATATGGAGTGCGCGGAAGTGTGCTTCTCGGCACAACCTGAGATAGCCGAAGTAATTGAGTACCTGCCGCCGATTGATGAAAACAAGGAGCTGATTGCGGCGCTCAGCCTGGCCCTGTTCGATTATATGCGCAAGAGCCGCAGCCGAGGCTTTGTGCTTTCACTGAGCGGAGGAGCCGATTCTTCTTTGTGTGCCGTGGCAGTGGCTGAGATGGTACGCAGAGGTGTTGAGAGCCTGGGTTTGGAGGCGTTTGTAGAGAAGGCCCTGTTCTTTTCGGGTGAGGACAAAGCCGGTTTAGCACAGCTGCCGCAGGAAGATGCACGGAAAGCAATTGTGAACCGCATGCTGACCTGTGCCTACCAGGGAACGGTAAACTCTTCGGATAACACCTACATTTCTGCCAAAGAGCTGGCCGATTCTATCGGTGCTACTTTCTATAACTGGACGATTGATGCAGAGGTGCAGGGTTATACTTCAAAAATTGAGCACGCCCTGGCCCGTGAGCTAACCTGGGCTCAAGACGACATCACACTGCAAAACATACAGGCAAGGGTGCGCGCACCCGCCATTTGGATGCTGGCCAATATAAAATATGCGCTGCTAATGGCTACCTCTAACCGCAGCGAAGCCTCGGTTGGCTATGCCACCATGGATGGCGACACGGCAGGCAGCATTTCTCCGATTGCAGGTATAGACAAGGCTTTTATCCGGCAGTTTCTGGTGTGGGCGCAACAGGAGTTGGGTTACACAGGACTGCAATACGTGAACAACCTGCAACCAAGCGCTGAGTTGCGGCCATCGGAAGAGGAGCAGACCGACGAGAAAGACCTAATGCCGTACGAAGTGCTGAACATGATCGAGCGACTGGCTTTTCATGACCGTTACTCACCGGAGGAAGTATACGATATCCTGCTGGAGCAGAAAGTTGCCACCCCGGATCTGCTGAAGTTGTGGATCACGAAATTCTACAGCCTCTGGAGCCGTAACCAATGGAAACGCGAGCGCTATGCCCCGGCTTTCCACCTGGATGATTATAATGTAGACCCACGCAGTTGGCTGCGCTTCCCGATACTTAGCGGAGGCTTTAAAGAAGAACTGCAGCGGATGCAGAATAAATAGTGTAAAGGCGCTGCCACATCAGGCAGCGCCTTTTTTGCATCACCACTTTCCATACTTCCGCTTCAGGTGCTCGTTGGTAATTACAATACTAACCATAAAGAGCGGAAGCATCAGGCCCACCAGCACAAGTATACTTACCGGAAAAATCAGGAACAGAAAGAGGAGCCAACCTGCAAGCGCAGAAACGAAACCAATCCCGATCAGCACCTTCGCATAATAGCGGTTCGCCTCGTGCCAGTTTTCCAGGTTGCGCATAGAGTAGTGCGTCCGGAAACCATAAAACCAGTTAATTTGCTTCGGCGGCCGTGTTTTTATCAAAAGCCCGATGAGCAGCACCAGCAAGCCGGGCAAAAGGTGTAAGAACAGCATCATCTAAAGTATAAACTAGGTGGCATGTTGGTAGTGCGGCATCTTCCGTTTTTTCGGTGGCCTATTTATCTTAACTTTGTATGATAGCATCACTTGTATGAACTTATTGAACTACATTACCTGGAACGTTGATCCAGAAATCTTCAGCATCGGCCCGCTCAGTATCCGTTGGTATGGACTGCTGTTTGCATTGGGCTTTATCATTGGGCAGCGCATCCTCACTAAAATATACGTAGCCGAAGGCCGCACAGAGGGCGATGTGGACGTAATCACGATTTACATGATTATCGGTACGGTGGTGGGCGCACGCCTTGGCCATACTTTATTCTATTCTCCGGAGTATTACCTGAGCAACCCGGTAGAGATTTTAAAGATATGGGAAGGCGGCTTGGCCAGCCACGGAGCTACTATAGGTATACTTTTCGCGCTGTGGCTTTTCAGCCGTAAGCAGAAGTTTGATTATATGTGGGTGCTGGACCGCATCGTTATTGTGGTGGCGCTCGGCGGTGCCTTAATCCGTTTAGGCAACCTGATGAACTCTGAGATTATCGGGCACCAGACAACCGTACCTTGGGCATTTATGTTTGAGCGCTTAGGCGAGAACCCGACTGTGCCGCGCCATCCAACGCAGCTATACGAATCGCTGAGTGTGTTTATGCTGTTTGTGCTGCTTTACTGGCTCTGGAACAAGTATAGAAGTGCCCTGCCGAAAGGCCTGTTGTTCGGTATATTCGTAACGGCGCTGTTTACCTTCCGCTTCTTTGTGGAGTTCCTGAAAGAGGACCAGGTGGCGAAAGAGGCAACAATGGCCTTGAATATCGGGCAGATTCTGAGCATTCCGCTTATACTTATAGGCTTGTTTATTCTGTTTAAAGTATGGCAGAACCCGCATCCGGCTTTGCCGGGCGGCAAGCCCAAGGAAAGAAGCAAAGTATAAGTAAAATAAAAGCTCAAAAAAAGCATCCCCTTTTGCCGCACAGCAGGAGGGGATGCTTTTTTTTAAGTCTATTATGTCTATAAAGTATAACGGTATAAATTGCCGCCCTCGCTGGTGATGATCACAACTCCATCATCCTCAAAAGCCACTGCTTCAGTCTGTCCTGTGCCTTTGAGAGCGCGCTTTTCATACTTGCCTTTGTAAAAAGTTTCAACGCTACTGAAGCCCTGGAACAGATGCAGGGCCTCTTCACTTAACAAGGCCACGGTTTTGCCGTTCGGGCTGATGGCGGCGCTAGTTATCTGCGCTTTTAGCTGGTGGCTGCCTATGAGTTTAGCTTTATACGTGCCGGCTCTATCAGGTACCTGGTATACTTTAGCGGTCTGGCCAAGGCCTCGGTCTTTAGAAATAATGTACAAGTTGCCACCGCTCCAGAAAAGGGCTTCGGAGTCAAAGTTTCGTTCTTTTTTCTTGGGAGGATATTTTTTCTGGTCTTCGTAGGTAAAGCGGATAGCCTGCACCTGCTCCGGCTCCTGAAGGTTAACTTTGTACACGGCAAGCTCACGACGTTTGTTATCGTTATTGCCTGTGTCGGCTATATAAATATTGCCTTCCGTATCACGTGTCAGGTCTTCCCAATCTACGTTAGGCACTTTCAGTTTGATGGTTTCCTGTAGCTTGCCCTTATTATCCAGCTTGTACAGGTTGGCGTTGTTGCCGGCGTCGTTGTGCGTCAGGTACTCTCCTGTAGCCAGTACGGCCACACCAGAGCTTTCGCTTACCTCATTCGGAAGCGAGGCCAAATGCTCCATTTTAGCAGGGCCTGACGGAGCATCTCCAAAAAGGGCATCCCGGAAAAAGAAAGTAGCAAACCCAATGAGCGCTACAAAAAGTACAGTAATTCGTATCATTAGCTTCATGCAGTGTAGTAGTACAGTGCTTGTATAAACGAGAAGTGCCCGCACACGTTAAGACAAAAAAGTATAAAAAGTCCTGTTATTTAATATAGGTCAAATCTACGTGACAGTCTACAACAGCTAAAGAGGATGGATATTAAAAAAATAAAGGAAACTTGCCTGTATGTACAGAACCTGGATGCCAGCAAAGATTTTTACCACAACAAGCTGGGGTTTAAGGTAATTGGCGAAGTGGCGGGGCGTCACGTATTCTTCAGGGCGGGCGCTTCGGTGCTGCTTTGCTTTAACCCCGAAGCATCAAAAGAGAGCAAAAACCTGCCGCCGCACTTTGGCTCCGGGCAACTGCATCTGGCCTTTGAGGTGGAGCAGCAGCAGTACGAACCCTGGAAGCAGAAGGTGCAAGACCTTGGCATTGCCATAGAGCAGGAGTTTGACTGGGGCGGCGGCTTCCTATCGTTCTACTTCCGCGATCCGGACGAGCACCTGCTGGAGGTAGTAATGGAGGGAATGTGGGAAAGGGGAGGGTAAGACAATAAAATGTTACACCATAGCCTATTAGGGAGTGTATTTTGTTTCTGTTAATGTATAATTACTTTCTAAAATAGGTGATTTTTCTTGTCACAGCAGACTGCTTACGTTGCTTATTTTTACTTTCTACCTGTACGTGTCTTTCTGTCCAATTTTTACTGCTATCATATTTATATGTATGTATATAGAATGCCTTATTATCTTGAGAAGATGTTGGCCAAACATGTTTAGTTAGATCACCATTTGAATTCGAAAGATTCAGAGAAGTATCAATGTTGCTAAATTTAATTTCTTGGAAAACTAAATCACCCGTTGAGTTGAATATTTTGTGAATGTATTTGTAGTTGTCTTGATAATCAGCAGTCTCATAAGAATCTAATTCTCCGTTAGAGTTGTAAAGCTGAAGCTGAGTTGGCCGCCCAAGTGCATCATATTCATACTTTGCAAATCTCAAGAGGTTATTATTAGCATCAAAATGCCTTTCTGTATCTCTATTGTTACCAACATACTCGAAAGTATAAGTTTCTTTTTGCCATCCGATTAAAGGAACTTTTGATTCAATTACATTTTTAGTTCGTCTATTTAAGCTATCAAATTCATATATGAACCGAGCCTTTAGCTCCTTGTCCTTATAATATTCCCCTTGAATGTTGTAAGGGTCTATGAAGTTATAAACCCATTTTTCCTTATATGACTGACCATTAGAGTAGTAACCCTTCTTATCAGCAACAATTCTTTTAATTTCCCCATTTCTAGACTCATGAAAATTCTCCAATTTATAAATATTCATCCAAAACGAAGGAATTGACTGCCCACAAACATTCAAAGTAAGACTTCCAAAAAGAATTAGAATAAGAAGAGATCCCTTTACGTTTATGCTTTCCATTTGATTTATTTTCAATTTTTGAGCTGAAATTACAGTTGATAGTTACTAAACATAAATCAACAAAAGCAGCCAAACTAGTTATATCTTCTTCTATTTAAAACTGCAGTTCACCTACAACTCTCCATCCACCAACTCTAAAATTTCAGGATGCAAAGTATGGCTGCCCTCAAAAGTATAAACCTGAGGCTCAATGCCAAGTTCCTGCATCAGCTGCTGTTTGCGCTGAAGGGCTTCAGGAGTGATAAATTCGTCTTGAGTGCCGTAGACCATGGCAACAGGCAGGTTGTTAAAAGCAGCTTTCCCGGCGGCAAAGTCAATATCTTCAGGGAAGGAGGCGGCCCAGAGGATGAGGCGGTGCACTGGCACTTGCTGCGTGGCAAGCCAGCGGCTAACGGTAGCGCCGCCCTGCGAGAAGCCAAGCACGGTAATACGTACGTTCCGGGGTAGTTGCCGGAGCTGTTCCTGCAGGAGCAGGTTGAGGTAATTGGCCTGGTCGTTTATTTCGGAGAGGCGGTCTTCTTTGGTCATCCAGGTGGCGCCAACACGGCCCGAAAACCTCTCCAGGTAAAACCGCGACAGCGCCTCCGGTGCCACCACCAGCGTATGGCCGTCATCCAGCACACTGAAGTGCCGCAGAAAGAAACGCGCCAACTGCCCATAGCCGTGGCACACGATCCAAAGGTCTTTTATACTTTCAGAAGGCATACCTAAAGTATAAAAGCGAGCGGTGCGGGGTACAGTCAGGTTATGTTCAGTCATAGGAACGTAAGTTAATAAAGCCGTTGTGTTTGCACAAATTCAACTCTTGCCTACGTCCTACAAGTATGGCTTGCTGAGTTAAAAACGCAATACCATATCAAGGCACGGGTTACAAACCCGCGCCAGCGAAAAGTGCAGGAAGCAGCAGTTTATTTAACTTTCTAACTCCTAAACTTCCTACAAGTGTTCTTTATTGAACTGGAAAGGCAGCAGGTCGGCTACAGATTTAAAACGGTAGAACTTGCCATCTAAGGCCTGCAGCAGCACCGGTATCGGCTTTTGCTGCTTGTACTCGTACTCGGCCATTACCTGGCGGCAGGCACCGCAGGGCATAGCCGGTAAGAAATCCTTTTCCTGGCGGCGGCGCGCCGTTACAGCCAATAACTTTATTTTAGCTTTAGGGTGATGGGCGCTTAAGGCGAAAAGTGCGGTACGCTCAGCGCAAAGGCCCGAAGGATAAGCCGCGTTCTCTTGGTTACTTCCCTTAAACATGGTGCCGTCTTCCAGCACTAAAGCTGCCCCAACTAAAAAGTTAGAGTACGGGGCATAAGCATCGTTGGCGGCCTCCTGGGCAACTTGTATAGCCTGGCGCTCCTCAGCTGTTAACTCCTGCGGCTCCAGCACATCAACACTTATTTGTACTTTCAGTTCACTTGCCATTTTATTACAAGTAGGTTCAAAAATTAGAAAAGGGCTATAAATTTAAACTAATATTCTGATAAATCCATACTTAGTGTTTGCCTTGCCAAAGGTAATTTCTAACTTAAGACAAAACCCACTAACCCATACTATGAAAAAGATTTTGGTACTAGGCGCAGGCCGCTCGGCTTCATCGCTCATAAAATATCTCTTCGATAATGCCACTGCCGAGAACTGGCACATAACCATCGGCGACATTTCTGTTACACACCTGCAGCCGCTCGTGGAGCCTATTTCTTTTGCTGATACCATTACTTTTAATGTGCACAACGCAGAGCAGCGGGCAAAGGAGGTGGCAAAAGCCGACCTGGTGATTTCGCTGTTGCCGGCCATTTTCCATATAGAGGTGGCAAAAGAATGCCTGAAGCAGCAGAAGCACCTGATTACCGCCAGCTACGTGTCTTCCGATTTTCTGGCACTGCATGCGGAGGCGCAAAAGAAGAACCTGACCATTATAATGGAAGCCGGCCTCGATCCGGGCATAGATCATATGTCTGCCATGCGCATTATCGGAAGTATAAAATCGAATGGCGGAAAGCTTACTTCTTTTAAATCCTACACAGGCGGGTTGGTAGCCCCAGAATCAGATAACAACCCCTGGAACTATAAGTTTACCTGGAACCCGCGCAACGTGGTGCTGGCAGGGCAGGGCACAGCCAAATACATCAAAAAAGGCCAGTACAAGTATATCCCGTACCACAAATTATTTAAGCGCACCGACGAATTTTATGTAGAAGGCTTTGGTCATTTTGAGGGGTATGCCAACCGCGACTCCCTGAGCTACCGCGAGCCTTACGGCCTGCTCAATATCCCAACTATGCTGCGGGGCACGCTGCGCCGCAAAGGCTTTTGCGAGGCTTGGGACGTGTTTGTGCAGCTCGGCCTCACCGACGACAGCTACACCCTGGATGGCTCTGAGCGTATGACACACCGCACTTTTGTAGAATCATTTCTGCCTCCAGCGGCCTCGCCGAGCCAAAGCATGGCCGAGCGTGTTAGTTTATACTTAGGTATACCTTTAGAGGGCGTGGTGATGCAAAAACTGGAGTGGCTGGAGCTGTTCGAAGATACCCCTGTAGGGATAGAAGCTGCCACACCTGCACAAGTGCTGGAAAAAATCCTGAAACAAAAGTTATCGCTGGCCCCCGGCGACAAAGACATGATTGTGATGCAGCACCTGTTTGAGTATGAGCTTAACGGCGAGCAGCACGAAATTAGCTCTACGCTGGCTGCTCTTGGCGAAGACGAAGTACAAACCGCTATGGCCAAAACCGTTGGCTTGCCGGTAGGCATATTGGCCAAACTGCTGTTGCAGGGCAAAATAACGCATCGGGGCATCGTCATACCAATTCATCCGGAACTGTACGAGCCTGTGCTGGCAGAGCTGGAGGAACACGGAATTGTATTTGTGGAGACAGAGCGGGCGCTTTAAAAGTATGAGATGAGTAACGAAACGCAAAAAAGACAGATAATAGAAAACTACGTAATAGCCTACAACGCTTTTGATGTAGCTGGCATGAGCAAGCACATGCACCCGGATGTAGTTTTTGAGAACATCTCTGACGGCATCACAAACCTCAGGATTCTGGGTATTTCTGCTTTTAAACAACAGGCCGAGGCCGCTGCCGAATACTTTCTGGAAAGGGAGCAGCAGGTTAAAAGTATAAATTTCAACGATGATGTGGCAGAAGCGGAGATTAATTACAGCGGCATTGTGGCAATGGATTTGCCCAACGGAATGAAAGCCGGAGACAAACTAACCCTATCCGGCAAATCAATCTTTTACTTTGAAGGCGATAAAATTAGTAAGCTGCAGGATATCAGCTGACTTCTGCATAATCCTTCAGCGTGAAAGAAGCTTGCAATGCCGGAAGGTGCTGGCGAGTGCTTTGCCCAACAAGGCGCTTACAAGATGAGGTAATAGGCCTGTAGCAAGTCTGCAAAGTCAGAAGTATAGGTTGCCTTGTCTTCTTCTCTGATGAAAAACTCCTTGGTAACGGGTGCTGCAACAGGGGCAAAAGCATACGCCTGGATGTGGCGGATGCATTTACCGCCGTGGTAAGTATACACCTGCAGCACCTCCTGCAAGTATAAATCAGAGGCTAAGGCCAGTTTGGCAAAGTATAATGCTTCGGGGGGAGGTAGCAGCAAGTATAACTTCCCTTGCTCCGTCAGCTGTTGCTGGGCAAAGTATAAAATATCCTCAAACAGCAGTTCTCCAATATGCTTTGCTGTATTTTTGGCAGCATCCGGCGATTTTAGGGAGCTTAAGAAGAAAGGCGGGTTAGAAAGTATAACATCATACTTTGGGCGCTTCTGCCTGGCAAATTCCTGCAGGCTTATGGGGTGCAGGTGCAGTCGTGCTTGCCAGGGGCTGGCGGCAAAATTCTCCTGCGCCTGAAGCTGCGCCTCCGGGTTAATTTCCACGGCATCTATACTTGCCGCGCTCCGCTGTGCCACCATCAGCGAGAGCAGCCCGCTGCCAGTGCCAATATCCAGTATCCGCTGCGCCTCTTTTACGGCAACATGAGCCCCAAACACGCAGGAGTCGGTGCAAACCTTCATGGCGCACTTGTCCTGCTCCACCCGGAACTGCTTAAATTGGAAGTAGGTGTTGGGCATGGGAGGTTGATTTTGGATGAGTGATTGGTCTAAAGTATAACGTAACGCTATCGCTTCAAAAGCATTTTAGTAGCAAGCCGCGGCTTCAATAAAAATCTCCTGACTGTTCAGGTGTGCCACCTCTAGAGGTATAGCGAGCATCAAGTTTTCTCAATCACGCATTCTCTCCTTAAATTAACTCGGCTGGCATGCCCCGGACTCAAAGCCCTGATCTATGAGCAGGTTAGAGGATAGGGCACTGGCTACGGCAAGTTCATCGCAGCGTTCGTTTTCCGGGTGGCCTGCGTGGCCGCGAATCCAGACGAATTTTACTTTATGCTTCGGGTACACGCGCAGAAAGCGAGACCACAAATCGGAGTTAGCCTTGCCTTTAAAACCTTTCTTCTGCCAGCCAAACACCCAGCCTTTCTCCACGGCATCTACCACATATTTAGAGTCGGAGTAAACGGTAACCGGCATGCCCGGTTTGGTAATTGCCTCCAAGCCCTTGATCACGGCAAGCAGCTCCATGCGGTTGTTTGTCGTTTTACGGAACCCCTCTGTCAACTCCTTCTCATGCTGCTTCCAGCGCAAAATAGTGCCGTAGCCGCCCGGCCCCGGATTGCCTCTGGAAGCTCCGTCTGTATATAATTCGATCATAGTATAAGTGGTGAATGAGTGGTTGGGTGAATGAGCGAATGTTTTGTACTCACTCATTCACTCAACCACTCATTCAAAATTACAAATTTGTTTTAAACAGTTTGATGGCGATAGCCAGCAGTATGATACCGAACACCTTACGTAGCACGTTGGCACCGTCTTTACCCAGTTTACGCTCTATCCAGCTGCTTGCCTTCAGTACAATGTATACAAACACTAGGTTCAGCACAATGCCTACCAGCACATTCGGGAGCGAGTAAGCCGCGCGCAATGAGAGCAGCGTCGTCATGGTGCCGGCACCTACAATAAGCGGAAACGCCAGCGGCACAATAGATCCGCTCTTGCTTTCCGGGTCAGAATGAAAGAAGTCTTTGCCCAGGATCATCTCCAGACCTATTAAAAATATAATAATGGCACCGGCCATGGCAAAAGACTCGAAGTCGATACCGAACAGGCTCAGGATAGACTGCCCCAGAAAAAGAAACGCAATCATCAGCACCCCTGAGATAACCGTTGCTTTCTCCGACTCAATTTTCCCCTCCCGCTTGCGCAGGTCAATTATGATCGGGATAGAACCAATGATATCAATCACGGCAAACAGCGTGAGCGTAACCGACGCTATCTCTTTTATGCTAAACACAGTGAGTTAGGAAGTTAGAGAGTTAAAGAGTTAGAAAGTTAGAGCATCTGGAGCTAAAGTGTTAAAAAGTTAGGGATGGTTTGAGAGGCTATAGACTTGCCATGCAAAATAACTCCTAAACGCTCTAACTCCTCAACTCCAATCAGGCGTAGTAATGCAGGAAAAAGCGCTTCAGCTCCTCGTACTCCTCATCCTGTATGGCCGGGAAGTTAGCGATGCGAAACGTATTGCGTGCCCATGCCCCGTAGCCGTTGCCAAGGCGAATGTTGTGGTGCAGCGCGCGCTTCTTGGCATCTTCTACCAGTTTATCGGTGCCCTGCAGCGTTATAACAGTTTTAGACCGGACTTCCTCATTTTCTATCAGCGGCTTAAAATCAACAAACTGCTCAAAGAAAGTATACAAGTCCTGTGCGCGGTCTGTCAGGTGCTGCTCTATGCCTTTTATGAATGGGCGGTCTTCGAGCATACGCTTGAGCAGGTAAATGTTTAGCTCGTTGGGCGTATGAGTGGTCTGGTAGTTCAGCATCTTCTCGTACATCGGCACAAGGCTGTTGTAGTGGTTGCGCTCGGCCATCTTTTTGGCCCTGAAAATAGCGCGTGGCGAACAGGCCATCACTGCCAGCCCCGGAGGCAGGCCAAAGCACTTTTGCACGGAGGCAAACCAGATATCAGCCTTAATCAGCTTCAGGTTTAGCCCAGCCATAGAAGAGGTGGCGTCCACGGCGATTAGCGTGTCGCGGAAGCGGTTGTGTAGGTTCAGGATAGTGGTAGGGCTTACCTGTGTGCCGTTGGAGGTTTCGTTCTGCGTAAAGCAAATCAGTTCTGTATCCGGGCTAATCTGCAGGTCGCTCACCGGCATCGGCTCGTTCACATCAAACTGTAAACCCTCGGACGCAGAACGCAGCTTTTGGGCATACTCAAACCATTTCTCCCCGAAAGAGCCGTTGTAAATATGGTAGCTTTTGTGCTTCGTCAGGCTCTGGATCAGGATTTCCCAGCATTCTGTGGCCGAAGAGGCGAAGAAAATGTAGTAGTCCTGCGGGATGTTGAGCTTGCGCTTGATAGAGTTCACCACCGCCCGCGACATCTGCACAAACTGCTCACTCCGGTGGGGAGTGTTCAGAATGCCCTCGTCGTACGCATCTGCCAGGTAAGTGCGAACTTCAGGGTATACTTTAGATGGGCCAGGATAGAAGTTAAGCATGAGGCGGTGATTTTATATAGCTTTTATACTATATTTTAAAAGTCGTAATAACGAACCTATAACGGCCCGGGTTACATGATTTATACATTAAAACCGATCTGGTTTGGCTTTAGGCGCTCAAAGTGCTGTAGGGCAAGTCGGTAACTTTCTAACCCGAAACCGCTGATGCTGCCTTTGCAGTAAGGTGCAATCATACTTTTCTGGCGCCAGGCTTCGCGGGCGTACACGTTGGATATGTGCACCTCCACCACCGGCGTGTCAATGGCCTTAATGGCATCAGACAAAGCCACCGAAGTATGAGTATACGCACCAGCATTAAACACAATGCCTTTGTGGCTAAAGCCTACTTCGTGCAGCTTATCTATAAGCGTGCCCTCTGTGTTTGATTGGAAATAAGACAGCTCCAGCCCCGGAAAGGCCTCTTTCAGCTCCTCAAAATAATCTTCAAAAGAGCGGCTGCCATAAATTGCTTTTTCGCGCACCCCCAGCAAGTTCAGGTTTGGGCCGTTTAGAATAAGTATCTTCATAGTTTTAAGTATGCAAATTTCCAATGTCACAAAGGTAAGGATTAACTATCTTTGCTGTTTAAAAATTGTTTGATTGTTGGATCAGGATTTACAGGATGGAAGGATGAACAGGATTAAAATCCACTCATTCACACATTCAGGATTCTCTAACTCCCAAACTTCTTAACCATCTAACTCTCTAACGTGAACTGGCGCATCTGTTTAAAGCAATTTGAGGAGTACCTGAAGCTGGAGAAATCGCTGTCGAAGCACTCTGTAGAGGCTTATGGGCGCGATATGCGCAAGCTGGTGGAGTTTTTGGATGCACGGGGGCTGCAGGTGGCGCCGGAGAATATCTCGCCGGCCATACTTCGTGATTTTCTGGAGTGGATAAATGAACTGGGCATGACGCCGCACTCGCAGGCCCGCACGCTGTCTGGCATACGTGCCTTTTACAAGTTCCTCATCATGGAAGACATGATGCAGACTGACCCCACCGATACCATTGAAGCCCCGAAGCTAAGCCGTAAACTGCCTGATACGCTGGCTTTTCATGAAATAGAGCAATTGCTGGCCGCCATTGACCTCTCTACGCCAGAGGGCACCCGCAACCGCGCCATACTGGAAACGCTCTACAGCTCCGGCCTGCGTGTATCCGAACTGCTTGACCTGCGCATCAGCAATTTGTACGAAGATGCCGGTTTTCTCAAAATAGCGGGTAAGGGGGAGAAAGAGCGCCTGGTGCCGATTGGGCGCGATGCCTTAAAGCACATCAAACTATACCGTGAGGGCATCCGCTGCCACCTTACTATTAAAAAAGGCCACGAAGACATACTTTTCCTGAACCGCCGGGGAGCAAAACTGACCCGCGTAATGGTGTTCACCATCATAAAAGACCTGACAGCCAAAGCCGGGATTCAGAAAACCGTTAGCCCCCATACGTTCCGGCACTCCTTTGCCACGCATTTAATAGAGGGCGGCGCTGATCTGCGCGCTGTGCAGGAGATGCTGGGCCACGAGTCCATCACCACCACTGAGATTTACACGCACCTCGACCGCGATTATCTGAAGCAAGTGATCAAAGATTTCCACCCAAGAAGCTGATACTGCGTTAGAGAAACCAAAACCATACGGTTATGGAAGAACCTCATGCAACAGGCGGCACCGGTTTACTGAGCAAAGCGTTTTTGCCGGAGTTTGTGTACGGCGGCATAGACGGAGCCATTACCACTTTTGCCGTAGTGGCCGGTTCTACAGGTGCCAACCTCGATATTCCGGTCGTTATTATACTTGGTTTTGCCAACCTGATAGCAGATGGCTTCTCTATGTCGGTAGGTAATTTTTTCTCCACGAAAGCAGAGATTGATAATTACGATAAGCACAAGGCCACAGAGTATTGGGAGGTGGAAAACCTGCGGGAGACGGAGGTAGAGGAGATCCGCAGCATCTACCGGAGAAAAGGCTTTACAGGCGAACTTCTGGAGCAGGTGGTAGAGGTAATAACATCCGACAAAGAAGTATGGGTGGACACGATGATGAAGGAGGAACTGGAACTGTCCAAAGATCATAAATCGCCCTACCAGACCGCTGGCATGACCTTCGGCTCTTTTCTGCTGATTGGCTTTATACCTTTGGCGGCTTATGTTTTCGCGCTGCTTTTTGACACAAGTAAAGATAGCCTCTTTTTGTACGCCTGCCTTCTCACTGGCCTGGCGCTAAGTATAATAGGTGCGCTTAAAAGTACGGTTAACAATAAAAACGTGCTGCAGGGCATCGCTGAAACACTTTCTTTGGGTGGCATAGCCGCTATTCTGGCATACTTTGTAGGTGATGTGCTGGAGAATCTTTTCAGGTAAAGTATAAATAGCGCTGCCTAACTACAAGCTGCAAGCATACATTCGGGCATCCCAGTAAACGCAAAGCATCGGCCTTAGCAAGTATAAACAAGCTTTAGTTTTACCCTCGCCATCTAAAAAATCCTCTTTACCCAACAATCATTAAATCCTAATCCTATCTTTGCAGGCAAGTATAACCTAACCTGATACACCGTGTACAAAAGCCTCCTGCGCCCGCTGCTTTTCCAACTCGATCCCGAGAAAGTGCATTACTTGTCTACCGACGCTTTACGTGCTTCCCTGAAGCTGCCCTTTGCCAAAAGCATTACCGAAAGTATGTTCAAGGTAGAAAACCCGAGGCTGGAACGCGAGCTGTTTGGCCTGAAGTTTCCGAACCCGGTGGGCCTTGCCGCTGGCTTTGATAAGGATGCAAAACTGGTAGACGAGCTGGCTGAGTTGGGTTTTGGCTTTGTGGAGATCGGCACGCTGACCCCCAAACCGCAAACCGGAAACGAGAAGCCGCGCCTGTTCCGTTTGCCGCAGGACCAAGCCATTATAAACCGCATGGGCTTTAACAACGAAGGCGTAGACGCTGCTGTGCGGAGGCTGGAGAAGCGCAAGAGCAACATTATTGTGGGCGGCAACATCGGCAAAAACAAAGTAACACCTAACGAGGAGGCGCTCAGCGATTATTTATACTGCTTCCGGGCGCTGTTCCACGTGGTAGATTACTTTGTGGTGAACGTGAGCTCGCCTAACACCCCGGACCTGCGCGCGCTGCAGGACAAGGAGCCGCTGCAAAAACTGATGGTGTCGCTGCAAGAGGAGAACCAGAAGATGGGCACGCCTAAGCCGCTGCTGCTCAAAATTGCCCCGGACCTTAACCTGAACCAGCTAAACGATATCATTGAAATTGCGATAGAGGCCAAGCTGAGCGGCATTATCGGTACAAACACTACCATCAGCCGCCAAGGGCTGCACACACCGGAGGCACAGGTAACAGAAATAGGAATGGGCGGCCTGAGCGGAAAACCACTCACCATTCCATCCACACAAATTATACAGCACCTGCGCACGTTTTTACCCCCGGAGATTCGTTTGATTGGCGTGGGCGGAATAATGACAGCCGCCGATGCGGTTGACAAGCTGAATGCCGGCGCTGATCTGGTGCAACTCTATACTGGCTTCATCTACGAGGGACCATCCCTGGTGAGCCAGATCAACAAAAAATTACTTTCCAGGTAAGCTACATTCGGGCAGTTAGGCTAAGGCTTTGCCACGAAAAAGTGTAAATTTGGGATTCTAACGATAGCTGAGGGTATGGCCAAAAACACTTACAGAGACGACACGCTGCAAGCAGGGCGGAAGAATGAGGTGCGTGGTAAGAATGAGCCACGTGGGGCAAATGTGCCAAAAGGGCAGAAGCCGAAGAAAGAAAAGAAAAAATGGTCTTTCCGGATTCCGAGGCCCCGGATTAATCTAAGAATCGGTTTTCTGCAGGACCGTCGCTTTAAGCTGACGATGGGCTTCACGTTTCTGCTTTTCTCCTTTTTCCTGACGATTGCCTTCGTATCCTACCTGTTTACCGGCAACGCTGACCAGAGCGTAGTGGAAACCGTGAGCGGCTCCGGCCTTAAAGAATCCGGGAAAGAAGCAGAGAACTGGCTGGGCCTTTTCGGTGCCTGGCTATCGCATATCTTTATAAATGACTTGGTAGGCATTGGCGCCTTCTTTTTTATACCTGTCCTGTTTTTTACAGGCTCTAAAATCGTTTTTAAGCGGGTTAATGTATCGCTGAGCTATGTGCTGGGGCTTTGCAGCTTCAGTATGCTATGGCTGAGCCTGCTTATGGGCTATATCGTGTTCTCGATGGATGCCGTTGGCCCTTTTGGCTTTTTAGGCGGAGCTGTGGGTATAGAAACAGCCATCTGGCTAAACAGCCTGATAGGTTGGGGCTCCTGGCTGCTGCTTGGGTTCCTGCTGTTGGTGTTTGTGGTAAGCTTCTTCAATATCACAAATGTTAACTGGGGCACTTCTAAGGCTGCAACACTGGCTACCGAAGGTGCCGGCGCAGAACGAAACTACGCCGAAAGCCTGGGCGATGTGCTGGGCGCAAAGGCTAACAGCGTAAACCACAACGCAGACCCAACGGCCTCGCTGGAGTATGAAGACGATGAAGAGGAGGTGCCGTTTGATGATAGCGACGACGCAGAAATAAACCGCGCCCTGGAAATGGAGCTAAGCGCCCTGCAGCAGCAGGAGCAAAAGCCTGAACCGCCAGCCGCGCCCGAGAAACCTGCCGCACCTGCTCTGGAACTGGATATCGACCTGCCGGAAGATACGTTTCTGGATGATGCCATGGCGGACGACGAAGACGAGGAGCCGGAAATGGCGCTGCAAATTGAGGAAGTGCCGGAGGAGGAGACCGCCATCGGCAACATGGAGAACTATGACCCGACGCTGGATCTGGCCCGTTACCAATACCCGCACATCGACCTGCTGACGGACTATGGTGTAAATAAAATTCAGGTAAGCAAGGAAGAACTGGAGGCCAACAAAGACAAGATTGTTGAAACACTTGGCCACTACAACATAAGTATAGCCAGCATTAAAGCCACCATTGGCCCAACGGTTACGCTGTACGAGATTGTGCCTGATGCCGGAGTGCGAATCTCCAAAATCAAAAACCTGGAAGATGATATTGCTCTAAGCCTTGCCGCGCTGGGTATCCGTATTATTGCCCCGATTCCGGGTAAAGGTACGATTGGTATTGAGGTGCCGAACACCAAAAAGGAGATGGTATCTATCAAGTCCATACTTTCCACGGAGAAGTTTATGAAGAGCGACATGGATCTGCCGATCGCTTTTGGTAAAACCATCACCAACGAGGTGTTTGTGACGGACCTAGCCAAAATGCCGCACTTGCTCATGGCGGGTGCCACGGGCCAGGGTAAATCCGTTGGCTTAAATACCATACTTACCTCTTTGCTGTACAAGCGCCACCCATCGCAGCTCAAGTTTGTGCTCGTGGACCCGAAGAAGGTAGAATTATCGCTGTTCAACAAGATTGAGCGCCACTTCCTGGCCAAGCTGCCGGATAGCGAGGAAGCCATCATTACCGATACCAAAAAGGTAGTGAACACGCTGAACTCGCTCTGTATGGAAATGGATATGCGCTACGACCTGCTGAAGGATGCCGGCTGCCGCAACCTCAAAGAGTATAACCGCAAGTTTGTGGAGCGCAAGCTGAACCCACAGAAGGGCCACCGCTTTATGCCATACATTGTGCTGGTGATAGATGAGCTTGCCGACCTGATGATGACCGCCGGTAAGGAGGTGGAAACCCCGATTGCGCGTTTGGCACAGCTGGCCCGAGCCATTGGTATACACCTGGTGGTGGCTACGCAGCGCCCATCGGTAAACGTAATCACGGGTATAATTAAGGCGAACTTCCCGGCGCGTATCTCCTTTAAAGTAACTTCTAAAATTGACTCACGCACCATTCTGGATGCCGGTGGCGCTGACCAACTTATTGGCCAGGGCGATATGCTCTTCTCCATTGGCTCAGACATGATCCGTATTCAGTGTGCCTTTGTGGATACACCGGAGGTAGACAGGATTTGTGAGCACATTGGCGAGCAGCAGGGGTACAGCGATGCTTACCTGTTACCAGAGTTTGTGGGCGATGAAGGCGGAAACGATAAAGCCGACTTTGACGCCAGCAACCGCGATACCCTGTTTGAGGAAGCCGCCCGCGTTATTGTGCAGCACCAGCAGGGAAGCACCTCGCTGCTGCAGCGCCGCCTGAAGCTGGGCTACAACCGCGCAGGCCGCCTGATAGACCAGTTGGAGTCGGCGGGCATTGTTGGTCCGTTTGAAGGAAGCAAGGCGCGCGAAGTTTTAATTCCGGACGAGTACAGTTTGGAACAGTTATTGAATACCCTCGGGTAGAATGTTTAAACGACTTACTTACGACATGAAAAATTTACTATCTCTACTGCTGGTTATGCTGATGTTTGTATCTGTGGCGAATGCGCAGCAGGATCCTCAGGCCTCAAAAATCCTGAACGCCATGAGCCAGAAGTATAGAAGCATGAAAGCTTTTAAAGCTGATTTTGCGCAAACCCTAGAAAATCCTTCCGCTAAAGTAAAGGAAACCATGAACGGCAACATTACCGTAAGCGGCGACAAGTATAGACTGGGCGTTAGCGGCCAGGAGATCATCAGCGATGGCAAGAACATGTACACTTTCCTGAAGGATGCCAACGAAGTAACTATTACTGAAGCCGATGAAGAGGCAGAGGCTATGGCACCAAGCAAGATCTTCGACATGTATAAAAAGGGCTACAAGTATGCGTATGCCGGCACAGAAACCCTGGGCGGCGTGAAGCACGACGTAATCGAGCTTTCTCCTGAAGACCGTAAGAACCCGATCTACAAAGTACGCCTGTACATCAGCCAGAAAGACAAGACCCTGAAAAGCTGGAAAATGTTCCGAAATAACGGCAACCAGTACAGCTACACCATCAATAACTTTCAGGCAAACCCAACCCTCGCCTCCGATGCCTTTACCTTTAACAAGGCCAAGTATAAAGGCGTAACCGTGGTTGATTTAAGATAACATAACCTCTATGATATAGAAAAGGCTGCTCCGTGTGGGGCAGCCTTTTCTGTTACAGACCCGTGTTAAAGCATGCATCCCGTAAAATAGACTGCTAAAGTTTCCGGCTGTGCGCCAAATTCATACTTTTGTAGAAACCAAACAGCCCGCAAGCCATGACAAGAGAGCAGCTTTTTGAGCAAATCCTAAAGAAAAAATCATACTTATGCATCGGCCTCGATACGGACCCGCAGAAACTGCCGCAGCACCTGCTGGAGTTTGAAGATCCGGTTTTCGAGTTCAACCGCCAGATAATTGAGGCAACCGCCGATTTGTGCGTGGCTTATAAGCCGAACATCGCTTTTTATGAGGCGCAGGGGCCGCAAGGTTGGGTAAGCCTGCAGCGCACGCTGGAAATTATTCCGAAGGAGATTTTTACGATTGCTGATGCCAAGCGCGGCGATATCGGGAACACTTCGGAGCTGTATGCGCGTGCCTTTTTCGAGAACATGACTTTTGACTCGGTTACCGTTGCCCCATACATGGGCGCCGACTCGGTGAAGCCTTTCCTGAAGCAGGATGGCAAGTGGGTTATACTTTTGGCCCTGACCTCTAACGCTGGCAGCCAGGATTTCCAGATGCTGCGCCTGGAGGATGGCAACGAGGAATACCTGTTTGAGCAAGTGCTGCGAACAAGCCAAGAGTGGGGCACAGCCGATAACATGATGTATGTAGTGGGTGCCACCCAGGCAGATTATGTGCAGCGCGTGCGCCGGGTAGCACCGGACAGCTTCCTGCTGGTGCCGGGTGTGGGTGCCCAGGGCGGCAACCTGGAAGAGATTTCGCGGAACGGCATGAACCGCCAGTGCGGCCTGCTGGTAAACTCTGCCCGCGCCATCATTTACGCCTCCTCTGGCTACGACTTTGCCGAACGCGCCCGCGAAGCTGCCTTCGTAGTACAGCGAGAGATGGAAGCGCTGCTTGAAGAGTTGGTGGTAGGGTAGGTTTAGCTTCGTAGAAGTATTATAGGTTCTATATATAGTGTATTCGTTAGTCTGATTCCGTTTAGCCGCCGTTTTTGGGCGTATATATGGATTAGACATCCTTATATACAGTAGTTGGCTGTCATTTGTAGCTTATTCCTAATAAATTGATACCAAACTTTGATGATAGAAGGACTGTTCACTAAAGAGATCTTCCATTTTACACAACCTATTGATTACTCGATTGCAGAGCAATTGCTACAGTTGCCTAAATTAAGAGTAATTCAGTTTCATGAAACTAAACCAGACGAAGTAACTTTAAATATTTTAAATGAAGTCGTTTTTAAAAAAAGGCAAGATATAACACTGAGAGTTTACGGTTATAAAGATAAATGGGCAGACATAAGTTTTTTGCATTTTCTTCCTAATGTTGAGAGGTTTAGCTGGAACACAGCTGTTTTTGGTTCGGTTGAGCCACTATACAAATTAAAGAAACTTGTTCATCTGGGTCTTGGGTTTCGACAACCGAAAAAGATTAGTTTAAAGTTTGGTTTAGATTTTAAAGATACTTTGGAAAGTATTGATCTTATAGGAGACTATAAAGATATTACCACAACCGTTTCAGAGCTTAAAAATTTAAGAACAATCGGATTTACCTCAACAAAATTAAAGGGCTTCGATTTCTTACAAGACATTCCAATAGAATCATTTGCAAACTATGGGGGACGGGTAAAAGAATTTAAGTTCTTACAAAATATTCACTCACTTAGGAAATTGTTTATAAAGACAAATTCAAAAATCGATAGTATTGATTTTATAGAACAATTACCCAATCTTGAAGAAATAAATCTCCAATATATTTCTAAAGTGGTAAGATTTCCAAAGTGCGATCATTTAGTAAATTTAAGACGATTATACGCATTTCAATGTAATCGTCTCGAAGACATAAGTGAAGTAAAAAAGTTGAAAAATTGTGATATATATATTGTAGGAAATAGCCTTCCAAATCGACACTATATCAAAAACATTTAGTAAAACTACAGCTAACCCTTTGCAGTTTAAACCCTTGCTGTGCTACGGGCTTCAGCTACACCACACCGTTACCACCAATTTAAAAATGCGCTAAGAGAGCGCATGAACAAAGTATCTACAATTAGAAAACGTGAACGATTCAACGAATATTTGTTTGGCTTGTGGGTGCTGCTGCGACGGTACCATGATTGGTTTTGTTGAGGTTGACTCTGATGAAGTTCCAAGATTAAGAGAGTTATTAGAGTTGGAGGAGGCAAACGAGAGGGGCTTCTTCATGCAACCCTGCAAAAGGTTTTGCGATGGCTGTACCATTTACGAGCAAAGGCCCAAGAGATGTGCCAGCTTTCAATGCGGACTTTTAATAGCTGTCGAGCAGAAGGAGATAGCTTTCAACGCGGCTGTTGAAATAGTAAAGGTAGTCAAGCAAAAACGAATCGACATTGAAGAAAAGCTAGCAAAACTAGATTTAGAGCTGCAATCTAAGTCGTTTTACTTTAAAATGGTCGAGTTGAAAAATCTGTTCAATAGAGCAACTCCTGAATCATCCTTATTGCAGGGCCATCAAGATTTAAAATCGGATCTCGAGCAACTCGATCAATTGCTGTCAGAAAAATTTAATCTCTCTTTTTAATAAAACTTGCAAGAGAGCACCTTGGTAATCAGTTTAAGACAAAATAGTAGAAATAAAACAGCGCTATGCCAGAAGAAATGAAGCAGTGCCCCAAATGCAGTTCGCCGTATGGCTATGCGATGGGCGACGAAACGTATGCCTGCCCGGAGTGCGGAAATGAGTGGAATGTTAATGAAGTTGAAGAGGAGGCAGGGGCAAAGGTACTGGACGCTAACGGGAACGTACTTCAGGATGGAGATGCTGTTGTTGTAATAAAGGACTTACCGGTAAAAGGCGCCCCGAAACCGGTAAAAGCAGGTACAAAAGTTAAAAATATCCGCTTAACGGACGGAGACCACAACATAGACTGCAAAATAGATGGCTTTGGCTCCATGGCACTTAAATCAGAGTTTGTGAGGAAGGCATAGCTCTCAAGCAAAATATTCAGAGCCATACTTTGAAATAAGTAAAAGTAACAACCCATGCTATGTGCGCCAGCCAATAGCCTGCTGCATACAGAAATTTAAATAATCAATGACAAAAAACGATATACTACGCCGCATCCGCTATACTTTTGATTACGGCGATAATAAAATGATAGACCTTTTTGGCTCCGGTGGCCAGCAGGTAACGCGTGCCGAGGTAAGCGACTGGCTTAAAAAAGAGGATGACCCGGAGTATAAAGAGCTGGGCGATGAGCAACTGGCGGCTTTCCTGAACGGCTTCATCAACGAAAACCGTGGCAAAAAGGAAGGTCCGCAGCCCGAGCCGGAGAAAAAACTGAACAACAACATCATTCTGCGCAAGCTTAAAATCGCCCTCAACCTGAAGGACGAGGATATACTGGACATACTCGATTTAGTGGATTTCAGGCTGAGCAAGCATGAACTCAGTGCATTTTTCCGTAACCCAAGCCAGAGCCAGTACCGCCCGCTAAAAGACCAGATACTGCGTAACTTCCTGCATGGTATGCAGCTAAAGTATCACGGCAAAAGCTAGAAGCAGCTTAGCCACGAACGATATAGCGCCTGCTCCTTAATCCGGGCAGGCGCTGTGGTTTACAGTTGATTTTAAAGTATACTTTCCGCATCTTGAAGTATAAATCCGGCTCATGAAAGAAGATTTCCTGCACTACATCTGGCAGCATCAGTATTTTGATAAAACAGCACTTGCCACTACCGATGGCGAGCCGCTGCAGGTGCTGCGCGTAGGTTTCTACAACACCGATGCCGGCCCGGATTTTAAAGAAGCCATACTTAGGTTGGGCGAAGTAGAGTGGTCGGGGAGTGTGGAAGTGCACCTGAAAGCATCTGACTGGCACCGCCACCAGCACCAGCACGACCTGAAGTATGACCAGGTGGTGTTGCATGTAGTATGGCAAGCCGACCAACCTGTGCTGCGAACAGATGGCTCCACGGTGCCAGTCGTTGAACTGCAGGGGCGCGTAGACCTGGGCATGATCCATACCTATGAGCAGCTGCAGCAATCAAAAAACGAAATTCCCTGTGCGCCGTTTTGGCCAAGCGTTCCGGAAGTTAACAAGGCCCTAATGCTGGAGCGGGCACTGGTAGAGCGGCTGGAGGAGAAAGGGGAGGAGGTGCTGCAGGCATACCGCAGTTACGGCAATGATTGGGAACAGGCAACTTACCACACGTTGCTTCGCGGCTTCGGCTTTAAAATTAACCAGCCCGCTTTTGAGCAGCTGGCAAAATCGTTGCCGTTCCACGTGGTGCGCCGGCACCAACACAACCTGCCCCAACTGGAAGCGCTGCTTTTAGGGCAGGCAGGTTTTTTGGCCGATGCCGAAGATGCTTATGCGCAGCAGCTGCAGCGAGAGTATACTTTTTTGCAGCACAAGTATAAACTGCAGCCTATGCCCCGGCACCAGTGGAATTTTCTGCGCATGAGGCCAGCTAACTTTCCTACTGTGCGGCTGGCGCAATTGGCAGGGCTGCTGCACCAGCATCAATCGCTTTTTACTAAATTGCAGGAGGCAGGTGCCGTTAAAAAGTATGAGCAGTTGTTTCAGGCGCCAGTTTCTGATTACTGGCTAAAGCACTACATGTTCGGCCGTGAGAGCAAGGGTATTTCCAGAGGTTTGGGCAAAAGCAGCGCGCAGAATTTGGTGATTAACGTAGCTGTGCCTATACTTGCCGCCTATGCCAGCCACAACAGCGACCGCACCTTGCTGGATAAAGCCATAAATCTGCTGGAGCAGGTACGAGAGGCAAGCAACAAATACACGCGGCAGTACGAGGCACTTGGCTGGCAAGCTAATTCCGCTGCCGACAACCAGGCGGCGCTGGGGCTGTATAAACGCTACTGCCACCCCGTAAACTGCATGCGCTGCGCCATAGGCAACCAAATCATGAAAAAGAATAAAGCTGCCCTGTGAGTATCCTGCTCGTTTACCTGCTCAACGCACTCATACTCTCGGGCTTAGTGTACTGGATGTACCGGCAAAACTGGGCACGAACTATTCAGCCATATTTTACGCCGGCACTGGGGCTGAAGGTGCTGGCGGCGGTGGCGTTGGCCATTCTTTTTGCTAACGGGCTCATGCTCGGTGATCGGTCTACTTACCATTTGGGAAGCATGAGGCTGTGGCAGTATGCGCAGGAGCAACCTATGGCTTACCTAAGGCTGCTGCTCTTCAACCAGTTTGCTAGCGAAGAGATAAAGGCTTCGCTGCCGTTTACAGATTGGGCTGATGTTTTGAACTCCTTCTTTTTTATTAAGCTCATCAGCATATTAAATTTTATTACAGCAGGCAATTACCTGATCAATAACCTTTACTTAGCGATTTATAGTTTCTGGGGCAGTGCCTACCTGGTGGCAGTGCTGGCCAGGCAGTACCCAAAGTATAAATTAGCGGCAGCCATTGCCTTTCTTTTCTTCCCGACGGTGCTGGTTTGGAGCGTAGGCTTACTGAAAGACCCGCTGATGTACGGCAGCATGTGTTGGCTAACGGGGGCTGCGTTGGCATTAGCGCATCGGCAAAAGCTGGCAGCCGGCAGTTATCTGTTGCTGCCTCTGCACCTATATTTTTTTGTTAAGATCAGGATGTTTTATGCTGCTTTGCTGCTGCCGCTTCTGCTGGTATACCTGCTGTTGCAACGGCTAAAGGCAAACTATACTGTACTGCGGCCTTTGCGGGCACAGTTGCTGTTTTACGGAGTAGTGGCCGCAGCGGCAATAGGTGTGGTCGCTTTTATTTTCAGAGATAAGCTGCTGGTTAATTACCTGCCGCTCTACATTCATAAAAGTTACGTTGAGATGCTGCCGCGTGCCTTGGGCAAACCTCATGTAGCACTGGAAGGACTTCAACCGACGTTGCCAAGCCTGCTGCTGCACTACCCCAAGGCTATGTTAAGCTCTATTTACCGCCCCTTTATCGGAGAGTCCTGGAAGCCGTTGTATTTGGCAAGCGCCCTGGAAAATCTGCTGTTACTGTTCCTGACGGTTTTAAGTATGGCATCGGCATTCAGAAAAAAGGCAAGTATAAAGATAGAGCTGTTGCACGTAGTATTCTTGGTTTTTATACTTGTGATGGCGGGCGTAACGGGGCTCTCAACCCCAAACTTTGGCACCCTGAGCCGCTACCGCATCGTGTACCTGCCGTTTCTGGTATACCTGCTGCTGCAGAACGTATATGCGCAGCGCCTGCTGCAGCGTTTGCGGCTGCCGTAGCCATACTTTTAAACTCCCGCACTTCTTCGTAACTTTGCGCCTTATTTAAGATTGATTTATGCAAAATCCTGTGATCATACTAGGTGCCCAAAAGCTGGGTACCACCGCATTAGATATATTTAACAGTAACAGCGTTATCGTGTACTGCTTTCTGGATGATAACCAAAAGCTGCAGCAGGAAGAGGTGAACAACGTGGCGGTGATGAGCAATACCGAAGACAATGAGTTTCTGAAGCTGGTAGGTAAAACCTGCGACGTGTTTGTGGCGGTGGAGGATTCCGCGGCGCGCAAAGGCTTGATCAAAATGCTGAAGGATGAGCACAAAGTAGTGCCGGTAAACGCTATTCACCGTTTCAGTGCCGTGTCAGAGCATGCTTGGCTGGGCCATGGTAACCTGGTGGGTGCTGGTGCTATTATCAGCAACAACGCCAAGGTTGGCGATAACTGTATCATTAATGCAAGAGCGTTGGTAGATGCGAAGGCGGAGATTGGCAACGATGTAGAGATCGGCGCTGGCGCTATCATTAACTCAGAAGCTGTGGTGGAAGACGGAGCCTTTATCGGAACGGGCGCTGTTATTGTGTCTGGTGTAAAGGTAGGGAAGAACGCCCGCGTTGGCGCCGGTTCTGTGGTAGTGGCCAATGTGCCTGCCAAAGCCACTGTTTTCGGAAATCCCGCTGCCGCAGTAAAGTAAACTTTTATACTTGCCCCGGCTGTTACAAATCTGATAAAAGTCATTTTGCGGCAGAACGGTAATTTATACTTTTGCAGTGAAATTTTGAGTAAGCGATTGATTGAATGAGCGAATATGAAAGATCAGACCTGATCCTATTTGTCCGCACTTATCCTGAAAATCCTGATTCAGACAATTAAACAATATAACCATAGCTCCGAAGGAGCAAATAATTTATTTAACACTTAGCCGAAACTAAGCAGTTATGAACAAACCATACAGCATACTACTGTACTATTGCTACGCGCCGATCGAAGACCCGGAGGCGTATCGTGAGCAACACCACTTACTTTGCCTGGAGCTTAACCTGCTCGGCCGTATCATTGTATCCAAGGAAGGCCTAAATGGCACCGTTTCCGGTCTGAAAGAAGACTGCGAACAGTACATGGCCACTATGCATGCCGATCCGCGTTTCGCTAAAACCGACTTTAAGGTAGATACCTCGGATGCTCATGCTTTTACCAAACTGCATGTGCGTACGAAGTCCGAAATCGTGCATTCAGGATTGCTGCACATCGACCCGAACGCGCGCACAGGCAAGCACCTGGAGCCGAAGGAGTTTAAGGCGATGAAGGACCGCGACGATGTGGTGGTACTCGATGTGCGCTCAGATTACGAGCACAGCGTAGGCCGTTTCAAAAATGCGGTTACCCTGGACATCGAGAACTTCCGTGAGTTTCCGGAGAAGGTAAATGAGCTGAAGGAAAAGTATAAAGACAAGAAGATCCTGACCTACTGCACCGGCGGCATTAAGTGCGAGAAGGCAAGCGCCTTTTTGCTGGAGCAGGGTTTCGAGGATGTATACCAGCTGCACGGCGGTATCATAAAGTATGGCATGGAGGCAGGCGGTGAGGATTTTGAGGGCAAATGCTACGTGTTCGATAACCGCGTGGCCGTTGACGTGAACAAGGTGAACCCAACTGTTGTTTCGGAATGCCATGTATGCCGCACTAAAAGCGACCGCATGGTGAACTGCGCTAACCCGGTTTGTAACCTGCACGTGTCCATCTGCGAAGCCTGTGGCTGGGAAATGGAAGGCGCCTGCTCTACCGAGTGCAAAGAACACCCGGAAAAACGCCCTTACGACGGCACCGGCTATTACCAGAAAGAGCTGAACGGCTATAATCCGCTTAAAGGGTTTAACCGCAGAAAGAAAACTGACGTACAAGTATAAGTATTCTCTAAAACTCAGAAAAGCGTGCGCTCACAAGCCACGCTTTTCTTGTTTTTATACCTTTGTATCAGGACCACTCTTTAAAGAGATAAATAAAGCTCCCCTCCTTGGTTAAGGCGGGCTAGGGGTGGTTTGTCAATATTACCAGATAAAAGCATTAACTAAAACTATGGCTGCTATTCCAGAATCAGAACTGATCATCAACCCAAACGGCACGGTTTATCACCTTAACCTACTGCCCGAGCATATATCCGATACGATCATAACCGTAGGCGACCCGGAGCGTGTAGCTAAGGTGAGCCAGCATTTTGATACGATGGAAGTGCAGATTGCCAAGCGCGAGTTTGTTACCCACACAGGTTACTACAAAGGCAAGCGCCTGACCGTGATCTCAACCGGAATGGGCACCGATAACATCGATATTCTGATGAATGAGCTGGATGCGCTGGTAAACATCGATTTTCAGAGCAGGGAGGTAAATGAGGAGAAGATAAAGCTGAGCATTGTGCGCATTGGTACCTCCGGCTCTCTGCAGGAAACGGTACCGCTCGGAAGCCACCTGGCCTCGCATACAAGTGTTGGCCTGGACACGCTGATGGAGTTCTACCCACTGGAGCAGACGGAGGAAGAGCAAAGTATAACTGCCAAACTGCAGCATGAACTGGGACTGGGCTTCAGGCCATACTGCGTGACGGCTTCAGAAAGCCTCCTTCAGAAAATTGCTTTCGACATGGTGCCGGGCAACACGCTTACCTGCCCGGGTTTTTACGCACCGCAAGGGCGTGTGCTGCGTGGCGGCTTGCGTAACCAAAGCCTGCTGCATACTTATCAAAACTTCCGCCACAACGATTTTAAGCTCACAAACTTTGAGATGGAAACAGCTGGCTATTATAGCATGGGCCGCATTTTGGGCCACGAGATGTTGTCATTGAACGCCATTGTAGCCAACCGCATCACGCAAAAGTTCGCTGAAAACGCCGAGCAGGTAATAGACGATTTAATTGTGAAAGTGCTGGAGCGGATCTAAACAGTGCCTTTAAATTGGCATAAAACATAACAGCCTGCTCAAGTATGAGCGGGCTGTTATGTTTTATACTTACCTGAAATTAACTGGGGCGAGGGTTTGGGTTTCATGACTTAGCAGTAATTGATCTCTAAAATGGAGCGCAGCGGCAAAAACATACCTGATCGCAGCAGTACAAAATCCTTGTCTAACCCCCAAAGTGCGGCTTCTACTTTTTTCTTCTCGCCGGAGGCCGTCTTAAACGTGATGATGGACTTATTACGGTACGTGTTGCTTAAGATGGTGGCGCGGTTGGCAGCATAGTAACGGCGGCTTTTCGCATCAGAGTCTTGCAGCACGTCTTTCTTGCTGAACTGTAAGGTGGGGATTCGGTCTTTATTGATGAGTTGAGTGTCTTTCTTTTGATTTAGCATAGTTATCTATTTGGTTCATACTATATAGAGCAGATATCGTGCCGGAATGTTGTTTAAACATTATTGTGGAAAGGCAGCAAAAAAAAGCAAGTACGGGAATACTTGCCTGCTGCTAAAGTATAACAGGAAACCTATCTTAGAAAAACTCGATTCCAATAATAGAGGTAACAGGTATGGCACAACCGGCTTTAAGTGTCATAAACCTTTCATCTACTGCCCAAACAGTTGTATCCACGCGGTGCGGTTCGCCATCGGCTGTCTGAAAGGTTATTTCTACCTTACCCTGATACACGTTACCAAGGGAAGTGGCGCGGTTCAGGTCCCACATGCGTTTTTTGCGGGCTTCAGGGTCTGTGAGTACGTCATTGCGCCCAAAACGGAGAGTCGGAATTTGCTCCTTCTCCATCATCGGGATGGTGTTTACATAAGTTTCCATGTGCGGTTGGTTTGTTTAACTAAAACCAATATAGGAAACCGCTATCTAAATTGCAATGTTTTAACGCTGATTTTTAAGGAACTACAGGTGCTGCAGAAACTTCATCGTATCCACGCCGTCGGCATAATCCCATACCATCGGGCTCTGCGCCTCACCAAATGGAATACTGCTTTCAAACCAGCCATGCGCCGATACCAGCACCTGTGTCTTGTCTTTTACCTCTTGCAGCTTCTGGCGCAGGTCTGTAAGCGAGCTGAAGGTATCGTAAAATAGCACTGAGATAGGAGACACGAGCTTTTCACTTTGCTGTACCAGCATAAAGCCGTTATCGAAATGGGGCACACGGTTTACCAGAAGTATAGACTTGTTGTAGTCGTAGTTGTTCTGGTACTTGTGGTGGTCCAGTATGTTTTCGCGGTGCTGATTGGCTTCAAAGAATTTATCGAACTTATAGCCTTCTGGCACAAATACTTTGGATACGTTGCGGCAGCCCAGGCCGTAGTAACGGAAAATGTCCTCGCCCAGTGCCTTTAAGTCGTCAGGTTCCTCGTGGCCGGTAAGTATACCTATGCTGCTGCGGTTCTTGCGGATGATGTGCGGGCGGTTGGCAAAGTAGTACTCAAAGTAGCGAGCCGTGTTGTCGGAGCCGGTGGCAATAATAGCGTCCGCCTCTTTCAGCAAATCCACAAACTCAATGCAGCTGGCAAAAGCCGGCTCTATACCTATCAGCATGTTGGCGATGCGCTTCATGAGCATGTCGTCGCTCGAGCTGAGCTTGCTTAAAAGGAAGTGCCCGCTGATCAGCACCGACAGGAAATCGTGAAAACCGACCATTGGAATATTACCCGCCATCACTACGCCAACCTTCTTCGGTGAAACCTGTTTAAGGTGGTACGGGTAAAGCCACTCTCGGAGGTACTGCTCTTGCAGCATAGTAATAACGCCGTTGAGGGCACAGGATACATTCTCCTCTGTAAACCAGGTATTACGGGAGGCTGCCGCGTAGGCCCAGCTCTGCCGCTCTTCAGGCGTCAGGTTCTGCAGCTGTTTCCCGAGTTCTACAAAGGCTTCTATCCTGTTCTCTAATGTCATGGCAATTTGCGTGGCTTGTAAAAAATAACTTGATAGGGATACTGATTGTTCCTAATTTTGTTCGTTAAAAGAAACAGAAGTACAAAAGTATAAAAAATATACAGGAGATACGACTATGGCTATAATGATAACCGATGAGTGTATAAACTGCGGAGCCTGCGAACCAGAGTGCCCGAACACTGCTATTTACGAAGGCGGCGCGGAGTGGACCTGGGGCGGCGGTACTGCACTGACAGAGGTGGAGATAGACGGAGGCGAGGTAATTGCAGGAGATGAGCCGCAAACACCTATTTCAGATGAGTTTTACTACATCGTTTCAGATAAATGCACGGAGTGCATGGGCTTCCATGAGGAGCCGCAGTGTGCCGCCGTTTGCCCAGTGGATTGCTGCGTAGACGACCCGGACTACCGCGAGACGGAAGAAGAACTGCTTGGCAAAAAATCCTGGCTGCACCAGGAGGCATAAGTATAAACAGCATCAAGTCAGAAAACCTGTCTCTACAAAGGCAGGTTTTTTCTTTAGATAACCAGCAAAGTTGATGACGATGGAAGGACTGACGCACCAGGATAAAACGTTTGAGAAGATCGTGTACCAGAATAAGTCTGTCAAAAACAGGGAGTTTGAGGCATGCACCTTCAGAAACTGTGACTTTTCCGGAAGTGATTTTTCGCAAACCCGGTTTACAGACTGTACTTTTACAGGTTGCAACCTGGCTATGCTTAAGCTGCACCGGGCCACGCTTAGCAACGTTGTTTTTCGGGAGTGTAAGCTAACAGGCATAAACTTTAGCGAGTGCGAGGATGTATTGTTTACCGTTCGTTTTGAAGGAAGTATGCTGGATTATGCCTCCTTCGTGAACCGGAAAATGTCTAAAACGCACTTTACCCATACTTCCCTGAAAGGCGTAGATTTTTCAGGCGCGAACCTTAGCAGCGCCATGTTTGATAACACTGATTTGGACAGAGCTGTTTTTAACTACACCAACCTCACCACCGCTGATCTTTCCACAGCTTTTAACTTTGAGATAGACCCTGAGCTGAACACCATCAAAAAAGCAAAGTTCTCCCAATATGGCCTGCAGGGGCTGCTGGTAAAGTATAACCTGCACGTTGTCTAACTCTGATTTATACTTGCTGCAGGCGCAGGTTCACATTCCTGGCCTGTTCTGTCATTAACATTCCGCAATAATCAAGCAACAATTAAGACAAAATGCCTAATTTTGCTTTTTAGCGCAACACGCCCAAAACAACCCAAATACGATGTCGATTTCAACAAAATATAACCCCAAGGAAGTAGAGAAGAAGTGGTACGACAGCTGGATGCAGCGCGGCTTCTTCCACTCTGAGCCAAATCCGAATAAAGAGCCTTACACCATCGTGATTCCGCCGCCCAACGTTACAGGCGTGCTGCACATGGGCCATATGCTCAACAACACGATTCAGGATGTGCTTATTCGCCGTGCGCGTATGCAAGGCAAAGAAGCTTGCTGGGTACCGGGCACCGACCACGCCTCGATTGCCACAGAGGCAAAAGTAGTGGCCATGCTCAAAGAAAAAGGCATCAACAAAAGCGACCTGACGCGCGAGGAGTTTCTGGAGCACGCCTGGGAGTGGAAAGAGAAGTATGGCGGTATTATTCTGGAGCAGCTGAAAAAGCTCGGCGCCTCCTGCGACTGGGACCGTACCCGCTTCACGATGGAAGATGACATGAGCGCCGCCGTAATTGAGGTGTTTGTGGACCTGTTCCGCAAAGGCCAGATTTACCGTGGTGTGCGTATGGTAAACTGGGACCCACAGGGCCGCACGGCCCTTTCTGACGAGGAAGTGATTCCGAAAGATACAATGGCCAAGATGTACCACCTGCAGTACGAGGTGGTAGCAGACAGCGCATCTACAGAGCCGACTTATATTACAGTAGCTACCTCACGCCCGGAAACCATTATGGCAGACGTGGCCGTAGCCGTTAACCCGAACGATGAGCGCTACACGCGCCTGCACGGCAAATCTGTTCGCATTCCGCTTTTGGGCAAGGTGATTCCGGTTATACTTGATGAGTACGTAAGCATAGACTTCGGTACGGGCGCATTAAAAGTTACACCGGCCCACGACCTGAACGACTACGAGCTAGGGCAGAAGCACAAGCTGCCAACCATCGATATCCTCAACAACGACGGCACCCTGAACGAGCAGGCGCAGCTGTATGTGGGGCAGGATAGGTTTGCCGCCCGCCGAAACATTGTGAAAGATTTGCAAGAGACCGGAATGCTGGTGAAGATAGAAGAGTACGCCAGCGTGCTGCAAACCTCTGAGCGTACGGGTGCCGTAATTGAGCCGCGCCTCTCTATGCAGTGGTGGTGCAAAATGGACAACATGGCTAAGCCAGCGCTGGAGGCCGTGATGAACGACGAAATCCGCCTGCACCCGCCGAAGTTTAAGAACATGTACCGCTCCTGGATGGAGAACGTGCACGATTGGTGTATTTCGCGCCAGCTGTGGTGGGGCCAGCAGATACCGGCTTACTACCTGCCGGATGGCTCTTATGTAGTGGCTACCACGGCAGAAGAAGCACTTCGTCTAGCCCGTAAAGAAAGCGGCAATAACGAGCTGCAGCTGGAGGATCTACGCCAAGACGAAGACGTGCTGGATACGTGGTTCTCTTCGTGGCTGTGGCCGATTTCGGTGTTCAACGGCTTCAAAGACCCTGACAATAAAGATATTTCATACTATTACCCGACCAACGACCTCGTTACCGCCCCTGAAATTCTGTTTTTCTGGGTAGCGCGTATGATTATGGCGGGGTACGAGTTCCGTAATGAATTGCCGTTTAAAAATGTGTACCTGACAGGTATTGTGCGCGATACGCAGGGCCGCAAAATGTCGAAGCAGCTAGGCAACTCTCCGGATCCGCTGGACCTGATTGAGCAGTACGGTGCCGACGGTGTGCGTGCGGGTATGCTGTTCAGTTCTCCGGCCGGTAACGACCTGTTGTTTGACGAAAAACTGGTGGAGCAGGGCCGTAACTTCAGCAACAAAATCTGGAACGCTTTCCGTTTGATCAAAGGATGGGAGGTGGACGAGAGCCTGTCGTTCCCGAACGAAACGGCTGTGGCTTGGTTTGAGTCCCGCTTTAACGAGGCCTTTATCCAGATAGAGGACCACTTCAGCAAGTTCCGTATCTCTGACGCGCTGCTGGCGGTGTATAAACTGGTGTGGGATGATTTTTGCTCTAATTACCTGGAGATGATCAAGCCAGCCTACCAGCAGCCGATTGATAAGCAGACGATAGATGCCACCACCGCTTTCCTGGAGAAGGTGCTGAAAGTGCTGCACCCGTTCATGCCGTTCATCACAGAAGAGATCTGGCATGAGCTGAAAGAGCGCAAGAACAAGGAGTACCTGATCGTTTCGGCCTGGCCTAAGAAAGAAAAGTTCAATAAAGGCGTCATCGAGAAGATGGAAAGCGTGCTGAATATTGTGGGCGCTATCCGTAATGTACGCAACTCTAAAAACATCCCGAACTCCAAACAGCTGGATCTATCCATCAAGAACCTGAGCGGCACAAATTATGAGCCGTTCCTGGGCATTATCCGCAAGCTGGCAGGCATCAGCGAGGTAAGCTTTGTGAGCGATAACCTGGAGGGTGCGATCAGCTTTGTAGAGGCCGGAGACGAGTTCTTCATCCCGATGGAGGGCAACATTGACGTAGCCGCCGAGCGTGAGCGCCTGACAAAGGAGCTGGAGTACACCAAAGGCTTTTTGGCATCAGTGGATAAAAAGCTTAGCAACGAGCGTTTTGTGAGCGGTGCACCAGAGGCTGTGATCACCGCCGAGCGCAAGAAGAAAGCCGATGCAGAGGCAAAAATCAACGCGATTGAGCAAAGCCTGGCGGTGCTGTAAAGTATAAATCTATATAAAAAACAAATCGGCCGCTCTCGTAAGGGAGCGGCCGATTTGTTTTTTACTTGTAAATAAACTCTACACTGGTTAGTTCAAGTCAGCCGTTATTGCCTGCTGTTTTATTTTTGCAGCAGGTTTTTTGGAAGTTTTGATATAGCTGGTCTCTAGCTCAACGAAAATGGCGGTCAAATGTTTCTCAAATTTAGAAGAATGGCGCAGGCGTTGGCGCTCGTCTGTTCCAAACATGCCGCCACTGGTGTACACACGGTTCATGGTGCCCATGGTAGGGTGCGCGATGTCTTGGCTTAAGGCAAGCACCGCCTGAGTTTCATTTGCCGGGAAGTAGTAAAAGAAGGCATAGAACGGCAAGCCTGCCGAAACCATGGCCACTGGTACACCGAGTATACCGATGGCGCTTACCGCTAAACCGGCAGTACGTTGTTGAGGCGTGGTGTACTGAACATTTTCTATCCGGAGGAGCAAAGAGCTTTCGTCTTGGCAATCGATTAACTTAAAGGGGTGCGGCTGTGCATTGTATTGCACAATGTATGCATCAAGTTTGCTCTCGAACTGCTCCTGAAACTCCGGTGGCACCTCTTCTCCAAAAACCAGGCAAACGCCCAGTTGGTCAATTTGCTTCCCTTCCTGCATCGAGAGCTTTGCTGTGGTACACTGTGTGAACAGCAGCAGGCATAGGGGTAAAAGTATGTGCCAGCGCAGCACATGTGTTTTTCTGTAAATTTGCATCATAATAAGAGAGTTGGATTTGTATGGTGCAATATACTAGTTGCCAGTAATATACAATATAGTTGAAGTTTTATTTTTAATGAAGATGCAAGCTGGTGCATGTCCTGATATGAGGTATAGCATGGGGAAAGCATGTGCAGGAAATCTTGCAAAGTATAAAAGCAAATCGGCCGCTCTCGTAAGGGAGCGGCCGATTTGCTTTTATACTTATTGGTTGTTTAACGCACCAGCACCATTCTGTTAGAAGATACTTTGTCCCCGGCATTGATGCGGTACACATAAGTGCCTGCCGGCAGGTTGCTGCCATCAAACTTCAGGCTGTGTTTGCCAGCTTGTTTGTTCTCAGCCACGAGCGTCTGTACTTTGTTGCCCAGCACATCAAACACCTTTACCGATACAAAACCGTCCTGCGCCAAGCCGTAGCTGATAGTAGCCACGCCGTTGAACGGGTTAGGGTAAGCGAAACTCTGCTCCCACATGGCTGGGGCTGCCTGCAACTCAGAGCTGGAAGAAGCGGCCAGTAGCTGCGTGGTTGCCTCCCAGTTGGTGTGCGTGCGGGTAACAATTACGGCAAACTCGCCACGCGTTACGTTCTGCAACGGCTTAAAGTTGGCGTGCAGCTTTGGCATCAGGTCAAACGGACCCTGGGTTACGGAGTAGAAGGCATTGATCAGCCCCATGTCCAGCGCCACGCTCACGTAGCCTTCCAGACCAGCCGGAATGTCTTTGGCATCCTCCACAGCTATTGTCTTTCCATCTACAATTACTGTTACCGCTTTGCCGTTGCGCTCCAGGGCAAACTCCTGTAGGCCCAGGCTTTGTACCAGCGAGTAAGCCAAATGTACCCGTTTAACAGCGCTTTTTGGGTTAAACTTGCCAGAGCCATCTGTCAGCATCACCCCGTTGTAAGCGTGCATACGGTCGCGAAGAGCGGCTCCTTTTGCTGTTGCCGACTCAGCTAATAATAAGTCGATTCCGCTAACATCTCTGAACGATACTGCACCGTTTGTCGGGAAGTGCTGGCGCACGGCCTGGCCCATCATCAGGTAATCTGCCAATTGGATGCGCTTCAGCGGTTCGTCTGGCTTATAGCTGCTGCCAAGTCCGTCAGCCAATCGGGCGCTCACAGCCATCTTGATAGAAGCCTCGGCCGGGTGGCCTGCAATATCGTTCAGGCCGGTAGTGCGTGTTAGTTGCATGCTGGTGATGGTTCCGGAAATAGCCTCTGGCAATGCAATGCCTTGTAGCCCTTCAATTTTCAAAGTCCAAGTGCCCGGGGTTGGTGCTGCTACAGCCATCCCTCTGTCTAAAGACTGCGCGAACAAAACAGGTATGCCAGAGCGATACTCCTTACCCTCCGGTGAGAACAGAATCAGGTTAACCGGGTTGCCTGTCAAGCCGAATAATCCACCAGAAGTGATTTTAGCCTCGAAGTCTGTGGTACCTTCTGCCACATTAAACTGCATCTGGTTGTTAGCTGCCAGCAGTGGGTTGTAGTCGATGGTGAAGTCTTGTACTTCCTTAGCAGTGTTGATGCTGCTGTTAAACTTTCTGTTCAGGTTAAGCGCTGTACCAAACGGTACGCTTCTGAAGATGTAGTCTACCGCAGCATAGGCATTCACATAACCAGCACCAACCTCCCACGACTCGCGGTTTGGCATGTTGGTAGCTGTCTTCTGGATGATATCCTTTACCTGGGCTGGAGAAAGCGATGGGTTTGCCTCCAGCATCAGGGCCACAATACCAGCTGCAAGCGGAGTAGCCATAGACGTGCCGCTCATGTGCGCATAAAACGGTACATGGGCAGGCTCCAGGTTCTCCACGTCCTGCTGCGCGCTCAAAGATGTTACCGGGGCCACTACTCTGGTAGAAATGATGTCTACGCCTGGTGCCACAATAGTTGGTCTGTTTTCGTAAGACCAGGTTTCGCCGTCTATTACAAACGTGCCGCCTTCGCCTTTCACGCCTCTGGAAGAGAACTTTGCCAGTCGGCCATACTTGTCGCCGGCTCCTACAGAAATTGCCCAAGGGGCAATAGCGTAAGGGTTGTGCGTGTCAGAGCCTGGGCCATCGTTACCGGCTGCGAACAGCGATACAATCCCACGGCCATAGGCTTTTTTGGAGGCAATGTTAACTGGGTTTTCAGGCTCAAAGTCACCGGAAGTACCCCAGGAGTTGCTGATAACTCTGATGCCATACTCATACTGGTGCGTTAGCGCATAGTCATACCCGCCAAGGGCATCAAGTATAAACATCGCGCCAAGAGCCATAACCAACCGATCAGGTCGGCACCCGGAGCAGATCCTTCGTACAAGCCGCTTGATCTGGAGCCGTTGCCGCCTACGCTACCGGCGCAATGTGTGCCGTGGCCAGAGTTAGTATCGGTGTTGGGCACGTTCTCGAGCCATGTTACCGGCAGCATGGCATCCAGCCCGTTTAGATTAGTGGTGCCCATCACGTTCTGCACCAGGTGCGTGCCCAGCTTTATGTCGTCATGGGTGCCGTCAACTCCACTGTCGTTGATCATCACACCTACGCCTCTGCCAGATACTGGCATGCCGTTGTTGCGGGCGGTGATCACTTTATCGCCGCGCAGCCGTTGCACACCGGTAAGGCTGGTGCCGTTGTAGTTGAAGTAGGTTAACTTCTTGTTCAGGTAAACAGACTTTACAGCGGGGTTATTGCTCAGGCCCTCTATTTGAGCGGCTGTTGCCAGTACACCTGCAATCGGGAGAGATTTAAACGTAACTCCTTTGGTGATGCCCAGGGAGTTAAGAGTGAAAGGTTCGCTGGAGTAGGGGCTCCATCGCCGTAAAAGGTTACAACCACGCCCAATGAGACGGAGGTGGTAGCTTGCAGGAGCTGTTTCAGCTCCTTGTCAACAGTTGTTTGTGCCAGGGCAGTGCCCGCAAACATAACAAGAGCCACAACTAAGGTTACAAGTTGTTTCATGGTGAGATGTGTAAAAAGTGTTACATATATCAATTGTATTAAAGGGGTAATAAGTTGCGTGGGTTAACACGGGAAAAGTTGCCCTATGCTAAGGATCGAATGATCATATAGTAGTTAAGTAGTTGTGGAGGCGGTAACAAATGCATTAACTATTAAACTAACATACTGGTTTTATATGTTTAAACAGATTGTTCTGTTAATATTTAGTATGTTATAACGCTAATTTAAAATAAAGCGGAGGTCTTGCTGCTTTTTAAATAAAATTGTATTATAAAAACATATATTGATAGGATTTAAAAATTTAAAAATATAACTATAATATTTTATTATCTGATTAAAATATAATTTATCGTATTGTGCATCTATGAAAATATTTTTTTAGTTCATCAGTTTTTTTGCTGTGCAACACATAAAAAAAGCAGCGACCTGAGTGGCCGCTGCTTTTATATATCTGAAGCAAGTTTAGCTTAGCTTCTCGTTCTGCGCTCTGGGGCTTTTATAGTCAATTCTTGCGTCTCAGTAGTGCCTCCGGCTGTTGTTACTTCAACGGTATACTTGCCTGGCTGCAGGTACATTACTCCGTCCTGGGCTGTTTTTACCTTTGCGGCTTCCTCGCCTTCCTTTTTCTTACTGTTTAGCTCAGCCTCGTAAGCATTAGCCTTAGCAGCGTCTACTGACAGGTCATAGCTGACATAATTTAGACCGCGCTCGCTCTGATCCTGCAGTTCTTTTAGCACCTCGCCTTTTTCTGTTTTAATTCGGATGGTGCTGTTGCCTGCCGCGGAAGAATAGAACGGAATCGTGAGTTCAGGTTTGGTTACTTCTCCCCAGGTATACCGTTTTTCGCCCCAGCTGCTGCTGTGGGTTAACTGATTTACGGCGAACAGGTGTAGCGGCTGGTTCATCAACTCCGGCGTCAGGCTCTGGAGGTGCGCTACATTGGTTACAAAAATGGAGCGGCCGTGTGTGGCTACCACCAGATCGTTCTCACGCGGATGCACCGTAAGGTCGTGCACGGCTACGGCTGGCATGCCATTGCTCATGGCCATAAAGGTTTTGCCTCTGTCCAGAGAGAAGTATAAACCGTGGTCGGTGCCCACATAAAGCAGGTTTGGGTTCTTCGGGTCTTCTTTTACCACGTTAATGGCCTCAGCCGGCAGGTTATCACCAATGCGAGTCCACTTTTTGCCGTTGTCTTCGCTCACGTACAGGTATGGGGTAAAGTCATCATAGCGGTAACCGTTCAGCGAAGTATAAACCCTGTCCTGCTTGTGCGCCGAAGCTACTACCGTAGATACCCAAAGGTGCTGCGGCAGCTTATCAGAAATGCGCGTCCAAGTATAACCACCGTCCTTCGAAGTCTGAATAACGCCATCATCAGAGCCACTATACAGCAGCCCGAAACGCAGCGGCGACTCATCTATACTTGTCAGGGTACCATAGCCTACGTCTCCTTTGCGGCCGCCGTTGGTCAGGTCGCCGGAGAGCGTTTCCATATCCTCACCACGCTTCATAGAGCGGTGGAACTTGTTGGAGCCAAAGTATAGAATGTCTTGGTTATGGCGGCTCAGGTGGATTGGGGATTCCCAGTTAAACCGTAGCGGTGTTTCGCCTAGCTTATGCGTTGGCTTAATAAAAGTGCGCTCACCAGTCTGCTTGTTCAGGCGAGTATAGTTTCCGTACTGCGAGCCGTAGTATACCGTGTTGTTATCGCGCCAGTCTACCTGCACCATCATGCCGTCGCCGCCGCCAATGCGCTCGTACGGGTATTTGCCACGGCTCGTCCAGTCGAGGCTATACTTATAGTTGCTCGGCCCAACCCAGGTGCCATTATCCTGAAGTCCGCCGTACACGTTATAAGGCTTGGCCATGTCAACGGCAATAGAGTAGAACTGCGCCACGGGAGGGTTGTTGGCGTAAAACCAGGTTTTGCCGTCGTCATAAGTAATATTGATACCACCATCATTACCGTTGATCAGATAGCCGAGTTTATCCGGGCTCACCCACAGCGCCTGGTGATCAGAGTGCACGTTATCTCCCTCGATGTTGCGGAACGTTTTGCCGCCATTATCCGAGGTAAGCAGGGGCACGCCCAGTATGTAGATCTTATCAGGATTTAGAGGAGACACACGAATCACACCAAAGTAGTAGCCGTAGCTGGAATACATGTCGTTGATGTAGCTGTCGTGGGTTTTCTTCCAGGTTTTGCCTCCATCGTCAGTGCGGTATACTTCAGCGCCTTTTACCTCAGTAGCATAGCGTTCTGCCGTTGGGTCTGTCAGGTAATTATACAAGGCAGCTGGCTTAAGCTCACCGCTCTTTACTTTTGCTTTTATACTTTTGGCTGTATACTCTTTCGGAAAACGGTTCTGGTCCAGGAAGTCGTTCAGGCTCTTGTCGTCAAGCTTCAGGAACTCCTCGGCCGTCATGCCTGTAAACAGATCGTTGTCCAGCATCTCAGGCTTGTCCTCCTGCTGCTCTACCGGACGGCGGTCATAGTTATCCACCAAGGCATACATAATGTTCGGGTTGCCAGGGAATAAGCTTAGGCCAATGCGGCCTACGTTCTCATTGTCTGGAAAGCCGCTGCTGGCAGTGCTTATGTCGGTCCAGGTATTGCCGCCATCTGTTGATTTATGAATACCGGAAGATTTGCCGCCTTCTACAAAGTTCCAGGCGCGGCGTTCGCGGTGCCACAGAGCGGCAAACACATTGTTCGGGTTCTGCGGGTCTACCTGCAGGTCGATGGCACCTGTATTATCGTCCACGTACAGCGTCTTCTTCCAGGTTTTGCCGCCATCGGTGGTTTTGTAGATGCCCCGTTCTTTGTTTGATGAGTATAAATGGCCCACAGCTGCTACCCAAACGGTGTTAGGGTCAGTTGGGTGCACAATTATTTTACCAATGTGCTGCGTATCGCCCAGGCCCATATGCTGCCAGGTTTTTCCACCGTCGGTGCTTTTGTAAACACCAACGCCGGAGTAGGAAGAGCGGCTAGAGTTGCTCTCGCCAGTCCCAATCCAGATCGTCTCCTTGTTGTTCCAGTCAATGGCAATGTCGCCAATGGTCATCACGGCCTGCTCATCAAAAAGCGGCTCAAACGACTGCCCGTTATTGGTAGTCTTCCAGAGACCGCCAGAGGCGTAAGCTGCGTAAAAAACAGTTGGGTCTTTGGGTGATACCTCCAGGTCAGAAATGCGGCCGCTCATGACGGTTGGGCCGATGTTCCGGAGCTCCAGGTTGCCTGCCAATGATTGCTGCTCCAGTTGCTGGCGTATCTGGAGAGCCTGAAGCCGCTGCTCGGCGGGTGTGGCGGTAGGCTGGCTGACTTTCTTCTGGGCCACTGCGCAGCCGGAAAGGACCATCAGCAGCGCAGCCGAAAGTATACGTTTTTGCATATGAACTTTTTGGGTTAGTTGATCTAAAGTGATGTATGGGATAAGAGAATTTACTGTAATCAATAGCTGTATTATATTTTCTATAGTCTGCCACTTTGAGTTTAATCTATTGCACTTATAAGAAGCAACAGGTTTTAACTTTGGTTTACAATATATGAGGAAAGAATAAGTATGGCAGCAAAGGCATTTACCCGAAGTTATATGCGAGATAACTGTCCAATTAAAGTGCCTCTACTGCCATAATATGAAGGTAGTGAAAAACCCCATGAAGCCCACAAGCAGGGAGAGTTTTCTTTGCCGGGCTTGTGCCAAGCAAGTGTAGCTTGAGCATGTAAAGAAGGACGGCAGGTTATATTAAAATACCTGGTTCTGTGAAGTTGCGCCCTCTGCTTTTCTTTAAATGGGAGCTTCCAATACAGAAAGACTATATTGTTTTACACTATAACCCACAAAAAAAGCAGCTAAAATTTAGCTGCTTTTTTTGTGGGTTATAGTGTAAGTTAAGCTTACTATCTTACTTTAACAGTGAACTTTACTGTTACAGGTGTGCCAGCTGTTCCTGTTCCTTTTGCTCCTGAGTATGGAGTTGCAGTTAAAGTATAGTTGCCTTCTGGCATTGTCAGGTTTCCGTAGTAGTAGTTGCCTTTGCCGTTATCACCAAACATAGCATGAGGTGCCGCATTGTCAGTGTATGTGCGGTTCATAGCACCACTAAGCTCAAACTTTACGCTTCCTACGCCTGATTTTAAATCTGCACGGAAGTTAAGCTTTTTAGTGCCAAGTGCACTAAAGCTCAATGTATTGTTGTCACTGTTTAACTTCATCACATCTTTTTCAGTGCCTGCGTCAACTAAAGTGATGCTTGCAATATCTGAAGAAGATGCTGGCTGCTCTGTCGGCTCAGAAGGAGCTGGCGCTGGAGTAGGCTCCGGTGTAGGAGTAGGAGTTGGCGTAGGATCAGGAGCTGGTGCAGGAGCAGATGGTGTAGAAGTAGAACCTGTCATGCTAGCCAGTGTAGCGTTCTCGTTGCCAACACGGATGTTGTCGTAATAAAGTACGCGCTTACTTGTTTCGGTGCTGCCGCTGTTCCATGATGCCTTGTAAACACCGATCTTCCAGTTAGGCATCTTGTCGTTGTACATGTTGCCGCCCTTCCGCTCAAGAATCTTGTTGCCGTTGCGCCACACCTCGATCAGGCCGTCGCTGCCGTTCGAGTGGATGAAGTGGAACACGTACTCCTGCCAGCTGTCCTTGGTCACTGCGCCCAGGTCGATCTCCTTCAAGGAATTCGGGTCGTTGCCTGTTCTCAGGATGAGCCTGTCCTTGCGCACCCGAAGGGAGGTGGCCTGGGTGCTGCCCGATGTCTGCCACCACTGGCTGATCACCTCGCTGCCCGAGTCGTAGGCGTAGTCCTTGGCCGGGAAGTAGGCCGCGAAGCTGTACCACCTGTTCTTGTTGGTGGCCGGGTCGGCCACGATCACCTCGGCGCGGGTGCCGTTGGCTACCTGCCCGTCTGAACTGCGCAGCTCAAAGCGGCCCGACTTGGCCCCGGCGAAAACCGGGTTGGTGGCCATCTGGAACGAGTAAGAGGTGCCGAACTGCGTGTGGCGGCCGGAGAAGGCGCTGCTGCCCTCAAATGTTTCCTGGAAAATGTAATTAGAAGCTGCTGCCTCGCTCACTGTTTCCGCCGTTGTTACCGGAGAAACTTCATCTAACTCTTTCTTGTCGCATGAGGTTGTTAATAGCCCTAGTAATACAGGGGCCATCAGGTAATGTGCTCTAAGCTTCATAAATACTTTGGCTAAATTGAAAATTGATTGTAATAAGGTTAAGTAGAGGGTTTTACCAAATTGTTTTATTAAGATTGAAAATGCCTTTGTCTTGTAAAGTTATATTTTGCCTTCCTGACCATCGTTGTTCAGAAGCAACGGGTCAAAAGTATTTAGACTTTTTTTTTATCATCATACGTTTACAAAGTTCTTTAAAAAATTATACAACTTATTGTAAATGTTTACGTTAAGTGTGGAAAATTTCCCCAATTATATTTTTACAAGTCAATAAAATAAGGATATAGTTAAATATATATAAACTATATTCTGCTCTGCTATAAGTGCTTAATCTGGTTGCCAAACGCATCTTAGCTTCTTATTTTGAGAGAGTTGTTTAGGACTAGGTTTTCAGCTGCTAAACACTAGGGCTAAGGGTGTCTATTAATTTATGAGGAGAAGTGCAAATGAGGATGTATAAGCTAAATTAAGGTTTTCTGCCTAGCACCTTACGCTCTTAATTTAAGAGTATCGTGCTATCTGATAAAAGAGCCTTGATAAGTACAATATTTTATGGAAAAGAGAAGTTGTGTATGCTCGGTTTGCGATATTGTAAGTAACTAAGTATAAAAACTGCACCCACAGTTGCTGTTCTTCTGAATATTAAAAGCAGCCCGTGTTAAAGCCATCATTAAAAAATATTAAGCCTTTGCAACCCTTCGGCACAATTAGGTACTCTATCAGGTAAACTAAGAGATTAAGACCTGAGGCTATGGCAAACTACCTGTTCCTTTTTCTGATGATGCTTTTGTTCTGGCAGTGCCAGGAAGAAATTGTGCTGGATCGACAGTCGGAAGATGCGTTATTTGGAAAGGCATTTGTGCTGGAAGAGGGCAAGCAGCTTTCGGTTTCAGGAGATGGCAATACGCCACTGCTGATAGAAGCGGAAGAGGTAAACGACTCGCGCTGCCCGGAAGATGTGGTGTGCGTTTGGCTTGGCAATGCCACCGTCTCCCTAAAAGTTTCTACTGCCGAAGCTAAAAGCCAAAGTATAGATTTCTGCATCGGCGACTGCCGCCCTGAGCCAGTTCGGAGGAAACATGCGGTTAATGCGAAAGTTGGCGGGCAGGAGTATGAAATTATACTTCTGGAGGTGCTGCCCTATCCCAACACCAAAAATAAAGCAACTTATAGCCAGGTAAAGCTGCTGGTAAACAAAGTAGAATAAGTAGCTCCCGCACTTCATTACCTTTATAGTAAGAAGCTTTTGTGCTGTGGCACCTATTCATCACCCTTCAAGGGGTGATTAGTCCACCTCAGTTTACTTGTATTCTGCGGTAAAATCCTTTGTCCAAAAACCACTTACTTAAATGGAAAAGCAAAGTATACTGTTCTCTTGCCTGTCGAGGTGTGTTTTCTTGCTGATGTTAATATCGATAGCACATGTCGCACAAGCTCAAAGTGTAAAACTGCAGGGGCAGGTGGTGTCAGAGGAGACCGGAAAGGCGTTGGCTTACGTTAACATTGGCATCCGTAGCAAGAATATGGGTACAGCCTCAGATGAGAAGGGGAATTTTATACTTCATGTTCCGGAGCAACATGTGCAGGATACCCTTTCCTTTTCTGCAATTGGCTATGAGGTGCTGTCGGTGCCAATACTAACACTATGGGAAAGGCAACCGCTAGAACTAAGGCTGCGGGAGAAAGTAACCACGCTGCAGGAGGTGGTGGTGCAAAGCCGAAAACGCAAAGTTAAAAAGCTGGGCGTAACCGGGCGGCTGCCTGTGGTGTGGGGAAGCCCGGAGCAGAAAGAAGGTAAAGACATTTATGAATTCGCCAATTTTATAGATGTAAAAGGAAGGCAGACAGAGTTAATTTCCGCGCACTTTTACGTGAGCAGTTCCGTGCTCGACTCCGCATTGTTCCGCATAAACCTTTACCGGAACAGCGAAGGACTGCCCGGCGAGCGACTAGTCGAGCAAAGTATACTTCAGCGTTTACCGGCCCAGGAAGGTTGGGTAAGTATAGATTTGCTGCCCTATGATATCTACACAGACGAAGACTTTTATTTAGGAATAGAGTACTTGCCAGGCACGGGTGCAGATAAGCTTTCTCTTTTGTTAGGCGGAAAGCTAGGCGGTACCAGCTACTCCCGAAAATCAAGCTTAGGCAATTGGGAGAGGTTTGTCGGGGCAAGCCTTAGCGGCTACGTAACGGTGCGGCAGTGATAAAGAAGTATGGCTTTGCTGAGCTGATGAAATATTAAATGTTTAAAGTATAAGAGGTGCAGCCTGGGTATATAGCAACGGAAAAATATCCTGCAAAAGAAGTATTGCATATATACTTTCACCTGTTATATTTGCAGAACCAATCCCTGACAAGTTTGGTGATCATAATGCGCAAGTGGCGAAATTGGTAGACGCGCTGTCTTCAGGCGGCAGTTCCGCAAGGTGTGAAGGTTCGAGTCCTTTCTTGCGCACATTAAAACAAAAAGGCTGATCCTAAAAGATCAGCCTTTTTGTTTTGCCCCCATTTTATACTTCAGAATGTGATAGAATAAGTATAAAAGCCTCTCCTGGTTGTATATCAGGAGAGGCTTTTATACTTGTGAGGTAAGTTTTAAACCAGCTGCGGCTGTTTTTCTTCTTCCTGCAGGTCTACTGTAAGGTCAGGGTTTGTGGTTTCAACCAATCCAGTTTCTGGTTGCGGGTTAAACTCACCCTCCCAGCGGGCCACCACAGCTGTGGCAAGGCAGTTGCCGGTTACGTTTACAGAGGTACGGGCCATGTCCATCAGTTCGTCAATGCCAAGTATGGCGAACACTGGCCAGACAGGTAAGTTAAACGATGCCACCGTGCCTAGCAATATCACTAAAGAGGCGCGCGGTACACCGGCTACGCCTTTTGAAGTAAGCATAAGCGTAAACACCATCACCAGCTGCTGCTCCCAGCTCAGGGGCACGCCAGCGGCCTGCGCCACAAAAACAGAGGCCAAGGCAAGGTACAGCGTAGTGCCATCAAGGTTAAAGCTATAACCTGTAGGCATTACAAAAGCCACAATACGGCGCGGCACCCCCAGTTTCTCCATCTCCTCCATGGCACGCGGCAAAGCAGCTTCCGAGCTAGTGGTGGCAAACGCAATGGAAACCGGCCCTGAAATAGCCTTTAAAAACCGTTTAATCGGAACGCGGGCAATAAGCGCCACAGGCAGCAGCACCAGCAGCGCGAAAACAAGCAGCGCCACATACAAGGTTGCCAGCAGCTGGAACAGGTTCAGCAGGATGCCAAAGCCCATATGCCCGACCGTGTAGGCAATGGCAGCGCCCACGCCCACCGGCGCGAAATACATGATCACGTTTGTGAACTTGAACATAGTTTCAGAAAGGCTCTCGCAGAAATCGAGCATTGGCTTGCGCTTTTTCTCTGTTACCATGGCCAGGCCAATGGCAAACAGCACGCTGAATACCACAATCTGCAGCACCTGCCCTTCTGCAATAGATTTGGCAATGTTTTCCGGGAAAACGTGCAGGATGATCTCAGAAGTAGATTGTGCAGGCACAGCGGTAATTTCCTCGTGGCTCTGCGCCAAACCAGCGTCAATTCCTTCGCCAGCTTTGGTCAGGTTAATGGCCGCTAAACCAATAAACAAGGCCAGCGTAGTAACCACCTCAAAGTATACAATAGCCTTCCAGCCCATGCTGCCAACCTGCTTCAGATTGGCGTGCCCGGCAATGCCCACTACAAGCGTGGCAAATATAAGCGGGGCGATAATTGTCTTGATGAGCTTTAAGAATACTTTGCTCAGCACGTTCAGGTTAACAGCGAACTCCGGGAAATCATAGCCTATCTCGGCGCCGACTACCATGCTGATCAGAATCCAGGTGGTGAGGGAGCGTTTCTGCAGGCCGTAGAGCAGCAGCACCAGAATGCCCGCCCAGCGCACCATCATCAGCGCCTCCGGGGGTAATGAAATAAAACTATACTGCTGCAGTACAGTAAGAATAGCCGCTATTGTGATACACAACAGTGTAGCTAGGGGTAAAAAAGACTTTTTCATAAAGAAGGTTGAAAAGAAGTATGGCCGGAGCCTGAACCAATAAAAAAGCCTTTGTAGCGGATGCTGCTGTTTAGCCTCATTTTCAAGGATTTGCCGACAGGGCACACCTACATTAGCTTAGCAAATATAGAGGTTAGAAACACAGCTGCAAATAGGGGAGAGGCTGCCGCAAAACAATTTTTTTCAGGGCTATTTAAATGGAGGCAATGTTTATACTTTAGGGGCTATTACTGAGGCTAAAAGTGGCTTAATCGGGATAAAAAGTGCAATTTGTGCGAATTATCCCCTAAACTGAAATCTCTATGTTAAAATGGCATATAGAGGTCCTGCACCTCAAGTTAAAGCACACGGTAACTTCAGCCCATGGCACCCAAACCACCAAGATAAATTTTTTGGTGCAGGTGTCGGACGGAGAGTTTAGCGGCTTTGGAGAAGCGGCACCGGACGCACGCTATGGCGAAACACCAGAGTTGCTGCTGCAGCAGTACAAGGTGCTGCTAATGGGTGGGCTGCCGCAGGTGGGCAGTATGGAAGAGCTGCTGCAGCTGCTGGAGCAGCACCCCCCCGCCAACGCGCTTCGATTTGCTGTGGAGGCCGCTTACCTGCACTACTTCTGCCAGCACAAGGGTTTGCCGGTGCACCAACTCTTAGGCCAGCCTGTGCCGCAGCCACAGGTAACCTGCTTTACGCTGCCGGCTATTGCGCAGGGCCAGGTGCAAGCGTATATCCGCAAGTATAACATAGAGCGTTTCCGCTACCTGAAGCTGAAGGTGAACCCGGAGCATGGCACGGAACTGGTGCAGGAGGTGATTCGCGCCACAGACCAGCCGCTGGTGCTGGATGGCCACGAGAGTTGGCAGAATCCGGAAGAGCTGCTTCAGTTTTTAAATTCTCTGGAAAGAGGCCGGGTACTTTTTATGGAGCAGCCTATGCCAGCCGCTAAGGCTGCAGCTTACGCGCAGATTAAAAACATTAGCCCAGTTCCGCTTGTTGCCGATGAGTCTGTTACGGATATGGCTGATTTTCAATTGCTGCGGACTCAGTTTCATGGCGTCAGTATAACCCCGATGCGGGCAGGAGGCTATCTTAATACGGTGCGGCTGCTGCAGGAGGCTAAAAAGTATGGCCTGATGACAGTGCTGGGCTGTGGGGTGGAAACAACGCTGGGCGCCTGGAGCGCGATGCAGTTGAGCAGCGCCTTTAACTTTATTAGTCTGGACGGCTTTTTGATGCTTGAGGAGGAGCCTTTCGGGCTGGTGCTGGAGGAGGAAGGTGTTTTGTACCTCAAATAAGCGCTTAGTTAGCAAACCGATCTAAAGTTAACTCTGCGATTCTTTTTGAATTTCAATAGATTAAAGAAACTTTTTCAAATAATTAATGTTGATATGTTTGTACATTAAATGTATGTACATATATTTGCAACGTTATCCCGAAGTATAAGCTGTACATGAAGATAGAAGATGAAATAAAGCAAAGTGCTTTTAAGAATGAGTATCAGAAAGCCTATATAAATCTGCTATTTACCTCAGGTTATCTGCAGCAGGCGCAGGCTGCCTTGTTCAAGCCTTTCAGTGTAACGCTGCCGCAGTATAACATTCTGCGCATTTTGCGGGGGCAGCACCCTAAGCCGGCCACAATAAGCCTGCTGATTGACCGCATGCTGGATAAGACGTCCAACGCTTCGCGCATAGTGGATAAGCTGGAGGCCAAAGAACTGGTAACGCGCAAGCAGTGCCCAGCCGACCGCCGCACCGTGGATGTGCTGATCACGGATAAGGGCCTGGAGCTTTTGAAGCAAATGGACGGAATGGAAGGGGGCAAAGGCATCGGCATCACTAACCTTACCGAGGATGAAGCCACACAGCTGAATACACTGCTGGATAAAATCAGAGATTAAACATAAAAACTATATATCAAATATACAACCGATGAAAAAGTACGTAATTCTTGCCTCTCTTGCTGGCTCTCTGCTGTTTACAGCGCATGCCGGTAACACAAACAAAGTAGCTGCAACGGCTGCTGCCACAGAGGTAGCCGCTCCTGCCAAGGCTCGTGCTTACAAAGTAGATGTTGCCAAAAGCGATCTGAAATGGCACGCTAAAAAAGTAACTGGCGAGCACATGGGCAATATTGCTTTGCAAAGCGGTGAAATGCAGGTAAACGGCAATAAAGTTGTAGGTGGCACTTTCGTGATCGATATGAATGCCATCACCTGCACCGACATTAAGGATGCGGAATACAATGGCAAACTGATCGGCCATCTTAAGTCAGATGATTTCTTCAGCGTGGAGAAAAACCCGACCGCCACTTTCAAAATTAACAGCGTAAAGCCTATTGCAAATGCTGCGGCTGGTAAGCCAAACGCAACCGTAACCGGCGACCTGACCATCAAAGGCATCACAAACCAGGTTTCCTTTCCGGCTACTTTGGCTGTGAAAAACGGTGTAGCCTCCGCCAAGGCTGATGTAACCATAGACCGTTCTAAGTTTGATGTACGCTACGGCTCTAAAAGCTTTTTCGATAACCTGGGCGACAAGGCCATTTATGATGACTTTGTAGTATCCCTGGACGTTACCGCGAAGCAGTAATCACGCCTGATTTTATAAACCGCTCCTGCCGTCCGGACGGAGCGGTTTATTCATTTATAATTTATTCGTTCATACATAATCCCAAAGAAACATGAAAAGAACAGCCATTTATGCCTCGTTTGCCGCCGCTTTATTTTTCTCTGCCTGCAGCAGCGAGACTGACACAACAGCCGAAAACACCACAGCCGTAACCACAGAGGCCACAGCCGCTACCGGCGACGGAGAAGTATACCAGATTGCCCAGGACCAGAGCAGCGTAAACTGGCACGGCACCAAAGTTGCCGGTGAGCACAGAGGTGAGATTGAGGTGCAGAGCGGCGAGCTGACCGTTAACGGCGACCAACTGACTGGCGGTACTATCCTGATCGACATGAACACGATTACGAACACAGACATTGAGGCTGAAGAGGACAACGCCAAACTGGTAGGCCACCTGAAGTCTGACGACTTCTTCGGGGTAGAGAAATACCCGACTGCCAAATTTGAAATTACAGGAGTGTCGCCGATTGCTGACGCAGCAGCAGGTGAGCCTAACTATAACGTGCAGGGCAACCTGACGATCAAAGAGAAAACAGAGCAGGTAAGCTTTCCGGCCATCGTTACAGCAGGCAATGGCAGCGTAAAAGCCAAAGCTGACGTAACTGTAGACCGCTCTAAGTTTGACGTGCGATACGGTTCTGAAACCCTTCTGGGAGATTTGGGTGATAAAGCCATCTCAGATGAGTTCACGATCACGTTCGACGTAACTGCTGCGAAATAACATACTGTAATAAGTATAACGGGGAACCGCTTTGGCTAAAGAGCCGGGGCGGTTTTTCTTTTATACTTGCCCGCCGTTTTTCTACCTTTGGATATCCATACTTGAAGTATAACTACCCGCCCGATGAAAATTTATACCTATACCTGGCTGATGCTGGGGCTGATGATTTTATTACTTGCTTGCTCCGACACAGACAAACCCGATAATGCCCAGGCTGTAGTAGATGCTGCCCTTGCGGCGCACGGCACCAGTAACCTGGACCAGAGCGTGGTTGCTTTCCGGCTGCGCGACAAGCAGTACCGTGCCCTGCGCGATAACGGGGCCTTTGTGTACAGCCGCACCTTTACCGATACTACGGGGCAGCGCATACACGATGTGCTAAGCAGCAGCGGCTTTAAACGCACTGTGGGTGATGTGGAGGTGCAGTTGCCGGAAGAGGAGCAGCAGGCTTACAGCAACTCTGTTAATGCGGTAGTTTATTTTGCGCTGCTGCCATACTTCCTGAACGACGCTGCCGTGCAGAAAACATACTTGGGAGAAGTCTCTGTTAAAGGGGAGCCTTACGATAAGGTAAAAGTCACTTTTGCGCAGCAGGGCGGCGGTGAGGGCTACGAGGATCAATACATTTACTGGTTCCACAAAAAACGCCACACAATGGATTTCCTGGCTTACAACTTTAAGGAGAACGGCGGAGGCTCACGCTTTCGGGAGGCTACAAATGCCCGCGAGGTGGGCGGCGTGCGCATACAGGACTACAACAACTACAAAATAGCAGACACAAATTTCCCCATCGAGAATTACGACAGAGCCTTTGAAGCGGGCAAGTTAGAAACAGTGTCGGAGGTGAACCTGGAAGAAGTGCAGGTGAGGGGGCTGGAGTAAATAATAACTGGAGTAGTTGCTAAGGTTGGTTTGCTAATTAATTAACAGCTGAACGCGAGCAAACACAACAATAGTTACTGCATTTTAAACCACAAACAGATAAGCTACTCTATCTCAAACTCTGCCGGCAGTGCCACGGTCAGGTGCTTGGGGCGGCTATGGATCTGTTGCAGAAAATCATCAAGCTCAGATTTATACTCCAGGTGATAATCTTCGTGCAGGTTTTTACGGATAAGCTGAATGGTGCGCAGCAAGAGGCGCGCAGTAGCGGTATAAAAGCCTTTGTAGTAGCTGTCGAACTGGCCGGTAAAGTTGTTGAAAATGAGGCGCAGCGCGTACAGGTGAAGCTCCACCTCAGACTTTGGCTCTTTTGTGATGCGTTTAAAACGGGCAATCTCCTTCATCGCTTTGCGCAGTGCCTTGGTTAAAGCTTTTGCCAGGCTGCGGCCGCTAGCGTTTATAAGCAGCTCGTTAATTTTGTCAGCGGCATCCTCATACACCTCTTCCAGGCTTACTTCCTCCTGCAGTTCATACCTGAGTATGTCGTACAGTTCGGCATCGCGGCGGGCGGCTTTCAGAATAATGGCTTCTTTTTCTTTGTCGCTCAGTTTTTTTACCGCCTGGCGAAAAGCCGGTGAGATGGCTGGCATGGCTTTATTTAGGCAAGTTTTCCAGATCCAAGAGGTCCTGCTGTCGGGCGGTTGCCTGCTTGTTTCTCTTTAAATCATCCAAGCTGATAAAGTTGGCAGTGGTGCCCCCAAAAGGCATCATGATCTTGTTCTGCCAGCTACTCTCAAAGCTGAGCCCAGTCATGCCGGTAGAAAGGTCGATGCGGTTTGGCGGATACCCCAGCTGCACCACCACATTTTCGGTAGTCAGGTCTTCCAGGTTTACGTCCTGCGGATCATAACCCAGCTGGTAAAGTATGCTTAATACTTTGAATGCATTTTCATGTGATGGGTTAATCCAGATGTCGATATCGCCGGTATAGCGTGGGTATCCGTAAAGCGCCACGGCAAAGCCACCTGCAATTATATACTCTGCTCCGGCACTATTCAATAGTTGAATAATGTTCTGAAAATCTTGCGTCAGCTTCATTTGTACTAAGAGACTGTACTGGACTCTTAGCTGCTCCACGGCCTTAAGGCGCGCATCGGCGGGCTGCGAGAGCCAGTACGATAAATCATCGTTGCTGTCCGACAAAATTTTTTTGGTTACCGCTCTGTTTGCCGGTTGGGGCAGAGCGGTGCTGTTTTTCTTGTCCAAAGTATAAACCAGTTAAAGGTGGCAGTAGAGACTACGAAAAAGCAGCATATAAGTATATCAGGCTACCGCTATAAGTGGTAACCTGATGCAAAAGTATAAAAATTACAGATTTTCGTCAAAATATTGTGTCACTTTGCGCATCAGATGCACCCGATCTTTGCCTCTAACGTTGTGCGGATGGCCTGGATAAACAAAATAATCGAGCAAAATCCCTTCGTCTACAGCTTTCTTGATAAAGGAGAGGCTGTGCTGCCACACCACCACATCATCCTCCGTGCCATGAATCATTAGCAGTTTGCCTTCCAGGTTTTTTACGTGGTTGAGTAGGTTTGCCTGTTCGTACCCCTCTGGGTTCTGCTCGGGAGTATCCATGTAGCGCTCTGTGTACATTACCTCGTAATATTTCCAGTCGATAACCGGACCACCGGCTACGCCAACCTTAAATACGCCAGGGTAGCGCGTCAGCAGTGAGGTAGTCATATACCCGCCAAAGCTCCAGCCGTGTACCCCTAGCCGCTCTGCATCCACGTAAGGCAATGACTTCAGGTACTCTATGCCCTGTAGTTGGTCAGCCATTTCCATAGTGCCCAGCTGCCGGAACGTTGACTGCTCAAAAGCCAGCCCTCTGTCACCGGATCCCCGTGAGTCGAGCGTGAAAACGATGTAGCCTCTCTGCGCCATCAGGTGCATCCAGAGGTTAGCTCCTGCAAGCCAACTATTAGTTACCAGTTGCACATGCGGGCCTCCGTACACATACACTACCACCGGGTACTTCTTATTTTTGTCAAGGTTGGGTGGCGTAATCATGCGGGCGTATAAGTCTGTTCCGTCTTCGGCCTTTAGCGGGAAAATAGTGGTTTCGCCAAGTTCATAAGCTGTAAGCGGGTTTTGGGCTGTCAGTAGCGTCTGCAGTACTTTGCCTTCGGTGTTCAGCAGCCATACTTTGCGTGGCGTGGCCTGGCTGCTGTAGTTGTCTAGAATATACTTTGCGTCGGGGCTTAGCTGCGCGTGGTGCGTGCCGCTGCCCTGCGAAATGCGGCGGGTGTTGCCGTTACGCAGGCTCACTGCATAAATATGGCGCTCCAGAGGGCTTTCGGCAGTAGACATATAGTATAGCTCATCGCCTTTTTTGCTGAAGCCAAGCACTTCGGTTATCATCCAGTCGCCGCTGGTTAACTGCCTTATTTGCTTACCGTTGGTGTTGTACAAGTATAAATGGTCGTAACCACTGCGCTCGCTCACCCAAACAAACTGGTCTGGCTGGCTGGGTACAAAGTATAAACCATGCTCCGGCTCCACATACTTCTCCTGCTTCTCTTCAAACAGCGTTGCCTCAAACGCTCCTGTCTGAGCGTTATAGCGGTTCAGTTTCAGGTGATTCTGATCCCGGTTGAGCATAGCAATGTAAATGTGCTTTTCGTCGGGGCTCCAGGTAATGTTGGTCAGGTATTGCTCTGCCGGCTCACCGGTATTCAGGTAGATGGTTTTGTCCTTTTCAGTATCGTATACGCCAACCGTAACACGGTGACTTTTGCCGCCGGCCATCGGGTACTTAATGTTTTTCTGCTTTGCCGGAAGCGGAGCGATATCCACCAGCGGATAATCAGTTACCATACTTTGGTCCATGCGGTAAAAGGCCAGCTTGGTACCTGTCGGCGACCAGAAAGTGCCTTTGGTGTTGCCGAACTCGGAGCGGTGCGCCGCCTGCCCGTATACAATGCCTTCGTCCGCTTCCTCTGTAATGGCTTTGTCTTCGTCTCCCGGAGTTGATAAGTATAAATTATTGCCTTTGGTATACGCCAGGCGCTGCATGGTAGGGTCCAGCTCAGTGTAATCAGCCTCCCCCGAAAAAGTCATGGTTACTCTAGCTTTGCCCGATTTCAGGTCGTAAGCGACAATTTTATTCTGCACTTGCATTACAAAGTTGCTGCCGTCGCGCCAGTATAATGCGGGAAAGCTGCTTAACTTCTCTGCGCCTGCAGCCTCCACTGCCGCACTCAGCTTTTGCAGTGCCAGGATGCTGCGCTTTTTAGAAGAAGTGGCGCTGCCGCGTACCAACTGCTGGTCGCCATTGTTCTGGCTGATGTAAGTAAAGTCGTTGGTGCCGGCCACCCATCCTAACTGCCGAAGGTTCTGTGGCTGCAGGGCGGTGTTGAGGATAGCATCCTCCATTGTCAGGGCCTTGTTCTGGGCGTGCAACGGCAGGGTGGCTACTGCAAGCAACAGGAGCAGGGCCAGTCGCTTACGCAAGTATGAAATTTTCATCATTCTGAAGTATGAGGCTGAGTTAAAATCCAGTACGCAAGAAACAGTAAATATCGTTGTGTCGCAAAAATGAGCTGCACCTGGCAAGGCAAGTATAACCCTGCAGGGGAATCATACTAGCTTCCGGTTTGTTCCAATCAATACGCCTTTCTTACTTTAAACTACCCCTGAAGCAGGTGGTTTACTTAGTGGAGAGGCTTCTTTTAATGCTTATATTTTTGTAATTTTGCGGTATGAATTGGGATACAGATATTTTTCATAAAGAGGCAGTTGACGTCGAATTACTCGAGGAAACCACAGACCTGCGCAACCTAGTGGTGTACAACGATGATGTAAACACCTTTGACCATGTGATTGACACGCTAATTAAAGTTTGCGGCCACACAGCTGAGCAGGCAGAGCAGTGTACCATGCTGATCCATTATAAAGGGAAGTGTACTGTAAAAGTAGGGTCTTTTGAGGAGCTGGCGGGCATGTGCACCGCGCTGCACGACAAAGATCTTTCAGCTGACATACAATAGAGGAGGCGCTTTAGGTTTGATGAATTTCCCTTCTAAATTAATTGAGAACGCCGTAGAGGAGCTGGCAAAGCTGCCTGGCGTAGGCAGAAAAACTGCGCTCCGGTTGGCTCTCCATCTGCTTAAGCAGGAATCTGAAGATACGTTATCGCTGGCGGAGGCGCTGGTAAAGATGCGTACCGAGGTAAAACACTGCAAAGAATGCCATAACATATCCGATACCGAAGTATGCTCTATTTGCTCCAATCCGCTGCGCGATAGAAGTATGCTGTGCGTGGTTAGCGATATCCGTGATGTCATTGCGATTGAGAACACTTCGCAGTACAAAGGGCTTTACCATGTGCTGGGAGGCGTTATTTCTCCCATCGAAGGCATTGGCCCGTCCGACCTATACATAGATTCGCTGCTGGAGCGCCTGCCGCAGTCAGAGGTGAAGGAAATATTGCTGGCCATTAGCCCAACCATGGAAGGCGACACAACAGCCTTTTATCTCACCCGTAAACTCCGGGACTTTGACTTGCGCATCAGCACGATTGCCCGAGGGGTGCCAGTAGGGGGCGAACTGGAGTATACCGATGAAGTTACGCTTGGCAGAAGTATTGTGGAGCGAACACTTTACGGCAAAGTATAAGTCTATTTTCAAAATACAAGAAAGGCTGCAGATGACATCTGTAGCCTTTTTTTATGTCCATACCAAAAAGAAATAACATAGGATAATGCCATATCTTAAATATTCTTTTGAATCATTCTAATATTTATTATTCTATAACAGTGAACTTAATGCAACAAATGTAAGTTAGATCAGTAATTTTATGACATAATAAATATTTAAAGGACTTAATTCACCTTGCGCCTATGGAAGGAAAATCTTTACCTGCCAAGGAATCTAATTGCAGGAACTGGCTCTGTTTATCTGCTTTTCTGATTACCCTTCAATTTTTTATCGCATTCTCTGGTTATAGCAAGGCTTTGGAAGAGACGCCCTATGCACTTCAGGTTACTTCTTGTTCATCTGCCGTAAAACCTAAGATCAGCTTAAACGGCCCCTCCACAATCTGCACCGGAGGCAGTGTGCTGCTGACGGCAAGTGCGGGCAAGAGCTATAAATGGAATACTGGTGCCACCTCCAGATCCATAACGGTTACCCAGCCTGGCGAATACACTGTGGAAGTAGTGGACGAGAACGGCTGCGTAGGCAAGTCGGATGTGGTGTTGGTGCAAGTAGCAGGAAAACTGAAGGCTCCCAGGATTGAGTACACAGAACCGCTGATTGTATGCGAAAAAGGCAGCCTGAAAATGACGGTGCCGGAGCAGGAGGGCGCTACCTATGTCTGGAAGAAAGACGGCGTGCCGGTGTACGATAAGTCAAATGAATACACGGCATCTGAGGCAGGGGCATATACAGTGGAGTTGTCTAACTTCTGTGGTTACGTTAGGAGCTCTAATAAGGTAGAGTTTGTTATTCAGGAGCCTGTTACTGCTTTTAAAGTAGAAGCAGCCGGAGACTTGGCGTTTTGTAAAGGCGGTAGTGTAAAGCTATCGCTGCCAATGTATAAAAACATGACCTATGCCTGGTTTAAGGATGGCAAACCTATAAGTGGCACCAGCCATGAACTGATAGCGGATGAAGCTGGCATGTATACAGCTGAAATAACAAATATGTGCGGAACCTTCCGGAGCAGCACGGGCCAACAGGTGGAGCTGCTGGAGTTACCTAAACCTCCCACGGCTGAAAATGTGGTGGGCTGCACCAAGAAAACGCTAACGCTTCAGGCTACTGGCGGCAAAAGTGGCATGTACAGGTGGTATACGGCAGAAAAAGGAGGTGCGCCCATAGCAGGTGCAGATGGCCCGTCTTTTACCACACCCGTACTTTCGAGCTCAACTACTTACTATGTTGCCGTTACCAACGGACAGTGCGAGAGCGAACGTGTTGCCGTTAAGGCGATCATCAACACGAAGCCTGAAATGCCTGCCATCGAGGCAAAAGGCGCCCTTGAGTTTTGCGAGGGAGGTGCTGTAGAACTCCAATCGGCTGTTTATAAAGATCTTGACTATATCTGGCTGCGTGACGGGAAGGAGTACGCCAGCGGCTCCAACACTTTACACGCCACCGAAAGCGGAGTATACACGCTCAAGCTCCAAAACGAGTGTGGGGCTACCCTTTCCTCTAATAGTATAAAAGTGAAAGTATGGCCTGCGCCTGATGCTCCTGTAACACATGATGGCATCTCCTGCGGACCCGGAAAAGTGATGTTAGCTGCTATAGGCGGTGCCGCAGGTGAGTACCGATGGTACCAGGATGCCACTTCTGAGGCCGTTATACCGGGAGCTACGGCAGCTGCTTTTGAGACGCCAGTGCTGCAGAGTTCCCGCACATATTATGTGTCGGTGGTGCGAAATGGCTGCGAAACAGAGCGGGTGCCGGTGCAAGCCTACGTCTATCCTGTGCCAGTAGCCGTGGCCAGTGTGCAGGATTTGGAAATTGATTCGGGGCAGAGTACACAGCTGTTCGGAAGCGGCGGCGGGAGCTATTCCTGGAGCCCGGCGCATGGACTGGACGACCCTACCAGCGCCACGCCTGTAGCTACGCCAGACCAGACCACCCGCTACACCCTGACAGTGCAGAACGAGCAAGGTTGCGAAGATACGGTAAGTGTGGTGGTAGAGGTGCGGCAACTGCTCGTGATACCCAATGCCTTCTCTCCGAACGGCGATGGTGTTAATGACACTTGGGAAATCAAAAACATCGAATATTACCCGCAAGCAAGAGTGGAAATTTACAACCGTTGGGGCAATCTCATTTTTGATAGAACCAGCTACCGGAGTGAGTGGGACGGAACCTACAGAGGAGCTGCTTTGCCTGTAAGCACTTATTTCTATGTGATTACCGTGCCGGGCAAGGCAAAGTTTACCGGTTATCTAAACATCGTGAATTAAGAGCCAGCCTATGATACGATTCATACCATTCTTGTTTATTTGCCTATTACCGCTTGTAACCCTTGCGCAGCAAAAGCCGCAGTATAGCCAGTATACAATCAATAACTATCTGCTTAACCCTGCTATTGCGGGCATAGAGGAGTATGCCGATGTGAAAATTGGCAGCAGGTCGCAAATGTCCGGGATTGATGGCGAACCGACTACTTTATACTTAAGCGCCCATGCGCCACTAGACTTTGCATCAAAACGAAGAAAGAAAAGCCATGCCCGGAGCACCCCTTCCTTTGGCGGTAACAACAGTGGCGGCCGCATAAGCGAACGGTTCAGGCCGCACCATGGTGTTGGGGTGTTGGCTGTGCATGACAGGTTGGGCGCGTTTTACAGAACAGAAGCAAGCGTGGCCTACGCGTATCACCTGAGCCTTTCACGGGATGTGAGGCTATCCGGAGGGGTAAGTGCCGGCCTGATACAGCAGCAGCTCCGCTCCAACGAGTTGACATTTGCTAACCCCGGTGACGGAGCGCACTCTGACTGGAACATGGTGAAACCCAATCTGGCGGCAGGTTTATGGCTCTACGGCAACAACTTCTACGTGGGCACTTCCGCAACGCAGCTATTGGGCAACACTATTAACTTCGATAACTCTTTAGAAGAACGAAGTATACTTTATGAGCATTATTTCCTGACAGGAGCTTACAAATTTAACATTACAGAAGAAATTAGCCTTGTGCCTTCTGTTATGCTCATGTGGCTGCAACCTCTTCCGGGTTCTGTAGACTTTAACCTGCGCGCAGTATACGATGACAGGCTTTGGGTAGGCGGCTCGTACCGGCAAAATGGCAGTTACGCTGTTTTAGCTGGCGTTACCATCAACCATATTTTTGACCTTGGTTACGCTTATGATAGAGGTGTGCCGGCGTTTAACGGCATGGGTAACGGTAACCACGAGGTAGTGCTAGGGATGCGCATCTTTAATAAAGCTAAAGTAATGTGCCCACAGAACTTATGGTAGGGCTGCAAGTATAAATATTATACTTTTTTAGGTAAAGGTAGCTGGCTGTACCTCTGCTCATCCCTTAAGAAATCCTGGAAATTGTGTCACATCCTGTAAATCCTGATTCAGATAAACAACAAATCCGATATTCCACTCTGTAACTGGAAAGTCTGTGGCTTTATGAGTAAATTGCCGGCTTAACTCTAAGCATATGCAAGAAACAGAAGAAGCGAAAGCCATCCTTTCTGATAGAATATTATCACTGGCTGAATCGCAGACCATTGCCATGGCCAAAAAAGCCCGCGAACTGGCTGCTAAAGGCTACGATGTCATCAACCTGAGCTTTGGAGAACCAGATTTCCAGACGCCGCAGTATATTAAAGATGCCGCCAAACAGGCCATAGACGAAGGGTTTACCTTCTATACGCCAGTACCCGGCTACCCGGAACTGCGCCAGGAAATTGCTAAAAAGTTTAAACGTGATAACAACCTGGACTTTGCGCCGGAGCAAATTGTGGTATCCACGGGTGCCAAGCAAAGTATAGCTAACGCGGTGCTCTGCCTTGTAAACCCAGGCGACGAGGTGGTTATCTTCTCGCCATACTGGGTGTCTTACGAGGAGATTGTAAAGCTGGCGGAAGGTGTGCCGGTGCCGGTTATGGGCCGCCTGGAGAACGACTACAAAGTTACAGCCGAGCAGCTGGAAAAGGCTATTACAAGCAATACCAAGCTGGTAATGTATTCTTCGCCGTGCAACCCTACAGGTGCAGTGTTTGAGGAGGAGGAGCTGATGGCCATTGCCCGTGTGCTGGAGAAGCACCCGCAGGTATACATCATCGCCGACGAAATCTACGAATACATCAACTTTGGTGGCAAGCAGTTTAGCATGGCCAACATCGACTTTATCCGCGAACGTGTGGTAACGGTGAACGGCTTTTCTAAAGGCTATGCCATGACGGGCTGGCGCGTTGGCTACCTGGCTGCAAGCCGCGAAATTGCCGCCGCCTGTGATAAAATGCAGAGCCAGATAACGTCCGGTACCTGCTCTATCGCGCAAAAAGCTGCCGCTGCCGCTCTGAAAGGAGGCAATGCCTGCGCCCTGGAAATGGCTGAGGCGTATCGCCGTCGGCGCGACCTGGTGCTGGAGCAGATGAACCAGATTCCCGGTTTTAAGACATATCTGCCAAACGGCGCTTTTTACATTTTCCCGGATATCAGTTCATACTTCGGAAAGCAGTATGATGGTAAAACCATTGAAAGCGCTCTGGATTTAAGCATGTTTATACTTAGCGATGCGCATGTGGCCGTAGTGAGTGGCGAGGCGTTTGGGGCACCGCAGTGCATCCGCTTCTCTTTTGCCACTTCCGATGAGAAACTGACGGAGGCGCTGCGCCGCATTAAGAACAGCCTCGCAAAACTGCAGTAATGGATTCATTTAAAAGCTTGGAAGATATTTTTGAAGCCTTCAACCACCTGAAAGTGCTGGTTGTAGGCGACGTGATGATTGACTCCTACCTGTGGGGCAAAACCTCGCGCATATCGCCGGAAGCACCTGTTCCTATCGTGAACGTGGTGAATCGGGAGAAGCGCCTGGGCGGTGCGGCCAATGTAGCCCTGAACGTGCAGGCCATGGGTGCCACACCGCTGCTCTGCTCTGTCATTGGCGATGACCAGGACGGTGCCGATTACCTGCGCCTGATGGAAGAGAAAGGCCTGCCAACAGAAGGCATCGTACAAAGCCCGGAGCGGGTAACCACCATCAAGCACCGTATTATAGCCGGGGCGCAGCAACTGCTGCGTGTAGATTCTGAGATAGAGCATAACCTGACCGATTATGAGGAGCGCCACCTGGAGGAGCGTTTTCTGCAGCTGCTCAAGCAGGCCGATGTGGTGATTTTTGAAGATTACGACAAAGGTGTTTTCTCAGAGCAGAACATCAAGCGGTTCCTGCAGCTGGCCAATGAGCAGGGGGTGCCAAGCGTGATCGACCCTAAAAAGAAAAACTTTCTTAGCTATGTGGGCTGCACACTATTTAAGCCAAACCTGAAGGAGCTGAAAGAGGGACTAAAAGCAGACTTTGCCGATGAAAACCTGCCTGCCTTTGAGGATGCCGTTGAAGAGCTGCAGCAGCGCCTGCAGGTAAGACAGGTGCTGGTTACCTTATCAGAAAGAGGCGTGTTTGTTGCCGATGGGGAAGAGAAAACTTATATAGGAGCGCATCGCCGCTCTATTTCTGACGTGTCTGGTGCCGGAGATACGGTTATCAGTATTGCAGCGCTATGTATGGCGCTTAAAACTTCCCTGCCGTTTATGGCTGGTTTAAGTAACCTGGGTGGCGGGCTTGTATGCGAGCAGGTAGGTGTAGTGCCTATCAATAAGCAGCGGTTGCAGGAAGAGGCTCAGCGTATAAGGTTGTTCGAGACACATGAATACAGAAACGCTTAACAGAGTATTGTATGATAGCAAGTTGGCTGCGTATAAAGTTATGCGCAGAACAACTTATAGCCTGACTATCCTGGCTATTGGTCTGCTGGTGCTTGCCCATGGTGTAGTAGAGGATCCAACACAGTTGCGGATGCTTTTCTATGCCATCGACGGGATACTGGCGATCTTCGTAATCATTTACTTCCTGCGCATACTTTATACTTTTGAGCGGGTCAAGTTTCTAAAGCGTACCTGGTTCGAGGGCATGCTGATGTCCATCGTATTCCTAAACCAGTTTTTTACCTACGGGTTGGGTTTTCCGCTGATTTACAACGTGTTTGAGGGGATGGGAATTCCGCTTTCCGTGGAGTGGTACAGGGTGCTGGTGTCTATGTACATGCTGGTGTTCCTGATTGTGGAGCTGCTGGAAACAAAGGTGCACCTTAAAACCCTGCAGCTTAAACCATCCCTTACTTTCCTGCTAAGCTTCGTGTTTCTGATCCTGCTGGGTACCGGGCTGTTTATGCTCCCAAAAATGACCAACTCACCGGACGGAATCAGTTTTCTGGATGCGCTGTTTATGGCTACCAGTGCCTCATGCGTAACCGGCCTGGCGGTAGTAGACCCCGGCACTTACTTTACCTTTGCGGGGCAGGTGGTGCTGCTTATTTTAATACAGATGGGAGGCTTAGGCATACTTACTTTCGCCACATTCTTTGCCTCGCTGATGCGGCAGGGCATAGGCGTAAAGCAGCACGTGGCCATGCATGAGCTGCTCGACAGTGAGTCGTTGTTTACGGCAAAAGGCCTGTTGCGCAGGTTAATATTCCTGACGCTGACCATAGAAGGCATAGGAGCCGCGATGATCTTTATGAGCTGGGGGCCGGATGTGCAGTTTACAAACTTAGGTAGTAAGCTCTTCTTCTCGGTTTTCCATTCAGTGTCGGCATTCTGTAATGCAGGTTTCTCGCTTTATCCCGAAGGTCTGTACACGCAGCCTGTGCGTCTTTCCTATGTGCTGCACCTGATAATTTCGTTGCTGATAATTTTCGGCGGATTAGGCTTTCCGGCTATCATCGATATATTTTCGCCTGCCGCCATGCGTGCCCGAATGGCGGCACCCTGGAAAAACTGGAAAATGCTGACCCGCGTGATCGTTTATACCTCAACGTTGTTGCTGGCATTGGGCACTGTCGGGTTTTTCCTGCTGGAGTACTTTAACTCGCTCTCGCACATGACCTTTGCTGAGGCATTGATCACATCCTTCTTTCAGTCCGTTACCACCCGTACAGCTGGCTTTAACACAGTAGATATCTCCGCGCTGACTGTGCCGACTCTCATGATGTTTATCTTCCTGATGTTTATCGGGGCATCGCCGGGGTCAACGGGTGGCGGTATCAAAACCACTACGTTTACAGTTATACTGTTTGCGGTGGCGGCCACAGTTCGCAACAAACGGAACATGGAGATTGGGCACCGTACCATTCCACACTCGGTGGCTTACAAGGCTTTTTCTGTCTTCACTTTCGCCGCTATCTTCAATATCTTCTTCATCTTTGTGCTTTCTATTTCCGATGCGCAGTTCGATATCATCAACCTGGCATTTGAGCAAGTGTCAGCGTTTGCGACAGTAGGCTTGAGCACGGGTATAACGGCAGGTTTATCAGATGTAGGCAAAAGTGTGATTATACTATCCATGTACTTGGGCAGGGTAGGAACACTTACGCTGGCGCTGGCGCTAAGCACGCGCGCCACCTCCACGGCCTACAAGTATCCGGCCTCACATTTGGCGATAGGATAACGAGAAATACACTATAAATAAAAGGCAAAAGGTCCGGAGCTTATACTGCTACCGGACCTTTTGCCTTTATAGGTGTTATTGTTGAATCTAATTCCTTATACTGGCTAGTTGTTAATTACCGGGCTGAATTCTTTAACTGTCTGCACAAAGCATTTCACCTTTTCAGGATCTGTGTCTGGGTACACGCCATGGCCCAGGTTGGCGATGTGGCGCTGCGGTCCGAACTCCTTGAGCATTTTAATGGTCTCATCCTGGATGGTATCGAAAGAGCTGTACAGCAGGCATGGGTCCAAGTTGCCTTGCAGGGTTTTGTTCGGGCCAACTTGCTGGCGAGCCGTTTCGATCTCCATGTTCCAGTCCAGGCCGATGGTTTCGCAGTTTAGCTTGCTGAAATCCTCCATAGCAAAGAAAGCGCCTTTAGCGAAAACCGTTACCGGCACGTTGCGGATAGCGTTACACATCTCAGAAATGTATGGCAGGGCAAACTGGCGGTACTGTGCCGGCGAAAGTATACCTGCCCACGAATCGAAAATCTGAATTAGGTTGGCACCGGCCTCTACTTGCGCTTTAAGGTAAGCAATGGTAGTATCCGTTATCATGCGGAGCATCTGGTGCGCCAGCTTTGGGTTGGTATAAAGCAAGCCACGTGCATGCGAGAACGTTTTAGAACCGCTGCCCTCTACCATGTAAGCCAGGATCGTCCAGGGGGCACCGGCAAAACCGATCAGCGGCACGCGGCCGTTAAGTGCTCTTTTGGTGATCTTGATGGCTTCGAGTACATAGTTCAGGTGCTCGTGCGGGTCTGCCACACGAAGCTTCTTAAGGTCTTCTTCGGTGCGGATTGTTTTCGGGAAAATAGGCCCGCGCTTCTCTATCATTTCGTAGGAGCAGCCCATCGCCTCCGGCACCACCAGGATATCCGAGAAAATAATGGCAGCGTCTACATCCAGAATGTCTACGGGTTGTATGGTTACTTCGGCGGCAAGTTCGGGTGTTTCCACCAGTTCTTTAAAGCCGCTCAGGCTCTCGCGTACGGCGCGGTACTCAGGCAAAATACGGCCAGCCTGGCGCATAAGCCAAACGGGGGTGCGCTCCACGGCCTCACCCCTGGCAGCTCTCAAAAGCAGATCGTTCTTCAGTTGCATGCCACAAAGATACGGATTTTACCATGCGAATGTTAATCCACCGCGAAAGCAAAAAGGTTATTTGCCCAATAATGAAAGTATGCCCGTGCTTACAAAATTTACCCCGATAGCAAGCACAATAAAGCCCATAATGCGTGAGAGAGCCGAAAGACCCGCTTTGCCAAGGTAGCTGACCAACTGATGCGAAAACATAAGTATAACAAAGGTTACTGCCGCTACCATGGTAATGGCGGCCAGTATGTAGCTGATGTCTGAGTAGGAGAGGGTGGAGGTGTACATGCCTATACTTACAGCGATAGAGCCGGGGCCCGAAAGCATAGGCATGGCCAGCGGCGTAAAGGAAATGTCGTCTTTCTCCAGCCCCTCTTTCAGCACGCCTCTCGATACCTTTTTGCCCCGATGCGCTTTGCTGGTAAGCAAGCCAAAACCTGCCCGTATAATCATCAGGCCGCCAGCTATCCGGATATCAGTTAGGCCAATGCCAAAGAAATTGAGCACATACTGGCCTGCCAGGAAAAAGACAGAAAGTATGATGGCCATATACACGCAAGCCCGTAGCGCCTGCTGGTTTCGGTTGTTGGGGGTGTCGTCTTGGGTGAGGGTAATGAAAACCGGCATAGCGCCGAAGGGGTTTACCACCGTGAAGAGGGCGGTAAAAGTAGCCAGTACTAATTCCATAGTTTGCTGTAGTAGTGGCCACAAAAGTAGAAGGCAAATGTTAAGGCATCGTTACAGCTATGTTGTGAGTTGGTTAATACAAAAAGCAAAGCCTGAAGTATGATTTTATACCTCAGGCTTTACTTTATACTGTAGGGCGCTTTTACCTCTTCTCAGCTACCGGCTCGGCGGCTTTTTTGCGGGCTGGGCGGCGGCGGCTTTCCTTGCGCTTCACATATACTGCGGAGCGGCCTTTGTCTTCCTCCTTACGGATGGTGAAGATGTCCTTATGAGCGTTGATGAGCTGCAGCAGCTGTCCGTAGCCAAAGGTGCGCGGGTCGAAACTGGGGTCCAGTTGGCGGAGGTTAGTGCCCATCATGCCCAGGTGTGCCCATCCATCCTCGTCAGCCGACATGGTAAAGGCTTCTTTGAGGAGCGGAACCGGGTTTGGGCGCTGCTGGTTGCCGGCACTATCGCTGGTTTTCTCAGCCTGGTCTATCTTCTCGTCAATGTTATCAACCAGGTTCTCTGTAAATATGAAAACGTTGCAGGCATTAACGAAAGGCTTCGGGGTTTTTCGCTGACCGATGCCCATCACAAAAATGCCTTCTTCGCGGATGCGGGTAGCCAGGCGGGTGTAATCGCTGTCGGAAGATACGATGCAGAAGCCGTCTGCCAGCCCGGAGTGCAGCAGGTCCATGGCGTCAATAATCAATGCGCTGTCGGTGGCGTTTTTACCTACGGTGTAGCGGAACTGCTGAATGGGTTGTATGGCATGGTTGTTCAGGCAATCTTTCCAGCCGTTCATTTGCGGTGTGGTCCAGTCGCCGTAAATGCGGCGGATGGTGGGGGCGCCATACTTTCCGGCTTCGGCAAGTAGCTTCGTGATCAGGCTTGGCTGGGCGTTGTCGCCGTCAATCAGCATCGCCATCTTGTCAATTTTATTCGTTCTAGATGAATTTTTCATGTATAAGGGATTAATGGCAGGAGCAAAGCATAAGTGTATTTGGCTGCTTTTGCGCCATACATAGTTATACTGCTATTTTTAAAGGAGGTTGTAGCAACAGAAAGCCGTGTGCAGCAATGTATAAAAAACTATATTTGTTAAATGTTGATGCAGAGGTGAATATACTTGTAAGGTACGTCAATTATAGGAGATACTTCTCAATCTTTCCGGGCGCGACGGCTGTATTTCCGTAAAAGGCGAGTCTATACTTCTTTTTGCTCAACGATAAATCAACGCAATCAATAAACCATATGAACAAGTATAAAATCACACTTTTAGCGATGGGAGTATCCTTATTAGCCTCGCTTGGTTCGGCTAAGGCACAGGTATTTAAAGCGGAGGAGCCACTGGCGCATACGTACTCTATTGTAGCCCGCGATCCTAAAACCGGAGAGATGGCCGTGGGTGTGCAAAGCCACTGGTTTTCGGTAGGTACGGCTGTGCCTTGGGTAGAGGCTGGCGTGGGCGTGGTGGCTACGCAGTCGTTTGTAAACAAATCGTTCGGGCCGCGCGGACTGGAGCTGCTGCAGGAAGGGAAAACTCCGGAAGAGGCGCTGGCCATACTTTTGGCCGACGACGAAGCCCGCGAGGTGCGGCAGGTAGCCATACTTGATACAAAGGGTAACGTGGCCACGCACACCGGTAAGCAGTGTATTCGTTATGCAGGCCATATTTCGGGCAAGAATTTTTCGGTGCAGGCCAACATGATGCTCACCGACAAAGTATGGCCCGCCATGGCAAAGGCTTTTGAGCGCAGTGAGGGGCAGCCGCTGGCAGAGCGGGTGCTGTTGGCCATGCAGGCCGCAGAGCGCGAAGGCGGTGATATACGCGGCAAGCAGTCGGCGGCGCTGGTGGTAGTGAAAGGCCACAAAAGCGACCAGCCATGGGATGACAAGACCATAGACTTGCGCGTAGATGACCATACAAAACCCCTTGACGAGCTGGAGCGGCTGCTGAAAGTATACCGCGCCTATGAGCATATGAATGCCGGCGACCTGGCCATCGAAAAAGGGCAGATGCAGAAGGCCATGGAGGAGTATGGCAAGGCAGAAGCCATGTTCCCCGAAAATCTGGAGATGAAGTACTGGCACGCCATCGGGCTAGCCAACAGCGGCCAGATTGAAGAAGCTGCCAAGCTGCTGCGCGAAGTATACAAGAAAGACCCTAACTGGCGCGAACTGACCAGCCGCCTTCCTGAAGTTGGCCTGCTGGACGTAAGCAAGCAGCAGATGGAGAAACTGATGAAATAAGGACTTTTAAAGTATAAATTGGTAAGGAGCAACGGCCCAAAAGCTGTTGCTCTTTTTTTATCTGGGGACTGGTTCATTTTGTGCTGAATAGATGTATGAAGCTTTCTGCAGTGCCTGGTCTAACCACCCCTAACCCCTCAGAGCTACGCTCGCTAGTTTCGAACTCTCGTTCTCACTAGTCTAAGGCGGGGAATTCTATTGAAGCTCCGTCAGCGGGGCTATTGAAAACTGATCCCAGTCTTTCCGTGGGGGTAGGGGCCCTCGAAAAGAGCGCCTTGTATTGATGCGGTGCCCGAAGGGCAGCCTACAGCGGAGCGAAAGAGGGCCCCTACCCCCGGCAGCTTCAATACACCGCGCGATGCGGGAAGACGAGGCCTCCCGGCCTTGAGGGAGCCAAAGCCAGAGGTGAAACAAGCTGTTTGTAAAGCTGAGGCTGAGAGATAGCTAGTAATTATAGCTTGGCTCTAGTTAGAGAAAGCAGCGACTATGCAAGTATAAAATCACAAGCGGACGCTTGCGCCAGAAATATCAGCAGCGGCTAGGAAAGTATAGTTTGGTTCAAATCCAGAAAATCAGCGACTATGAAAGTATAGCAGACACAAGTATGAACTCCAAACATCAGAAGGAGCCCTGAACAAGCAACTCTTAAATAAAATCCTTAACTTAAAGCCTCTAAACAAACCTTATTTCACCTTTTACCGAAATGCTGAACAAAACAAACCTACGCTGCCTACTGGCAGCGGCTGCCACGGCACTTACTATGCCGGCTATGGCACAACAGAACTATGCACAAGACTCTGTTACCATCAAGAAGATTTACGACAATGCCCTCACTAGTTACGAGAGCTACGAAAACCTGCGCTACCTCACCAAAAATATTGGCGCACGCCTGAGCGGATCGCCGCAGGCTGCCGCCGCCGTGGAGTGGAGCCGCCAGGTAATGGAAAAGATGGACCTGGACACCGTGTACCTGCAGGAGGTGATGGTGCCGCACTGGGTGCGTGGCGACAAAGAGATAGGCCGTGTTACCAACTCCAAATTGATGGGCACCGTGGACATGAATATTATGGCCTTAGGAGCATCAGTGGGCACAGGTAAGCAAGGCCTGAGTGCAGAAGTGGTAGAGGTGAAGAGCTTTGAGGAACTGGAGAAGCTTGGCAAGAAGAAGGTGAAAGGGAAAATAGTGTTCTTCAACCGGCCTTTCGATAACACACACGTTATTACAGGTGCTGCTTACGGCGGCGCAGTAGACCAACGCGGTGGCGGCCCGGTGGCGGCAGCCAAGCTGGGTGCTGTGGGTGTACTGGTTCGCTCCATGACCAACGATATTCAGGATATTCCGCATACGGGTAACACGCGCTACGAAGACGGCGTGGAGAAAATACCAGCAGCGGCCATCAGTACAAAACATGCAGAACAGCTGAGCAGCCTGCTGAAGGATGACCCAAGCCTGAAGTTCTACATGCGCATGACTTCGGAAATGCTGCCGGATGTGCTTTCTTATAATGTGATCGGTGAGATAAAAGGTACTGAGAAGCCAGACGAGATTATTGTAGTGGGCGGCCACCTGGATTCGTGGGACGTGGGAGAAGGCGCCCATGACGATGGCACCGGCTGTATGCAATCGATAGAGGTACTGCGTTTGTTCAATGACCTGGGCATTAAGCCGAAGCGCACCGTGCGTGCCGTGTTGTTTATGAATGAAGAAAACGGCCTGCGCGGTGGGCGCAAGTATGCAGAGGTGGCAAAGGCAAAAGGCGAAAAGCACGTAGCCGCCATTGAGTCTGATGCAGGTGGTTTCACTCCGCGTGGCTTCGGTATTGACGGCAACGACGGCCAGTACAGCAAAGTACTTACCTGGAAGCCGCTGCTGGCCCCTTACGGCCTGCACGATTTAACACGCGGCGGCGGTGGCGCAGACATCGGCCCGCTAAAAGGGCAAGGTACCGTTGCTCTCATCGGTTTCCGACCAGACTCGCAGCGCTACTTCGACTATCACCATACTGTCATCGATACATTTGAGCAGGTAAACCGCCGTGAAATGCAGCTTGGAGCAGCCTCTATGGCTTCTCTGGTGTACCTGATTTCAGAATACGGATTGGACGGCAGTACCGCAAAAGTTCAGAAGTAAAAGGTATAAAAAAGGTACAGGAAGGGCCGCTTGTTTGAGCGGCCCTTTTTATTTGCTGTAGTTAATGATTTTCCGTTTTCAGGATGGCAGAGAAGGTAACTAAGCTTAGCCTTGAAAGAAGAAGGCATCGGTCTTGTTCTAACAGAATCTACGGCAGCAGCAACGAACTGTCGCCATAACTAAGGAAGCGGTAATCGTGCTCCATAGCGTGCTGGTATACTTTGCGCCAGTTCTCCCCGATAAGAGCAGAAACGAGCAGCAGCAGCGTGCTTTCCGGCTGATGGAAGTTGGTAACCAAGCCATGGCACATCCTGAAAATATAACCAGGTGCAATAATGATCTGTGTGCTGGCGTGCAGGTGATCTACACTCAGGTGTGTCATATAATCGAGGAGCGCCTGCAGGGCATCGGCTGCTGAAGGCGGGTTTATACTTTCGTAGGCTTGCCACTGGCTTACCTGCAGCTCCTGCATGGGCAGCTCTGGTTGCTCCAGTACCTTAGCCCCCAGCCAGTATATACTTTCCAGGCTGCGCATGCTGGTTGTGCCCACAGGTATGACAGGTTTGCCTTGCTGATGCTGCAGCCGCTGTAACACACTTTTAGTAATGTATAGCTGCTCGGCGTGCATCTCGTGCGCCTCCATGGTGTCAGCCTTTACCGGTTTAAAGGTGCCGGCGCCCACGTGCAGCGTCAGGTAAGCTGTAGCTATACCTTGGCTCTGGAGCGCCGCCATTACACGATCAGTAAAGTGCAGGCCTGCTGTTGGCGCTGCCACGGCACCCTGTTGGTTTGCGTAAATGGTCTGGTAGCGGGTATGATCGTCGGGGGTGAGGTCGCGATTAAGGTATGGGGGCAGCGGCAGGCGGCCACATCGCTCCAGCACCTCGGCAAAAGTTAGTTCGGCAGGTTCCCACGTGAAACATATCAAAAAGTGGCCTTCCTGCTGCAACAGACGCTCTGCCTGCAGTACGCCTCCTTCAAAATGTAGCTGAACTGGCCCGCTTTTCCAGCGTTTGTTGTTGCCCACCAGGCATTTCCAGGTGCTGCTGCCAGTCTGCTGCATCGCCAGCTGTATTTCCTGGTGCGGCGCTACGGGCTCCAGGCAGAAAATTTCCACCAGTCCGCCGGTCTCTTTCTGCATCAGCAGCCTTGCCTGCACTACTTTGGTATCGTTAAAAACCAGCAGCGTGTGCGGGGGCAGCAGTTGTGGCAGGTTTGTAAAAGTATGATCTGCCATCTGGCCCTGGCGGTAGAGCAGCAGTTTAGACTGATCGCGCTCCGGCAACGGAAATTTAGCGATGCGCGCTTCGGGTAGCTCGTACACAAAATCCTTTATCGCCAGCTTCTTCGGGTCGGTCATGGTAATCTGTAAGTATAGTAATAAGTATAGAGAGTGGGCGTAGTGGCTGGTTTAGGAGGTGCTTTTCCCTTCCAGGTCGTTTAGCTCCAGCTCCAGCGCCTTCACTGAGATTTGAATTTCGCGGATGGCCAATCCCAGTGAAATCAGCATCATCAACAGGCTAAAGGCAAAAAGATACTTGCCCGCCTCTATGTAGTCAGCAAAAAGCAGAAACATGCAGAGCACGCAGCCAAACATGCTGAGCGTGCCGAAAGCCTGCATATTACGGATAAGCACAAGCCGCTCACGCAGGTTCTGTATCTGACTGTACACCAGCTGGCTGCGCGTGGTGGCGTAGCGGTCTTTAAGGCTGCGGATAAGGCTGGCCAGGCCCAGGAAACGGTTGGTAAAGGCCAGCAGCAGCAGCGACAGCGCCGGAAAAAGCAGGGCAGGTGTTGTCAGGGTGATCTCCATGGTTATACTTGTATCAGAGGTTTTTCAGGAAGTCCTCGTCCAGCGGCTCCTCGTTGTCATCATCTTCAGAGCCTTGCGGTGCATCCCAATCCACTTCCGAGAGCAGCTCCAGCCCATCCATAATCAGGTCGTCCAGCTCCTCTTTGGTGCCGGAGTCCAGGGTGAGCTCAAATAGGTGCAGAATCTCCTCGCGCTGCGGATTCACAAAAATTTCGTGGTACAGGTTATCAAACGTAGCAATGCGTTTCTGTACAATTTTATCAATCTCGCGGGTGTTTTTTGCCTTGATGGCATCTTGCAGCACTTCCAGTACCTCTTTGCTCTTCTCGTTTTCGGCCAGGCGCAGAAAAGCCTTTACAAACGCGACGGCCACTCCCAGGCGCAAGCGCTCAAATCTGTAGCTTAGCTGCTCCTGGCTGGTGCCTTTAGAGAACTTTGCCTCCCGCAGGGCGCGCTCCAGGTCGGAATATACAGTGGCAGCACCTTCCTCAAAAACATTCGGGTTGGGGCTATCGAAAGCAGTTTCTAGTAACAGTTCAAAGCTTCTGGCGCTCATGGCTGGTCTGGTTTAGTATCTGAAAATAAGACTGCAAAGGTAACAGTTTATACTTTCTTTCACCACGTCTAGTTAAGGCAGCGCAATTAGGCGATGTATCTACTGCACCTACTCATACTAATAGCACCACATTTCAGAGATAGTAGCAGCTATACTTATTTGCTTTGTAGGATTTTAATAAGGGGATATAATTTCTTGATTGCAGGATAAAACATTCAATAAGTTCTATGTTATAATTCGAGTGTTAGAAGGTTTGTTTTACTTTTTGAAGAAGTGAGGCAGGCTTGTTTATGCTTGTATATCTCGGTGATGTATTTTATTTATTGAAAAAATTATAGTTACGAAAACACTATATTCTGCATTGCGGCAAAAAAAGTGATTGTGTTAATTGCTCAGGTGTAAATATATTTCCGCCTCCTTATTACTGCTTAATAGTGTTTTTCGTGTTGTTAAGGAGCTTAAGGCTTGTGTTTATTTTGATTTATGGTTTCCAGATTAGCAATAGTTGTGTGAACGTAATACTGCTTTAGGAATCGCTGTGTTACATGCATAAATAAATTAAATTCAATAACACTTGGATGTTTATTTGCTGAGTTTTTTAAGTATGGATTTGTACAAATAAGGTGCTTTAGCTTATGATAGAAAGTTTGATTTGAGTGTTTATTCTATCATATAAAAAGTATATAATAAAATATAGATTATACTTTTTCTGATAACCTGAAGCCCTAAACGTAATGCGGAATTGCACCTGAAAAAAAGAGATAGCTGCCTGGTGCTACTCAGAACGAATGTGTTAGGGCAGTATCCTGCAAAATTTGAAGTATAAAATTGATTTCGCTAAAACCGGTAGCTTATGAAAATAAACTTTACGCTAAAACTCACTTCTTTCTTTGCCTTTTGCCAATACATAGTGTTGCGGTTCGCGACAGCCCTTGGCGCGTTTAGGCAATCAAAATAATTGCTTCTCTGCTTTTAATCTCGCTACACTACCACTCTACATCTTACTATATGCATAGACTTTTAGCCCTTTTCTCAATTATCTGCCTAAGCTTCTTCTATAGCCTTACGGTTATGGGGCAGGATATCAGCTGGGTAGAAACCGCTGGAGGTACCAGCAACGACCACGGCCGGGCTGTGCAAGTTGACGGCGCCGGCAATTTGTATGTCTTGGGGTATTTTTCGGCTCCATCCGCTTGGTTTGGTTCTGCCAGCCTGAGTACTTCCGGCACGGGCACCTATCTTACCAAGTATAGCAACGCCGGCAATTTTCTGTGGGCGCGTAAAATTTCTGACACTAACGTGGCAGATGCTTACGGGCTTAAAACCGATGCTGCCGGAAACAGCTACGTGGTCACCACTTTTACGGGCACAACTACCTTAGGCACCGCAACCCTGACGAGCAGCGGCGCCAGCGACATCGTTATTGCCAAGTATACTACCAGTGGCGATGTTGTTTGGGCTACTAAAGCAGGCGGCAGTGCAGTAGACAAGGGAATAAGCATAACAACAGACGCGGCCGGGAATAGCTACATAACTGGTAGCTTATCAGGAACAGCCGTTTTTGGAAGTACTATCCTGAGCAGTGCTGCCAGCACAGATGGCTTTGTGGCTAAACTAAATGCGAACGGCAGCTTTGCCTGGGCGCAAAAAATGGGAGGCAACAGTGCCGATGAAGGTGTGAGCGTTGTGATTGATGCCAGCGGTACGGTGTATGTGGCCGGCAACTTTTCAAGTTCTTTCTCTCTTGCAGGTGCAAACCTAGCGTACTCCGGCAATCAGGATATCTTTTTGGTAGCTTACAGTAACGCAGGTACAGCCCAGTGGGCAAGAAGTGCGGGCGGTAGTTATGCAGACAAAGTAAGCAGCTTAACTATTGATGGAGCTGGTAATTTATACTTGGGAGGCCATTTTAACAGGTCAGCAAATTTTGGATCGGTCTCTTTAGCCAGCAGTGGCAATAGCCAGGATATTTTCCTAGCAAAATATACCAATACTGGCGCAGGCGTATGGGCAACGTCGGCAGGAGGAACAGGCTTGGACGAGCTAAGCATCCTGCATGCAGACACTGATGGAAATTTATACTTGACGGGCAGCTTTAGCGGAAGGGCTACCATCGGTGGAGCCACACTAAACTCGGTAGGGAGTCTGGACATTTATGCAGCGCACTATGCAAGCAACGGTGCAGCGCAGTGGGCTATAGGTGCCGGTAGCGCCAGAGACGACCGTGGTTTAGGCATCGTATCAGATGCGGCTCGTAATGTATACGTTACCGGCTATTTCCAGGAAAACACGACTAATTTCGGTGGTATCGTTATACCGAACAGAGGAGGCGAGGAAATTTTTATCTCAAAATTGATTCCTGCTTTAGTGACCACTAGCGTTACTGCTGGGCCTTATTGCGCGGGGCAGGCTGTAATCGTTAACTACAAGGCAACAAGAAACTTCAGGTATTACAGCGCGCAGCTGTCTGATGAAACGGGCAGCTTTGCCAGTCCAGTGCAGATTGGCACTGTTACGAGCAACAGCACGACAGGTTCGATTGCTGCTACTATCCCTGCCAACACGCCTGCAGGAAGCAAATACCGCATTCGTGTGGTGGCATCTGCCGCAAACTTAGCTGGCACCGACAACGGCACAGATCTACGTATAAACCAAGTGCCGGCAGCGCCTGCGCTCACAGCCAGCAGCCCTGGCTTGGGTGGCACGCTTTTCCTTACTGCGTCAGATATACCGGGCGCTACTTACAGCTGGACTGGCCCGAGAGGATTTACCTCAAATTTGCAAAACCCTAGCCGCTCCGGCATAACTGATGGTGATGTAGGTACTTACACGGCAACCGTCAATGTAAACGGATGCACCAATACAGCCTCTGTTACTATGGCGCTATCAACAGTTCCGACTTTTGATGTAGACCTGAGAGGACAGCCGAATGGGTACTGGGATTCTCCTTCCGTGAAAAGATCCGGGTCTGTGTGCGGTGACGATAACTGTATTGTATTTAATGTGATACTGGACCCAGGGGCAGCCGGATTGGAACTGGAGCTTTTGAGCGGTGCAATGCCGGGAGGGGCAATGTACTATAAGCTGAACTGTGGTACGCAAGCAGCGGTGGGAGAACCAATTTGCGTTGACAACTCAGGTATTATTACCATCAGCATGTGTAAGCCGGGCAATAACGCAAACGCCTTCCGAATTAAATCAATTTCCCCTTACGACCCTCAGGACGATCTTTCCGTGACAGCAGGGTGCTCTGCCACGCTGAGAGCACCGTTAGCTTTCCATGAGGAGTCTATCATATGGAAAGACCTTACCGGCGGGGGAGAGTACCTGAAATACCTGGACTACACCACCGGAAAAAGAGAAGTAACCGTTTCGCCGGACAATAACGCACCAGCCTATGTAGACTATGAGGTAACAGGCACTTCGATGCAGTCGCCGTGTTCCAGCACACCTTATGCCGATGTTATCAGGGTATACTTTTATCCGCCACCTACCATTGCCATCGGTCCTGCGCCTGCTATTATCTGCCCTGCCGGCAGCGGCGTAGCACTTAGCGGCACGGTAACCGGAGGCGACGGTGATTTCAACTATATCTGGACGGATCCGGCAGGAAAAGTAGTGTCTAACCAGTTGAGCTATACAGCCACGGCAGTAGGAACTTACAAGCTGCAGGTGGTGCCTAAGAACTCCAGCAACTGCCGCGAGTTCTCTGCTACAGTAGCGGTTGTGTCTAACCTATCAGCTAATGCCGGGCCTGACCAGCTGGTGTGTTCGCAGCGCCCTGTGCAGCTGGCTGGTGCCATAACAGCGGCTACCGGCGGCGTGTGGAGTGGGGGCGGAGGAACTTTCAGCCCAAGCAACACGGCGCTGGATGCAGTTTATACTCCAACTGCTGCCGAAATAGCGGCTGGTTCTGTCAAGTTAACCCTTACCTCAACAGGAAACGGCTCTTGTGCCGCCGTGAAGGATGATGTGCTGCTGACATTCTACCCGTTTGATGTAGAACTGGCGGGAACGCCTGTAATCTGTAGCGGAACCTTGGGCACAGTTACGGCCAAAGCACTAGGCGGCAGCGGCACGATCTCCTATAAATGGAGCTCCGGCGAAACCACAGCCACTATTTTAGACAAATCTGCTGGTACTTACACAGTAACAATTAATGACAGTAAGAGCTGTGCCATCTCAAAATCGTTTACGATATCAGAAGTGGCTGGCCCAACTGGTTTTACTGCCAGCGCCCAACCCGAAACCTGCGGCGCCAGCAACGGCAGCGTAACAGTGAGCGGCGTAACTAACGGCACGGCTCCATATAAGTATAGCATAGATGGCACGAAATATCAGTCAGCTACAACGTTTTCAGGTTTGGCAGCTGGTAACTATACTATCTATGTGCAGGACGCTAACGGCTGTACTGTTGCCAAAAATATAACGATCACGAATTTAGCTGGTCCAACTGCTGTTGCTGCCTCTACGCTGGCTACATCTTGCGCTAACAACGACGGCAGTATTACAGTCGGGGCCGTGATAGGTGGCGCAGCGCCTTATACTTACGCAATTGACGGCACGAATTTTCAGAACGCTACCAGCTTTGCAGGCTTGGCCTCTGGAGTTTATACTTTAACGGCGAAGGATAATAACGGCTGTATCATCACAACCACTGTAACAGTCAACCAAAACGTACCGACTAACTTTGCCAGCACCACGGTAGCTTCTACCTGTGGCGCGAGTAATGCAAGTATACATATTGGTGCAGGAACGGGTGGCACGGCTCCTTATACTTATAGCATAGACGGTACTAATTTTCAGGCCTCAGCCACACTTCAAAACCTGAGTGCCGGAACACATACCGTCACGGTAAAAGATGCCAAAGGCTGTACTTTTAGCAAAGCGGTAACGGTATCAAATACCGCTGGGCCATCTGCTATAAACTTATCCGGAAGCAACTCAACCTGCGGGGGCGCAAACGCCACTATCGCGGTGAAGGGTGTTACCGGCGGAACCGCTCCTTATACTTATAGCCTAGACGGTACAACTTTCCAAAGTGGTGCGAGCTTCGGCTCTCTTTTGGCTGGTGAGTATGAAGTGACGGTGAAGGATGCCAACGGTTGCGTGGTATCACAGTCCATTTCGTTGGAAGATATTGCTGGTCCGGCGATGTTTACTGCCTCGGCCACTGTCTCAAGCTGTGGGCGTGCCAACGGAAGTATAACTGTGGGCAGCGTTACCGGCGGCACTTCTCCTTATACTTACAGTTTAGATGGCGCTAATTTCCAAGCGTCTAACACCCTAGCCGGTCTTTTGGCCGGAGAGCATACCATCACCATAAAAGATGCTAACGCTTGCGTAGTTTCTCAGAAAGTGATACTGGAAAATGTGGCTGGCCCAACAGAGTTGGAACTGGCAAGCATCGCCTCTACCTGTGGCGCGGCCAACGGCAGCATTACCATCAATAATGTTGCAGGCGGAACCGCTCCTTATACTTACAGTCTGGATGGTTCAGGTTTCCAAAGCAGCCCTGCATTTACCGGGCTTTTGGCGGGAGCGTATTCCATTACGGTAAAAGACGCCAACGGCTGCAGGTTCTCTGCCGAAACCACGGTAGAAAACGTTGCCGGGCCAACTAACCTGACTGCCTCTACTACTTCTGCTGCCTGCGGTACCAGCAACGGCGCAATAAGCATAACCAACGTAAGCGGCGGAATTGCACCTTATACTTATAGTATAGACGGTACAAATTTTCAGGCTTCTGCTGCCTTTACAGCACTGGCTGCCGGCACACATACTACTAGCGTAAAAGATGCTAACGGCTGTATTTATGTAAAAGCCATAGAGGTAACAAACCAGGGTGGCCCAAGCACTATAGCGGCAACCACACAGCCGGCCAGCTGCCAGAACAACGACGGCAGCATCTCGGTAGGCAACATTACCGGCGGTACGGCCCCTTATACTTACTCCATCAACGGCACGAGCTTTCAGAGCGACAACAGCTTTGCAGCGTTGGCCTCCGGAGAGTATAATATCACGGTGAAGGATGCCAACGGTTGCGCGGCTACTAAAACCGTGCAGGTGGGCAAGCAGGGTCCGGCAGGTTTTGCCAGCACAACCCGTGGCGCTGCCTGCGGTGCAGAAAACGGCCAAATCTCGGTAGTGTCTGTGGATGGAGGTGCTGCGCCTTATGCTTATAGTATAAACGAAGGCAGCTTTCAGAGTTCAGCTGTCTTTACGTCGCTTCCTGCCGGCACTTACAGCATCACCATACAAGATGCCAATGGCTGTACTTTTGCGGATGAGGTGGAAGTGGCCAATATCGAAGGTCCGGCAGACCTGACAGCCTCAGTCGGCAAGACTACTTGCGGCAACAGCAACGGACAGATTAAAGTTGATGCCGTAATCGGAGGCACAGCGCCTTATACGTATAGCTTGGATGGCGTGAGTTTTCAGGGTGCCACCACTTTTGCTGGCCTTGCTGCCGGCGAGTACCAGGTAACGGTGAAGGATGCCAACGGCTGTACAGAGGCAAAAGCAGTAACGGTGGCCAATACCTCAGGCCCGAATGGGTTTACTGTGGCAGGCAAAGCATCTACCTGCGGTGCCGCTAACGGCGAGGCCATGGTAAGTGCGGTAACGGGTGGCACGGCTCCTTATACCTACAGCAAGGATGGCGCAAACTTCCAGCCGGAGAATACGCTAACAGGGTTATCCGAAGGTACGCATACTATCACGGTAAAAGATGCCGGCGGCTGTACCTTCACAAAGCAAGTAGTCATTGAAAGTATAACCGGGCCAACGGCCTACAACCTGGCTTCTGTTGCTGCAACCTGTGGCGCTGCCAACGGGGCAATTACGGTGAGCGATGTAACAGGCGGAACCGCTCCTTATACCTATGCGCTTAACGAAGGCGCTTTCCAAACTTCTGCTGCCTTTGCTGAAGTAACTGCCGGCGAGCACACCATTACCGTGAAAGACGCCAACGGCTGCACGCTGTCGCAGCAGGTAACGGTAACAGGCATTGCAGGCCCTGCTGCTATAGCGGCCGCTGCTACACCAACTGCCTGCTCGGCTGACAACGGCACTATTACGGTGAGGGATGTAACCGGCGGCACGGCTCCTTATACTTATAGTTTAGATGAAAAAGAGTACCAGGCAGCGGCAAGCTTCAGCGGACTGGCGGCAGGTGTTTATGACGTATCCGTGAAAGACGCCAACGGCTGCAGCACCTCAACAACAGTAACAGTAAGCCTGAAAGGCCCGAAAGAGGCAGTGCTTACAGCCGCAGCCGCTACCTGCGGAGAGGAGAACGGTTCCATCACTATCACGTCCGTAAACGGTGGTACAAAGCCATTTGCTTATGGTATAGATGGCAGTGACTTTCAGTCGGCGGCTACTTTTACTAACCTGGCGGCGGGTACCTACACTGTCACTGTTAAAGATGCAGAGGGATGCACGCTGGTGATGACGCAGCAGGTAAGCGGAAGTGGCGGCGCTATCTTTACTGCCACCGGCACCAGTGCCAGCTGCGGCAGTTCTAATGGCAAAGTTGCGGTTAGCAACGTAAGCGGCGGCCTAAGCCCTCATGCTTATAGTATAAACGGAACCACTTTCCAAAGCTCCCCTGAATTTAGAGGCCTGGCCGAAGGCGAGTACCAAGTATGGGTAAAAGACGCTGCCGGTTGCCTAAGCTCCAAAACAGTAGAAATCAGCAGCACGCCACCTGTATCCGGCGTTAAAGCCGCTGTTGCTGCGCCAAGCTGCGGCAAGGCTGCCGGCCAGCTAACGATCAGCGAGGTTACTGGCGGAACGGCTCCTTATACTTACTCCCTAGATGGCACCAATTTTACGAGCGCTACCACTCTGGAAGATGTGGTGCCTGGGACTTTTACACTCACGGTAAAGGATGCCAGCGGCTGTACTTACAGCACACAGGTGCAGATGCCAGAGAGCGTCAGCAGCGCCATCGATTACGTGCAGCACCCGAACTGCTTCGGTACTCGTACCGGCGAGGTCGCCTTGAAGGCAACAGGAGCCAACGACCAGACGCAGTACAGTATTGATGGCGGCAAAACCTTCCAGAAATCAGCTGTCTTCAAAAACCTGGCGGCAGGCACTTACCAACTCATCACCTCTTTCTCTGCCACCTGCTCAGTTAACGTGGGCACAGTAGAGCTAAAAGAGCCAAGTGAGTTGAAGGTGGAAGTAACGCCACTTACCAAAGCTGCCGGCCTAGAGAAATCTGGCAGTGCAGCGGTAACGAAAATCAGCGGGGGAGTGGGACCATTTACCTACTCACTCGACGGAGGCAGCTTCTCTTCTGATTCTGTGTTCACGAACCTGAGCAGCCGCGAATATACCCTAACTATGAAAGACAGCAGAGGCTGTATGGCTACCATCACTTTTGTAATAGAAGGCCAGGGCGACATCGACATACCGAATGGTTTTACGCCAAACGGTGACGGCATCAACGATAAATGGATGCTGAAAAATGTGGCTAAGCTGTACCCTAATTGCAGCGTGACGGTTTACAACCGCTGGGGTAGCGAGGTGTTTGCATCCAGAGGTTACACCACGCCTTGGGATGGCACATTTAAAGGCAAACGACTGCCGGATGGTACTTACTACTGTATCATTGAGCTAGGCGACGGTACGGCACCAATCAAGACATCAGTGACCATTATGCGATAATTGCCCATTTACCAAACAACACGCGTTATGAAGAATTACATTTTACTACTTTGCTTTCTACTCGTAAGTTCGGTAGCTGTGGCGCAGCAGAAGGCGCTATACAGCCAATATATGACCAATTACTTTCTCCTGAACCCGGCAGTAGCCGGGGTGGAGAAGGACTGGAACGTAAAAGCAGGCTACCGAAACCAATGGACAGGTTTTGAAGGTGCACCCAAAACTTTTTACCTGAGCGCCGAAACAGCCCTATTTAAACGCACCATCGGGAAAAGGATAGCACGGCCTTACCACGGCGCAGGCGGCTACATCTACAAAGACCAAACTGGCCCTATCTCACAGACGGGCGTGCTTTTCTCTTACGCCTACCATGTGCCCATAAACAGAAGCATCTACCTATCGTCTGGGGTGTTTGCGGGAGTGCAGCAGTATAAGTTTGACGAGGATAAGATTCACTTGGCAAATGGCTCCAACGAGCGCGACCCGGTAACGCAGCAAGGAAGTATAAACGCTTTTATGCCAGACCTGAGCGTGGGTACTTACCTGCATTCCGAAACGTTTTTTGTAGGAGCGTCGCTGTTCCAGGCGCTGGGTAATAAGATCAACAAAAACAATGAGATTGAAGACCCAGCCCGCTTGTCCAGGCATTTTTTTGTGTCGGGCGGCTATAATTTTGATGTGAACAGGAACATCACCGTTACGCCTTCTGTGTTGATAAAATATGTTTCTCCGGCTCCGGTGCAGGCAGATTTTAACGTGCGGGGCCAATACCACTTTACCAAGCGTAGAAAAACGGTTTACGATGATATGGTGTGGGCAGGTGTGTCTTACAGAACGCAGGATGCGGTGGTCGGGCTGGTAGGTGTGCAGTTTAAAGAGCAGTACCGCCTGAGTTATACGTATGATATCACGGTATCCCCGATGCGCCACCACAGCGCCGGCTCCCACGAAATTGTGCTTGGTTTTAGAATGCCGTAAGTATTATTTAAAGTATAAAAGAGAATGTCCAGCACGTTTGCGCTGGACATTCTCTTTTTACAAGACTAACTATTGAGGCTATTTCTGGCGCGAGTTTTCAACTCGTGTCTTCATATGATGTTGAGTTTGCAACTCAATTGGTTTCAAAAGCCATACTTGCTATAGCTATACTTTTCAAGCTGCTGCTGGCAACTTGAACCAAGGCTATACTTGCTAGCTGCTGTTTATCCACGGCTTTACCACCTGCTCGTTTCATTTTATACTTTGGTTCCCTCAAGGCGGGGGTAGGGGCCCTCGATAAGGGTATCGCGCTGTGTTCCCTCCTGCCTCCGCTGCGCTGCGGCTGCCCTTGGCGGGCACCGCATCAATACAAGGCGCTCAACCCAAGGACTGGGGATCATTTCGATAGCCACCTCTGACGGAGCTTGAACAGAACTCCCTCTCCTGTTTTTAGGAGAGGGTGGGGGTGAGGTAAGAATTCCCCGCCTTTGACAAGGAGGGGCAGGGGTGGTTGGACCCGGTACTGCAGAACTGGAGGGTTGGGGTAGGGTGAAATTAAAGGAGTGGTTGCACCCGCATTGCAAAATTCCACTAAAACAGAAGAAGCCGTCCATAACTTGGGCGGCTTCTTCAACTAATAATTCATACTAATACTTTCTCTTAATGCGCATCCTCCTCCGCGCGGGCAGAACCGTTGCTGATAATCTGGCCGAAGAAGATACTGTTAAGGAACAGCTTATTAGTACCGTACCAGAAAGCGCGGAAGTTCGGGTTGTCTGGCATCGCGATCACTTTGCCTGCGCCAACAGAAGATACGTCTACAGCGGCCGTATTTTTTACCTGCTGCAGGTTAGGCTTTGATATGTAACCGGCCATCAGCGGCTCCGAAGTATACATGACAGGGTTTGCGTACGGGCTTTTCGATCGCTCCATAAACAAGGTGTTGCTACGGAAAATAGGCAGCTGCGTATCTGTGTAGCCATAAGCCAGCGGGTGCGTCAGGTCCAGTTTCGTTTCGAAGATAGCGCCTCCTATTACTTGCGCCCCTTCTGTGTTGGCTATATCAGCGTAGGCTTTCTGAGCAACAGTGTCAGGTTTTGTTTCCCTGAAGGTGATGTTGCCTATGCCGTTGCTGGATAGCCACTTTGCGGCGCTGCCCATACCTATTACTGTGCCGCCCCGCTGCACCCAGCTTCGCAGCTTGTCTTTGGAAACATTGCTGTACGAGCCTTCCGCCATCACAAGCACATTATACTTGTCGATGGATGCCCGGTTAAAATCATTCGTCTTGATCAAAACCGGTCGCATACCGAAGCGGTCGTCCATCAGGTGCCATGCCTCTCCGGCATCGTAGCTATTTACGCCATCGCCAATCAGCATCATAATTTTGGGCTGCTCCAGGCTACGCACCATAGGGCTGCCCAATTTAATGCCTTGCGGGTTAAAGCCGGTGCTCATGGCGTATACTTGCAGCGCGTTTTTCTGTGCTACTTCTTGCAGCACCTGGTGCAGCTCATCAGCCTTTACCGGCTGGCCAGCCACCGGAATAAGTATGGTGCCGTAGTCGTATTGCTTGCCATCTGCGGTGCTAAACTTATCTGTAGCCACGCGCGTCACAATGCCGCGGTCCATCAGTTGGTTCAGGGCGCGTGGGGCGTAATAGCCGTGCCACTCAAACGTATAAGCGTAGTCGCTTTTGCCTCCCACTATCTTACCTTCCGGAAAGCTCAGGTCTGCTACTTTCTGCCCCAGCTGCCCGCTTTTGAAGTTTCGGGAGGAGAGAGCTGCGTGCTCCAGGTCAAATGCCAACGGGAAAGTCCAGGCAGAGATGTCGTAGAACAGGCTATCCTGGAAAGTGGTGCGCTTCTCAAACATTGCCTCAATAAGCCTGTGCTGCGGCTGCTCCATCGGAACAATGTAGGCGTTCTCCGGCGTGTAGGTCACATTATCAACCTTAAAGCTTTCTTTAGGGCGATATACCTCTATCTGGTGTTGCTTAATGATCTCGGCCAGGTGGTAAGCACGGGCTTTATCTTTTTCGGAGCCGAATACATAAGCTTTAGTCTTAGATTTTTTGGACTCGTTCACCGCATTTTTGTAGAAGTCGCGCTGGTGCGCCAGCAGTTCTTCGCGCATGGCCTGCGCCGCCTCCAGCGTAGAGAGGGTAGTGGTAAACTGGTTGCGGATAGTGAACGGGAAGGTCAGCACGCCGTTTGTGCTTTCCTGCGCATGGCCTCTGGAGCTGGCCTGCTCAAAAAGTATACCTACCGAGCCGTTTACGTCCGGGTAAGTAGAGCCTTTGCCATAGTAAAAGTCGTCGTAACTCTCTTCGGTATAGTAAAAGGAGCCGATCTTATCCAGTGCCTTGGCGTGGTAAGTGCCTATCTTCTGCGTCAGTTTAAAGTTGCTCTCCGGGGTAAGCGGGTTGTTGCGGCTCGGGATGCCGGGCTGAAAGAAGAAGGTGGCGTTGGTGCCCATTTCATGGTGATCGGTCAGTACGTTTGGCTTCCACTCGTGGAACTTCGCCAGCCTGCCTTTCGACTCCGGGTGCTGCAGCGGCAGCCAGTCGCGGTTCAGGTCAAACCAGTAGTGGTTGGTGCGGCCGCGCGGCCATACTTCGTCAAACTCGGCGCTGTTAGCGTCGGTAACAAGATTCTTGCTGCGGTGCGTGTTTACCCAGCTCGCAAAGCGGTTCAGGCCGTCCGGGTTAATAGATGGGTCTATCAGAATCACCGTTTCATCCAGCAGCTTTTCTATTTCCGGGCCTTGCGCTGCCGCCAGGTGGTACACAGCCAGCAGCGAGGCGTTGCTGCCGCTCGGCTCGTTGCCGTGCACGCTATAGCCCATCCAAACCACAGCCGGCATATCCTTCAGGTTAAGCTTGCCAGACTCGGCAGGGTTGGTCAGCTGCACGTGCTGCTGCTTTATCTGCTCTATGTTCTGGTGGTTTTTAGGCGATGTAACCGTAAGCAGGTAGAGCGGGCGGTTTTCGTGGGTGCGGCCATACTCTATTATGCTGATGCGGTCGGAGAGACTGGCCATCTGGCGCATGTACATGGCCAGTTGGTCGTGGCTCACGTGCCACTCGCCTACGTTATAGCCCAGTATGTCTGCTGGCGTTGGTATGCTGCTGTTATAAGATACCTCAGCAGGCAGGTAATAGGAGAGTGGGGTTTCGGTCTGCTGGGCCTCTGCCAGTGGGCCAAAGCCCAGCAAAGCCGCCACAGCAAGTACACGTAGGTTTCTCATGCGTAAAGGTGAAGAATAGGTTAGATTTAGATTTATGTTGTACCTGCAATTTCCTGTTTTAAGCAGGCTTTTGCAAATATTAGGGAGCTGAGTTATAGATGATTTTGTAGAGATAGCTTAAAAACTGCTCAAACCATTCCCTTCACCATCGCTCCGGAAAACACATTAGGCAGTGCTTCTACCAGCAAGACGAGCAACAGCAGGTTCTGTGTTTTGGCTAAAGGCGGAACATGTGTATGGCTCGGCCAAAACAAAGTATAAATCAGCGTTGGCTGCCGGACTATGTTATACTATAGGACTTAAACCAGCGCCTTCGGCTTGGGTGAGCCCGCTTGCCTGGCTTTTCTTCTCCCTCCCCGGAAGCTTATAAAGTATAAACCGAAGCCTGAAAGTATGGTAACGAGCCCCACCACAGAGAACAGGCGCAGCAGCAGGTTGCCAAAATTGTCGCGGCCCTGGTAATCCATGGTGTGCAGCATCCACAGGAAATCGAACACGCGCCACTTGTTGTTTCGGAAGCTGGTTACCTCGCCCCGGTCGGCGGCCACATATACGGTGGTGTTGGTTGGGTGCTGCATGGTGACGGCATAAGCCGGCAATGCGCCCTGACGGTATTCGTGGTGGTTGCCGGTAGCGCCAGCTGTTAAATACTCTACCTGCGTTACCTCTGCGGGCTCATTAAAGCTGTTTTGCGCCATCTGCACCGCTTCCTGCTCTGTAATGGCCTCGCGGAGCTGGCCTGTGGCGGCTACAGCCAGTTGCGTAACAGGTATGGCATGGCCCGCTTCATTTACAAAGTATACAACCTGGTAGTGCGGCTCGCCCAGCACATCCACCAAACGCACTGATTTAACTGAATCTGCCTGCGGAAGCTTTGCCAGCACTGTAGCAGGCGATACCAACTCCATGGCTGCATTAAAGTTTGCAGGTGCTTTTCGCTGAAAGTCGCCATGTATTTCATCAATATCTGACCAACTAAAGTATAAACCGCCCGCCGTCCAGAGTACAAACTGTATTCCTGTGATTAAGCCCAGGTAGCGGTGCGCCTTGCGAATGAAAAGATGCGTACGACGATTCATGTTGTTTTAATGCAATTTTTAGTGGCCATAAGTATGCCTGAGGCTGATTAAGCTGCTAATATAGCCAGATAGCTGTAAAAGAGCATCTTAACACATGTTAAAATTAGTGCAATTTTAGAATGTTATATATAATTTATATAATAAATAATTAAGATCTGGTGCAACAATTTATACTTGGCAAAGTATATTTTATTTGAATAGTAAAGTTTATTATTAAAATAGATCATTAATACATATGTATTTTACAATATATAACAGACGCAGCACTCCTTAAAGCCAGCAGATGTGAAGTAGCCTTTAAAATTCATTTTTTCCCGCGCTTCTTTCACTCTTTTAAAGCAGGTTAATTGTGTTTAGCCTGTCTGCAATATGGTTTTAGCTTTTAAAAACGGCTAATAGACCTATTGCAAAGTCTTGTTTTGCCCTACTGTAAAGTTACAAGCTTTCGTTCCTCCTGACCTTTATGAAAACCCAAGGCCAAAACGGCGCAGCCTTAAACCCAAACCTTATCCCAAAGTTTATGAAACAACGTTTTACTCATTTGATTGCCAAAGCTGTAAACACCCGATTTGGCAAGGCCTACTTTACCAGTTGCTTGCTTCTCCTGTTCCTGATGATGGGGCATGTGGTTTGGGGGCAAAGTATAACTTCTATAAGCCCAACCTGTGCCACAGTAAACCAAAGTATTAATTTAACCATTCAGGGAAGCTTTAATAATAGAGCTAATAGTAACTATATTCAATTTTCCCGCGATAGTGAATTTAATACATTTATTGAAGTTGGGCCTTTTAGTTCTCCTAGTCAGGCATCTGTGACAGGTGTACCTGTTCCTACTAATTATCTTTCTACTCCGGGCACGATCTATATTAGGGCTCGCGTACGGAATGGTAACAGTGCTAACTTTACTATAGGAAGTGCAGTGACATTGCCTGTTTACCTATTGCCTACACAACCTAGCCCGATCAGCGGTCCAGCAACCGTCTGCTCCGGCTCGTCAGTAACGTATAGTGTAACACAGGTAACAGGAGTAAATTATCAGTGGACAGTTCCAGAGGGAGCCACAGTAGTTGGCAGTTCAAATACAAACAGCATCACGTATAACTTTGGAGCAAACGCGGAACCAGGCCAACGTACTATATCCGTAGCAGCGGTAAATGCTTGTGGTACAGCGGGTACTCCGAGAGAAAGAACTATTATAGTTAATGCTACGCCAGCAGCACCTACTATGATTTCAAACGAAAGATGCGGCCCTGGGTTTATCCCTTTAAGCGTTGCTAATCCTCAACCCGGCTATACTTATTTCTGGTATGATGCAGATGGCGATCTTGTGTATACAGATACAGATCCCAGTGAATCCTCTGTGTACACACCATTCTTAGAAGATGATGCTGTTTTTTATGTATCAGCTGTAAATACCTCGGGTGGTGGATGTATAAGTGGTCAAACACCAGTAACAGCTATCATTATTCCGTTAGCTACTTCTACAATAGAAGCTGAACCTGAAGGTGCTCAATGTGCGTTTGGGGATAATACTCCAGTGGTGTTCGTTCTAACAGGAGAATTAGAAAATGCTGATACACCAGCATGGGAAATTGTAGCAGGAGAAAATATAGCAACTTTAACTGTTGATGGAGGAAATCCTCAAGTCGCTACGTTAGAAGTAAATAGCAGTGGTACAGTAACTGTACGATTTTCTGGGCAAAGCTTGAATGAAAGTTGTGGCGAAACTGCTCAGACACTTGACATAGTTGTTAATCCTCTTATTACAACCACAGCTGAATTTGAGACAGATGTGCCTATAACAATTGGGGAGGCCGTTACATTTACAGCTTTATCAAATATTATTGATAATGATGATGCTGTTTTGTACCAGTGGTATATACGGCAAGGTACAGGCCCCTATTCACCCCAAGGAGGTTTAGTGGATGAAAACACTTTCACGATTGAAGAGGTACCAGAAGATTTATCTGGAGTGCGTGTTGATATTGTTACAGAGGAGGGAGTATGTTACACAGAATTGAACAGCAGTGGAGGCTTTACTTATTACACGCTTGAATCTGGTGCGCTAACACCGCTCCCGGTAGAAATCATCTACTTTAACGCGGCCAAGCAGGGGCACAACGTGCTGCTGGAGTGGGCCACCGCCTCCGAAGAGAACAATATGGGCTTTGAAGTGCAGGTGTCGCAAGACGGGTTTAATTTCCGGAAGCTAAGCTTCGTGCCAACCAAAAACGGTAACACTTCGCAGAAGCAACTATACCAATACACCGACAAAGAGAACGGCAAGCACGGTACCCGCTACTACCGCCTGAAGCAGCTTGATGAAGATGGCAGGTTTGAGTATTTTAATACTAAAGCGGTAACCTTCAGCGAAGTAGCCAGCCAGGTAAAAGCGTTTCCGAACCCTTTCTCCGACGAAATAACCTTAGACATTGCAGTGGATAAAGGTGGTGTAGCGGCGATAACGATGTACAATACTGCCGGAAGAAAGGTAGCTGAGCAAGTTATAAACATAGATAAAGGATTTAATACCAATAAACTCAAGCCAGATGCTACTCTCCCTCCGGGCATGTACTTCGTGAAGGTTTATGTAGATGGGAAGCTGTACAACTTGAAGCTATTGAAGAAATAAAGTAAATAATAGGGTTTAAAGCTGAAAGAGCCGGGTATATTACCCGGCTCTTTTTATTTTTTTAAATATTTTTTGATACAATTTAACATTGGGTATTTATGAGAATTAAATAAGCTATATATAGCTTTTAATATACAAACGCTCAGCTAAATAGCTATTGATCTTAAGTATTAATAGATTTTGTTTTTCCCAGTTTCAGTGCAATTTTAGATTGGTTGCATGTAAAAAACAATTTTACCTGTATATGCAGTATCATTTTTTTGCTTTATACTTGCAATGATATATAGAATGTTTCTGTTAATAATAGGTAAATTTTCAGGGTGGCAGAGGCTGGAAGAAGTGCAAATTAATACCGCCAGCACTAACAGCTAATTTTACACTTTATAAGACTGGTATAATTCATTTTTAAAATAGCACGCTAAAAGCGTGGGTGGATTTTTATTGCCTAAAAAGTACAGAAACATTAAGCCTGATAACATACAAACCTATACAACCATAACCCTATAAACCCTTATTTATGAAACGAAACTTTACTCAATTTGCCTGCTTGTTCTGGGCGATGTTATTAGTCGCTGTGTTTAATGGCGGTTCTGCTGTTGCGCAACAAGTAACAGGTTTTACTTTAGATAAACCCTGTATTGAAACAGGTGATGCTGTTACAATAACTATAAATGGATCAGGGTTTACCAATGGAAATGGTAATAATGCTGCAAGAGTAGAAGTTAACAATAACGGAGTTACTGTAGTAAGTGTCGTACCTAATAGAATTGTTGCAACCACAACGGCAGAAGTGATGAATACAGCAGGTCAAAAGACTATAAGACTGTGGCAGAAAGATGGAGGGAACAAGGGGTATTATAATGTAGGTACGTTTACAGTTTATCCACCTACTTCTGCTCCATCAGTAGTTAACGGCCAAAACTGCGGCGAAGGTACTGTAACACTTACTGCCTCTGGCGCTCCTAGTGACGGTAGTTATAGATGGTATACGATGCCAACAGGAGGCACTGCTATCACCGGAGCAACGGGAGCTAACTATACTACGTCCTCTTTGACAAAAAGCACAACGTATTATGTCGCAGCTGTTCCTGCGACTGGCTGTGAAAGCTCAAGAGTGCCTGTAGAAGCAATCATTAACAATATTCCTGCTGCTCCATCAGTAGTTAACGGAGAGAAATGCGGGGCAGGCTCCGTGACACTTACTGCCTCTGGCGCCCCTGCTGGTGGAAGTTACAGATGGTATTCAACTAGCAGTTCAATAAATCCTATAGCTAACCAAACAACAAGCACCTTTAATACACCTTCCCTTAATAACAGTCGAAACTACTTTGTTAGCATTGTCAGCGCTGCAGGCTGTGAAAGCCCTAGAACTGCAGTGAGAGCTACAATCAAACAAGTTCCTACTTTAAGCAGCTCATTAACTCCGGCTGCCATATGCAGCGGTTCCGCATTTAATTACACTCCTACAAGTGCCACAACTGGTACTACTTTTACCTGGACAAGAGCAGCTATTGGGGGAAATGCAGCTAATAGTGGCTCAGGCTCTATTTCTGAGACTTTAGTCAACACAGGTTCAAACCCTAATACTGTAACCTATGTTTATACTTTAACTGCCAATGGCTGCAGCAATACTCAGAATGTTACAGTGACAGTTAATAATCCAATCAGAGTAACTGGAGATATTTCTTCTAACCCTGCTGAGCCTAAGATTAATGAAGAAGTAACTTATAGCGTGTCATCAAATATCATTGATAATGCAGATCAGGCATCTATTGAGTGGTTCATGGTGAAGGGAACTGAGAGAACCGCAATTGATAGAACTGGTAAAACTTCGGTTACTATTACTCCTACCTCAAAAGAAGAATTCGAAATTGAATGTATAGTGCAAGCTAAGTCAGGCACTTGCTACGAGGAGCCTAACAAGACATTTACTACTCAAAGAATCATTCCACTGCCAGTTGAGATCATCTACTTTAACGCAGCCAAGCAAGGCAAAAACGTGCAGTTGGAGTGGGCCACGGCCTCTGAGGAGCACAACGCAGGCTTTGAGGTGCAGGTGTCGCAAAATGGGTTTGACTTTAGCCAGCTAGGTTTTGTAGCCACTAAAAACGGCAATACCTCGCAGAAGCAGGTGTACCAGTTTGTTGATGCTGAAAACGGCAAGTACGGCACACGCTACTACCGCCTGAAGCAGGTTGATACAGATGGCGCTTTTGAGTACTTCACAACCAAAGCGGTAAGCTTCGGTGAGGTGAGCAGCTACAGCCTGAAAGCTTTTCCGAATCCGTTTGAAAGTGAAGTGAGCCTGGAGCTGAATGCAGACCAAGCTGGCAAACTGAACGTGCAGGTGCTGGATGCCATGGGTAAATCAGTACAGGCGCAGCAGATTGAGGTTAGCAAAGGTCACTCTCTGGAGAAAATAATATTAGGGCAGTCTCTGCCACAAGGTATCTATTTCGTACGCACCGAAATGAATGGCATCGCCAACAATTTCAAGCTGTTGAAGAAATAGAGTAATAGGGTTTAAAGAAAAAAGAGCCGGGCAACTTGCCCGGCTTTTTACATTTATAAGAGTAGTTAACTTATAAGGACGATTAGCGGCCAAATGCAGTTTGCTTTAGGCAAAGCTACCATTTAGACCTACGAGAGAAGCCCGTGGTGTTACTTATACCTTACTGCAGATATCCTTTTGCCGTTGTTGTGTGTTCTCACCAATAACTTGCTGGTAAAAAGACACAGCAAGGGCGTTAAAACTGTCTGCGCATATTTAGCCAGATAGCGACTTGTCCTTGCAAGTGAATTCCATAAAACAGATGAGCCCGCTGCTCTTTGGGGGCAACGGGCTCATACTTTATACTTGCAACTATACTTTACAGCACCTTCACCTTCAGGCTGGTAGGTTGCTGCGGCGTGTGGTATACTTTGTGCGTGGCTTTGATGAAATCCTCCTCGTTTGCCTCAAAGATATTGTCCACATACTTCTGCGGGTTGCGGTCTACCATCGGAAACCAGGTGCTCTGGATTTGCACCATCACGCGGTGGCCTTTCTTAAAAGTATACAGCACGTCCTGCAGCTCCACGTTTACGGGCGTTACCTGGTTGGGCGTAAACGGCTCGGGCTTTTCAAAGCTGTTCCGGAAGCGACCCCTGAATACCTCGCTGCGCACCATAGCCTGGTAGCCACCCATTTTTCTGTTAGGCTGATGCGGGTTTGCCTGTGCAGAATCCGGGTATACGTCAATCAGCTTTACTACCCAGTCGGCATCGGAGCCGGTGGTAGCAACTTTCAACTGGGCCAAAATCTCTCCGGCTAAAGTCAAGTCCTCTGTCAGCACATCCGTCTGGAAGGTCAGCACATCGGGGCGGCGGCTGGCAAAGCGCTGGTCATCAGTCATGTACTCGCGCGTCATGCCGGTGGCTACTGCCTCAGTAAACGGCACTGGCTTGGCAGGGTCAGAGATGTACTCGCTGGCTTCTGCTTCTCCTGCTTTCGGAGCTTCAAAGCTCAGTTTCCCGTTGGCATGAAAGTATAGCGTACGCTCCTGCACCTGCTTTGGCGGCCATACTTCAAACTCGCGCCAGGTGTTGTTGCCACCCTCAAACATGACAGCCTCCGGCAGCTTTACCGGCTGTTTGGCATCGCTTTTCAGGTAGTGGTTAAAGAATCTGGCTTCTACTTCCTGCTGGTACCACGGCGAGTTTTTCTGGCCAAAGTATACATTGCCGATGTTAGAGCCGTCCGTGCGAGCCCAGCCGCCGTGCACCCAAGGCCCCATCACGATCATGTTTGTCAGCTTGGGGTTGTTCTTCTCGATGGTCTGGTAAATCTTAAGCGGGCCATACAGGTCTTCGGCATCATACCAGCCGCCTACTGTCATCACGGCCGGGCCTTTGATGTTTTTAAGGTGCGGCAACAGGTTGCGAGCCTGCCAGAATGCGTCGTAGTTAGGGTGATCTATAATGTCGTTCCAGAAGGCTACGTTGCCTTTTAGATACTTTTCGTTAGCGTTTTTGAGCGGGCCCATGCGCATAAAAAAGTCATAGCCATCGGGTGTGCCGTGGTCGAAACGCGGGTTGCGCTCTGTGGTAGGCTCGGGGCGCGGCAGGCCAAAGCTGGCCAGAAAGTTAAAAGCGTGCGGCAGAAAAAAGGCGCCGTTGTGGTGGAAATCATCCCAGAACCAGTCGGCAATAGGAGCCTGCGGCGACACCGCTTTTAAGGCAGGGTGGTTGCTCATGAGTCCGGCTGCAGCATAAAAACCGGGGTAGGAGATGCCCCACTGGCCCACACGGCCGTTGTCGTTGTCGAGCTTTTTCACCAGCCAGTCTACTGTATCGTAGGTATCGGTGCTTTCGTCCACGTCCTTTTTGCCTCTTTTGTTGGCCAGGTGCGGCGTCATGTTCACAAATTCACCCTCCGACATATAAGTGCCGCGCACATCCTGGTACACAAAAATATACCCTTCGCGCAGCAGGGTAGGGCTGGGGCCGAGGCTGGTTTTGTAGCCTTCGCCGTAGGGGCCAACCGAGTAAGGCGTGCGGTTCATCAGGATAGGGTATTTTTTACCTTTCTCCTTTGGCGAGTAGACGATGGTAAACAGCTTTTTGCCGTCGCGCATGGGTATGTTATACTCCGCTTTATCGTAATGCTGCCGGATGTACAAAGAGTCTTCGTTTACCTGTTGTGCCATACTTTGAGCGGCGTACAGGCAAAGCGCCAGCAGCAGCGCAAGTGGCCGGAGCAGGTTATTTGTTTTGGTCATAGGTTATGTATGCGTTAGTGAACTTAGGTTTGAAACCATAAGATAAGCATTCTACGCTATATATAGTATAGCCATACAAGCAAGAGGGGCAGAAGTATAAACTGGGAATTATATAGTATAATCCTAATAGTTTTGCATAGGATTTATTATATTGAGCTTGTTAAACGTCTAAAAATAAATCGCCTATGAAAACACAAAAATTCTTGATTAACCTGATCGTGATAAGTGCCGTGTTAATTACGGTAGCTGCTGTTTACCTCACCGGAGAAAGATTTGGCCGTTTTCTGTACGGTTTAAAAGGGCAAACAGACATGACCTTTGCCGATGTAGGATACAATATTGGCTACACCCTGGGGTACTTTTCTGTGCCTATTGTTGGTTTGTTGCTGCTGTACGCTGCTTACCGTTTCCTGGTGAAACACAATAAGAGCCAAGCTTAAAAATAATCAAGTATAAACCTGCCATCATGAAAAAACTTACTCTGCGAGATCTTAAATTCTTTTTGTTGGGGATAGTTTTTGTGATTGGTGTAGCTAACGATTGGGAGGCGCACAAAGCTGCGTTTACAGAAGGCATAGAAGCGGCAAAAGCAGATAAACCTTACAGTTATAACGAAGAAGAGTAATATATAGTGAACATTGGAGGAAGCGGTAGCCTGAACAGGCGCCGCTTTTTTTATGAGCGCCTCCAAGCTTCAGCAGCTATAAATCTAACAGCATACTGCATAAACCGTACGCATTAAAACTTAAATTAAAGATACACTTCTATGAATGCGATATTTTACGAGAGTTACGGCGATGCCAGTGTGCTACAGTATGGCGAGCAGCCAAAACCAACGCTAAAAGATAACCAACTGCTGGTGCGGGTGCATGCCTCCAGCGTAAACCCCGTGGATTGGAAAATACGCTCAGGACATTTGCTGCCGGTGTCAGGTTTAAATTTTCCGAAGATACCAGGCCGGGACATAGCCGGAGAGGTAGTAGAAGTAGGCAGCAACGTACTGACTTATGCTGTTGGCAACCGCGTGTTCGGCATGACGGAGGGAATTGGAGGTGCAAATGCCGAGTTTGCTGTTATCTCTGAGGATACTGCCGTAACCATACCTTTCAATCTGAGCTATGCACAGGCCGCTGCCGTTCCGCTTGCCGCCCTCACAGCGCTGCAGGCTCTCCGCGATAAAGGTGAGTTGCAGCAGGGAGAGAAGGTGCTGGTAAACGGTGCCTCTAGTGGCGTAGGCTCCTTTGCTGTGCAAATTGCCAAAGCGTTAGGAGCAGGAGAGGTAACAGGCGTTTGCAGCGCAAGCCACATTGATCTTGTCAAGAGCCTCGGCGCAGACTATGTAATTGATTATGGAAAAGAGGATTTTACCAAAGCCGAAAATTGTTACGACCTGATTTTTGACGCAGTAGCCAAAAGCAGCTACCTCAGCAGCAAAGACAGCCTGCATCACCATGGCCGCTACGTTACCACAGTGCCCAACCCTAAAGACATCGCCCTGGGTTTTGCCATCTCTGCTTTTTCCGATAAAAAGGTAATAGCCATGTTTACCGACGATAAAGGGGAGGACCTGAAGCTAATCAGCTCCTGGATTGAGGCAGGAAAGGTAAAACCGGTTATAGACAGAGAATATGCCTTAAGCGAAGCCGTTGAAGCGCACCTTTACAGCGAGCAGGGACACGCAGCAGGTAAAATAATTTTAGTGGTAGATTAGATAGAGCTCAACTTTCAACCTTATTAACAATGCAAAGTTGTAGAGCTAATCCATCTAGAAACCGCCGTTGTTGGTATTATCACCAACAATACTCACTGCAGCAGCCTTCGCAAGCCGCTATAGCAATGGGTAAAGTATAAAAGGTGTCGGTAAGCTAACACGGCTCGTATCTTTTATACTTTCAGGTTCAAAGTGCACCCCGAAGCGTTTACTCTGTTTATGCTTTATCGTCTAACTGCCGGATTACTTTGCTGTATTTCCTGGAGATACCGCAGCAGCGAAGCGAGCTTTGGCTGGTTTTAGGATAAGCTTATAGTAACCAGTTATTTTTTATAGATTGTAGCGTAATTTCATATATATGCTAAAACATACTTACATAGCGCTGGTTCTGGCGTTGGGCTTAGCAGCCTGCCAGCCGCAACCGCAGCAAACCACTTCTGCCGAAGTGCAACAGCAGCAGCAAACCACTACTGCTTATTACTATCCGGGTGCCGGTGATAACTGGGAGCGCCGCAACTCTGAAGAACTCGGGCTGGACGCTGCAAAGCTGCAGGAGGCTGTAGAATGGGCTAAACTGCAGGAAACAACTCAGATCCAGAAAGACTTCTCTACCCAAAAAGACATTTTCGGCGAACCTTTAGGCTCCTTGCCAGCTACCCGAGCTAATACCAACGGCATCATTTTAAAAGACGGCTTTATTGTAGCAGAGTGGGGCGATACCAAAGCAGCAGATCCAACTTACAGCGCTGCCAAAAGCTTTCTGTCCACCATACTGGGGTTAACGCTAGACAAAGGCATGATCCAAAGTATAAACGATCCGGTGGCAAAGTATGTGCAGGACGGCGGGTATGATTCTGAGCATAACAGCAAAATAACATGGGAGCACCATGCGCGTCAGACATCGGAATGGCAAGGTGAGATGTGGGGCAAAAAAGACGACTTTATCGGTAAAGAAGCCTATGGCCGAGGGGAGCGAAAGCCGCGCGAACTGCAGGAGCCGGGTACTTTCTATGAGTATAACGACACCCGCATTAACCGGTTTGCTCTCTCACTGCTTCGCCTCTGGGAAAAGCCGCTGCCAAAGGTGCTGGAAGATGAGATTATGGATCCGATAGACGCTTCTGAAACCTGGCAATGGGTGCCTTACAGAAACTCGGTTGTAGAAATAAACGGCCAGCAAATGCCATCGGTTAGCGGTGGTACACGCTGGGGCGGCGGCCTCTGGATAAGCGCCCGCGACGAAGCCCGCTTCGGTTACCTTTTCCTGCGCAACGGCCGCTGGAAAGATAAGCAGCTGATTTCAAAAGAATGGGTGCAGGAAGCTACTACCCAGCGCGGTAAAGTTGGCCCAGACTACGGCTACCTTTGGTGGCTGAACACAGGAGGAGAGGCTTGGCCGGATGCTCCTAAAACAAGTTACGCGGCGCTTGGTGCCGGCCAGAACACCGTTTGGGTAGACCCGGAACATGATATTGTAATAGTATGGCGCTGGCACGATGGCAAACAAAATGAACTGTTTAAGCGTGTGCTGGCGGCGGTGAAGGAGTAATATAATTCTTAGCAAGCACTGTACTGCTAAAGCAAAAAAAAAAAGTGGCTGCCCCATCCGGAGCAGCCACTTTTTTTTATACTTTAACCTTAATGGCGGCAAGTGCAGTGTTCACCGGCAATACCTTCAAAGCGGGTGTCGGTGCCTTCGTGCCAGTCAAAGGCGGTGGCGTACTTGTCGTTTTCCCACCAGAATGTGCCTGGTTGCTTGTTGTAGTTGCCGATTTCAGCCATGGTAGCGGCATCGTACAGGCGGCCGTTAATCATAGTATACTTCACGTGCTCAGAGTTTTGGATGTTCTCCAGCGGGTTCTGGTCCAACACAATCAGGTCGGCCAGTTTACCGGTTTCCAGAGAGCCAATTTCGTGGCCCATGCCAATGTATTCCGCACCGTTTAACGTGGCTGCGCGCAAAGCTTCGTGGTTGGTCATGCCGCCTTGCTGCAGCATCCACAGTTCCCAGTGCGCACCTAGCCCCTGCAACTGCCCGTGGGCACCCAGGTTTACCTTAACGCCATTATCCGCCAGGGCTTTGGCAGCTTTAGAAGTGGCAATGTGGCCCTGCTCATACTCTTCGTCTGGCACAAGCGTTACGCGGCGCGAGCGTCCATCAATAATAGAGCGAGGCGTAAACTTGAGCAGGCGGTCTTTCTCCCAAACATTGGTTTTTTGGTACCAGTAGTACTCACCGGTTACACCACCGTATCCTACAATTAGAGTTGGGGTATAGCCTACCTCAGAGGCTTTCCATACTTCCAGTACATCTTTATAAAGCGGGGCAACAGGTATGTTGTGCTCTACACCGGAGTGCCCGTCCAGTACCATGGTCATGTTGTGGAAGAAGGTTGAGCCACCCTCCGGATACACGCTCATGTCCAGTTCGCGGGCAGCCTGTATTACCTGCTGGCGCTGCTCACGACGTGGCTGGTTATAACTTTTCACCGAGAAGCCGCCTACGGCTTTGATGCGGCGCAGGTGTGAGCGGGCATCGTCCAGGCTGTTAATCTCGGCTTTAAAGTTACCATCAGCTCCGTAAAGTATGGTGCCCGTAGAGTAGATGCGCGGACCTGCCATGGCCCCCGACTTTACGGCTTCCGACTGGCTAAATACCATTTCGGTGGTGGAAGATGGGTCGTGGGTGGTAGTAACGCCATAGGCCAGGTTTGCAAAGTACGACCACTGCTTCTGCGGGCTCATACCTAAACGGAACGTACCTAGGTGCGCATGCACATCCACAATGCCAGGCATGATGGTTTTGCCGGCTGCGTCAATCACTTTTGCATCTTTCGGTACGTTTACGCCTTTGCCAACTGCCACAATGCGGTTGCCGTCTACAACAATAGTACCTCCTTCAATCACTTCATCGCCTTTCATGGTAATGATGCGGGCGTTGGTGAAGGCTACTTTACCTTCCGGAATATCGGTTTTCAGCTCCAGACCTATTTTTGTGCCTGTCGTGTCGATGGCTGGCAATTCTTCAGGAGCACCGGCCACAAACGTAAAGCGGTTTTTCAGGTCGTTAGAGAAATACTCGTCACCCAACACCCAGTTGATTTTCTTGCTGTCGGCTGACCAGTGGATACTGGTGCCGGCATCGCGGGTGAAGCGGGCAACTGGAACAGCCTTGGTATCCTTGTTCAGGTCCAGACCAGATCCGTTGGCCGTGAACGGTGCTATGTAACCGTTGAACAACTCCATAAATCCAATCCATTTGTTATCCGGGCTAGGGAAGAACTGGTCGGTATACTTAGAAGTATAATGCGTCTGCTCGTTTTTGCCGTTCAGGTCCACACTTTTAAAGGCGTATTTTTCGCCCTCGCGTCCGGTGAAGAAGATGCGATCTGAAGTAGCGTTGAACTGCGGCGAAGAACCGCGCTCCTGCACCAGAGTCGCTTTGCCTCCGTTGGCTGGCATATAAAAAATGCCTTTCTCCTTGCCGTGCGCATAACCCATGTGGCTGTTGCCGCCTTCTTTGCTAAACACAATGTGCTTGCCGTCTGGCGAATAGCTTGGGTTAGCGTAAAAGCCTTTCTCAGTTGTCAGCTTGGTTGGCTTTGCGTTTTTCTTGCGGATGTCGAGCTTGTACAATGCGCTGAAATTATCGTCGTTCCAGGTGGCGTATACGATTGATTTTCCATCCGGTGAAAAAGACGGGTAGAACTCAAAATCCTGGCTGTTGGTGATTCGCTGAGGTTTTCCGTTCGGCAGTTCTTTTTTATAGATATAGCCTGCTGCGTTAAAAACCAGCGTTTTACCATCCGGAGAAGTAACGGCATGACGTATAGCCTTGGCTGTAAACTGCTTCGGCGAAACGCCTCCGTTCTTGCTGTGGTCGTGGCGCACAGCACCTGTCAGGTAGTGCGTAGCCGAGGCCTCAAACGGAATGTTAGAAACCTGCTTAGAGGCTACATCCACCTTATTGATTTTACCATCCGCCCAAAACACAATGTTTTTGTTGTCCGGAGTCCAGGAGAAGTATGGATAGGCACCGAAAATGGCCCAGGCTTCCTGCTGGTCATGGTTTAGCTTATCGTAGATCGGCCATTCTTCACCAGTTTTCAGGTCATGTACAAAAAGTACAGATTTGGTACGCACGCGGCGCACAAAGGCCATGTACTTGCCATCTCTGGATAGAACAGGGCGTACAGCACCGCCGTTGCCTGTTACAATGTTATCAATCTCGCCGGTGCTGCGGTCTACTCTACGGATGACATAGATTTGGCCGTTCGGGTCTTTGTTATACTCAAAAGAAGAGCCTCCGCTCATGTCCTCCGAGAAGTATACATACTTGCCGTCCGGCGATGCAAATGGCTCGCCTGCATCCTGCTGGTCGTTTTTGCGCTTTGTTAGCTGCACGCCCGTTCCGCCTGTTCTGTGGTACATCCACATTTCGCCGGCACCCAAGGAGCGGGTGTTGGTAAAGTGCTTTCGCGCAATCAGATACTCGCCGTCCGGCGTCCAGACAGCATTGTTCAGCAGTCGGAAGCTTTCGTTCGTGATCTGCTTGGCATCTGAGCCATCGCGCTCCATTACCCAGATGTTATCGCCGCCACCTGCATCTGAAGTGAACGAGATATACTTGCCGTCAGGGCTGAAACGTGGCTGCACCTCGTACGGGCGGCCGGTTCTGAGGAGCTTGGCTTTACCTCCGGAAATCGGCATAATGTAGATATCACCCAGCATGTCGAATACAATGTCCTTGCCGTCCGGACTTACATCCACACTCATCCAGGTGCCCTCATTAGTTGTAAACGAGATTTCTTTTTGTGGACCATGCTCGGCATCAACCTGCCATTTAGCATCTTCCTTCTTTTTGTCCTGAGCATGAGCCGCGCCGAAAGGGAGAGCAAGCGCCGCAGCCAGTACTACACTCAGGTAGGTACGTTTCGTCATCAATAGATTAGCTGTTAGTTAGTGCCCCTAAATTACACATTTACAGGAACAGACGAAAACACCTTAGCCGAAGTAACAACAGAAATAGACAAGCAGCAACAGATTTGCGCTTAATCACAACTGTTGAGCGGTAGATAGATTTGGCGATGTATTACAATCTTAGGTATGCTACTCTGCGGCAACCTATAGCGACGGGAATTTCGGTTGCTGCTCAGCTTCCTTCAGTTGCTTTAGTGCCTCTGCAGCCGTGTGTACCGGAAACTGACAGGTTCTGTTATAGCAGACGTACACAGTAGTTTTTCCGTTGATGGCCACCCTGTGCTCTAACAGCGGGATATTGTTACTTTCAGGAGTAGTGGTGCCTGCCATAATGGTATTAGGAAGGTAGAACGAGGTGAGTTCAGCGCGCATTTCAGGTGCTTCAGGGCCAACAATCGCTATCTCGGCGGTAGGTGTAAGCTTGTGAAAGTATAAACTAGCCCAATTGCTCAGGTGTGAAGGCTCTTTTAGCAGCAAATCTTTTACCCTTGTCAGCATTTCGGTTGAGAGAGCCGCGTAATGCTCTTCATCAAAGTATAAATGTAGCATGTGCAGGTTTGTCGCCATCACGGAGTTGGAGGAGGGAATCACATTATCAAACAACTCTTTCTTGCGGGCGATTAGTTGTGCTGTGTTTTTATCTGTGTAGAAAAACAGCTTTTCTGTCTCATCAAAGAAGTTTTCTAAAGTATAATCGGTCAGATGTTTAGCCTCCAGCAGCCACTTCTTATCAAATGTCACCTCGTACACACGCATAAAAGCACGAATCAGCAGCGCGTAGTCATCCAAAAAACCATCAATGGTGGCTTTCCCGTTTTTATAGTTGTGGTAGAGTTTATCTTCTTTTTTGAGGTGCTCAAGTATAAAATGGGCATTTTTAAGTGCCAGCTCCATAAAATGCTTGTTCCCGAAAACATAGTATGCATCTGCCAGCCCTTTAAGCATCAGCGCGTTCCAGGAAGTGAGCACCTTGTCATCCAAACCGGGGCGGATGCGGTTGGCGCGGACATCCATCAGCTTCTGTTTCCAGGTTTGCACCATCTCCTCCAGCACATCCATCTCCAGCTCATTTTCTCTGGCAAACTTCTCGTCTGTAATGCGGCGGTATAGGATATTACGGCCGTGCTCAAAGTTTCCGGAGGCTGAGGCGTGGTAGTATTTCGAGAAAATAGGCTCCTCATCACCTAAAATTTCGTGCAGCTCATCCTTCGTGAAAGTATAAAACTTACCTTCCTCGCCCTCACTATCAGCATCCAAAGAAGAGTAGAAGCCTCCTTCTGGGCTCATCAACTCACGTTCCACAAAGTTTATCGTTTCGTAAACCACATCGTGGTACAGCGGTTCGCGGGTTGCCTGGTAAGCTTCTGCATACAAGCTTATTAGTTGCCCGTTGTCATACAGCATCTTTTCAAAATGCGGCACAAGCCAATCTGCATCTACTGAATAGCGCGCAAAGCCACCACCAATCTGATCATAAATGCCGCCATATGCCATTTCGCGCAGCGTGAGGTGCAGGTGGTTAAGTATGGTCTGGTCGCTGGTGTGATGATGGTAACGGAGCAGAAAGAGGTAGTTGCTGGGCATCGGGAATTTAGGCGCATCGCCTAAGCCGCCCTTTTTTCTGTCGAACTGCTTGCTCAGATTATGACCGATCAGTTTAAAGTCCTCCTCCCGGATGTGGTGATTCTGTTGCTGCAGCCCGTGCTTCTCCAACTCGTTCCGGTTAAGATGCTGCACAAACTGTTCAGCGGATTCGTTCAGCTCACTGCGGTTTTTCTCGTAAGCCTGCGCAATACTGTGGAGTAGCGCCTTCCACTGCTGAGGAGGAAAGTAAGTGCCTCCATAAAAAGGCTTTGCCTCTGAGTTTAGAAACACATTGAGCGGCCATCCGCCTTGCAGTCCCATCGCATGCAGCGCATCCATGTACACAGCGTCCACGTCAGGGCGTTCTTCCCGGTCCACTTTTATGCACACAAAATGCTTATTCATGACTTCGGCTATACTTTTCTGCTCAAAGGACTGATGCTCCATTACATGGCACCAGTGGCAGGCTGCGTAGCCAATGCTAACTAAAATCGACTTTTCTTCCTGACGGGCTTTCTGAAGCGCTTCTTCGCCCCAAGGGTACCAGTCTACAGGGTTGTAAGCGTGCTGCAGCAGGTAGGGGCTGCTCTCATGTATAAGTCGGTTGGTTTTTGTGTCTCCTGCCATAGCTCTAGTCGGTTAGCGGAAAGGCACAGGAGGTGGCTATACTTGCCAATTCTGATAGTTGGGAATGTTGCCTTACTTACAGTGGCTCAACTGATTTTAAGCTGCGCCGCAAGTATAAAACCTGTGCCTTTTGCTTTATTTCTACGCACAAGACAGGTAAAAGTGTTTAGCCGGTAAAGCTAATGGGTAAGTTGTTTCTGGAGAACCTCGGTTTCGCTTTTAACATTGATTTTGTACTGCTGCTCCAGGGCCTTTACCTGTGCTAAAGTACTGTGAAGGAATTTTTGGTGCGCGTCTGAGTGAGGGTGGAACGGCCTGTGCGCCACGGCACGCTGTATTTTCTCCCATTTCAGCATAAACTGACGGAACTCTAAAGTATAAAAAGCATCCACAAATTTCTGCCAGATGTAATCTTCTGCCAGTGGGGTAGGGTGCAGCATGTCCTCCTTGTAAAAGCGGTAATCGCGCAGGTCATCCATCATGATTTCGTAAGCCGGGAAGTATAAAACCTCCTGGTGCGCCTCTTTCAGCCGGTGGCACAGCAGCCGCAGACTCGCCTTACTCACGCTGTTCATTTCTATAGACTCCTTAATGTGCCTGACCGGACTCACTGTTAGCAGCACTTTTATACTTGGGTTTACCTGCTTTATCTGGCCTAGCATTTCATCAAAAGCATGTTGCATTTCCTCCATGGAGAGCAGCTCACGCTTAAAGTTGCTGGAAGGTAACTTATGGCAGTTTGCCACTACCTTTCCTGTGCTATGCAACCGGTAGGCGATAGCTGTACCCAAGGTTATGATCAGGAGCGATGCTGTTTGCAGCTGCTGTGCGCTTTGCTGTAGCCGCTCCTGTATTGTTTGCAGCAGCTCTGCCTTATTTGTATTAGAGAGGGAGGAGTGCAGATCGTAAGCATACCAGATGCCGTTTTGCTGCACGAGGTGCTCTTCAAAAGTATAAGTTTGGCCAGCAGCGGCTTTCAGCAGTAGGGCAACAGAATTTGGGTTAAATATGGTGCCAAAGGGATTTACCACTACATCAGCCTTGTGCTGCTGCAACTTACTACCAATAACATCTGCAAAACAGGAGCCAACGGTAAGCACTTTGTGCTGCAAGGAAAGATCAAGGCCAGCGTGTGGCACCTGTACTTGGGTCCGGAACATATAGTGGTGGCTTTTAAACTGATTATACGTGTAATATGGCAAAAAAAAGCGTCCTGCCGGTGGGGCAGGACGCTTTTGAAATGTTATCTTCAGTAAAGCTTATTCAGCAACTACCTTAAAGTTAACCTGGTGCTTCACTTCTTTGTGCAGGTTCAGCGTAGCGGTGTAGTCGCCGGCTGTTTTCACGTCCTGGTCAAAAGAAATACGCTTGCGGTCTACATCAAATCCTTTGGCCTTCAGGGCTTCAGAAAGTTGGTTAGTAGTTACAGAACCGAAAATTTTACCAGTTTCACCTACTTTAGCAGGAAGCTCAAGTGTGATGCCGCCGATGCTGTTAGCCAGCTCCTGCGCGTCATTCTGGATTTTCTCAGCTTTGTGAGCAGCCTGACGAATGTTCTCAGCCACTACTTTTCTGCTTGATTTATCAGCGATAACTGCCAGACCCTGTGGGATAAGGTAGTTACGGCCGTAACCTGGCTTTACTTCAACAATGTCGTTTTTGTAGCCGAGGCCTTTAACGTCGTCTCTAAGTATTACTTCCATCGTTCGACCTCCTTATTTTAAAGAATCCGTTACATAAGGTAAAATGGCAAGGTGTCTTGCTCTGGCAACCGCCTGAGACACTTTGCGCTGAAACTTAAGGCTAGTGCCTGTAAGTCTTCTTGGAAGGATTTTACCCTGCTCGTTCACGAACTTAAGCAGGAAGTTACCATCCTTATAGTCGATATACTTAATACCGCTCTTCTTGAAACGGCAGTATTTCTGACGGTTTTCTTGTTTGTGTACTCTTTCGTTAACTAAGCTCATTATCCTTTTACCTCCTCTTTTTTAGCTTGTGATTTGAACTCGCCATTTCTTCTGCGCTCGTTGTAAGCCACAGCGTGCTTATCAAGGGCAGTTGTTAAGAAACGAACTACTTTTTCATCACGGCGATAAGCCAGTTCAAGAGCGTCTATAGCGTTTGTAGGCGCTTTGAATTCAACCAGGTGATAAAAACCTGTAGACTTCTTCTGGATAGGATAAGCCAGTTTACGAAGACCCCAGTTTTCTTCGTGAATAATGTCGGCGCCATTTTCCTTTAGCACCTCTCTGAACTTCTCGACCGTTTCCTGCATCTGAGTCTCGTTCAGCAACGGAGTCAGGATGAAGACAGTTTCGTAATTTCTCAATTCCATCGGTTCGATTTATGGTTATAATTTTAGCCTGCAAAGGTAAGGGACTAATCTCAAATTAACAATAGCTAAGTATATAATTAAGTAAAGCGTGAGCAAAAGCGAGTAAGCATATGTAGCAAAATTACACCTTATATATATAGGAGTATAAATGATGCATCAAGTAAAGGCACCTTATCGAATATCATTTTAACTTTTACAGAATAATTCTGTTCAATTTATACTTAAGTAAACACAAGTATAAATAACCCAAATAAGGTTATAGATGATTGTGATAAAGTTGTATGGTATATGATTTTTTTTATAAACAAGTATGAGCCGGGAAGGTTGACCTATTTAGAAAGGTTATAAATAAAGATGCCCTAAATGCTTGAAAAATGGCTTTTTTGCTACTAAAGTATGGCTTGGGAGTGGGCGCCCCTGCTGATGCCAAATAATAAACTATTCTGTTTGAATAATGGAATTCGCATAGTAGATTTGTGCCCGTAAAGTAATTTCACCATATCATATACTAAACACAAGTGATCTTGGCTATGATTAGCTGTATACTTAAAACTCAATCCAAAATTTTGTACACCTTCCTGTTGGCCCTGGTGGTTTCGTTTGGTGCATTTGCACAAGAAGCCAGCGAGCAGGCAGAGATAGCTCAGAAAGGCGTTACGCCCGGAGCTACAGAAGGTGCGGAAGTGTCTACCGGAGATCCAGCAGTAATTTCAGCAGGGGAGGCTCTTTTTAAAAACAACTGTGCCGTTTGTCACTCTGCCGGAGGCGACGTTATCGTAGGCCCTGGCCTGCAAGGCGTAACAGACAAACGCAGCGAATCTTGGCTAATCAGCTGGATCAAGAACTCTCAGGCGCTAATCCAGTCAGGAGATGCTGACGCAGTAGCTGTTTATAACGAGTACAACAAGCAGGCAATGCCTTCTTTTGCGTTCTCTGATGATGAGGTGAAATCTATACTTGCTTACATCGAGTCTGGGCAAGGCGTAGTTTCCGCTCCGTCAGAAGGAGTGCCTGGCGCTACTGCCGGTGAGAACGTTGGCACAGATGCTATTGGTGCCGTTGGCGGTTACCTGGATATCGTGTTGGTAGTGTTGATTATCGTGCTGATCGTGCTGGTGGTAACACTCTTGCTGATCGCGTCTTTAATGAAGAACTACCTGAACCAAAACCGCAAGCTTAACGAGTATGATGCCGAGATCGTTAACCAGCGTTTTGACTTCTCTAAAATATATAAGTCGAAAGCTGTTCGTACGCTTGTTGTGCTGATTTTTGTCGTGGTTCTCCTGGACCTGACAATTGATAAGGTGATGGGTGTTGGTATTCAGCAAGGCTATGCGCCGAAGCAGCCAATTGCTTTCTCGCACAAACTGCACGCCGGTGAGCATCAGATCAACTGTAACTACTGCCACACAACTGTATACGAAAGCAAAAGCGCAAGCATCCCTTCTGCCAACATCTGTATGAACTGCCACAGCCAGATTAAAACGGAGTCTGCTGAGATTCAGAAGATTTACAGAGCGATTGAGCGCAATGAGCCTATTCAGTGGGTGCGTATACATAACCTGCCTGACCTGGCATACTTTAACCACTCTCAGCACACGCAGGTGGGTGGCGTAGAGTGCCAGACATGTCATGGTCCTATTGAAGAAATGGATGTGGTTTACCAGTATTCACCACTTACAATGGGTTGGTGTATCGACTGTCACCGTGAAACGCCTTTGAACACAGAGGGTAACGGTTACTACGATAATTTAGTGGAACTGCATGAGGCTTCATCTAAAGGTGCCTTCACGGTGTCATCTAACGGTGGTACGGAGTGTTCTAAGTGTCACTACTAATCAATCTCTATTTCAACTAAGCATTCGAGTTTTCTAGATATAATATGCAAGACAGAATAAAATACTGGAAAGGAATTGAGGAGCTGGAAAATGCTCCGGAATTCGAGAAGCATGCTCATAATGAGTTTCCAGAATTCCTGCCGGTGAACGAACTGGAGGGAGGAGAGTCTTCAAATGGCAAAACACGCCGCCGCGATTTCCTGAAGCTGTTAGGATTTAGTATGGCAGCCGTATCACTGGCCTCTTGCGAAGCCCCGGTACGTAAAGCTATTCCATACTTAAACAAACCAGTAGATGTGGAGCCGGGTGTTGCGAACTGGTATGCCTCTACTTTTTACCTGAATGGAGATTACAACAGTATACTTGTAAAGACCCGTGAAGGAAGACCGATTAAGATTGAGCCAAACCCAAGCTCAGGGTTAACGCCACTAGGCACTAGTCCGAAAGCACAAGGCTCTTTAATGGGCTTATATGACAATAACCGCCTGCGCTTCCCGCTTATTGCCGGTAAAGAGGCTAAATGGGAGGATGTAGATAAGCAGATTAAGTCTCGCCTAGCCAACGTGAGTGGCAAAGTGGCTTTTGTATCTTCTACTATCATCAGCCCTTCTACTAAGAGATTAATTGATGAGTTCGGATCCCGCTTCGGCAATTTCGAACATGTAACGTATGACGCAAATTCTGCCTCAGCTCTATTACAGGCTAATGGCGGCGTTATACCTGGCTACGACTTCAGCAAGGCTAACATCATAGTTGGTATCAATGCTGACTTCCTTGGAACGTGGGTAGCCCCTGTTCCTTTCGCAAAGCAGTACATCCAAACCAGAAAGGTAGATGCGGATAACCCGTCTATGTCACGTCACTATCAGTTCGAGACAATGCTGTCGCTGACTGGTTCTAATGCTGACGTACGTGTTCCGATCAAACCATCTGAAGAAGCTGCTTTTGTTACGGCGCTACACAATGCAGTAACAGGGCAAGGTGCTTCTTCAGGGTCTGCAGCTGATGCCAAAGTAATGGCAGCTGTTGTTAAAGACCTGCAGGCAAACAGAGGCAAAGCGCTTGTAGTATGCGGTTCAAACGATCCGGGTATTCAGGCGATGGTGAAAGCTATCAATACTGCTCTAGGTGCTGAAGGAACTACAATTGACACTGCTGCTCCTTACTTTGTTAAACAAGGTAACGATGCTGCTATGATTCGCCTGATTGAAGAGATGAATGCTGGTTCTGTAGGAGCTGTGTTCTTCTTCAACGCGAACCCAGCTTATAACCACCCGCTTGCCGCAAGAGTGGTATCAGGATTGAAAAAAGTAGGCTTGAAAGTATCTTTTGCTGATAGAGTAGAGGAGACGGCCAAGTTTGCAGATTTTGTAACTCCGGATCATCATTACCTGGAGTCTTGGAACGATTTTGAGCCGAAGCGTGGCTATATCAGCCTTTCTCAGCCAGTAATCAGCCCTATCTTCACAACACGTCAGATGCAGGACAGCCTGTTAGTGTGGAGTGATCAGCAAACAAACTTCTACGAGTACATGCGCAACAACTGGAGATCAGTTGCGAGCGGAGACTTTAATAAGTTCTGGGAGAAAGCTGTGCATGATGGTGTGCTTGAGAACGGCACAAGCATGCTTCAGGTAAGCACCTCTACGGCTACAGCTTCTACTTCAGTAAGAAAAATACAACCGGCTGGTGTTGAGGCTGTGCTTTATGAGAAAGTAAGCATCGGTACTGGCGAAATGATCAACAACCCTTGGCTGCAGGAACTTCCGGATCCGGTTTCCAAAGCAACTTGGGGCAACTATGTGGCCGTTCCTCGTCTAATGGCTGAGGAAATGCAGGTTGTACAAGGAGATGTACTGAAAGTTACTTTTGCTAACAACGAAAGCATAGAACTGCCTGCGTTAATACAACCAGGTCAGGCAAACGGTACTGTAGCTATTGCCATGGGTTATGGCCGTGATTTGGAAGCTATGCCAGTTGCAAACGGTTTAGGTGCAAATGCTTATCCTATAGCAACGGTTGCTGATAACGCAGTATTGTATACCAGCGGAGTTAAGCTTGAGAAAACAAATGCTACGTCTCCGATTGCACAAACACAAACGCACCATACTATTATGGATCGTATTGTTGTGCAGGAAAACACCTTAGCTAAGTATAAAGAAAATCCTAAAGAGGTAACTAAGTATATTCGTCTTGCCACGCATGAAGGCCCGGCGAAACCAGCTACCATCTCACTATGGGATGATTATGAGTACAAAAACCACCATTGGGGAATGGTTATCGACCTTAACTCATGCATTGGCTGTGGTTCTTGTACTATGAGCTGTAATGTAGAAAACAACATTCCGGTAGTAGGTAAAGCAGAAGTGCTGAACAGACGCGAAATGCACTGGATGCGTATCGACAGGTACTACAGCGCAAAAGAGCATGAAGAGAAAGATTATGCTGAAATGGAGCATCCCGCGGATAATCCTTCAGTTATCTTCCAGCCAATGCTTTGCCAGCACTGTAACCACGCTCCTTGCGAAACTGTTTGCCCGGTAGCTGCTACTATGCACAGCTCAGAAGGTATCAACCAAATGGTTTATAACCGTTGCGTTGGTACACGTTACTGCGCTAACAACTGCCCATACAAAGTACGTCGCTTTAACTGGTTCGCTTACGCCAACAACGACAAGTTCGGTTTCAACGAAACTATGAACAACGATTTGGGCAAGATGGTGCTGAACCCAGATGTAACTGTTCGTACTAGAGGTGTAATGGAGAAATGTTCTTTCTGCGTGCAGCGTGTACAGCTAGGTAAGCTGGAAGCGAAGCGCGAAAACAGAAGACCACAAGATGGAGATATCGTGACCGCCTGTGCACAATCTTGCCCAACAGAAGCTATTGTGTTTGGTGACATGAAAAACCCGGAAAGCCGAATTTCAAAGATTCTGGCTAGACAGCAGGGTGAGCGCGCATTCCACGTTCTGGAGGAGTTAAATACCCAGCCAAACGTAACGTACCTGACTAAAATAAGAAACTTAGCTTAACATTAAATACTGAGAGCTTTATGCAGCATGTATCTCCGATAAGAGAGCCTCTGGTAACAGGGGGGAAAACATACCACGACATCACCGAAGATGTCTGCAGACAAGTGGAGGCAAAGCCCAACGTGCGTTGGGCTGCTGCCCTTGCCGTTGCACTGGTAGGCTTAGCTATATTTATCTACTCTGTTTACCGCACTCTATGGTACGGTATAGGAGAGTGGGGACTTAATAAAACTGTAGGTTGGGCATGGGATATCACCAACTTCGTATGGTGGGTAGGTATCGGTCACGCCGGAACACTAATCTCAGCCATTCTTCTCCTTTTCCGTCAGAAATGGAGAACTTCAATTAACCGTGCGGCTGAGGCGATGACAATTTTTGCCGTAATCTGCGCCGCGATGTTCCCGGTACTACACATGGGCCGCCCATGGTTGGCTTACTGGGTGCTTCCATTGCCAAACACATTCGGTTCATTATGGGTTAACTTTAACTCACCACTACTTTGGGACGTATTCGCGATCTCAACTTATTTCTCAGTATCACTAGTTTTCTGGTACATCGGTCTTATTCCGGATTTCGCAACTATCCGAGACCGTGCGACAGGTCCTATTGCTAGAAGAGCATACGCTGTTCTTTCATTTGGCTGGACTGGTTCTGCTAAAGCTTGGTCGCGTTACGAAACAGTTTCCCTGATTCTTGCTGGCCTTGCTACTCCGTTAGTACTATCTGTGCACACAATCGTATCAATGGACTTTGCAACATCTGTGATTCCAGGCTGGCACACAACGATTTTCCCTCCATACTTTGTGGCTGGTGCGATCTTCTCCGGCTTTGCGATGGTACTTACCTTGATGATTATCACTAGAAAGGTGTTCTTCCTAGAGCATTATATTACCCTTGAGCACGTGGAGTCGATGAACAAGGTAATTATCCTGACGGGGTCAATCGTAGGTGTTGCATACACAACTGAGTTCTTCATTGCTTGGTACTCAGGTGTAGAGTATGAGCAGTACGCCTTTATTAACCGCGCTTTCGGACCTTACTGGTGGGCTTACTGGTCAATGATGACATGTAACGTTATTACTCCTCAGCTTTTCTGGTTCAGAAAAATTAGAAGAAGCTTAACAGCCACATTCATCATCTCAATCTTCGTAAACATTGGTATGTGGTTCGAGCGTTTCGTGATCATCGTAACCTCCCTGCATAGAGATTACCTGCCATCATCGTGGGCAATGTTCTCCCCAACCATGATTGACATTGGGGTTTATGTAGGAACAATTGGCTTGTTCTTTACACTTTTCCTGCTGTTTACCAAGTTTTTCCCAGTAGTGAACATGGCAGAGGTGAAATCTATTCTGAAGTCTTCTTCAGAAGTGAACGCCCACCATGGTAAAGCTGCAACAATGCATGCTACGGACAAGGATTTGAACTCTAATACACATCGCAATGAATAAGAAGTTTGTTCTAGGTATTTATGATGATGAAGATGTGCTGTTAACAGCCATCGAAAATATCCGCGCGGCCGGAACTAATATTTATGAAGTGTTTTCTCCTTACCCAGTACACGGCATTGACGATGTATTAGGCATAAAACGATCAAGATTACCGATTGTAGCATTTTTTGGAGGATTAACCGGAATGTCTTTCGCACTATGGATGCAAATATGGATGATGGGCTTTGACTGGCCGATGATAATTGGTGGTAAACCACACATCTCCCTGCCGTCTTTCATACCAGTTACATTTGAGCTTACGGTTCTTTTCAGTGCCTTCAGCATGGTGATCACATTCTTTATTGTATCTAAACTAAGGCCATCGTTAAAAGTTAATGTATTTGACAAACGCTCTACAGACGATAAATTTGTAATGGCGATAGAAGTGAAGGATGGAGTTACTAATATGGATGCTCTGAATGATCTGCTTCGCTCTAACGGTGCAATTGAAGTTAATGAGAAGGAGGTAGTAAAATAATGAAAAGATTAATAAGAACAGGCTTTAAAGCCTCAGCTATACTTTTCTCTGCTGCAGTTCTCATTTCCTGCAGCAATGAGCAAGACCCAGGGCTGGAATATGCTCCGGATATGTATCATTCAGTTCCACTTGATCCATATTCTCAGATCAAGGAGAACAAGTTTAACCCTGCCGGCATGAATATGCGTGAGCCTGCAAAAGGCTCAGTAGCCCGTGGAAAGCAAGGTTATAACGTCTACCTGACTGAAGATAATGCTGAAACGGCTGGAGTAGAGTTGAAAAACCCACTCACAAAGAATGCAGAAACTCTTGAAGAAGGTAAAATCCTTTATACCCGTTTCTGCTCTCCATGCCATGGCGCAGAAGGAGATGGGCAAGGCCTTGTTGGACAAAAGTTCAAAGGGGTGCCTTCTTATACTGCAGGCCGCGTAGCTGAACTTACAGGAGGCCATATCTATCACGTAATCACTTATGGTAGAGGCCGAATGATGCCTCACGGCTCACAAGTAGACCCTACAGAGCGCTGGAAAATAGTTATGTATGTTCAGCAGCTCCAAAAAGGTGAAACAGGTGCTCCTGTTTCTGATGATGCTTCGGAAGAGGCCGCTAGCGAAGCTGCGGAAACTGGTACCGAAAATCCTGTAACCGGAACTCCTAATAACTAAGTCTAAGGCATAATAATAAAGGATAATGACAGAAGAAAGACTCATCATTTCCAGAAAAACGAACAATAAGTTTTTCTTAATGATAGCTGTAGGTGTAGTTCTACTTATAGCAGGCATCATTTTTATGGCTGCAGGCGGGGGAGCAGAGCATCATGCAGAAGGCCATGGTGAGGCCGCTGCCGCAGGTCATGAAGCTGTTTCATGGACAAAACGTTTGTTCGTGAATCTATGGCTTAATAACGTGTATTTTACAGGTATAGCCCTGGTTGGAACATTCTTCGTAGCAGTACAATATGTCGCTTACGCCGGATGGTCTGTATTGATAAAAAGAATACCCCTGGCATTAAGCTACTTCCTGCCAATCGGAGGTATTGTTATGCTGGTAGTTTTCTTGTTCGGAGGCCATGATGTTTTCCACTGGACACATGAATATCTTTATGATGTAAATGATCCACGCTATGACCCAATCATTGCTGGTAAATCAGGGTATTTGAACTTCTGGTTCTTCCTGATCAGAATGGTTATCTACTTCGCTCTGTGGATTTATTTCTCCATGTGGTTGAGAAGAGAATCAAACAACGAAGACCTGAATGGCGGAACTAACTATTACCACAAGAGTATCCGCATCTCAGCAATGTTCCTGGTAATTTTCGGTATTACTTCTTCAACTGCAGCTTGGGACTGGGTATTGTCAATTGATACACACTGGTTCTCAACAATGTTTGGTTGGTATGTGTTCGCCAGCTGGTGGGTATCAGGCCTTGCCGCTATTACATTAACAGTAATTATACTTAAGCAGAACGGTTACCTGAAAATGGTTAACTCAAACCACCTGCATGACCTTGGAAAGTTTGTATTTGCATTCTCAATTTTCTGGACATACATCTGGTTCTCTCAATTCCTGCTTTACTGGTATGCAAACATTCCGGAGGAGTCGATCTATTTCATTGAAAGACTTAGCGGAAACGAAGGTCACTATACTTGGATCTTCTTTATGAATCTGATTGTAAACTTTGTATTCCCATTCCTTGTTCTGATGACGAGAGATGCAAAGCGTCAGATGATCATGCTAAAAATAGTTACTATTGCTATTCTTGTGGGGCACTGGTTTGATTTCTACCTGATGATGATGCCTGGAACATTACGTACCGGCGCAGGGTTAGGATTCATGGAATTGGGTACTGCACTTATCTTCTTAGGCGTGTTCTTGCTGGCTTTCACCAAAGGACTTTCAAAAGTTTCTCTGGTGCCTGTTAATCACCCGTTCCTGGAGGAGAGTGTTCACCATCATGTTTAGAGACTATACTAAAAGCGTTATAAAATGATTACGATCGCCATTGGTTTATCCATTGTTCTATTACTGGTTATTCTTTTCCTGCTTTTCAGGATTGGAACGCTGTCATCAATCTTTAGAGGTTCTTCAGAGCGTGCGGCCGGTACAACAAAAATAAGTAACCGTGTTAACGGTACACTTCTTCTGCTCTTCCTGATTTTAGGAGGAGCGGCGTTTGCATGGTCTTTTGCAGATGCTTGGGATGAAATGAATCTTCCTTTGGGCTCTGTGCATGGAGAATGGACAGATAACCTGTTCTGGACTACTATGATCATCATCGGAATAGTGTTCATTATCACGCAAGTGCTATTATTCTTATATTCATATAAGTATCAGCACCAAGATGATAAGCGCGCTTATTACTACCCTCATAACAACAAACTGGAAATTATCTGGACGATGATTCCTGCAGTTGTAATGGCAGTATTAGTTTTCGGCGGCTGGAAAACCTGGACAAATATAACTAGTGCAGCTCCTGAAGATGCTGTTGTAGTTGAAGTAATGGGGAAGCAGTTTAACTGGATGGTTAGATACCCAGGTGCTGATGGCAAGCTTGGTGTCGCAAAACATACATTGATCGATGCCACAAACGAAATGGGTGTTGATTTCAGTGATCCAAATGCTATGGACGACTTTATGCCACGTGAGATCCACGTTCCAAAGGGAAAGCCGGTCCTGTTGAAGATCAGATCTAGAGACGTAATCCATAGTGTTTTCATGCCGCACTTCCGCCTTAAAATGGATGCTGTACCAGGCATGCCAACCAAGTTCTGGTTTGTACCGACTAAAACAACTAACGAGATGGCTAACGAGACAGGAAACCCTGATTTCAAGTATGAGCTAGCTTGTACTGAAATCTGCGGACGCGGTCACTTTGCGATGCGTTTTATAGTTGTAGTTGATGAGCCAGAGGATTACGAAGCTTGGTTAGCTGATCAGACTCCTTTTGTAGAGCAGAATCCACAGGTGTTAGCTAAGTTATCAACTAAAGCATCTAAAGAACTTGTAGCTGAAGCACACTCGGAGGAGAAGGCTGAAGTAGTAAAAACTGAGTTGTAGCATTTTAATTAATACTGACTATGTCTAGTACAGATATTTCGATTAATAAGGATGTGCATCATGCTCATGAAGAGCATGACCATCATCATGATCAAAACTTTTTTGAAAAGTATGTATTTAGCCTAGACCATAAGGTAATTGCTAAGCAATTCCTCTTCATGGGTATTTTCTGGGCTTTTGTAGGTGGATTCCTATCTATACTTTTCCGACTCCAGTTAGGCTGGCCAGAAGCTACTTTTACATTTTTAGAGCCTATATTAGGCGGCTGGATTGAAAACGGTAAGCTGAATCCAGAATTTTATCTTGCGTTAGTGACAATGCACGGTACCATCATGGTGTTCTTCGTGTTGACAGCAGGATTAAGTGGTACATTCAGTAACTTTCTGATTCCGCTTCAGCTTGGTGCCCGTGATATGGCATCAGGGTTCATGAACATGCTCTCTTTCTGGATTTTCTTCTTGTCGAGTGTGGTTATGTTTATCTCTCTGTTCTTAGAAACTGGCCCTGCGGCTGGTGGATGGACAGTGTACCCGCCTTTAAGTGCTCTACCAGAAGCTATTCAAGGTTCTGGAGATGGTATGAGCATGTGGCTTGTAGCAATGGCTCTTTTCATTGTATCTCAGCTTTTAGGTGGTGTAAATTATATCACGACAATAATCAACCTCCGTACAAGAGGTATGTCCATGACTAAAATGCCTCTTACAATTTGGGCATTTTTCCTGACAGCTATTTTAGGACTTCTTGCTTTCCCGGTACTGTTCTCTGCAGCTCTTTTGCTGATTTTTGACCGTAGCTTCGGAACTAGTTTCTTCCTATCAGATATTTTCATTGCCGGACAAGCATTGTCAAACACAGGTGGTAGCCCGATTCTTTTCCAGCACTTGTTCTGGTTCCTGGGTCACCCAGAGGTATACATTGTAATTATGCCTGCCATGGGTCTAGTGTCTGAAGTAATTGCTACTAACTCGCGTAAGCCAATCTTTGGCTATAGAGCAATGATTGGTTCCCTAATAGGTATCTCTGTTCTATCGTTTGTAGTTTGGGCACACCACATGTTCGTAACAGGTATGAATCCTTTCCTAGGATCTGTATTTATGTTCCTGACATTGATTATTGCTGTGCCTTCTGCAGTTAAAGTGTTTAACTGGATAGCAACTTTGTGGAGAGGTAACATTCGATTCACTACGGCTATGATGTATGCTATTGGTTTCGTGTCTCTTTTCATCTCAGGTGGTTTAACGGGTATTATCTTAGGTAACTCTGCTCTTGATATCCAGCTACATGATACGTACTTTGTTGTTGCCCACTTCCACTTAGTAATGGGTGCTGCAGCGTTCTTTGGTATGTTCTGCGGTGTTTACCACTGGTTCCCTAAGATGTTTGGGCGCATGCTGGATGAAAAGCTAGGATTTGTACACTTCTGGTTGACATTCATTTCAGTTTACCTTGTGTTTATGCCAATGCACTACATTGGTATCGCAGGTTTCCCAAGAAGATACTATAACTGGACTGGTTTTGAGACCTTCAACATCTTTACTGATATGAACACTTTCATCAGTATTGCTGCTATACTAGGCTTTACAGCACAGTTTATATTCCTGTTTAACTTTATCTACAGCATATTTAAAGGTAGAAGAGCTACAGAGAACCCTTGGCATTCAAATACGCTGGAGTGGACTACACCGGTACTTCCTGGACACGGTAACTGGCCAGGCCCACTACCAACTGTATACAGATGGCCATATGACTATAGCAAGCCAGGTGCTGCTGAAGATTACATTCCACAAACAGTCCCTTATTCGCAGACGCAGTCTTCAAACCTGCCAAACGAGAGAGACTTTGAATAAGTAAAATGTTAGTCAAATCTTTTCAGTATAAAAGATTTAGAAATATTGGATTACTGACAGTCTTTGCTGTCTACTTTCTAATATTAGTCGGAGGAGTCGTTAGAAGCACTGGGTCAGGCATGGGATGCCCTGACTGGCCTAAATGCTTCGGCAGTTGGGTTCCTCCGACTGATGTTAGTCAACTTCCGGACGATTACCTGGAAACTTATAAGCAGAAGCGGATTGAGAAGAATCAGAAACTTGCTGGTTTTTTAGAAGATCTAGGGTTTGACAAGGTTTCAGAAACTATCTTTTCTCATCCAAGCCAATATATAGAAACGGAATTTAACGTTACTAAAACTTGGATAGAGTACATCAATCGCCTAGTAGGTGCCTTGATCGGTATATTCATATTTTTAACAGTTGTATATGCTATACCATACCTAAAAGGCGATAAAAGTATTTTCTATCTTGCTTTTGCAAGTTTTCTATTAGTTGGTTTTCAGGGGTGGTTAGGTTCAATTGTAGTTTCTACGAACTTACTGCCAGTAACAATTACAATACACATGGCTTTGGCTCTTGTTATTGTCGCCATGTTACAATACGCAGTCGCCCGGGCTAATAAAGAGATTGAGAAAGCTGACTATAAGTCTTCTCCTAAAATTTACTTATCCCTTTGGGTACTTGGAATATTAACCTTTATTCAAATACTCATCGGAACACAGGTTCGTGAAGAGGTAGACCTAATTTCAACTATGTTGGGAGGTGTTGATAGAGAGCTTTGGGTTGATAGATTGGGGTTAAGTTTTTACATACATCGTTCTTACTCTATATTTTTACTTGCCTTGCACATTTATGTAGCGCTACTGTTGTATAAACTGCAAAACCGAAAGCTGAATAGATTAACAAGTATTATGTTAATTTTAGTAGGTGCAGAAATAGTAATCGGAGTTATGATGGCATATTTTGCTATCCCTCCAATGCTTCAACCACTACACCTTACTTTTGCCGCATTATTGTTTGGTGTACAGTTTCAGCTTCTGATTATTTACAACTATGCCTCTAGCAAGGCTAAAACATCGCGAGTAGTAATTCATAATTGATGTACACTGGTAATTCTGAGATACTACTGCAGTTTTCTACTATGGCTAACAAAGCAACAGCATATTTTCAACTTTTAAAGTTCCGATTAAGTTTAACTGTTGCTTTCTCTAGTGCCATTGGCTTTATATTAGGTTTCCCGAACGCGAGGTGGTATGATATCGCTTTGGTTATGATGGGAGGCATGTTAGTTACGGGTGCTGCCAATATAATTAATCAGATTCTGGAAAAGGATTTGGATAAGCATATGAAACGTACAGCCAAGCGCCCATTACCTACAGGTAGAATTACTGTAGCAGAAGCTGTGGTATTTTGTATTGCACTGGCTGTAGCAGGTACCGTGCTGCTGAGCATTTACTTTAACCCGCTAACTGCTGCCCTGTCTTTGCTGTCCCTAGTACTTTATGGTTTCATCTATACTCCGCTAAAACGTATAAACCCAATATGCGTGTTTGTAGGGGCAATTCCAGGAGCTATGCCTCCACTAATTGGTTGGGTTGCGGCTACAGGTGCTATTGAGATTGAAGCTGTCATATTATTTGGAATTCAATTTTTCTGGCAATTTCCTCATTTTTGGGCAATAGCATGGGTGCTAGATGATGACTATAAAAAGGCTGGTTTTAAGATGCTGCCAATGGCTGGTGGTAAAAACCTTAAAACTGCTATCCAGATAATGAGTTATACATTAGTATTGATACCCATGAGCCTTTTACCTCTGCAATTTGGTATGACAGGTATAACATCAGCTATGATTGCCGTAATTTGTGGAGTCTTGTTCTTGGCTCAAACCTTTTACCTGATGCGTACATGCTCTAAAAAAGCAGCGATGAGTATCATGTTTGGTTCATTTTTATATTTGCCGATAGTGCAGATAGCCTTTGTTTTAGATAAAATTTAGGAATAGCCATGGCTAATTTTCCAATAGAAGATCAAAACAGCCGTACTGGGGTTCACCCATTAAAATTTTCGCTGTGGTTGATTATTATAAGTATTATTATGATGTTTGCAGCTTTTACAAGCGCTTACATTGTAAGAAGAGAAGAAGGGAACTGGTTAGAATTTAATTTACCTAACATTCTGCTGATAAATACCTTCATCATTGTATTAAGCTCTGTTTCTATGCAATTGGCTCATAATGCAGCAAAGCATAACAACATGGGTAAGTTAAAGCTAATGCTTCTTATAACTTTAGGTCTGGGCACTGCTTTTCTGGTAGGGCAGTGGTATGGTTGGGCTGATTTAGTGCAGAATAATATCTATTTCGGAGGCACTGGCAGTAACCCTTCCGGCTCATTTCTGTATGTTCTGACAGGAGTCCATGGATTTCACCTTGTAACAGGGTTAATCTTTGTGCTGATTGTTTTCATGAGTAGTCTAAAGTTTAAGATACATTCTAAAAATATGCTGCGTATACAATTGTGCACGGTTTACTGGCATTTTTTAGGCGGACTTTGGCTATATTTGTACATATTCTTAAGAATAAATCACTAAACACGTTTTTCATTATATAAACTATGTCTACTTCAACTACGCTGGAAGCACCTAATACAGGTACATGGGACGGTGGTAACGAGCCAATGAAAGCGAGCTACGGTAAACTCATGATGTGGTTTTTCCTGCTCTCTGATGCGTTTACTTTTGGTGCCTTTCTAATCGTTTATGGCCTAGCCCGCCACTCACATCTGCCTTACACAGGCGAGCCTGAGGCATTTACATTCTCAACTGAGTGGTGGCCAATACCAGAAAAGGTATTTAATGCCTTCCCTGGGTTTCACGGGGTAGATCTTCCGCTTGCGTTTGTGGCTTTGATGACGATGATTCTCATTCTTAGCTCTGTTACGATGGTGTTAGCTGTAGAAGCTGGTCACCGCATGGATAAGAACGACGTGCAGAAGTGGTTGCTTTGGACAATCTTATTTGGCGCCACGTTCCTTGGATGCCAGGCTTGGGAGTGGAGTCACTTTATATCAGGTACTGAAGAAGGAATGTTACTGGCAGATGGTACACGTATTTTCGGCGCCAATTTAACTGTAAATCAGTATGGCCCTCCATTGTTTGCTGACCTTTTCTTCTTCATCACCGGTTTCCACGGGACACACGTTTTCACAGGATGGATACTTTTGCTTATCATCTTTATCAACACTGTGAACGGAGTTTACCAGAAGCGAGGTCATTATGAAATGGTTGAGAAGGTTGGTCTGTACTGGCACTTTGTAGACCTTGTGTGGGTATTCGTTTTCACATTCTTCTATCTGATCTAATATACAGCAATAGAGTAGTAGCACTGCATGTAAAGCTTGAAGTGCGCCACTTAAAAAATATAATTTGATTATGGCACATCATCATACAGAAAACGATTTTCATAAAGCAGGCGATATTCCAAAGCCGCAGACAAAAGCGATCTGGAAAACATTTGGTATTCTGGTAGGACTAACAGCTGTGGAGTTTCTTTTTGCATTCACTATGGATGCCGGAACTGCTCGTAACGCGATTTTTATTATCCTGACGCTGTTCAAGGCTTTCTATATAGTAGCTGAATTCATGCACCTAAAGCATGAAGCCAAGTCACTTATCTGGTCTATCATTATTCCACTTGCATTAGTTATATGGCTAATGGTAGCCTTGTTGGCAGAGGGTAGCTACTATTACGAGTCTATCACGAATTACTTTAATTAAGTATATTTTCTTGATGAAACCATTAAAGGCACTAATACTAGGTATCCTATTATTAGTGCCTATTCTTATTTTTATCTTTATCAGTATCTTCGGTACGCATCATTTTTCGCTAAAAACTTATTACCCTAAATTAGATGATGCGGGTGGCGTAGTTTATAATGCAGCGGGTGATACGGTTTTTCAGCAAATGCCATACTTTGAGCTGAAGTCTTCTGTAGGCGAAAGTATAACACAGACTGATTTAGATAGCAACCTATATGTTGCCAGTTACTTTTCCCTACCTTGCGCAGATTCCTGCCAAAAAGTTTTTTCTCAATTGGTACGGGTGCAGGAGGTGTTTGCGAACAATCCTGAGTTGAAAATTGTTTCTATAGCAGTCAACGCTACCCCGGATACGCTACAAGTGCTTGATGGCTTATCTCAAAAGTTTAGTGTGAAAGACAAGAGCTGGTATCTTTTATCAGGAGATGAAGCTGCTATACAAAATGCAACTAAAATACCCAGCGACTCAATTACTTCGCAACGATTATTGTTAGTCGATAAACAAAAACATATTCGTGGAGTCTATGATGGGACAAACACGGAGGATGTTGATAGACTTATACTTGAAATAAACGTCTTACTGGATGAATACAGTAAAAGAAAGTAACCTTACCAGCGATAAAGACCGTAAGTTTTTAACACTTATCGCTATTCTGTCTGTTGCTATACCAGTGGTAGTGGCTGTTCTGTTTTTTATGCCAAAGTCGGGTACTTCTAGTATTGATGTATCCTATTTGCCAGCTTTCCATGCCATACTAAACTCTATGACTGCTGTTGCTCTGGTTATAGGGTTTTACTTTGTAAAGCAGGGTAATTCTAAAGCCCATCGCGCTGCAATGTTAGTTGCTTTCGGGCTCTCCTCCATATTTCTTGTTTCTTATGTTACGTACCACTTTTTAGGGCAGAGAACGAGTTACGGAGGAGAAGGGATTTTGATGTACATCTATTACTTTATACTATTGACTCATATAGTATTAGCTGTAGTTATTGTGCCTTTGGTGCTTTTATCTGTATATTTTGGTATTACTAATCAACTGAAACGCCACCGCCGTATATCTAACTGGACTTTCCCTATTTGGCTTTACGTAGCGGTTACAGGTGTTTTAGTTTACTTGATGATTTCGCCTTATTACGTTTAAAAGGCTTATTACTATAAACATTAAAGTGATGAGACAGAAGTTTAATAAAATATTATCGGCAGTGGCTTTAGCGTTTATACTAATGTTCGCTACTTCAGATGCATTTAGTCAGTGTGCTATGTGCCGAGCTACTGTAGAGTCTAATGTTGGTACCGGAAGTAAGGAGCCAGAAAATGATGTAGGCAGCGGCTTGAATACAGGTATACTTTACCTGATGATCGTTCCTTATGTGCTGATTGGCACTGTGGGTTTTTTGTGGTACAAAAATAGCCGCAAGAACGCCAGCAAAGCATAAAAAGATATACTAGATTCATAAGAAAGCCTTTACAGAGTTAAATCATGCTCTGTAAAGGCTTTTGCTTTTACTTATATTTTTGAATGGTATTAAGGCCTTCACATTTAGGCTTACACAAACATAAGTATAACTTCCATTTGGAGTGGCAGGAAATGTACCCGATTGCAGCACGGTTCTTGAGACTCTAGTGCTTATGCTACGTTTTGCTTACATTCGTAGATAAAATGTTTTGCTTTGAATCAGAGGTTTACCCCATTTATTCTATTATTCGCTTCCCTACTTTGTTTTGTAGTGATGGCAGGGCTGTATTTTAATGTACTGTCCTCACATGGTGCAACACTAGACCACAGCAAAGACGTCGAAACTATTTCTGAGCGTGTACATGGCTGTATTGGTAAAGCGAAACTACAGGCAGAGTCCATTGCTCCTGTTTTAAACGATAACACTATATCTTTCTCAAAGCTGCTTAAAGATGGGGAATATCCCATGTTTATCTATAGAGCCGGGAAGCTTGTTTTTTGGTCTAATCATACTATTGCGCCTCAACCAGACATCCCGGAAAGCTTAAGCGGAACCATTGCTATTGAAAATGAGTATGGCCGTTTTATACTTGTGCGGCAGCATGTCAGGAGGTATACTGTTGATGTATATGTACCGCTTCAGGTTGACTACAGAATTAACAATGCCTACCTCACTCCGAAACTTGAAGAGGAAGTTTTTAAACAAGACAATCTCCAGCTAATTTTAAATTCAGATGTGGCTTTGCCGAAGGTGTATTCTCCGGAGGGGCAGTTTCTGTTTGCGCTAAAATTTGAGGAAGCCCATAAAACAGCCGATTATGTAAGGCTACAATTAGGTTTGTTTGTTTTGGGGTTGTTGCTGTTTATCTTTTTTGCTGTTGCCATTAGCAGATACTTCTTCGGCCGCCGCGAATACAGCCGGGGTGTTCTGCTGCTCCTAGTTCTACTAGGTGGTATGCGTGTAGCGCTTCTGCTCCTGAATTTGCCCTTTTCCCTTACCGAAGCTGAACTGTTCGATCCTAAGCTGTACGCCGCATCATTTTGGTCTCCGTCTGTCGGCGACCTCTTGCTGAACGTAATTCTGTTGGCAACAGTAGCGGGTGCAAGTATATACTTGTTCCGGAAAAACCGTGTGGCGGCTAAGTTATTAGCTTTGCCGGAGAGTAAATCACGCTCTTTGCTTATACTCAGCATATTTATCTTTTTCTTCCTGTTGCTGCTGCTGTTCAGGTTTTACTACAGCATATTCCATAATTCGCCGCTGCTGCTGGATATAACGCAGTCATTAAGCTTCTCGAAGTATAAGGTTGTGCTTTATGGTATAATGCTGGTGCACACAGTGGCCCTATGCATGTTTACTTATATGCTGGCTACAGTTGTGTCTCTTTTGGTACCCAGAGAAACGACATACTGGCCTTACAAAATGCTGCTGGTTGTAGCGGTTGTACTTTTTGTGTTTACTGGTCTTTTTGTGGCGGAACTCTTTGTTGTTGTGCTGCTGGGGCTTATTTTCTGGGCAATTATCATACTTGCTGCACAGCACCAATACGCTGTAAGTGTGGCATATCGTACTTATTTGCTGTTCTTCCTGGTGATAATAGTAAGTGCGTTAACAGGAGCTATAGCGCAATTCTCACACTACCACAACGATCTCAAAACTTATAAGCAAAATCTTGCATTCAACATTTTACAGGATAACGATATACTTGGGGAGTATCAGCTGAACCAAGTTGCCGGGCAGATTGCAGAAGATGAACTTATCCAGATGAAGATGATGGGGCCATACGTGGATGCCTCCTTTATCAAGCGCAAAATTACGCGGCAGTACCTCAGCGATTATTTTGACAAGTATGAAATAAACGTCATGCTGTTTGACGGGCAGGGCAGGACACTCGAAAGCGCGGATACAACTGTCGTCACACTTCAGGAGCTAAGAAGGTTATATGACCAGCCGCAGACGCGCACGGAGCATGAGGAGCTTTTTCTGTTAAAAGACCCGGCCAGGTATAACGCCCGCACTTATCTTAAACTCATTCAGGTGCCAATCAGCAATGTGCAGAAAGGTACTATCGCGCTACAACTCACCCTGAAGAAACTCCTGCCGAACAGTGTTGTGCCGGAGCTGCTTGTTGATCAGAAGTATAACCAGCCTTTTGGACAGGATATGCTAAGCTACGCTATCTACAGCGATAATAAGTTACGCTACAGCGAAGGAGAGTATGATTATGCCACAAACTTTAACCGGGACCTTTTAGGCAAAACTGAGCTTTACCGGCAGGGCTTACCGCAGGATGAATCGCATCATTACGGAGTTCTGAATAACTATGGCCAAACGCTTATCATCACTACTGATAAGTATGGCGGGCGTGAAGTGCTTTCCAATTTTTCGTTTCTGTTTCTGGCTTTTATTTCCGGCATGCTAACTATAGGATTATTTTACCTGCTTTTGCAAAGGCACAGGCTGCGCGACTTCAGTCCTAATTTCAGCGCAAAGATCCAGCTGTTTCTAAACTTCGGAATACTGCTGCCAATGCTGCTGGTAAGTATAGCCACTGCCGGTTTGGTAACCGCCTCTTATAAAAAAGATCTCTTGATGATGTATGAGCAAAGGGGCGAAGCCATACAGGAGCATTTGGCGAAACAGCTAAGCAAAAGGTTGCTTCAACGGCCACGACAGCTGCAGCGACACATAGCTGAAATTGCTGCTATCGCTGAGACGGATGTAAATATCTATGACCGTAACGGGAAGCTGTTTGTAACAAGTCAGCCTCTGATTTTTGAGACGGGCCTGCTTTCTTACCTAGTAAATCCGGAGGCATTTGCAGCCATTTCAGAGCGGCAGGCGCTTCGAGTGATGCTGCAGGAGCAGGCTGGAAACCTGAGTTTCAACTCCATCTACTTGCCTCTCCGCGACGAGGACCATCCGGCGGAGCTGGCAGGCTTTATCGGTATCCCATTTTTTGACTCTGAAAAAGAGCTGGACCTGAAGCTGATCGAACTGGTTACCACCACCATGAATATCTTTACGGTGATGTTCATCTCGTTTATGGTGCTCACTTTCTTTGCCTCGCGTGCCTTAACAGTGCCGTTACGAATGCTCGCCGATAAGCTGAAACGCACTTCTCTCACCGGGAAGAATGCAATGCTGGCCTACGAAGGTGCTGATGAGATTGGCATGCTGGTAAATGAGTATAACCGGATGCTGCTTACGCTGGAGCAAAACAAGCAGGAGCTAGCCATGCAGGAAAAAGAAGCGGCCTGGCGTGAGATGGCCAGGCAAGTAGCGCATGAGATAAAAAACCCGCTTACCCCTATGAAGCTCTCGCTGCAGTACCTGCAAAAAGCTATCGCAGAGAAAAGGCCGAACACCGAGCAACTGATTGATAAGATTTCACATACGCTTATTACGCAGATTAACATTCTGAACGATATTGCCTCTTCGTTCTCCAGCTTTACCGCTATGCCGGAGCCAAAACCTGAGCCTATGGATGTAGCTGCCGCCCTGCATAAAGCTGCCGACCTCCACAATGACCCCGCCACCGCCACGCTTACGAAAGATATACCAGAGCAGCAGGTGGTTGTGAAAGCGGATGAAAGTTTGATGGTGCGGACCTTCAACAACTTGCTGCTGAATGCTATTCAGGCGGTTCCGACAAGCCGAAAGCCACAGATAAAGGTATGTTTGGAACTGCAAGGCAATCAGCATGTGTTGATTTCGATCAGAGACAATGGCAGCGGTATTCCGAAAGATATTCAGGACAAGGTGTTTATCCCCAACTTCAGTACAAAGTATACTGGGTCTGGGATCGGGCTTGCCGTGGCTAAGCGGGGCATCGAAAACGCCGGAGGCAAGATCTGGTTTAAGACGGATGAAGGGCAGGGAACCACGTTTTTTATTCAGTTACCGCTGGCGGATGAGCAGTAAAAGTCTGGGCGTACTGCTGCTGTGGCTGCTGTGCCTGCCGCTGCTCGCCCAGACTCCTCTCAGCAACAAACGTTGCAAATGGTTGCCGGTAAACAGTTTTCCGCAGCAGCTCGACTCTCTCACGCTTGTGCCGAGCTCTATTTCGTTGCAGCATCCTAAAAAAGAACAATTCAGCTACGATTACAATTTTACTTTTAACGAATTTAAGTTTACACGCTTTCCGTCTCCTGATTCTGTAGCGGTAGATACACTGGGCACTATGCGGGCTTTGCCGGATTCAGTACTGGTTTGCTTTCGGGTAATGCCCCTGAACCTGACGCAGCCGGTTTTTAAGCGAGATGTAGCGAGGCTGGATATAAATACAAATCAGGATAGGTTTTACAAGGAGGATATCAGCACAAAAGAGGAAATCTTCCGGACCCCCGGACTGAACAAAACAGGCAGCATTTCGAGAGGCGTCTCGTTCGGAAACACACAGAATGTATTTGTTAACTCAGCTCTAAACCTGCAGCTGGACGGCAAACTAACGGATGATATAAGTATAACAGCAGCTATTACAGACCAAAACATTCCTTTTCAGCCGGAGGGTAATACACAGCAGCTACAGGAGTTTGATAAAGTATACATTACGCTTCAGCACAAGCGATGGCAGCTAACTGCCGGCGATGTGGTTCTCAAAAGCAAGCCTTCGTACTTTATGCAATTTTATAAAAACGTGCAGGGTGGTGCTTTCAGTTATATATCAGGTAAGGATGCGGAGCGGCAGGGGGTTACAACAGTAGCAGCTTCGGTGTCTAAAGGAAAGTTTGCCTCCCAAACCATACAGCCGCAGGAGGGGGTGTTGGGGCCGTACCGTTTGCGCGGGCCAAACAATGAGCTGTTTATTATTGTGCTGGCAAACTCGGAGCGTGTTTTCCTGGATGGGGTGCTGCTGCAGCGGGGGTATGATTATGACTATGTAATTGACTACAATCAGGCTGAAATCACATTTACCACCCGGCATGTGATCACTAAAAACTCGAGGCTAAGAGTAGATTTTGAATACTCGGACCAAAACTATAGCCGGGGCATCTACCACCTCAACCATTACCAGAACCTTGGTAAACTGAAGGTGTACGGAAACTACTATAACGAAAGCGACAACCCCAACAGCCTTCTAAACCTTAACCTGAACTCGGAGCAGAAGCGTTTGCTGGCAAGTATAGGCGATAGCCTGAACCAGGCCATTTCCTCTGGTGCCGACAGTGTAGCTTATGACCCGGGGCAGGTGCTGTATGCCCGCATCGATACTTCTTACAACAACGGCCAAAACCTGGACCGCATATACGTATACTCTACCAGCCCGGAAGATGCGCATTATAGCGTTAGCTTTACCAATGTTGGCTCAGGAAACGGAGACTATGTGGCTATAAACGGCGCAGTAAACGGGCGGGCTTACCGTTGGGTGGCTCCTGTTAACGGGGTGCGACAGGGGAGTTATGCACCTGTGCGCGTATTGCCTACACCACGAAAGAAGCAGCTGATAACCTTTGGCAGCAGTTATGAACTACAGAAAAGCATTAGTTTTTTTGCTGAAGCCGCTGCATCAGAGCATGACTTAAACCGTTTCTCGGACCGTGATGCAGGAGATGATAACGGCAAAGGCTTACGGTTAGGCTATGTAGTGCAGGATAAGCTTATTCCTTTTATGGGGAAGTATAAGTTAAACAGCAGCCTGAACTATGAGTATACAGATGAGTTTTTTGAGCCGATAGACCGCTACCGCCCCATCGAGTTTGACCGTGACTGGAGTTTAACAAATACTGAGAAAACCGAAGACCACATTTTTAATTTTTCGGTGGGGGCAGCCCAGGACGCAGCAAATCTTGTAAACTACCGCATCAGTCGCCGCTACAGGCAGGAGCAGTTAGATGGTGTGCAGCACCACCTGGACTTGATGAAAAGGTTTGGCAAGCTGGAGTTTCGGAACCGTTTTTTTATACTTAACAACACACAGCAGGAGCGGGAGTCGCAGTGGTACCGGGGCGATATGAATGTAGAGTATGCTATAGGTAAAGTTTCTCCGGGTTATACTTACAGCTTTGATAAAAATCGCCTTACAGCTCTAAACACTGACTCTGTGGTTGGTTCCGCGCAATATTTTGAACAGCACCAGTTTTACCTCGAAAGCGGCGATACCACTAAAACAAAGTTCCGGGTAGACTATAGCCACCGCAGAGACAGATTTGCGACAGGCTACGGAACAATGGGCAACCTGGAAGTGGGGCAGACATATAACGCCATCGTACAAACGCGGCTGAACCAGGAGCAAACGCTGGCGGTGCAGGCCACTTACCGTAAGCTGGATGTCAGAAATAATAAAGATGAGGAAACGATACAATCGCGTGTAGACTATAACGGCACATTTGCAGACGGCGCTTTCCGTTCGGAGCTGAGTTATGCTACCGGCACCGGGCGGGAGCTGAAGCGCATCTATGTTTTTCAGGAGACACTGCCGGGGCAGGGAACGCACTACCTGCGCGAGGGCGGTGACCCCAATAACCTGAACGACTACCTGGAGGCACAAACAGTAGACCAGCGGCGCTATATCAAGATATATCTGCCCACTGATGAGTACGTAAATGCCTATACAAACACTTTTACCTACCGCCTTACTACAGCAACTCCACGCAGCTGGCGCAGCGAACCGGGTATAAAAGCCAAGCTTTCCAACTTCTCGATGCTCAGTTTTGTGAGCATCAACAAAAAAACAACCGACAGTAACCTGAGTCAGCGCTTTAACCCTTTTAGCGAAGACGTGGAGGATGCTTTTCTGATTTCGTTGGTGAAGCAGCTTCGCCATACGGTATACTTTAACCGCAGTAGCCCAAAGTATGGCATGGAGTACACCGTGCAGCAAAACGAGCAGAAGCAGCTGCTAACAAACGGCACCGAAACACGCAACGTGCTTAGCCATGTGCTGATAGGTCGGCTGAACCTGAACGAGGTGCTGAGCTCGCAGATGACCTTGGGTTATAATGTGCGGGAGAATCAGTCAAACTTTCTGAGCTCAAAAAACTTTAAAATTCAGGCGCGGGAGCTGTCGCCGGAGCTGGCTTACCAGCCAAATACGAAGCTGCGCTTTACGGGTAAGTACCAGCTGTCGCTGAAACAGGATGTGCTGGAGATTTCCGAAGTAGAGCAGGAGGGCACTTTTCATGAGCTGGGGCTGGAAACAAAGCTGAGCCAGGTGGGCAAACGAACCATCACAGGCAATATTAAATACGTGAACATTGATTTTGATGGGCTTGAGACTTCTTATGTTGGCTACGAAATTCTGAACGCCCTTCGCCCCGGCAACAACATGACCTGGTCTTTAGTGATGCAGCAGCGCCTGAGTAACGGCCTCAATATATCCCTGAACTATGACGGCCGCAAAGCTAATGGAGTGGGGGCAGTGCATACCGGACGTACGCAGGTATCGGTGTTGTTTTAAGGCTTTATCTTCTCAATTTTACGATGCGTTTCTAAGTATAAAGGCAGCGCAGCGGAACCATACCATGGGTAAAGCTCTACATCAAAAATCTTAGCCTTAACAGCCGGGTCGGTCCCTACCATTTCCTGAGCTTCCTCTACTGTCTTGGCATCAAGTATAAAAATGCCTCGGTAAGCTTTGTCGTTTTTGCCAAGCGGGCCAGCTACAATTAATTTCCCCTCGTTTGCCAGCCTGTTAATGTTCTCCATGTGGCCCCGGAAGTACTCGTTCAGCTTATTTTTGTCGGTGGTGGTGTTGGAGCCGGTTTTAAGTATAACCAGCACATACTGCTTCATGCCGTAGTCATCGGCACCGAGCGAGTCGGCGAGGGCTTTGCTGTAGCTCAGGTTCTGTGTTTGCGCCTGGGCATGGGCAGCAAAGCAACCCAAACAAAGTATGGTAAGGGCGAAAAACTTTTTCATAAGTATAAATTAGCCGGCGTTTTGGTAAGCAGTTTTTAACCAGTTGATAACTTCCGGGGTGATTTGATCTTCTGAGGTAAGTATGATTTTGTGTGAGCACATGGCGTTTGCTTTGTCTATAGATTCCAGAATACCTTGTGCTCCTTGGTTTTTGAGGTTGAGGCCGACTTCAAAGCGGGTTTTGGTGGCAGCCTGAAGTATGGCAAACTGCTTTTTGCGGCGCAAGCTCACGTAAGCGTTTTTAGGGGCAAGTTCCACATCCTCTCCAAACTTCTGAATCTCTGATAGCAGTGTTTCATACAAAGGTTTAAAATGCTCCTTGCCCTTGTACTGTTTTGCGATCAGGTCATCCTTGTTCTCTGCAGACCCGGCATCCGAGCCTTTTGATTTGTGCGCCACCAAGTTTGCAAAGCCATGGGTAAAGCCGTGCTCTTCTTTCAGAAACTTAATAATCTCGCCATGCTTGGCAAAGCTTTTACTGCGCACCAGTTCTACCCATTGCTCCAGCGTTTTGCCTGTATTCTTGTGCAGGTTATCAATCATGGTTTTTTCTGCCTGATCCATCTCTTTTATATTTTAAGTATGAAAACCTTAAGATACAGCATCTAACGAAAAGAGCAAGTATAGCACCTAGCTATACTTGCTCTTTATCTAGTTCCGTAGCCAGAACCGATCTTTAGGTAGTATGTTAGTAATAGCTCCCCTGCATCAGGTAGTTCTGTACGTAATCTTTTACGCCTTCTTCTAAAGTATAAAATGGCCTGTCGTAACCAATGGAGCGCAACTTGCTCATGTTGGCCTCGGTAAAGTATTGGTAGTTGTCGCGCAGGTTCTCCGGCGTATCCATAAAGTCGATGTTCGCTTCCACACCCATGGCATCGAAGGTGTTGAGCGTCAGTGCCATAAAAGTGCGAGCCTCTCCAGAGCCGAGGTTGTAGATACCCGAGTTTTTGCGGTGATGCATCAGGAACATACACACCTCTATTACATCCTTTACATACACAAAATCGCGCATCTGCTCACCGTCGGCGTACTCCGGGTTGTGCGAGCGGAACAGCTTCATGCTGCCTTTTTCCTTTACCTGGTTATAAGCATGGAAAATAACCGAAGCCATTTTGCCTTTGTGGTACTCGTTTGGCCCGTACACGTTAAAGAACTTCAGGCCGGCCCAGAAGAATGGCTTAGCTGTTTGCTGCAGCGCCCAGATATCGAAATCGTTTTTAGACTCGCCGTAAGGGTTAAGGGGCTTCAGCAGCGGAATAGTCTCCTCATTATCATCATAGCCGAGGGTACCGGAGCCGTAGGTGGCCGCAGAAGAAGCATAAACCAGCGGAATCTGATATTCGGCGCAGGCGTTCCACATCTGTTTAGAGTAGTTCAGGTTCAGGAGGTCGAACACATCCTTGTTAAACTCAGTGGTATCGGTGCGGGCACCCAGGTGGAAGACAAACTCTACTTCTTCGTAGTGATCGTTCAGCCAGTCGAAAAAGTTCTCGCGGTCTACGTACTCTTTTATTACTTTACCTTTCAGGTTATCTTCTTTTTTGGCGACAGAAAAATTATCTACCACCACTATATCGTTGAAATTGTCCTGGTTCAGCCTGCTTACGAGGCAACTGGCAATAAAGCCTGCGGCACCTGTTACTACTATCATACTTCTTTGTTAAGCCTGTATCTAAAATTGCGTTAAATTTACGAAAATAAACCGAGCCGCCTGCTTTGTGTAAGGCATCTATACTTTGAGACAAGCCAGATTCATACTTCATACTGTACTTTGCCTGCTGGTGTTTTCGTGCAGCCAGCCAGAGAAGCAGGCGCAGCAAACGTTGGTGCTACAAGACGATCTAGGTCGTGAACTGACACTGCCAAAAAAACCGGAGCGCGTGTTCTCCTTTGCCTCCTCCATGACGGAAATGCTATTTGGCGTACTCGACACGAGCTCCATCATCGCCCGAACCCCTCACGACGATTTCCCGGCTGCCGTGCAGCAGAAGCCCATAGTCAATAACTACCCGGTGGATTATGAGCAGGTGCTGGCCCTGAAGCCGGATTTGATTTTTACTGTGGAAGGAATTACGCCGCTGGAGGTGGCCGAGCGACTGAAGGAACTGGGCGTGCCGGTGTATTATCAGAAGTATAGATCAGTGGAAGATATTTTTACGGGTCTGGAAGATATCGGGCGCATTATGGACCGGGAGCAGGAGGCAAAGCAGCTGACGGATTCGCTGCGGCAGGAGGTGGCGCAGCTAAAGCAGCAGCATCAGAAATCAGAAAATCCGCAGCAGGTCTTGGCTATTACCTGGCATGATCCGATTTATGTGTACGGGCAGAACACTATTTTTACCGATAAGCTGCGCATACTTGGCGCCGAGAACGCGGTGCAGGAAGTATTTGAGCAGCCTTACCCGGCACTGACGCGCGAATACATTCTGAAGCTGAACCCCGACGTGCTGATTGGCGGCACTAAAGAAGAATTGGAAGAGAGCTTCTTTAAACTTTATTCTGAACTGCGCAAAATCAAAGCTTACCAAAACAATCGGATATACAAACCAACAGATAACCTGATGTCGCGGCCGGGCCCACGAGTGGTGGAGTCGCTGCGGGAGCTGGAGGGCTTTATTTATCCATGATGCGGCGCGGTTCATACTTTATACTTGCCCTGTTGCTGATTCTGGTGGTGATGCTGCTGGGGCTGCAGGTCGGCTCTTTTGATACAGATGCGGCTACTATTCTGCAGGTATTCAGCAACTACAACCCAGCCGATACCACGCATTTTGCGATACTTCATCTGCGGTTGCCGCGCCTGCTGCTGGCACTGACTGTGGGAGCCTCGCTGGCCTTTTGCGGTTACTTAATGCAGGCGATGGTAAACAACGGGCTGGCCGATCCATACTTACTGGGAACGGCCTCGGGCGCATCGTTAGGCGCGGTGATCGTTTTCTTTGGTTTTGTGCCCATGACGGTGGCCGGTTTATACTTGCCGCCCGTGTTTGCGCTGGCCGGAGCCTTTTTGGTAACGCTGGTGGTGGTGATATTGGGCTACCGGAAGCGGCAGATTATCCCAGCGCAACTTTTGCTGGCAGGTATTGCCCTTAGTTCTTTAGTTACCTCCATCGTTGGCCTGCTCACGTTTCTGTCTGATTCCGAAGGAAAGCTCAGGTCTGTGGTGTTTTGGTCAATGGGGAGTTTTGAGCGGGCCAGTTGGGAGATGGTGCCCTACCCGGCGGCGGCCTTGCTGGCGGCTCTGCTGCTTTTTATTTTCTATCAGAAACAACTCAACATACTTTTACTGGGGGAGGAGCGGGCGCAGGCGCTGGGTATACAGGTGGCGCAAACGCGTTGGGTTATACTAGCCACAGTATCAGTGGTTACAGGTTTTGCCGTTGCGACATCAGGGCCAATCGGATTCGTCGGTTTGATTATACCCCACGTCACCCGCGGACTGCTGGGCGCAACGGGTAAAGGCAACCTGCTGCTGTGCGCTTTCATCGGCGGTTTGTTCATGCTTGTCTGCGATCTGCTCTCCAGGATAATATACCCTCCCGCCGGACTGCCAATCGGAATTATTACTTCGTTCTTTGGTGTTCCTTTCTTTGTATATTTGCTGTTCAAAAAGAATTACAATTTTAGAGGATAAATGATTTACGTTAGCAGGTTAGAGCACTTCAATGCAGCTCACAAGCTTTTCAACCCGAACTGGTCGTTGGCTAAGAATAAGGAGGTTTTCGGGCCATGCGCCAACACAAACTGGCATGGGCACAACTACGAGCTGATTGTAACGGTAAAGGGCAAACCCGATCCGGATACAGGCTTTGTCATTGACCTGAAAAAGCTCAGTACACTCATCCGCACCCACATCATCGATAAAGTAGACCATAAGAACCTGAACCTGGATGTGGCTTTTATGGAAGATAAGCTGGCCAGCACAGAGAATCTTGTAGTGGAGTTTTGGAAAATACTGGAGCCTTGCGTAAAAGAAATCTCAAACAATATTGCCACGCTGCACAGCCTGAAGCTTTACGAAACCCCACGAAATTACGTGGAGTATTTTGGAGAATAATTTAGTGAGCGGTTTATACTTTACATCCGCTATACTTATTTTACCAACTCCATAAGAACTTACCCCATGAAGTATTACATTATAGCCGGGGAGCGCTCCGGCGACCTGCACGCATCCAACCTCATCAAGCAGCTCCGCAAGCAAGACCCGGAGGCGCAGATCAGGGGCTGGGGCGGAGACATGATGCAGGCTGCCGGTATGGACTTGGTGCGCCATTATCAGGAAATGGCTTTTATGGGTTTTGCGGAGGTTTTTAAGAGCCTGCGCAAGATTCTCGGTTTCCTGAGTGAGGCAAAATCGGATATAAAGCAGTACCAGCCAGATGTGGTGATACTGGTAGATTATGCCGGGTTTAATATGCGTATTGCCAGGTTTGCCAAAAAGCAGGGGATGAAGGTGTTTTACTACATCTCGCCAAAGATCTGGGCTTGGAACCAGGGGCGCGTGCATGGCATAAAAAAAGTAGTAGACCGCATGTTTGTGATCATGCCTTTTGAGGAGGAGTTTTACGGCCGGTTTAACTACAAAGTAGATTATGTAGGCAACCCTGTAAACGATTCTGTAACAGACCATGTGCCGACCACAGATTTTAGAGCTAAGAACAAACTCTATAACAACAAGCCTATCATTGCTCTGCTTCCGGGCAGCCGGCGGCAGGAGATTGAGAACATGCTGCACGTCATGCTGAGCGTACTGCCAAATTTTCGGGATTACCAGTTTGTGGTGGCGGGAGTGAGCAATTTCTCTAAGGAGTATTACGAGCAGTACAACAAAGACTCCAACATCAAGATCATCTACGACCAAACCTACGACCTGCTCTCACATGCGAAGGCCGCACTGGTTACATCAGGTACTGCCACTTTAGAAACGGCTTTATTTGGCGTGCCGCAGGTGGTGTGCTACAAAACAAGCTCCATATCTTATACTATCGGCAAGATGGTAATTAAGGTGCCGTACATTTCGTTGGTGAACCTGATCGCTAACAAGCCTGTGGTAACGGAGCTGATTCAGGATGATTTTACGGCGAAGCAAATTGTAGCGGAGCTGAAGCGAGTGTTGTTTGATCAGCACTTCATGAAGCAGCAGCAGGAGGGATATACACTTGTCCGGAAGAAGATTGGCGATTTTAGAACGGCGGAGCGTGCCGGCGAGTTGATGGTGAAGTATCTGAAAGAGGAGAAAGTCTAACCCAATTTACCAGCAAACTTCCTATAACCTGCCGCTAGTCCTTTGCCGTATAGACATAGACCTTGCTACGCTAGCGAGGCTTTATAATGCTATATATAACTAACAAGACTATGAAATCTATATTTATCGCCTTAGGCCTTACAGGATTATTGATATCAGTGCTGTTGATCCGAGAATCTTCTGCTGGCCCATTCGTGGAAAAAGATGCCTACGCTGACCTGGAGTTTTAAATAATACACTTACTATAGTATAAAAGCACGAGAGGCTTACCTGTAAAAGGTAAGCCTCTCGTGCTTTTATGGGTTTATACTTGCCTTAAGCCACTTTTAGCTGCTTCAGGCTCGATTTTTCAAATTTTTCGCGGGCATAGTCACCAGTGATCACCAGTTCTTTTGTTCCCTCCTCAGATGGTAGCTCAAACATGGCATCCGTCATGATTCCTTCGCAGATAGAGCGCAAACCACGTGCTCCTAATTTATACTCTGCTGCTTTCTCCACAATATACTCCAGCGCACCTTCATCAAAAGAAAGGTTGATGTTTTCCATCTCGAACAGACGCTTGTACTGCTTCACAATAGAGTTCTTTGGCTCCAGCAAAATCAGGCGAAGTGTCTCCTTATCCAGCGGGTTCAGGTGCGTGACTACCGGCAAGCGGCCGATAAGCTCTGGTATCAAACCGAAGTTTTTCAGATCCTGGGCAGTCAGGTATTTTAGGAAGTTTTCGTTTTCCTCAGCCTCATCCAGCTTAGACTTAGAAAAACCTATAGGGCGCGTGTTCAGGCGGTTCTTAATCAGCCTGTCAATGCCAACAAAGGCGCCACCGCAGATGAACAGGATATTCTCAGTGTTTACCGTGATCATTTTTTGCTCCGGGTGCTTGCGGCCACCTTGCGGCGGTACGTTTACCGTAGTGCCTTCCAGCAGTTTCAGAAGGGCCTGCTGCACACCTTCGCCGCTCACGTCGCGCGTAATAGACGGGTTATCGCTCTTGCGGGCAATCTTGTCAATCTCATCGATGTATACAATGCCACGCTCTGCAGCCTCTACGTTGTAATCTGCGGCCTGCAGCAGGCGGGTAAGTATACTTTCCACGTCCTCGCCAACATAACCGGCTTCGGTAAGTACAGTAGCATCGGCAATACAGAAAGGCACCTGCAGGATGCCGGCCATCATACGCGCCAGGTACGTTTTGCCTGTACCGGTTTCGCCAACCATAATAATGTTCGACTTCTCAATAACCACATCATCGTCGGTAGGCTGCTGCATCAGGCGCTTGTAGTGGTTATAAACCGCCACCGACATAACCTTCTTCGCTTCGTCCTGCCCCACCACAAACTGGTCAAGGTAAGTCTTCATCTCCTTCGGCTTCATCAGGTTGAACTTAGGAGTACGGCTGCTAGCGCGTATCTTGTTCTCCTCATTCAATATCTGCTGTGCCTGCCCGATACAACGATCGCAAATGTGCGCGTTGATACCGGAGATCATCACCGATACATCCTTCTTGTTTTTGCCGCAAAATGAGCACGTAATTTCTGCCATAAGAAACGATTGATCCAGAGTAGTTTACGCACCTTTTTAAAATGCGTAAAGCAAAGGTACAAAAATGAATACTTATACGAGTATAAAAATTTTGATGCAAATGCTAAAACATGGTTCAAACATGGACATAAATTCTAAGATAAGTATTTTACTATTTTTAGATAAGTATCTGATAGTTAATCATGTGGGATGCCTTGATGTACACAGTAGGGTGTGGAAAACTTTTTTGATAAAGTTGCTCTTTCAAGCTACCCTTTATACTTAAGGAGTCTTTTATTAGTGCAAAAAACACAAAACAAAAACCCGCAACAGTTATGTTACGGGTTTTTATATTATATAAGTTATACTTTATACTTATGTAGTTTTGCGGACAAGCACTTCGTCTATCAGGCCGTATTCTTTGGCTTCTTCGGCACGCATCCAATAGTCACGGTCAGAGTTGTCATAAACTTCCTGATATGATTTACCTGAATGATCAGCCAAAATCTCATAAAGCTCTTTCTTCAGCTTCAGGATCTCGCGGGCCGTGATTTCGATATCAGATGCCTGACCTTGCGCACCGCCCATTGGCTGGTGAATCATGATGCGGGAGTGTGGCAGGGCAGAGCGTTTGTTTTTCGCACCGCCGGCCAGCAGCACGGCACCCATAGAGGCCGCCAGACCAGTACAGATTGTTGCCACGTCCGGGCTTACATACTGCATCGTGTCATAAATACCTAGGCCTGCATACACAGAGCCACCCGGGCTGTTAATGTAAAGCAGGATATCCTTTTTAGAATCTGCTGACTCCAGGAACAGGAGCTGAGCTGTGATGATGTTAGCGATAAAATCATCTACCTGTGTGCCCAGGAAAATAATACGGTCCATGATCAAACGGGAGAATACGTCAATCTCACGAAAGTTAGTAGGGCGTTCCTCGATTACCGAGCGAGTCATACTTTCGATAGTATGCATGGCTCTGCCTTCTACGTGGTTAATATATTGGTCTACGCCCAGGCCGCTCATGCCTTGGCCTTTTACAGCAAATTTGCGGAACTCGTCTTTGTTAAACATCATCTTGTTTAGGTTTACGGTTTTCTCAAAAATAAAAAAGTCCTTCTAAAATTGAAGGACTTTTTTATAAAGTTATGTATGTGCGCTAAGGTTACAGCGACATATTTCTGAAGTCCTCTGATGAGATAGTCTTCTCAACAACAGTCATCTTCTCTTTTAGTTTAGCGAGCACCTTCTCAGCCAGCAGTTGCTCGTACTCGTTAATATAATTACGGCCGTTGTCCTGCTGCAGATACTGCTGGGCGTAGCTGTTCATGCTTTCCATCAGCTCTTCAGGTACTTCCGGCATGTTGAACTGCGCCAGCATCTTCTCCTTGGTAGCGTCAACCACTTCCTCGTTCGATACTTTCAGCTCGTTTTCCTCAACTACCTTGTTCTTGATCATTGACCACTTCAGCTCGCGTACATACTTATCAAAGTTCTCTTCGATTTGCTCAGTAGTTAGCTTGCCTTCGTTTGTAACCTGGATCCAACGCTTAAAGAACGCCTCAGGCAGTTCTACTTCCACGTTGTCAACAAGTGTGTCGATGATGTTGCGGTATAGCAGGTTGTCAGACTCGCGCTCATAGTTCTCCAAGATCGTCTCACGGATCTTAGCGTCAAACTCTTCTTCAGTTGTTACTTCGTCTTTACCGAAAAGCTTGTCGAAAAGTTCTTGGTTCAACTCAGCAGACTCTGTGCGGTTGATCTTCTCCACGATAAACTCAAATTCACCGTTCAGGTCAGCCACAGCTTCTTTACTTAGGCCTGTAACGTGCGCCAGGGCAGCGTTGTCATCGCCGAAAGTCTTACGAATGTCGAAGCGAACAACGTCATCTGTTTTTACGCCTACAAATTTATCCTGACCTTCTACCACACGGCTAGTCGGGATAAGCGTTTTAGACTGGAACTCGCCGTCTACCTGCTTCAGCTCGCCAGAAATAAAGTCGCCTTGCTCAGCTGTTTCCGGGTTAACGGTTTTGCCGAACTGACGCTTCAGGTTCTCGTAAGCTTCGTCGATTGTTTTCTGGTCTAACTCAACTTTGTAGCCCTCTACGCTTTTATCCAGCGGAAGGTTGAAGTCTGGCAACAGGCCTACTTGGTAAGTAAATTCAAAAGTTTTCTGGTTATCCCAATCAATTTCTGGCTGCTCTGTCTCCGGAAGCGGCTCACCTAGAAGCTTCACATCGTTTTCACGGATATATTTAGAGATCTCCTCCTGAAGCGTTTTGTTGATCTGCTCCACCAGAATGCTCTTGCCATACATTTTCTTTACAAGCCCTGCAGGTACTTTACCAGGTCTGAAGCCTTTTATCTGAGCTTTTTTGCTGTATTCTTTTACCTGCTGGTCTACTTTCGGTGCGTAGTCCGCCTCTTCCAGTACCACCTTCAGTTGCGCATTGGTGCTGTCGGTTTGGTTTAATGTAATATTCAAGGCTTATAAAAATTTAAGATTTTAGAAATAGCTAGTAAAAACAAACCCCCAACAAATTTTGTTGAGGGTTCGTGTTGTTTGTGCGGATGGAGGGACTCGAACCCCCATGCCTCGCAGCGCTAGATCCTAAGTCTAGTGCGTCTACCAATTTCGCCACATCCGCTTGAGTGTGCTTGTTCGTTTTAGTGTTGCAAAGGTAAGCAACGAAATTTTAAATGCAATAGCTCACGCAAAAATTTCTTAAATATTTTTTAACCTGCATATACAACACCCTCCTAAACGCTTTAGCAGAAGCGGTGTATTGGTTGCGTGTTAGAATCAGTTATATTTGAAACTTATAAAGCCGCCAGCTTATTTATACTTATAGTGTGCGCCGCCAAAGCAGGTTGTATACTATAGCATAGTTGCACAACATGATTGATTTAGAAGCAGAACGCAAAGAGATACTCAGGCACTACAGGAGGTTACTTAGGTATGCAAAGCCTTTCCTGAAGGATAATGACGCGAAGATTATTAAGAAGGCTTTTAACACCTCGCTTGAGGCGCACAAAGATATGCGCCGCAAGTCTGGTGAGCCTTACATCCTGCACCCGCTGGCTGTAGCCCAAATAGCCGTTGAGGAAATCGGGCTGGGTACCACCTCTATTGTAGCCGCTTTGCTGCATGATGTGGTGGAGGACACTGACCTGGAGGTAGCTGACATTGAGCGCGAGTTCGGACCGAGCGTGGCGCGTATCATTGAAGGGCTGACCAAAATATCCGGCGTATTCGACTACGGCAGCTCGCAGCAGGCCGAGAATTTCCGTAAAATGCTGCTCACGCTGAGCGACGATGTGCGCGTTATACTTATAAAGCTAGCCGACCGCCTCCACAACATGCGTACGCTGGGTAGTATGCCGCGCCACAAGCAGCTCAAGATCGCATCCGAAACTATGTACCTGTACGCTCCGCTGGCGCACCGGCTTGGTTTGTATGCTATTAAATCTGAGCTGGAGGATCTGTACTTAAAGTATACCGACACCGACACTTATAAGGATTTATCTAGAAAAGTACGCCAGACACGCAGCGCCCGTAACAAGTTTATCAAAGACTTCATACATCCGATAGAGGATGAGCTGAACAAGTATGGCTTTAAGTTTAACATAAAAGGCAGGCCGAAATCTATCTACTCTATCCTGAAAAAGATAAAGAAGCAGAACATTACCTTTGATGAGATTTACGACCTGTTTGCAATCAGAATTATACTTGACGTGCCGCTGGAGAATGAGAAGGCGGCTTGCTGGCAGGTATACTCTATCATAACAGACTTTTACCAGCCAAACCCCGACCGCCTGCGCGACTGGGTGAACACGCCAAAGGCCAATGGTTATGAGTCGTTGCATACGACGGTTATGAGCAAGTCTGGGCAGTGGGTGGAGGTGCAGATACGCACCAACCGCATGGACGAGATTGCCGAGCGCGGATACGCTGCCCATTGGAAGTATAAAACTGAGGGCGGCGGCTCTGCCGAAGGTTTGGAGCAGTGGATAAACAAGGTGCGCGACATGCTGGAGAACAACACCGCCAACGCGCTTGAGTTTATGGACGAGTTCCGTAAGAACCTGTTTGTGGAGGAGGTGTTTGTGTTTACACCGAAAGGCGAGCTCATCATACTTCCGGATAAATCTACCGCCCTGGATTTTGCATTTGAGATTCACTCCCAGATCGGTTTACACTGTCTGGGTGCCAAGGTAAACCAGAAGCTGGTGCCGCTAAGCTATCAACTAAAGAACGGAGACCAGGTGGAGATTCTGACTTCGCAGAAGCAGAAGCCGAACGAGGAGTGGCTGCAGTATGTAGTTACCTCCAGGGCACGCACCCGGATAAAGGATGCTCTCCGCGAGGAGCGCAAAAACAAGGCGGAGCAAGGCAAGGCTATGCTAGATGCAAGAATGGAGCATTTAGGGGTAGCCGATACGCAGCAGAACATGAACAAGCTGCAGGCTTTCTTTAATGTTGCCACGCTACAAGATCTATACTATAGAGTAGCCACCGGCCACATCGACATCAAAAACATTAAAGAAGTTATCTTTACAGCCGCCTCCGATAAGAGCGCCTCCATGCTCGACCCGAAATCTTTTGATAGAGAAGTGCAGAAGATCAGGGGCGTGAACTCGGATATGTTGGTGATAGGCGAGACAACATCTAACTGGGACTACAACATGTCTAACTGCTGTAATCCTATTCCGGGCGATGATGTGTTCGGTTTTCAGACAGAGGAGGACGGGATAGAGATACACCGCACCAACTGCAAGCGGGCTATGGAGCTGATGTCTAACTACGGCAACCGCATCATCAAAGCGAAGTGGACGGAGCAGAAGGAGTTGGCTTTCTTGGTAGGCATCCGGATAAAGGGTACTGACCGTGTGGGTTTGGTGAGCGACCTGACAAGAATTATCTCCACCAGCTTAAAAGTAAACATGCGCTCCATTACCATAGACTCCAACGACGGTATTTTTGAAGGGAATATTATGGTATTTGTAAATGACACAGGCCACCTCGATAAGCTTATTCAGCGCATGAGCAAAGTGAACGGTATACTTACCGTAGAGCGTTTTGATTAAGAGGAAGCCTTACTTATACTTTAGAAGAAACAATGGCATTAGATAAAAGGAAGTTTGAAGAAGTAAAAAAGATCTTTACGGCATACTTAGAAAGCAAAGGCTTGCGTAAAACACCTGAGCGCTATGCTATCTTGGAAGAGATCTACTCCAGCGACGGGCATTTTGATGTGGAGTCACTCTACATCAGTATGAAAAACAAAAACTATCGCGTAAGCCGGGCCACTGTGTATAATACGCTGGACCTGTTGGTAGAGAACGATCTGGTAAGCAAGCACCAGTTCGGGCGTAACCTGGCGCAGTATGAGAAATCGTACGGTTACCGCCAGCACGACCACGTAATCTGTACGGAGTGCCATAAAGTGGTTGAGTTTTGCGACCCGCGTGTGCATCAGATTCAAACAATGGTGGGCGAACTGTTAAATTTTCATATCTTGCACCACTCCCTGAACCTATATGGTGTTTGCGGTGATTGCCGTGCTAGAAAAGTGACAGAGGAAGAAAAACATGAAGTATCAGACAGAACTCAAGGATAACATCCTTTACATCCGGCTGGAGGGCGACCTGATAGCAGGCGCAGACACGCAACAGATGATGGAGAGCGTGGATGGGCTGCAGGAGGGAAGTATGCAGCTCTGTGCTGTCGATCTGTCAAATGTGCGCTTCATGGACAGCAGCGGTATGGGAGTACTGGTGTCGCTGCTTACAAAGTTTCGCAACCGTGGAGGAGAGCTGGTGCTGATAAAGCCATCAGACCATATCCGCAAATTACTTATAGTAACAAAGCTGAACGCGATATTTACAATTGCTGAGAACGATAACTTCGCAGCGCAATTCTTAAAGGAATCAACATACTAAATACTTAAATGGCAGTTGACATTTTAATAGGTCTGCAGTGGGGCGACGAAGGTAAAGGTAAGATTGTAGACGTACTTGCTCCGACCTATGACATTGTAGCCCGTTTCCAGGGCGGCCCAAATGCGGGCCACACGTTAGAGTTTGAAGGCACTAAGCACGTGCTGCATCAGATCCCATCCGGCATTTTTCATCCGGAAATCAAAAACATTATTGGCAATGGCGTGGTGCTAGACCCAATTGTTTTCCGCACTGAAATGCAGAAACTGCAGGACCGTGGCGTAGACGCCTCTATAAACCTGTACATTTCTAAAAAGGCTTCGCTTATACTTCCATCGCACAAAGTGCTGGACCGTGTTTCCGAAGAGGCATTAGGCAGTGGTAAAATCGGGTCTACTCTAAAAGGCATAGGCCCAACTTATCAAGATAAAATAGGCCGTGTAGGCTTAAGAGTAGGAGATATTCTGGCAGATGATTTCCAGGATCGCTACAATAAACTGGTAGAGCGCCACCGCAAAACAGTAGAGTTCTATGGTCAGGAGCTGGATCTTGGTGAGCAGGAGCAGAACTTCTTCGATGCCGTGGACTACCTGCGCACACTGCAGCTAGTTGAATCGGAGTACATGATCAACGAAGCGCTGCAAAGCGGCAAACGTATACTTGCAGAAGGTGCCCAAGGTGCCTTGTTAGATATTGACTTCGGTACTTATCCGTTTGTAACTTCTTCCAGCACTATTGTAGCCGGAGCATGTACAGGTCTTGGTGTAGCTCCTAAGCACATCGGCGAAGTATACGGTATATTCAAAGCATACTGCACCCGCGTGGGCAGCGGCCCTTTCCCAACAGAGCTTTTAGATGAAGTAGGGGAGGAGATTCGCCAAGCTGGTCGTGAGTTTGGTTCTACCACAGGTCGTCCGCGTCGCTGTGGCTGGGTAGACTTGCCAAGCCTGAAGTATAGCATTATGCTAAATGGCGTTACGCAGCTAAACATGATGAAGGCTGATGTTTTGACGGAGTTTGATACTATAAAGGTATGTACACATTATAAACTGCCTTCAGGAGAGATAACCGATAAAGTACCTCACTCTATAGAGACAGGAGAGCTGGAGCCAGTTTACGAAACATTGCCAGGTTGGAGAGTAGATTTGAACAAGATTGAATCTATAGACGAGCTTCCGGAGGCATTTAAAAATTACCTGACTTTCCTGGAAAAGCACCTGCAAGTACCTATAACTATAGTATCGGTAGGACCAGACAGAAAAAGCACATTGAAAAGAGAAGCAGTGAATGCGTAAAGTATAACTGGTATATAAGTATAAAAGGAGCCCGCGCAGCAATGCCGGGCTTCTTTTTTGCCCGCTGAAAAGCGCCATCTGATGACAGGCAGCTGATCAGCAGGCGCCCGCGGCGGGCACCCGAAACTTTTTCTCGTTGTCTTTCAGGTGCTTACCTGCTCCGGATAAGTTTTTTTGGGTGGTGGTGTTGCGGGGGCGGGATTTTTGCCTACTTTTGCATCCCGGTTCAGCAGGGACGGGGC